>JBJXFL010000205.1:0-81889 GCA_046155405.1 Bryobacteraceae bacterium | reverse complement strand
CGCCATGCGCCAAACCATGTCCAAGGAAGACTTTCAACAGGAGTTCGAATGTAAGTTCGTCGCCGCCGGCGGCCAGTTCATCGCCCGCGAAACCTTCCGCAAGTGTCTCCGGACGACTTCGATCTCTTCTTCCCCGAATACGATCTCGAAGGCATCGAGTAACGCGAAAAGCGGCAAACTATCCATGCAACAATCACCTCGGAAAAACGCCCGCGGCCTGCATTTGCTTCCCATCTCCAATCGCGGAGCGTCCCAGAACTTATTGGAAACAAAAGAGCCGGAACCCGCGCCGGACCAAATACCCCTGGTAATTCCGGGGCAGTACAACCATAATCAGGATGTAATGTCGAAAATCTCCCAACCGCTCCTGGTCCTCGCCGGCTCCATACTACTCACGACTTTCCTCCACGCCCAAGGCAACCTCGGCGGACTCAACGGCACCGTCGTTGATCCTTCCGGCGCGGCCGTTCCCGGAGCGCGCGTCACCTTGAAGAGCCAGGCCACCAACCAGGTCGTCACCGCCGAGTCGACCGCTTCCGGCTTCGTACTCCGTGGCCTTCTCCCCGGCGTTTACCGCCTCGAAGTGGAGCAGACCGGCTTCAAAAAGGCCGTTCAGGAATCGCTCACCATCCTCACCGCCACCCAGAGCGATGTCACCGTTACCCTCGAAGTCGGAAACACGGCCGACGCCGTCACCGTCTCCTCGAACTCCATTGCCCTGCAAACCTCATCGCCGGAGGTCTCCACCGTCCTTCAGCGCCAGACGCTCCTCGACCTCCCCATTCAAATCGGCTCCGGCGCTTCCACCACCGCCGCCTCCGGCCGCCGCCAGCCCGAAACGTTCATCTTTCTCACGCCCGGCGTCGTCGGCACCCAATGGGGCAAGAGCATCAATGGCAGCCCCGAATTCGGCCAGGAAGTCCTCATCGATGGCATCTCCGCCCAGCTTTCCTCCAATCCCGGATTCCTCGCTCAAACCTCGCCGCCCTACGAAAGCATCGAAGAGTTCAAGGTACAGAACACTCTCTTCCCCGCCGAGTTTGGCCGCGGTTTCGGTGTCATAAACTACACCCTGCGCTCCGGAACCAATCAGTTCCACGGCGGTCTCTTCGAATTTCTGCGCAACGACAAGCTCGACGCCCGGCCATTCTTCAACCGCACCCGCCCCATCGTCCGCTTCAATGAATACGGCGGCAGCTTCGGCGGCCCGCTGGTGATTCCGAAACTTTATAACGGCAAGGACCGCACGTTCTTCAACTTCAACTACTCCGGCCTCCGCAACTCCCCGCCCTTGCCAGGTAACCTGGTCAGCATGCCCACCGCCGAATTCCTCGGCGGCGATTTTTCCCGCCACGTTGATTCGGCCGGCGCCGTCCTGCCGATCTTCGATCCCGCCACCACCACCGCCGACGGTACGCGCACGCCGTTCCCCGGCAACGTCATCCCGGCCAACCGTCTCTCCCGCGTAGCCCGCAATACCACGCCGCTCATCCCCGCCCCGGACCTCCCCGGCTACTTCAACAACTTCCTCGCCCGCAATGCCAACCCCGTTGAAGACGACATCTGGTCGGTCAAAGCGGACCACCTTCTTTCCGACCGCCAACGCGTCAGCTTTGTCATGTGGCGGTCCCTCAACGACCAGTTCGTCAACTCCGTTCTCGGTAGCGCCAGCGGCCCCCTCGGCCCTTGGTTCCTGGCCAACACGAAGGGTAGTAATTACCGCGGGAACTACGACTTCACCCTGTCGCCCACTGTGCTCATCCACGCCGGCTATGGCTATACTCTGTCCAACCCCACCCGCCGCCTCGATGAACGCAAGGGTAACGAAACCATTCAGCTTCCCGGCATCCCGCGCGACAGTCCCGGCTATCCGACTTTCAACATCAACAACACGTACGGCGGCCTGGAAATCGGCAACTCCGCCCAGCAGCCGAATGACCCTTCGAAGAACATAAGTCATGCCTGGGTCGGCAGCGTCTCCTGGGTGAAGGGCCGGCACCAGTTCAAGTTCGGCGGGGAAGGACGGCTCATGAAGTTCGTCAACTTCGCCGGCACGCAGAACGGCGGCCTCAGCGGCGCTTACACCTTCAGCAACCTGTCCACCTCCTCGCTCACCGACCCGCGCTTCAATCAGCTCGGCAACGCCTGGGCCAGCTTTCTGCTCGGCGAGGTATTCTCTGGCATTCGCTTCTTCCCCATGGGCGAACGGACCGTCCAGAACGAATTCTATGCCTACTACGTCGATGATGTCTGGCGCGTCAATAACAAGCTCACCTTCACCCTCGGCTTCCGTCATGAACTGCCCACCACCGTTCGCGATACGGAGGGCCGCCAGTCCGGTTTCGATCCCGCCCTCGCCAATCCCGGCGCCGGTGGCCGCCCCGGCGCGCTCCGCTTCTTCGGGGATCGCATCGTCGAAAACTACTACCGCCAGTTCTCGCCCCGCGTCGGCCTTGCCTACACCATCAACCCGAAGACTGTCGTCCGCACCGGCTTCGGCATCTTTTTCTCGCCCGGTAACGCCACGCAGATCGGCCAGTTCCCCGGCCGCTACAATGCCGGCTTCACCTTCCCGCAGTCGTTCCCCAATACCTCCAACGGGCGCGTGCCCGCGTTTAATCTCGATCAAGGCGTCCCCGCTTTCACCGGCACACTCCCGAACAAGGACGCTACGCTGCTCAATGGCGCCACCATCGACTACATGAACCCCGGCGCTAACAAAGCCGGCTACACCAACAGTTGGACGTTCAACGTACAGCGCGAGCTGCCCGCCGCCTTCCTGCTCGACATCGGCTATGTCGGTTCCCGCAGCCTGCGCCTTCCGTCGGGCCTTGAAAACCTCAACCAGGTTGACGTCGGCTACCTCCGCCTGGGCAACACCCTGAACGCTGATATCGCCTCCGCCGCGGCCGTGGCCGCCGGCGTCGGGGCGCCCTATGCGGGCTTCCGCGGTTCCGTGTCCCAGGCGTTGCGTCCGTTCCCGCAATATACGGGCGTCAACAACCTGGCCCAGCCCACCGGCTTCAGCAACTACCACTCGCTGCAGACGCGCTTGCAGCGCCGCTATTCCAACGGCTTCTCCATGCTCTTCTCCTACACGCTGTCGAAGACGCTCGTGCATGGCGCCGGATACTCCAACCGCGAAATCGACGCGGCTGGCGGCGCGCCGCTCGATACGCGCAACCGAGATCTCGAAAAGCGGCTCGCCGCGTTTGACCGCAAACACGTCGCCATCGCCAGTTGGACTTATGAATTGCCCTTCGGAAAAGGCAAACGCTTCGGGTCCGCCGCGCCCCGCGCCCTGAATCTCATCGCCGGCGGCTGGCAGTTGAACGGCATCCACAACTTCCGTACCGGCGCCCCCGTATTCGTTGGCGGCGGCGGTAACATCCCGTTGTTCGGCGGCGGCAACCGGCCAAATATCCTGAACACGAACTTCGATACCGGCGTCGGCGGCAGTGACTATGACCCCGGTGACACCGCCCGCCAGCGCAAGCTTGACATCAACGCTTGGGCCCAGCCCGCGGCCTTCACCTTCGGTAGTGCCGCGCCCAGCTACAACCTGCTCCGCGCCTATGGCTCCGTCTCGGAAGACTTCAGCATCCAGAAAAACTTCAACCTCTTTGAACGCCATATGCTCCAGTTCCGCACGGAGCTATTCAATGCGTTCAATCGTGTCAACTGGGGCGGTCCCGCCGCCAGTATCAACGCCCCCGCCAACTTCGGGCGAATTACCTCCACCGATCCGCCGCGCAGCATCCAAATGGCGCTGAAGTATACGTTCTAAGGCGAGGCGCCATGCCTGTCTTTTTCCTGCTCGCCCAGATGCTCACGCCCGATATCGCCGCCCGCCTTGCCGAACTGCCGCTCCACTGCATTCAGCGGGAATATCCCAACAAAACCGCTCATACCATTGAAGGCGGTTCCGACGCCATCCTCTCCCCGCGTCAGCTTCACCCGTCCTTCTACGGCTGCTTCGATTGGCACTCCAGCGTCCACGGCCACTGGATGCTCGTCCGCCTTCTCAAGACAAATAAAGGTCTCCCCAGGGAAGCTCAAATCCGCAAAGTGCTCGCCGCCAGCTTCCAACCCGAAGCCCTGGAAGGCGAAGTGAAATACTTCCAAACTTACAAACTCGCCAAAACCTTCGAACGAACTTATGGCTGGGCCTGGCTGCTAAAACTGGATGAGGAACTCCGCGCCTGGGACGACCCGCAAGGCCGCGAATGGGCCCTGAACATCAAACCGCTAACGGACCTGATCGTCGACCTCTGGACCGCCTACCTCCCCAAGCAGACCTACCCTAACCGCACCGGCGTCCACCCCAATACCGCCTTCGGCCTCGTCTTCGCCCTCGACTGGGCCCGCGCCGCCCAGCACGCCGCCTTCGAGAAACAAATCGTCCAGCGCGGCAAGGACTACTACGCCGCCAACAGCGCCGTCACCGCCATCCAGGAGCCGGACGGCACGGACTTCCTCTCTCCCAGCCTCGAAGTCGCCGACCTAATGCGCCGCGTCCTCAGCCGCGCCGAATTCCCGGCCTGGTTCAACCGCTACATCACCCCCGCCGGCTTGGCCAATCTCCTCAAAACACCCGAAGTGTCCGACCGCGGCGACTATCAAATCGTTCATCTCGACGGCCTCTCGCTCAGCCGCGCTTGGTGCCTCTACGGCATCGCCAACGCGCTGCCCCAAAACGGAACCCGCACCCGCCAGTTGCGCGCCGCCGCGAAGCGACTCATCGACACCGCCTTGCCCCACGTCACCGCCGGCAATTACGGCGGCGAACACTGGCTCGCATCCTTCGCCGTTTACGCCCTCAGCCAGGCGCGGGAATGACGTATGCGGTGGGCGTCAGGAACGCCATTCGTCTGTCGAACGCGGATATCGGCGGCGTCCCGGCAAGTAATCCGGCAGCACGCTGGCAGCGCCGTTGGCCGGCAGTTGGTAGGGTCCGGCCCACGCCCCCAGGGGAGGATGGCGTCATGCAGGATCTCGGCACCCTGGGAGGTGGCAATAGTTCCGCGTACGGCATCGACGCCGCGGGTTCGACGCACGCCTCCCTATGGAAATGCGGCGGCATACAGAATCTGGGCAGCCTGGGAGGCGGCAATAACAACTGCTCGAGCGGCATCGACGACGCGGGCCATGTAGTGGCGGGGTACTCCGATACCGCTGCGGGTTCGACGCCCGCTTCCCTATGGAAAGGCGGCGGCATACGGAATCTGGGGACCCTGGGAGGCGGCAATAACAGCTTCTCGAGCGGCATCGACGCCGCGGGCCATGTAGTGTGGGGTACTCCGATACCGCTGCGGGTTCGACGCACGCCTCCCTATGGAAAGGCGGCGCCATGCAGGATCTCGGCACGCTGGGAGGCGGCAATATTTCCGCGTACGGCATCGACGCCGCGGGCCATGTGGGGTACTCCGATACCGCCATGGGTTAGGACCGCGATTCCGCCCGCAGCCGCAGCCCGCCCTTGGGGCGCAGGGTCAACAGCGGGGCCAATTCCACCGGGCGGTCGTCCGCGCGCCGAAAACGCCACTTCTGGGCCAGCGCGGCCAATATCAGCACGCCCTCCATCCACGCAAACCGTTCGCCTATGCAGAGGCGCGGTCCGCCGCCAAAAGGATAGTAGGCAAACTTCGGCCGCTCCGCGTCATCGACATCCCAACGCTCCGGCCGGAACCGATCCGGCTCCGGCCACCACTTGGCCGAGCGGTGCATGGTGTACGGGCTCATCAGCGCAATCGACTTTCGCGGAAGCCTATATCCGCCCACTTCGAGTTCGCTGACCGCCATCCGCCCAATCGCCCACGCCGGCGGATAGAGCCGCATCGTCTCACCGAATACGGTCCCGGTATACACCAGCCGCGGCACGTCCTCGAAAGTTGGCGCGCGTCCGCCCAGAACGGCGTCGACTTCACGGTGCATCTTCGCTTCCACTTCCGGATGCCCGGCGAGCAGATACCAAGCCCAGGTCAACGCCGTGGCCGTCGTCTCATGGCCGGCGATGAAGAGCGTCAGCGTTTCATCGCGAACCTGCTTGTCGGTCATGCCCGTGTTGTCGCCTTCGGCGTCGCGCGCCAGCAGGAGCATGGAGAGCAGGTCGCCCGTGTCCTCCCCGCTGCGCCGTCGCTCGTCGATGATCCTATATATGGTCGCGTCCAGCGTCTCGCCGGCTTTCTGAAATCGGCGCATGAACGGCAGCGGTAGATACAGCAAATACTGCGAGAGCGGGAACATCAGCACCGGCATCATTTCCAGCAGTGCATTCATCGCCTCGCCGACCGCCGCGGCGTCTTCCTCCACCTCCGCGCTGAACAGCGTCCGTCCCACGATGGAAAGGGTCAACCGCATCATCTCCCGGTCTATCTCGACAATGGCGCCGCCGGTAAATCTCCCGCGGGCGCGAACCGCCAGACCGCTCATGTCGGCGGCGTAGCGAATCAGTCGGTCCCGGTGAAACGCCGGCTGCACCAGCCGGCGTTGGCGCAGGTGCGATTCGCCTTCGTTGGTTAACAGCCCTTCTCCCAACAGCACTTTCGCCCGCTGCAGAACGCGGCTCTTGATGAAGTGGGAATTCTTATTGACCAACGCCTCCTGGATCAGGGCCGGCGAATTCAGGAAGTACATGTGTTGATGGCCCGCGCGGAAGTAAGTGAGGTCGCCGTAATCGGCCGCGCAACGAGTGAGAAAGCCAAGCGGGTCGGCACGGAACGCCTGAAAACTCCCGCCAAGTGAGCGGACGCGCGGACCCGGCGGTCGAATCAGTCGCGCCATGGTTTAGCGGCGTTGATTATGCTTCTGGAATTTGATCAGGTCGAGGAGGTCCTGATTGTCGAACGTCAAGCCCAGAAACGCGACGCACATTTCGTCTTCCGTCCCTTCACCCCATTGGACAGGCTTCAACGGGTTCGAAGGGTTGCGCGGGTTGCCGGTGGAATTATCGAACCGGCACGAGAGCCTCAACTGTTCCAACATGCCGAGCCGCACCGGATTGACGAACGAGTAAAATCCCTGCCAATTGAAATCCCAGTCATCGATTTTAATCAGCGTCTCGGTGGCGCGCGTGAACAGGTTGGACTTCGTCACCTGGATCTTTTTGCCGAGCAGGTGCATGTGCGGCACGACCATATATACGTCGGCCGGCAGCGTGGGAGCGCTGGCGCTAACCTCATAATCGTTTTCGCCCACGGGAATCCTGAACCGTGTATTCAGCAGCGGCAGATACACCATTCGCTTGCTCATCTTCTCGCTGGACTTGGCCACGTACAGCCCAACTTTCGTCTGATCGCTATGCTGCCTGCCCGCCGGGAAATAGTGCATCTGGATGATTACCCGCGCGCCCTTCGGCACCAGCAACCCAACGCCTTCCGGCAACAAGCCCACCCGCGACCCGGGCACCCATCCGCCCAGCATGGTCCCCGGTCCTATCTGAATGCCGTCGCCCGGCCCGCCGAAGCATTCATAGCCCGGCTCTTCATCTTTCGCATCCAACTCCACCGATCTACCCGTCTCGTCCAAATACAAAATAACGTGATGCACAACCTGACGATTTCCCGGCGCCACCTGCACCGACTTCAGCCAAACGTCTTCATCGAAACCCGTTGGCGCCACGAAACAACGGTAGATATCTTTCCGTCGCGGTACATCGTAGATCTCCGGCATTCGGATCACGGCGTCCGGTTCTCCCAACTGCCATTCGCCCGTGTCCGCGGCGGGCTCCGGCAATTCCGCCGGGTCGCCCTCCGGCGCATCCGCTTTGTACCAGTCCAAAATGGTTCGCCGGTCCTCGTCCGTAAGCCCGAAATCGTTCTTGAACTTCCCTTGCGCGTCCACCGGTTTCCACGGCGGCATGACCTTCTCGCGAACGACGCGCTGAATATCCTCGCCCCACGTTTTCGCGGCTTCATAGGAGTCGAGCGCGAAAGGCGCAATGTCGCCGGACCGGTGGCAACCCTGGCATTTGGCCTGGAACAGCCGCGAGATCTCTTTGGAATAAGTGACCTCCGCGTTCGCCAACGGCGCCAGTGCGAACAGGGTCAATATGATCAATCCGGGCTTCATACGCTTCTTCCATTATGGACGCGGCGGTTCACGGCCGCTGGAGTCCCGCATGTTGAGTGAACCCACGAACCTGGGGATCCACGAGGCGTGGATCGCCGGGCCCTCCGATTGTGCTTTAATTAGGCGACCACATATAAGCGAGAGGTCCGTCATGACAAAAGTATTTGCACTTTGTGTACTGCTTGTTCCGGCGCTGTTTAGCCAAACGCCCGACCTGAGATCCGTGAGTAAAGTGTTCATCGAGAAGATGGACAACAACCTAGACCAATACCTGCGGGCGGAGTTTAGCAAACAGTTCAAGGGCAAAGTTGCGGTTGTTCTTGACGCCAAGGACGCGGACGCGATTCTGGCGGGAGTAGGGGAAGAGCAGAAAGGCACCGGCGCGAAAATTACGGGCCGTTACCTTGGCCTGCATGACGTAGCGACGGGAACGGTGAGTTTGTTGGACAAAGAAGGAAAGACCATTCTGTGGTCGGATGAAGCGGGCGACCGCAGCCTATTGTTCGGCGCCATGCGCCGCGGCGGTCAACGGAAAGTCGCCGAACGCTTGGTTGGCAAGTTAAAGAAGGCCATGGGCCATTAGTTCCCGATAGGCGCCGTCGCCATCTCGTACCACGGTGCGTTGAAGCCCGCCGCGCGGCGCCGACGGAGGTAAAAATGCGACGAGTACGCTACGCAGTGGCGATGAGTTTAGACGGATACATCGCGGGTCCCAACGGGGAAGCCGACTGGATCATCATGGACCAGGAAATCGACTTCGGCGCGTTTTTCGATCAGTTCGATACCTTCTTCATCGGACGCCGAACGTTTGAGACGATGGGGAGCGCGGGCAGCGCTTCAACGCCCGGCACGAAGACCTTCGTTTTTTCGCGGACGCTGCAACAACGCGATCATCCGAAAGTGACGATCGTGGCCGAGAAGCCGGAGGAGACATTGGCGAAGCTCCGGGCCGAGCCGGGAAAGGACATCTGGTTGTTTGGCGGCGGATCGCTTTTCCGCAGTCTCGCTGAAGCCGGGCTCGTAGACACGGTCGAGGTCGCCGTCGTTCCAATCCTCCTTGGATCGGGAATTCCGCTACTTCCAGCGCCGGCAAACCGGATTAAGCTCACGCTGACCGCGCACAAGGTCTATAAGTCAGGCGTCGTGTCATTGGAGTACGCGATCTCATAGGCCGTCGCGCGGGACCGCCACAATTTCATACCAGGGCGCATCCGCGCTCAAAGTAAATTGCAGCCCGTTCTCCGAAGGCGTAACGACAATAGCCTCCATCCGCCGCCCCGCCCCATCCAACGGATACACTGCCAACTCGGCGTGCTGCGTGCGAAGAGTAATGCGAACCGGCGTCTTCTCCATCCAAGTAGGTCCAACGCCGCCGTTCAGATCGCCGGAAGGGCGGCTGGCCACATCGGCCTCCACGGTAAACCAGTCGCGCGTGCCCGGATAGTTCACGATGCGTTGCGGCTGGCTGGGTTGCGCGGCATTGCGGCTCCGAAGCGTATGGCCCGGATTGGTCAACAGTAGCCGCTCGCTCCGAGCTATCGCTTGATTATCGAGCGCGGTTAGAAGAACGGTCCGAAACACCCGCGTTTCCGTTTCAATGTCGAGAGGTCCAGCCGCCTGCATACCCGCCCATTCGCCAAGCACGCCGGCCGCTTGCGGCGCGTTAATCTGGAACACCTTTGAACCGGCGTTGAATTGCAGTTCACCAGTCTCGGCCGTGTAGGGAGAGCTTGGCCGTTCGGTTAGCGCGTCCGGCGTGCCCGCGGCCGGATTGGGGTCAAGAGCGAAGCGGTAGCGGAAGGCATTCTCGCTCTGGATCGATTGCGTTTCATTCAAAAACGCGACGAAATTCCGATTGCGATTTTCGCGGGTGAAGCGGAGCCGGTCGTCATAAGAAACCGGTATCTTGAAAAGCGACGGGCCGATGCCGATCGCCTCCGATCGGAACATCCACGCCGACTGGCCGAAGCCGATCCACTTGGACCAGTCGCCGTTCAAGTTGAAGCCGTTGGGCACGTTGGCGTCCCAGCCGCGGCCGTGCGAATAGGCGAAATGCATCAGCCCATCCCAATCCTGAAACGCCGCGAACGCGCTCATCGGCGGCAGTAGTTCGTGGCCGCGCGTACTGGGCCAGTTCTGGTTGAATTCGCTCACCGTGAACGGCTTGCCAAACGGCCGCGCGACGGCCATCCCAATGAGATTCGAGAGGTTCGCCCCCAGGTGCGAGCTATCGCGAATACGCCAGTCGCGCCCGTCCCATTGAACGTTCGGAAAGTTGTAGTGATCCACGTAGAAATGGAAATCATGATGGTCCATCGCGGCGTGCGTATCGATCGTCATCAAACCGCCGAAATCCATTTGCGTGCCCGCCACCGGGACCTTGCCGCCGGTCGATTCGCGAATGGTGGAAAGCAGCGTGTCCAAATAGCTCCTGTCCAACGCGGCCAGAAACTCAATGTAGGCGTGGGTGCGAGCCCGGTGGGAGCCCTCCGTGCCGGGGAGCGCGATGTTGGCCTGTTCCAGCGATTCGCTCTCCGCCAGCCCGCGCCGTCCGCGGCGTATCAGGCGCGCGTTGCGGATCTGAACCGGGACCGTCGATCCCGTAAGCTGGACGCCAAACCGCCCCACATTCTCCATGCCGAAGCCCGCCGTATAGGACATGGTAAATTGCCGCCAATCAGTCGTGACGGCGACGGTGCGATTGGTCTGCTGCCGCCATGGGGACACATCCTGCTTGATGTCCCAACTCACGGTCACCGTCCGGTCCGCGCGGAACTCGACTTCGGCCAGATAAGCGTCGCCGATGTCGATGGAAAAGCCCACCTGCTTGGCGATAACTTCGGTTTCGTTGCGCGTGAGATTAAGCTGAATCGCACCGTCGTCGATATTAGCAATGGCACCGGCGGTATTGGAATGCAGTTCCAGTTGCCAGCGATTGGGGAGCAAATTGCCACTATCGGGCTCAGTGGGGCCCCAGGCTTCGCGCAATTTTTCGGTCGAGCTGTAGCGGGCGTTCAGGAAACCGTTCCATTGGCGCTGGAGCTCGGCGTGATACGGCCCGGCTATCGAAGGCTGGAGTTGGTTCGTTTGGTAAGAGTACAAGAGCGACGACTCATTGTTAATCTCGACCATGGCGAGAACGGGATCGTCGCGGAGCCGCAGGGCCTCAATCACCTTGGCGGCGAACTCCTGTTGGAGCGCGATCATGCGGGGCGCGAAAATGTGCAGCGGTTTCGATTGCGTGGGAATCGCGGCGTTGGGAACGCCATCGACCGTGGGCCGGAAAGCGTAGCCGACTTTAAGGTTGAGATTGACGTAAATGCCCTCGGCCTTCAGCGTGTCCAAGAAGATGCGAAGGCGTTCGACGGCGACATTGTTTAGCGTGGGGTACGGCCCGGTGGTCAGCAGCGAACCGGCGTTGGCGGCGTTGGAATCGGGCTGCGTGTCCATATGGTGCAGACGGACCAGGTTAACTCCCAGGCGGCGCAGCCGCTTGGCGATGCGCCCGGCGTCCTTCGGCTCCGGAAAGTTCGCGCCGAAAGCCAGATTCACGCCGAAAAAGCGGACGCGGCGGCCGGCGGCGGTGACGAAGCGTCCGTCAATAGCGGAGATCTTGTCGGCATCCGTGAGCGGGGAATTCAAAAAGCTGAAGTCGGGCGCGCCGGCGAGGTTGTCCTGATCCACCGCGAAAGGATAGAAGCCGTCCTGAGACAAACCCAGAGCGGGAATAAGGGCAAGTATGGATAGGATTCGGCGCGGAAACATCAGATGATTCAAGTAGAACATATGGAATGGAAGCAGCCCGAGGGGTTCCGGCGGCACTGGATTCTGGACGAAATGGATGGAGAGTTACTGTTTCTTCCACTTCCATTAGGGGCGGCACAGGGTCGCGCCGGCGAAGAGTTGTACGACTTGCGGGACGGCGGATCGTTGCGGAAACAGCGGACGCTGGCGATGGGGGATACGGTGTTGGCCACGCTGGAGCGGAAGGCCGCGGGCACGGGCGGGGTCCTGCGTTATGGGGAGCGGGAGTATGTGTGGAAGCCGGCGAATCCGTTGGAGACACGGTGGGCACTGCATGATATCGACGGCAAGGGAGTGTTCGCCTTTGTATTGAAACCGGGGTTGGTGAAGGGGGCCCGCGTGGAGATACAAAGCGTGGGAACGGATAACTTGGGGCCGCTGCTGCTGCTCTGCTGGTATGTCACAGTCCTGTAACGAAAAGATTTCATTGTTCACCGATTTGTAACTGGATAGTTATTGGTCTGTATCGGCGGTTTCCTAGACTCAAGGCATGCGTTCCCTTGTTTTGGCGGCCTTCGTAGCCTGCTGTGGCGCTCTTTCGGCGCAAGTCACGATTCTGAATGGAGCCAGTTTTCGAGTAGGGCAACCCGTGACGGCGGGCTCCTGGGCGGCGGCGTTCGGTACCTTTCCAAGCGTCACGCAAACCACCGCCACCACGTCGCCGATACCGAAAACACTGGGCGGCGTGACCGTGTCCGTCAATGGCATTGCGGCGCCGGTCTACTTTATATCGCCAACGCAAGTGAACTTCCTGGTGCCATTCGCGGTAACCCCGGGGCTCCGCAACGTGGAAGTGAAAACGTCGAGCGCGACGCTCACGGGAACCGTGCGAGTGATGTCCGCCGCGCCTGGAATTTTTGCCAACCCGACGGGTGGCGCGGTCTTGAATCAGAACGGGGCGCTGAATGGGGAGGCCGCCCGCGCGGCACGCGGTCAAGTCATCTCGATTTTCGCCACCGGCCCGGGGGCGCTGTCGCGGGCGATCGACGATGGCGCGGGCGCGCCGTCCAACCCATTGGCGTCGACTACATCCACGCCGGAAGTCTTTATCGCCGGGGCGCCGGCGGCCGTCCAATTCAGCGGCATGGCGCCCGGCTTTTCCGGCTTGTGGCAGATCAACGTTGTCGTTCCGGAGCGTGCGTTCATCACGGGCCGCGTGCCGCTGCAGGTGTATATGGACGGCGTCGATTCCAACGAAGTCACGATTTTCGTTCAGTAGCCCGAGAGGAAGTTTATTTGTCTCGTCTTGCACAGCTCTTTCTAATCGGCGCGGCCACGACGCTCGCCCAGACGCCAACCGGCACCATCGCCGGATCGGTATTGGATAGCCAGACGGGGCGCCCCATTCCGGGCGCTTCCATCCTGTTGAACGGTCAACAGGCCAGCGGCCAGAAAGCCGATACCGACGGGCGCTTCACGCTCGTCGTGTCGCCTGGCACATATACGCTGATGTATCAGGCCGAAAACTACTCGGATGTAAAAGTGGAAGAGGTTATCGTGAAGGCCGGGGAAGTTACCGAGGCCAGCACCGTGATGGCCAATAAGTCCGTGGTCACCACCATAGAAGTGAATGAGAAGGCGACCTCCGCCGGCGCGACCGCCGAAGCAATGTTGAGCGAGCGAAAGCTGTCGGGGTCGGTCTCGGACAGCATCGGCAAGGAAGAGTTGTCGAACACCGCCTCTTCGAACGCGGCCGGCGCATTGGAAAAAGTCACCGGCGTGTCCGTGGTCGGCGACGGTTTTGTCTATGTGCGCGGCCTCGGCGAGCGGTACAGCGCCACAATGATGAACGGCGCCATGCTGCCGACCACGGAGCCTGAAAAGCGCGTCGTCTCATTGGACCTGTTTCCGTCCGGGCTGATCGAAAATATCAAAATTCTGAAGACCTACACGCCGGATCTGCCCGCCGAGTTCGCGGGCGGATTGGTGCAAATGCAGACGATCGAATTTCCCACGCAACGCATGTTCCAGGTGAACACGAAAGCCGGGTTCAACACGCGCACGACGTTCAACCCGTTCCAAACGTACAGGGGCGGACCGACCGACTATTTTGGGTTCGATAACGGGAATCGCTCCATTCCGGCGCAGATTCCCTCGGACGCGCGGCTGTTCCCGGGCCGCTTCACGCCAGCGGAATTCCAGTCGTTCGGGCAGTCGTTCTCGAATATCTGGCAACCGTCGACGAACTCGTCGCAGCGGCCGGCGTCGGACATTAACATAGTGGGCGGCGGCACGTTTAAGCGCGTCGGCATCGTCGGCGCGATCAGCTTCAGTAACACGCCGCAGACGTTGAGCGAATACAACCGCTACTTCCGGCAGGGCGGCAGCGGGCCGATCACCTTTACCGAGTACGCGGACTTCCGGGACTATACGGAGACCGCGCGGTTGGGAGGAGTTTTGAACGCCGCCATTCGCCTGACGTCGAATCACAAAATCGTCTTCCGGAATACGTTGACCCATGAAGCGGACAAAGCGTCGCGCCAGTTTTCCGGCTATGACGGCGGCGTGGACGGCATCATCTCATCGGAGCGCCTGCACTATGTGGAGCGCACGCTCTTCGCGACCAGCGTGGAAGGCGACCATGCGGTCCCTTCATGGCACGGCAGCGTGTTCAAGTGGCAATTGACCTATTCGCGATCGAAGCGAAACGAACCCGACCTGCGGGAAGTGTTTCGCGGGCAACTGCCGGACGGACGGTTCACGTTCGCGGCGCTGGGTTCGTCCGGCGTCCGATTCTTCTCCGACCTGAAGGACCGCATTTATGAACCGCAGGCGGACCACACCATCCCCTTTTTCAAAGGCAAAATCAGCGGCATTTTCAAGACCGGATTCCGGGCCACCATTCGCCATCGCGACTTCGGCGCGAGGCGGTTCCGCTACATTCCGCAACAGTCGACGACGCTCGATCTATTCCTGCCGAGCGATCAGTTGTTCGCCCCCGCCAACATAAGACCGAACGGGTTCCAGTTAGTTGAGTTCACGCGCGGTACGGATAAGTATTCGGCCGATTTGGACATTTACGCCGGCTACTCCATGGTTGATTTGGCGCTCGGGCCGAAGTGGCGCATCGTGGGCGGCGTTCGCGTGGAAAAGGCCGACATGAACGTCGTCACCGTGGACAACCTGGTGCCGAACGCCAGGCCCGCGACGGCGCAGCTACGAAACACCGATCCCACGCCGGGCGTCAATGTGATATATCAGCTAGACCCGCGTCAGAACCTGCGGTTCTCCTACAGCCGGACGGTGTCGCGGCCCGACTTCCGCGAACTCTCGCCGTTCGACTTTAACAACGTTCTGGGCGGTTTTGTCGTCCAAGGCAATCCCAACCTGCTGCGGGCGATCGTGAACAACTACGACGCGCGCTGGGAGTCGTTCCTGGGCGGGAATCAGATCATCGCGGTCAGCTTCTTTGTGAAGAACTTCACGAATCCGATCGAGCAGACCATCCTGCCTTCGAACGATCTGCGGCAGACCTTCGTGAACGCGGCGGGCGCGAAGAACTTCGGGCTGGAATTCGAATTCCGCAAAAACCTGGGTTCGATTTACAGGCGGCTGAAGGACTTCAGCTTCACTTCAAACTTTACCTTTGTGGATTCGAACATCGATATCAAGCCGGAGAACACGGGGGTGGTCACCTCGCAATCCCGGCCGCTGCTGGGACAGAGCCGCTATATCTTCAATGCGATCGGCGAATGGCGGCGGCCCGCGTGGCACAGCCAGGCGCGGTTCTATTCCAACTACGTTTCGCGGCGCATATCCGGCGTCGGCACGTTCCAGTTGCCGGACATTTATCAGGAGGGCAACACGCTTCTGGATTTCGTCTACCAGTACTCATTCAAAGAGAACGGCAAGTGGGCGCTGCGCTTCGACGCCGAGAATCTGGCCGACAACAAATACCGCTGGACGCAGGCGGATCTGCTGCAGCGGCAATACCAAACCGGGCGCACGTTCCAGGTGGGCCTGAGCTATTCGTTCTTCTAGTCATAAAACCAGAGAGGAAATTCCGATGCGATTCTATTCGCTTGGCTTGTTGTGTGTTTACGCGGCGGGGATGGCCCACGCCGGTACGGAGTCTACCGGGAAAGCCGCCATCGGCTACGGCAGCCCGGAGCAAAAGATTGCGATGTGGATCTGGAGCGATAAGTACACCTATCGCGCCGGCGATCGCCTGACATTGAAATGGACCGTGAAAACGAACGGGGACTTGTATCCGTACACGACGTTCGCCTACCGGCAGAACAACCAGAACGGCAAGAAATTCTACCTTCCCGCCGGGACCGAAGAAGTCCCCGAGGCGCTGCCGGCACCGTTGAGGGACGCGACGAAGGCGGAACTGGCGACGGCGTCCATCCCCGACGAACCGGGCATGCATACGCTGGTGGTTCAACTGCGGGACTACACGGGTTCGCGGGTATTGAAGTCGGCTTACATGAAGATCAGCGTGGTGACGGAGCAGGTAACGGTATCGGCGCCGATCACGGCGAACACAACATGGGTGAATACGAAATCGTATTTGATACGCGGCATCGTTACCGTGAAGAACGGCGCAACGCTGACAATCGAACCCGGCACCGTGGTGCAGGGCGCGTCGGGCTCGGAACCGGCGTCGGCCTTGATCGTGACGCGAGAAGGGAAACTGGTGGCGGACGGCACGAAGAGCCGTCCAATCGTCATGACCAGCGCGCAGGGCTTCGGCGAGCGGAAGCGCGGCGACTGGGGCGGGCTGGTGCTGCTGGGCAAGGCGCCGGTAAACGTCGGCGCGAACACTAGCGGCAATACGAACCCGGCGGGCACGTTCTACATTGAAGGCTTGAACGCCACCGAGGACGGGCTGTACGGCGGCACGGACGCGAACCACAGTTGCGGCTCGCTGGCATACGTTCGGGTGGAATACGCCGGGGCGATTCTGTCTCCGAACAACGAACTGAACTCGTTCACCTTCGGCGGCTGCGGCAAGGGCACGTCGGCCCATCACTTGCAGGCGATCTACGGCCTGGACGACTCCTTCGAATGGTTCGGCGGCACCATGGACGCCAAGTACCTGGTCGGCGGCCTGGGCGCGGACGACTACGTGGACTACCAGCTTGGCTGGGTGGGCCGCTTGCAGTACGGGATCTTCTACCAAAGCCCCGATTCGCGCGGCAACCGGGGACTGGAAGGCGACAACAGCGAATATAATAACGCGGCGACGCCGATCTCCAACCCCTCCATGTACAACTTGACCTTCATCGGCAGCGGCCAACCGGGATTCGACGAGGCCGCGTCTCCGGGGATCTTCCTGCGACGCGGCGCGCGCTCGACGATTAACAACATCGCGGTGACCAATTTCTACAGCGGCGCGGTGGAGGTGACGGACGCAAATACACAGGCGCAGATGGACGCCGGGAACATCGTTATGAACGGCTTCCTGGCCTGGAACAACAACATTGGCGCGACTGGCGCGAACACGATCGCCGGGCAAATCCCGAACGCTCCGACGCTGGCGTTTGCGCAGGGAACCCGCGGGGCCGGGAACGCGAAGAACTTTGTGATCGGCGACCCGATGTTGCTTCGGCCGTTCGATTACAGCGACCCGGACTTCCGCGGCCGCTTCGGCTCGCCGATCTTCCGCGCGGGTTGGGTGTCGGCTCCCGACGATGGGTTCTTCGACCAGTCGGCGACGTTCATCGGCGGCGTCGGCGACGAAGACTGGACCGAGGAATGGACCAGTTTCATCGTGGAGACCGACCTCTAATTCGCGGGTATGCGATAGAGCATGGCGTCGCCCTCCCAGCCATCCGGGAGGGTGAACAGCCGAGTCATATAGAGGACGATTTCCTTGGTCTCCCGATCCTCATGAGCGTAAAAGTTGGAGAGGGTAAGGATCTCCTTCTCACCGTTTTCGCGGGTGTCGATTTGGCGCACGGTCGGCTTAACAAGAAGACCGGTGACCTTATCGACCTCGGCGACGACGAACGGGTAGCGAGGGCGATTGCCCTTGGGGTTTTCCGGCGTGATGTTCCCGAGCCAATAAAGACGGCCGTTCGAGTGCGGAAGCAGGTAGGAGCACGCGCTGGGGGAGAAGAAGTTCTCGCCGGTCGAGTAGGTCCAGGGCTTGGCTGCGGGGAATGTACGGCCGCCGTCGGAGGAGAGGCTGTACCACTTGTAGCCGGGGAGCTTGGTGTTCTTGTCGTTGGAGCCGCGCAGGACCATCAGGACGCGCTTTTTGTCGAGGAAAGCAATGGTGGGTTCCACCATGCCGCGCGTGGTGACGGCGGGGTCACCCTGGACGAGATTGGACATGGTCCACTCAAGGTCGTTGCCCCTCCACTGGCCGATAGCGACGGCGGCATCGGACCAGGTATAACCGCCGCCGGGGTTGAACAGCTTGCCGTCCTTGGCGGGGAAGATTTCGAGGGGCAGGACGATGTCGCCGTTGGGAGCGGTAATGGGCGCGGAGCCGTGGTCGCCGAGCATGAATCCGTTGCGGCCAAGCTGGACGCCGGGGATAGGGCGCTGAGCGTCGAAGCCTGGGCCATTGTGGAGGAGTTGGCGTTGCGGGCCGCCGTCGATGGAGTAGTAGACGCCGTAGTTGCGGAGGCCTTCCAGCGGATCGTCGGTGGGCAGCACGGCTTCCATCCAGAACTCGAGGAGGCGGCCGGATTTAGGGTCGACGTAGCCGGCGCGAGGATGGCGGCGCCAAGTGCCAGTCGCGCGTTTCTCGCCGGTCTTGGATTCAACGGGCGCGGACCAGGTGCGGCCGTTGTCTTTCGAAGCGCGTTTGAAGATGGTATCGATGGTGTCGGACCGGGACCAGCGCTGTTCCAGGGAGACCATTTCCGGGCCGGCGGGCCTGGTGTAATACGCGATGCCCATGATGGCCGTCCCTTTGCCGGGCGACTTCATAAAGACCTCGCGCCGGATGGAGGGTTGGGCGGCTGCGGTAAGCGAGCCAAGGAACAGGCGGCGATGCATTTCGCCAGTGTATGTTAATCGTCGCGGGGTCACTTCGCGATAGGGGCCGATCTACATCTCGCTCAAAGCCGCGATCAACGCCCCCTTCGCCGTCGCCGTCAGCGGATCCTTGGCCAACCGGATCTCCGATACCGGCACCGGAAATTCCACCGCCCGCATCGCCTGTTCAAACCGGTCCCGGAATCCCTGCGGCATCACACTCCCGCCGCTAAGAACCATGGGAATCGGCCGGCCCAGCCGCGGCAGGCTCTTCGACTTCGCAAACACGTCCTTCATCGCCCCAATCAGCGTCGTGATCAAGTCGTCGTAATACACCGAGATCACCTGCTGCGCCTTCTCCTGCTGCACGCCGCCGAAGACGAAGCTGCTCTCCTTGATCAGCCGCATCCGCGTGGCGATCTCGTTCGTCACCGCCGCCGCGCTCGAATCGATATAATCGCCCGCCTTCGGCACGCTAAACGAAATCACCGGCACCGCCAGATAGGACATGCAGACATTGCACAAGCCGCCGCCGATACTGATGCCAATTCCCGTATAGTTCGACCCTTCCATCTCGCTATAAACCACCGCCAACCCCTCGCTCACGCTGCGCGCGTCATACCCCAGTTCGGCCAGCATCTGGCGCAGCGACGCCTCGTGAAAAGTCGCCGTGTCCGCCGCGCCCGCCGGCGCCGACGGAACGCTGAACACCAGCTTTTGCCGGGCGTGTTTCGCCGCGCCCAGCAGGCTGCGCAGCAACTCCTGCATCATCGTCAGGCTCTCCGGTTCATCGGGATTCAGAAACCCGCGCGCCATGGGCCGCCGCGACTCCGCCCCCAGCAAATCGGCGAACCGGTCGCTCTCGTTGCCCTGCACCAGGATCTCGTTCGCCCGCACAATATGCGGCACGTTCTCTTTCCGCAGAACGCTCTCCGTGAACTTCGATCCCGGCAGCGTTACAAAGGAGTTCAACTCGCTCCGGTAGCTGTATTCCGTCTCACTTGGCCACGCCGCCACTATCCGGCTGGTTCCAACGTCCAAGCCCACGGGCGTGGATCCGTCGGAATAGTGATACGTCATAAATTGGAGCTCCTTGTTTCCATTTGCGAGAAGTTCAAATGCCGGTGCGGGTCGGCCACCTCCCGGAAACGCTTGGCGAGAAATCGCCGGTAAGCCGCCGTCGAAAGGCCGCGCCGGGTCGCATCCTGCCGTAGAATCGTCTCCCCCGCGCTGATGCCGTCAAGCAGCTCATCGGCGGCGATATTCGAAAAATACTCTTCAAACCCGAATCCGAAAAGGGTAATCGCCGGCAGCGGCGTAAGATAATTCACCGGTAATCCCAGCCGCGCATATGGGAAGCCCGCCGACCAGTCCGTATGATATCCAACGCCCATATTCCCCGCATTCACCGACACTTGCGCATGCGTCACGCAGTTGCCGCCCGCAATGCGATATCGCGACCGGAGCATGTCCGTCAACAGCCGCGCACTCGCCACCTGGGGCTCGGTGACGCTCGGCTTGCCATCCGCCCCTCTCGACTGCCCGTCAAACGAAACTCCCAGGAAACTATGGTTCAAGTTGACGAAGTAGTACTTGTCGTCGGCCCACACCGAAGTTCCCGCGTGGTTGGCCGGCTCGTCCTCCGGTACGGTGCGGAACACTCGCCCGAAACGGTCGATCACGAAGTGGTACGCCCGCTGCGACTGCACATATCCCAGCGCGCCCTCCGCCGCCCGCCGCAACCGCCGATTGTTCGTCTCCGCGTAGACGGCCGCGTCGGATTCCGTAGTGTGGAAAACAATCCCAAATGGCGCCGGATTTTCCTCCCGCGCGTTGTCGTTCAACCGCCAGCGCTGGAACGGAACCGCCTGCCGCGGCGCCGCCATAAACCGTTTCTCAACCCTCAGGCCATTGCTATATAGTTCGTGGTCCGCCGAGTTCTGCACGGTCCAGACATTCGTGGACACATCGGATCTCGAGGCGGCCTGCGCCCTTTGACGCGGCGCCGCCCCATCCGTAATCATCGGCATCGGCAATAACATCGCCGCCGCCACAAACGCGCTCACCCGGTGGAGCCGCGTATCCCTCAGCGCCCGCCGAACCGGTTTCCGCGACCAAAATGCCGACGAACCGCGCAAGTATCCCAGCCGTTTCACCGGATCCGCGATCCGGCCCGCCCGCCACTCCACCCACCTGGCTAATGTCCGGCCTGGCGCTCGAAGACGCGATCCGGCGGCGACACTGACTGCGTTACCCATTTCCCATACATCGACCTGTTCTTCTATCGAACGAAATCTATTATTTCCTTATAGTACTTAACGCCGAAACCAAACGCGACAAGATTAGTCCTGGTGCGTACTTAACAGTTTTGGGGGATTCTGGCCGAAAACACTCCCTGACGGTCGTGGCTCGGTAACGTTCGCGTTGATTCTGAAAGAGTTACTCAGCCGCGAGCGTCAGCGGGCCGGTGTGTTCCCCAAAACGGTTAAGCACCTAGTCCTGCTTTTCTAACGGCACGACCGCCAAAAACTTGGAATCCGACTGGAATTTGCGAAAATCGGAGTAGTCGATCCGAACATCCACGCGGATTTTCTTCAGTAGCGCCAACCGGGCGTCGAAATCCACCTTGATACGCACCGGCATCCATACTTCATTGTTTACACGTGTCCTCTCCAGCGAGAACCGCGCTCCCGGCTCCAGCCGCGCCAGCACTAGCCCGAAAGAAACGCTGTCGATCGCCTCCGCCTCCACCTTCAAGAGCGTGGAATCCAGCTTGCCGACATAGAATCGCCCCTTGAACTTTTTCAGCATCCTCGCCCGCGAATCGCTTGGCTGATAGGAAGCGACCGGTGTGGCGTCAATCATCCATGCCGCCCGCCCTCCAAGATTCGTCTCCCCCGCCAGTTGAAACGAGTACGCTTTCGGAATATCCTGCAAAAACGCCCGCTGACGCCGCCGTTCCTCCGCATATTTGGCCAACCGCCGCTCCCGCTGCGCCGCCGTTTCCTTCGCTCGTTCCGCCGCCAATTTGTCGATCTTGCCCTGTTCCTTCTTCTCCTCAACCGCCGAAAGCGGTTTCCCGTCCTTCGCCACCAGCCGCCGGTACGGCTGCCCGTACAGGCTGATAATCTCGTGGGCCTCCGTTTGCAGTTTGGTCCGCCGGCCATCCTTCCATTCCTGTTCGGCCGCGGTCTCCAAATACGCATACCGCCCCACCAACTCATCGTTCTGCCGGTATTGCTGCACACTCTTTTCGATAATGGCTCGCGGATCCTGCGCGTAGAGCGCGCACGCGGCTATTGCAACGACAAAACGCATAATCTTCAGACGTTCCTCGCGTACCGGGGTTGCTAAAATGGTGGCAAATGGATTCCATCGCGAAGTATCAGCGGGATTTGACCGACACCATCCTCGCTCTCGACACCGCCGGCGTTCGCCAGGCCGTCAGTCTCTTTTCCGAAGCCAGGGACAAGGGGAATACCATCTTCGTCTGTGGCAACGGCGGCAGCGCCAGCTCGGCGTCGCACTTCGTCTGCGACGTGTTGAAAGGCGCCAGCTTTGGCCGCGAAAAGAAGTTCCGCATCCTCAGCCTGAACGATAATCTGCCCACGCTCACCGCTTATTCGAACGACGTGGGATACGATGTTGTCTTCGCCGAGCAGTTGAAAAACTTCGCCAAGCCCGGCGACCTTTTCCTCGCCATCAGCGGCTCCGGCAACTCGCCCAACGTCCTCCGCGGAATGGAAACCGCCACCGCCCTCGGCTGCAAAACCATCGCCATGACCGGACGCGACGGCGGCAAGCTTGGACCGATGGCGGAACTCCACCTGCACGTCGCCAATCCGCATATGGGCCGCATTGAGGACGCGCATATGGCTATGTGCCACATGATCGCTTATCATTTTATGGAGGAGGCGTATTGATGCCTCGAGGTTGTAGATGTTGACGCGCACCACCCTCAAAGTCTCTCTCGCATTTGAAATGTACGCATAACCGTGGGTCAGTTTTGGTCGAACGGTATTACCCGTTCAAGTACTTCCATGAACAAGCGTTTCATCACAACCATCGCAAATAATGCAATGACGGCCGGCGTATTTGATCTTGCCGGTACCGAAGTAGTTTAGAATTGCCGGCGGCAAGCGATAAGAGGTATCGTCAAAACTAAAATGGCACTAGAAATTCCGAGTGAGGACACGGGATCGATTACGACGATAAAAGAGCTTTCCGCCGCGTCCCTCGGCAAGTTCGTCACGGCACTCGAGGACGCACCGCCCGTAGCGGATCCGCGCCAGATGGCCGAGCATATAGCGAAACAGATACCGGCGCTGGCGGTGGAACGGCTGACTGCCGTCCTCAGAACGCTTTATATGCTTTATCACGTCCGTGAGCTTTCCGGCGTTAAACCATCTCGATTTCTAGACGATCTCATCGATGGAATCAGAAACAACTCCGCCCTGAAAGTAACCGAAAGGGATATTTCGAAGCTTCGATCTATCCTCGAAAAACTCATGGGCATAGATACGTTGAGCACGATTTCAAAGGCGGCGCGGCTTCATCGCGACGGTGAACGCCTGTACCGCAGCGCTAAGATTCTATCGGACATACGACCTATCTTCGGACGGGATCCATCCGTTCGGCCTGTCGGTGCCGTTCTGACCCACACGCTAAAAGTCGGCTACCATGAGGGCAGTGAGCATCGAGAATTCCATCTGATTTTGGACTCTGACGACTTAGCGGCGCTCGATGAAGTCGTTCGTCGCGCCCAGACCAAAGACAAAACATTGCGAGCGCTCTTGAAGGACGCAAAACTACCGAGCCTTGACGACTAGTTATTATGACTAATGTTCCAAAAAGTTGCGAAAAAACCAACTACTTCCCGAGCTTGGCGATGGATAGCGGAGCCGGAGACTACGCTTTTGCAAAATCACGGGCGCGCCTAGTGAAACAAAGCCGGCATTTGGAACGCGGATATGACGTCGCTCGCCACATTGCCCAAGGGATCGCGGCGCGGCGGACAGATGAAAAGCCGGCGTTGTGGCGAGAGTTTCAAGACCACGCGGAGCGCTGGCGCCGGGAGACCGGAATCCTTTCCTCTGTACAGGCAAAAATTTTCAATTCGCATTATCAGCGGATTATCGGTATGGGCCATGCCGCTCTGCCATTGATCTTCTCCGAGTTAAAGAACAGAGGCGGTCACTGGTATTGGGCGCTGGAGTGTATCTGCGGGGAGAACCCAGCGGCGGAAGCGGAGACACTTCCAGAAGCAAAGCGCCTTTGGCTCGAATACGCCGATAAGCACAACTACCTTTAGATGACGGCTGCCGAAATCGATGCATGTTTCACATCGTTGAAAGGCCGGTTCGAGATAACGAGCCCAACCGATGAAGAGTACAACTGCATTTCCTGGTCGGTCAATGACCACAAACAATGGTGGTGGCCGACCCCAGCCGGGCAGCACAGGTGGCCTGGCAAGTATTGGCCGCCTGGAATTCCCCACGACGAAACATTAGGCGCATTCACCGCGCTTTACAAACTGTTCCGATTTGAGGTCTGCGACAGCCGCGAGTTTGAGACCGGCTACGACAAAATAGCCATTTACGCCGACGGCGCGGGATCTGTGACTCATGCAGCTAGATGGTGGCTTGAAGATCGTGGTTGGAGCAGCAAACTTGGGGAAGAGAACGATATCTGTCACCATTCACTGGATTCAATCGAGGGGCCCAGCTATGGCAGGGTTGTCCAGATTATGAGAAGACCTAGAAAGACAGGGGGAAAGAGCGCTCAATGAAACCATTACCCGCGCGTTCCGTTCCGGGCAACGGGTTCAGTTTTATAACTATTGCCTTAAATAGCCATCCACTCCCGGCAAGTCCGGTGGAGCGCACTCAACTCTAAAGTTCCCGCAGGCAGTAGAAAATCCGGCGGTGCAATACACAGCATCTCGTCCATCCCTTCGGCCAGGAACAGGTACGCGGTATTGTTCCGGTACTCCGCGTACTTCCCGGCTTCCTGCCAGATGTACTGATAAAACACCTCCAGGTCGACGTACGAACCCAGCATATCGGCCTGCGTCGGAATCGGTGTCGCCTGATCCTGGTCGGCAAAAATCAGCAGGCTACTGAACGGTTTCACCTTGTTGCGAATCCCGAATCCAGCCATTAAGAATGAGGGCTTCGCCCGCCGGATCGCCTGCACGGTCGCCCATTCCACAAATGTGTTGTTTAGCAGTAACGTTCCATTTCCCGCCAGCAGCGTCGCCCGCACGAACTCGGCCATCACTGGGTCACCCGCCCACTCCGCTTCGCGTGGAAATAGCGTCTTTAGTTTCTCCCCCAACTGCCGCGGCCCCTTCACCTCACCCTGCTCCGCAATCTTCTGCACCTCCGCCATCAGCCGCATCCGGTACCCGCGCAGCTTGTCATAACTCAGCTTGGTGGCGGTAATTGCGCAGGCCGACAACACCTCGCCCGTCTCCACCACCCACGCCGAATGAATCCCCCGCGCCTTAACGCACAGGTCCGGCAAACTCTCCCCCGCCGCCCCTAATAACAAAGCCGCAGTTTTCGAAATATCCTCCGGCACCCGCAATGCAACCCGCCGCCCCTTCAACCGAGTCCACATCCGGTCCGGCCCCACCGGCAGATCCCCCGGTCCCAGCACGATCACCACGCGCGGCCGCCCCTTCACCGCCGCATCCAGCGCTGGATTAATCACGTCAAAGATCGCGGTGATAATCCGCCGCCACTCCGGATACAAAGCATTGCGGTTCAGGAAATCGACTTGCTCTAAAGTAAACCGCCCCCGCGGCCAAGTCTTCTGGTTGACGCCCATCCGCGGTTCCAACTCAGCCAACGGCGCAAACAACTCCCCCGGCGCTTTCTCCAAATAAGTCCCCATCCGCTCAAAGTAATCCCGCTCCGCCGGAAACAGCGTGTCCCAACCGCGCAACTGCTCGTTGAAGTACGCGCCAAACGTCACCGGAACATGCGCGAAATCAAACCGCGGCGGAGGCATTTAGACCAGAATCTCTCGAGCCGGCGTACCCGCCATCCCCTCCGCCTTGATACCCAACATCGAAGCCGCCGTCGCCGCCACATCGATATGGCGAATCGGCTTGTCCGTCATGCCCTTCGCGACGCCCGCGCCCAGCGCCAATAGCCACGTATTCCGGCACGACGGATCCCCGCTCCGATGATTCAGGAATCCATTCGCGGTGTTCACATCCCCATCCCGTCCCAACTCCGGCAAAATCAGAACCGTCGTCTGGTCTTTATACTTCGGATTCTCCTGCACCTCGTCCCATAGCATGCCCGTCAGCCGGTCCGTCCGCGTGATCGCCTGCAAGTACAGCGAATACGAGCCCCAATGCGCCACGTCCATATCCCAGAAATTCACCAGCAGCAGCCGGGGCGCAAACTCCCTCATCACCTCCCGCGTAATGAAGTACGTCAGTTCATCCCCCGAAGTCGGCGCTTCCGGCCCATTGATAAACTCGCCCAATGCCCGCGTCAAGGTCGCGCGAACGTGCTTGTCCATTTGCCGTCCGCCCTTGAAAATAGTCCAGCCAACGCCCTCGTACCCCTCTTGCAGAATAGTCTCCAGCCGCCGCTGCACCGCGTCCCGGTCCGACAAATCGGAACTGGCCGGCTTCTTCACAATGTCGCCGATCGCCTCCAGTAACAACTGCTTCGGCAGCACGACATTCGCTCCAAACGATGGCCCGAAATCCCGCGCCCCGCTCGCTCCCATCGACGCGAAACTCTTGTTCGTCGCAATCACCCAAGCGTCCAGCGGACCGGCTTTCGAACTCTTCCGGTACTGTTCGAACAGCGTCGCCGACGCCGGCGCTTCAAATCCAAAATCGTCCACCCGCTGCCAGTTGCCGGTCACAATACTCGCCGTCGAATTGAAATGCGACAACACGCCCTGGTTCATGCAGTTCCGATAGAAAAATCCGGATGGCCGCAGCGCTGCCAGCCGCGGGATATTCCGCAGCCCTTCCGGCGCGAACGTCTCCGTCGTCCGCACGCCCCCGCCAAACGTGACGAGTATCACCTTTCGTCCGGACACCGCCGCTTGCGCCACCTGCTGCCAAAACGAAAGCAGCGACGGCGGCAGCATCCGCTGCGCAATCGCCAGCCCGGCCAGTTTCATGAAGGATCGTGTCTGCATGGCCTAATAATCCAGGATCTCACCGCCACTGATTTTGCGCTTGGTCTTCCCGCCCAAATCGAGCGGCGTGTCGTAACCCGGCAGTATCCGCCCGTCCGGCGAATAATACGGCCCAATATCGCAAGCCATGCTACCCTTCCCCTCTTCGACGAAAGTAAGTGAAGTAATCAGCTTGGCCGACTTATATCCATACCGCGAAGGATCCAGCAGCCGCAGCGGCGCGCCGTGTTTATCCGGTAGCTGCTTACCCGCCAAATCCAAAACGAACATCACATGCGGCTGCATCAGATCGGCGATAGTGAAATATTCATACCACTTATCCTTGCAGTCCACGCGCACCGCCTTGGCCTTCTTCGTCGGCTTCGCCATATCCAGTAAATGCTGAAATCGGAACCCGCTCCAACTCGCCCGCCCAGACCAGCATTGCACGCATTTCATCCGCGAACTTTGCGTCTCCTTTGGCAGCGCGCGCAGTTGCGCCAGCGCCAGCCCTTGCGGCTTCTCGACGAGTCCTTTCATTTGTAGCCGCCAGGTCTGCTGGTTGATCGGCGGCACCGGGTTGAACCACATCAATTTCAGGTTGAACTCATCCGGCTGATCGCTCGGCAGCAATAGCTTCGATTTCGGCTGCCCGGCCGCGCCCGCCGCGGCTGCAACGGCCAGCCAATGTCTACGGTTTAACGGTCCCATTCGCCAAATCCTCCAAAGCTTTCTTCGCCACGCGGCTCTCCGGGTTCACCCGCAACAGTCGTTGCATGGCGGACCGCGCATCGGCATACCGTTTCGTCTGGACGTATATCCGTCCCAAATTCAAATACAACAACTCATCGTCCGGCGCGGCCGCGATCCCGCGTTCCAAGGCGTCCACGGCTTTCTCCGATGAGCCCTGCTGCAAGTACAACACGCCCAGATTATTCCATGCCGCGGATAGCGCCGGTTTAAGCCGCACCGCCTCCAACAAATGCTTTTCCCCCTCCGCCGCCTGCCCGCTCTTCGCTAATGCGAGACCCAGTCCCTGATGCCCCTCGGCGGATTTAACGTCCACCGCCAACGCCCGCCGAAAATACCCGGTTGCCTGGGCGGTATTCCGCAGCTTGTCCGCCGCCTGCCCCCCGTTTAACAGTGCATAAACCAGCCCATCCTTCGCCGCCAGCGCCTGCTCGAAATGCTCCAGCGCCGTTGCGTAGTCCTCCCGCGCCATCGCCACCCCGCCCATCTCATTCCAAGCCTCCGCCGATCGCGGATCCAACCGCAATGCCTCTTCAATCAACGCCGAAGCCTTGTCCAGCCGCTTCGCCTCGCGATGCACCTGCGCCACCAGCACAAGCGTCCGGACATTCCCCGGCTGCTGTTGCAGCACGGCTTCCAGGTATGGCAGCGCCTGCTCCGGATACCCGCACCATAGCAGCGAAGCCCCCAGTTTGAAGTAATCCCGTCGCGGCCGGTTCAACGAGATCCCCGGATAGGGCAGCGCCGCCGCCTTCCCGATCAGACCCAAGTCCGCTTTAACAACCGCCGCCTTTGGCACCGAGGTATACACTCTGCAAACGCGCCCCTCCCCATCCAACAACAACGCCAACGGCAATTCCAACGGAGCGCGGAACTCGAACAGATACCGCCGAAACAACGAATACGGTGCCATCAAATCCGTCTTGGTCAAAACAAACAAACCAGGCCCCGGCCGCTTCTCCGGCAGCGGCACTGGATCCTGCAGCCACGTGTCATGCAATCGGGGCGTGTTGTCCGCGGCCGCCTCGCGCGGAACGATTTCGCGAGACGCTCCAAACTCCCAAGAGGCCAAGCCGTGGCCGCCTTCGGTAATCTGATTCACCGCCCCGGGAATCAACTTGAAGATGTGCTCCTTTTCGCCGTTCGGCCAAACTATTTCCGCCTGTGTGGAACCGGTCACCGCGAAGTACAAAACCTTTGTATGCTGCGACAAATACCCCGAACCAGCGCTCACCCACTTCGTCTGCCCTTCGATGGTAACTTTAGCGCCAATGGCATCGCGGTTCGACCGCTTCCCGATCAAACGCACCCCAATGCTTGTCCGCCCCTGCCCGCATCGATTCTGAAACACGCGTAACTGCGGCCCCACTCGGTTCTTCACCAACAGATCCAAACACCCATCGCCATCAAAATCGCTAATCGCAAACGCCCGCGAATCTCCCGCGAAGTTCAACCCGCTCTCCACCGAAGCGTCGCGGTATTTTAAACCGTCCCGAACATAAAACACATTCGGCTCATCCCCATTCCACGAATATCCCTCGCGAATGAACTGATTAATCGCATTCCACCCATTCTCATAAACGGCGCTCGCCGTGGCCGTAGCGGGCGTCTTCGCCACCACCTGCCGCCAGAAAAAGCCCATTAAATCGGGCTTGCGAGGCCCGCTCAACATCCCGCAAGTCAGAAACAGTTCCGGCTTGCCGTCGTTATCGAAATCCGCCGCGTCCGCCGCCCACCCCCACCGGCCCATCTCCACGCCCTGCGCCGCGCCCTCCGAAGCGAACTTTCCACCTCCCAGGTTCCGGTACATCGAATTGCCCTTCGTATGCCCGTGCCACGCCGCGTCGAACTTAAAAGGAAACTTCGGACTCTTAGCCACCCCCTGCCCCGCCGCCGTCCACATATTGGCGACATACAAATCCGGCCGTCCGTCACCGGAGGAGTCAAACCAGCAAGCGCTCATCCCCGGTCCAATATCCTCCACGCCGGCCGCCGCGGCCACATCCCGAAACTTACCCCCGGAATTCTTATACAAGTTATTCCGCCCAAAGTCATTCGCGACATACAAAGAAGGCCATCCCGATTCGTCATAGTC
Source organism: Bryobacteraceae bacterium (assembly GCA_046155405.1). Lineage (GTDB taxonomy): Bacteria > Acidobacteriota > Terriglobia > Bryobacterales > Bryobacteraceae. The sequence goes on along the minus strand of JBJXFL010000205.1, from coordinate 52,086 downwards.
GCACCAAGCGGGCGCAAAGCTGAAGCGATTGTTGTTCTCATCCAAACCCGCCGCGTTCGTCACATCCTCAAAAAATCCCGTGCCATCTTTCTCCAACCGGTTCCGAAACAGGAAATTCGGCGGCCCGTTCCGCGCGTCAAAATACGGAGCCGGATACCGGAACTGCGCCTCGCTCTGAAAGAACGAGTAACAACACATGTAGATATCCAACTTGCCATCCCGGTCATAGTCCGCCGCCGCCATCCCCGTGAATCCGCCCTGCGGCGCATTTGCAAACCGGAACGCGTCCGGCGCCAAACTAAACTTGCCCTGTCCGTCGTTCAAAAACAATATCGGCCCACTCCCGCGCAACACAACCAAATCCTGCCGCCCCAAGTTCCGCAAATCCAAAAACAGCGCGGATGAGGTATCGTCCAACAGGTCCACGCCAGCTTTCGCCGTAATATCGACAAACCGGCCAAACTGCCACTTAAACAACTTGTTCGGCAGGCCCGCCGGCTGGCACACGTAAACCTCGTCCCGCCCGTCGCCGTCAATGTCCCCAACCGCAATCCCGTTATTGCCGTAGACATCGATCCCCGTCGCCGCATCCAGCCGTGCCATCCAATACGGAATCCCCCGCGAAAGCTGCTCGCAGTCCAACACGGTCCCCGTCACATCCGCGAATCGGCCATCCTTCCGCACCGGCGGTACAGCCATCGGCGGGTCCAATGGAAACTCATCGTGCCCGCTCTCAATAAGTCCCAGATACGGAAAATGCGCGGGTGGATTCCGGTAAACGATAGGCGGCGTCTCAGCTTGCAGTCCCAAAAGCGGTAATGCCAGCAAATCCCGCCGTCTCACCGCATCCCGCCCTTCGGTTGCGTCAGCAGCTTCTGGTGCAACGAACGCTCCCGAGCCGCCTTCGCCGCCATGCCCAATCGGTCATAGACTCGCGCCAACCGGTAATGCGGCTCCGGTACTTGCGCGTTCAACAAAACTGCCTTTTCATAAGCCGCCGCCGCGCCCGCAAGGTCTCGCGCCCGCTCCAACAACTGCCCCAACTCAAACGGAAACTCCCACACCGTCGCGTCCCGCCGCATCGCTTCCAAGATTAGCGGCTTCGCCTCCGCATCCGCTAACCCGGCCCGCGCCACCACAAACGGCGCGAAGCCATTCGTTGGCTCCATCCGCAGCCACGCCTCCGCCCGCGCGCGAATTTCCGGAACCCGCTCCGGCAACTGGTCAATCATCCGCGCCAGAAAAATATACGGCTGCGGCGTCTCCGGAGCCAAGTCAATTACCCGCAAAAACCGCTCTCCCGCCTCCCCGAATCGCCGCTGCGTATAAAGCGCTACGCCATAGGCCAACTCGATCTGTGGACTCTTATCGAACTTCCCTCGCGCCTCCGCCAAAAACGCCGCGGCTTCGTTGAACCGCCCCATCCGCAACAATGCCTGCCCAAACGCCGCATGCGACGGCTCATCATACGGCAATAAAACCAGTAGCGCCCGATACTGCTCCACCGCTAAATCCGGCTTCCCCGTCGCCTCATACCCCCGTCCCAGCATCAGCCGCAAATCCGCCCGGTCCCCATTCGCCAACGCCATCCGCCCAAATGAAATCGCTTCCGGCCAATCCGACACTTCCGCAAACAACAGCGCCGCCCGCAACGCCGCCGCCCCGTCCGCCTCTTTGGAACGCGCAAACCGGCCCTCCCAAACCGCCGCCAATTTCCGCTGTCCGGACTGCGCAAAATACAACGCCAACATATGCTGCACCGCCGGAACGACACCACCCATCCGTTCCGCCGAACCGGCCACCGCTGCGGCCTTCCCCGGCATCTTCAAGCCGAAATAAACCCGCGCCAACAATGCCGCCGCCCGCCCATCCCCAGGCATCGATTCCAATAAAACCCGCGCCTCCGCCAACCGCCCGGCATCTAGCGCGGCCTGCGCATTCGCTATCTGATCGATCGCCAGAAGGTACATGGAAAAAGGAAAGCGGCCGTTGGCCCCAGCATACTGCAAAGCTGGTCGCCAACGGCCGCAATTAACAACGGAATTGACCTCTAGAACATAAACCGCAGCGCGAACTGCGTGCGCCGCTGCGTGCCGGCCTGGGTATCGAAGATACGCCCGAAATTGGGGTCGCCCTGCGTACGGTTGGGCGCGCCGAACTGCGGCGTGTTGGTCAGGTTGAACGCTTCCGCGCGGAACTGCATCTTGAACCGCTCGGTCAGGTTAATGGCCTTGAACAGCGAGAAGTCCATGTACGCCTGGCCCGGCAGGTTATTGCTCTGCAAGCCCAGGTTACCCGGAGTTCCAGCCGCCGGCCGAGTCACCGCGGCTGTGTTGAACCACTGGTCCACCGTGCGGCCGCTCGACGGCGCATCATTGGGATTCTGCCCCGAAACCAGGTCCGGCGTGCAGTTGCCGAAGCTGCCAACACATTGGTTGGTTCCCAGCGTGTATGGATTGCCGGTTCGCAGCGTCAAAATTCCGTTCACCTGCCAGTTGCCGAGCAGTGCGTTGCCAAAACCGTTCTCAATGGCCAGCGCCTTGCCCTTGCCAATCGGCACGTCATACAGGAAGCTCGCCGTCATGCTGTGGCGAACATCCCAGGCGGCGCTGGAATATGCGTCCGAGTAATTCCGGGGGTCCTTCGGTCCAAACCCGGCCGAACCGCTCAGCGTCGTGCCGGAGGTCGCCAGCGCATGGCCCCAGGTGTAGGCAACCAGGTACTGCAGACCCGCCGAATAGCGCTTCTCCCACTTCGCCGTCAATCCGGCGTAGTTACCGAAACCAAACGTGCTCGTGTAGTTCACGCCGCCCAGGTTCGGTATCGGCCGGCGCACATTCGCCTCGATGTTTGGACGCGGATCGTTGAATGGCGCGTTCGGATCGGAGAAGTGCAATTGGTGCGCCTGGTGGTTGCCCACATAAGCCAACTCGAATGCGTTGCCGCCGCGGAATTCCCGCTGAATCGAGAAGTTCCACTTGTGTACTAGCGGATTGCGGAAGTTCTGCGCAACGCTGCGGAAATTGATTGGCGCGTTCAGGGAGAAAATATTAGCGGGGAAGCCGCCCGAAACACCCGCATTAGGATTAAAAAACGGATTCGCTTCGAACGTCCCCACCGTGCTCGGCCGCACCAGCGTCGTGGTCTGGTTGAACGGAACGCCCTCGCCCCGGTTCGGGTTGCCGCCCTGGTTCTCCTCGCCGCCGTAGAAAATGCCATAGCCCACGCGAACCACCGTGTTCGCCATCGCCTGGTAGGCGAAGCCGATGCGCGGAGCGATGCTCGTCTTGTCCCAGGGAATCAGGTATTGGTCCACTTCGCCGCGCGAAACCTTTACGTTCGCAAAGTCCCGCGAGAAGTTCGGAGGCAGTGGCGCGTCCTGGTCCTTACCCTTCGGAATGAACAGCGTCAACTTATCGAAGTCGAAGTTCGCCTGGCGGCCGAACTTTTCGCCGATCGGCGAAAACAGCTCATACCGGACGCCGAAGTTGACCGTCAATTTGTTGTTCACCTTCCAGTCGTCCTGCGCGTAGAACGCCCAGGCTTCCTTCTGCGATGAAATGAAGTTCGTTGTCGACAACTGGCCCTGCGAAACCCGGCCGAGCAGGAACGATGCATAACCGTCTCCGGTCAAGTTCGAAAGGGCGTCCGTACCGTTCGGGAACGATGTCTCGGTGCGGTTAAACGTCCAGTTGCCATGCGGGCTGGGGAATTGGAAGAACGGGAACTTGATGGGACGGAATTCGCCCCCGAACTTGATGGAGTGCGTGTTCTTTTGAATGGCGACGTTTTGAATGAAGTCCCAAACATTGTTGTATTCTTTCGAGGGCAGCCAATCGGACGCGCCGAAACCGCTATAGCGATCGATATTCGTCGACGGCAGTCCGCCGTTCAATGGGCCGGTCGGGTTATATCCGCCAATACCGAACGCCTTGAACTGGTCAACGTCCGGCAGCGCCTGCGTCCGCGAAGTCACCAGCCGTGAAAAGGCCACGCGGGTTTCCGACACGACGCTTGGGTTCCACGTGCGGGTGTAAGACAGCATCGCATTCCGCGCCAGCGTCTCTTCCAGATTGGAGGCGAAGTACGTCGCGTCCAGCGCGCCTGGCAGCGGCTGGCCGTTCACCTGGTTGCGTTCCGACCAGCTCACGCTGCCGAAGATGTTATCGTTGTCGCTCAACCGGTGGTCCATCCGAACGTCAAATTGCTTTACCGTCGCCGTACCGGAAGTCGTCGTGAAGTAGTTGTTCAGCGCAATGCCGGCGCCCACCGCCACATTCGGCGCCGGGAATAGATCGGCGATCTTCTTCGCCGCCGGATCGATCCGCGAGGCGGGAATCAAGTTACCGGCGAACGGTTGCCGGATCAGTCCCGTTGTGCCATTCGGATAGGTGCCCATCATCGTCGTGGCCGGGTCATAAATCTGGCCTTCCCGTGTCGCGACACCTAGCGAATTCGTAATCGCGCGGTTCGTGCCCAGCAAATGCGAAAAGTCGCCGTTCTTCATCCCCGCCGTCGGAATACTGAAGAACGCCGACGTCCCCAATCCGGGAACCGCGCCGCCCGTCGAACGGATTTCGGTGCCCTGATAATCGGCGAACCAGAAGGTCCGGTTCTTAATCAATGGGCCGCCCACCGCCGCGCCAAACTGGTTCTGCTTGAACGGACCTTTTTTCAAGCCATTCCGGTTGTTCTCCCACCGGTTCGCGTTCATCTTGTCGTTCTGCAAATATTCAAATAACGAACCGTGGACCTGGTTCGTGCCGCTCTTAATGGTCACGTTCACCACGCCGCCCGCGCCGCGCCCATATTCCGCGTTGTACCCGTTCGTCATCACGCGCATTTCGCCGATCGCCTCGACCGAAGGCCCAATCACGAAGGAGGTCTGGTTCAGGAAGTCGATCACGTTGACGTTGTTGTCCACGCCGTTCAACAGGAAGTTATTTTGCCCGTTCGAACGCACGCCGTTAGCCGAAAAGCCGCCGCCGGTCGCGTCGCGCGCGCCCGGTTCGTTCGGAACCACGCCCGGCGATAGCCGCGCCAAAAACGCAAAGTTCCGCGTCCCGCCCAACGGAAGCTCGCTCACCTGTTTGGCGTCGACGCTGGCGCCGATGATCGTCGATTCCGTCTGCAAAACGGCGCCTTCCGCCGTCACTTCGATATTCGTCGAAACTTCGCCGACCTGCATCGGAAAGTCGACGCCCGTGCGGTCGCCCGCCGTCAGAATTATGTTGCGCCGCGTCGATGTTTTGAATCCCGCCGCTTCCACCGCGATCATGTAAACGCCGGGTTTCAGCGCCGGCCGGGCAAACTCGCCGCCTCCGGCGGTGACAAGTTCGTACTTCAAGCCGGTCGCTTCCTCGCTAATGGATACCTTTGCGTTCGGAATCCCCGCGCCCGTCGGATCCGTCACTGTTCCGACCAGCGTTGCCAAGTCCCGCTGCGCGAATGCGCATACAGCGAGAATCATGGTCAGGGCTGATACTCGCAACAAGGCGGTTAAATTCATGTTTTGACCCTCTACTCCGTAATTGGTTTATATTACAAACCAGTGTGAGAATATCACGGTCGAAGCACCCCTTCAAGCAATTGAACATTAATGAAAAGACCATAATTGTTATATGGTTTTTCATAGCCGGCGCCGCCGAAGCGGTTTCCTTCGTTGACATCGCCGCCGCGTCCGGCCTCACCGCGAAAAACGAGTATGGCGGCCAGGATCGCAAGGAGTTCATCGTTGAGACCACCGGGAACGGCGTCGCCATCTTCGACGCCGACCAGGATGGCGACCAGGATGTCCTGCTACTTAACGGGACGACTCTCGAACGCCGCGAAAACGGCGAGCCCCGCCTACCCCAGCTCTATCGCAATGACGGCGCCGGACACTTCACGCCGGCCGGGAGAGCAAGCGGTTTCCTGATCGAAGGCTGGGCCCAGGGCGTGTGCGCCGGCGACTACGATAACGACGGTAAAACCGACGTTTTGATCGCCTATTACGGTCATAATCGCCTCTATCGCAACGCCGGAGACGCCAGATTCGCCGACGTAACCGCCAAAGCGGGCCTTCCCGTCACCGGCACCCGCTTCGGCTCCGGCTGCACGTTCCTCGATTACGACCGCGATGGCCGCCTCGATATCTTCGTCTCCAACTACGTCAACCTCGATCTCGCCAAAACGCCGCGCCCCGGCAAAGGCGAGTTCTGCGTCTGGAAGGAAATTCCCGTCATGTGCGGTCCTCGCGGCCTGCCGATGGCAATCAATATCCTCTACCACCAGGAACCCAACGGTACGTTCCGCGACGTGTCGATATCGTCTGGCATCAGTAAGCCGGGCGGCCGTTATGCCCTCCAAGCCGTTAGCGCCGATTTCGACAACGACGGCTGGCCCGACATTTACGTCGCCTGCGATATGACCCCCAGCCTGCTTTTCCGCAACCGCGGAAACGGGACGTTTGAGGAACGCGGCGTAGAAGCCGGTGTCGCCTACAATGCCGACGGCCGCCTGCAAGCCGGCATGGGCGTCGCCGTCGCCGATTTCAACAACGATGGCTTCCTCGACATCGCCAAAACCAACTTCTCCGGCGACCTCACCTCGCTGTTCCTGAACGAAGACGGCAAGTTCTTCACCGACGTTTCCGGCCCGGCCCGCCTCGGTGTCCGCCAACTCCTCGGCTGGGGCATTGCGTTCCTCGACGCCGACGACGACGGCTGGCGCGATCTGCTTCTCGTCAACGGCCACGTCTACCCCGAGGTCGAGAAGGCGCAAGTGGGCGACAAATACCGCCAGGAAACGCTCTTCTTCCGCAATCTTGGCAACGGCAAATTTGAGGACCTGACGGCGAAGGCCGGCCCGGCGTTGCAAACACCCCGCCCCTCCAGAGGCTTGGCTTTAGGCGATCTCGACGGCGACGGCCGCCCCGAAGCGGTTATTCTGAACATGAACGACAGCCCGTCGCTCCTGAAAAACGTGGAGCCAGCCGCGGGCCGGTTCCTGAATCTCGACCTGAGGGGAACACAAACGAACCGATCCGCCATCGGCGCCCGCGTCACCGTCGAAGCCGCCAACCGAAAATGGATCGACGAAGTTTTCAGCGGCTCCAGTTTCTATTCCCAAAGCTCCTTCACGCTCCATTTCGGCCTCGGCCAAGCGCAAACTGCTGACAACGTCACCGTCCGCTGGCCCGGCGGCAAGACCGAGTCCTGGAAAGGACTCCCCACCAATGCGCGCTGCACACTGACCGAAGGCGATCCCAAACCCGCCTGCCGCGCCTACTCGTCCACGCTCGCCGCCGCGCCTGAATTCCAGGATGCCGGAACCTTCCAAACCAGCGGTGTGGCCGGCCGGGTCGATGGAACCTCTCACGCCTCCGCCGACCGCGCCGAAACGAATCAGCGGCTTCTGGCCCTTCTGCGCGCTAATCCTCAACACTCCGCCGGCGCCCGGTTGATCGAGAACCAGATGCTTCGCGAGGCCGAAAAGCGGTTCCAGCAAGACCGCCAACCGCTAGGTGTTGCCGTCGCCCGGTTCCTGCAAGGCGATACCGCCGCCAGTGCCGCCGGACTACTCGCCCTCCCTCCAAACCTGGAAGTCCTTCCGTTTCTTGGAGAAACAGTCGGCGCGTCCCCGCAACTGGCGGCTAGAATTCAGGAAATCGCCCAAGCCAACCCACAAAACGCGGACGCTGCTTTCTATCTCGCCCGCGCTCTCATCCAACAAAACCCGCCCCAAATCGAAGCCGCCCTCCCCCATCTCAGCCGCTCCGCCGACCTCGACCCTAAAGGAACGCGTGCGCTGGTCGAACTTGGCCGCCAATACGCCAACCTCGACAAACGAACCGAGGCGATAGCCGCCTTTGAACAGGCCCTGCAGCGCGACCCCACCGTGAAAGTCGCCCATTTCCGCCTGTCGCAACTCTACCGCGCCGCCGGCGATCTCGAAAAAAGCCGCGAACATCTCCGCCGCTACCAACAACGTTAGAAAGCGGCGCTGGAACGTATGCCCGCTTCCTGCAGCACCACAGCCATTTTTTCCAGCGCGGTCTTGTGGATCTGGGAGACGCGGCTCTCGTTAATGCCCAACATCCCGCCTATTTCCTTCATGGTCAGTTCGTTCGTGTAGTAAAGCGCCACCACTTTCTGATACCGCTCCGGAAGCGCCTTCATCGCTACCGCCAGGGCGCTGCGCAGTTGCTGCTGCGAGCACATGCTGTCGGGCTGAAACTCCGGCGAAGCGGGGAAATCCGGCGCCGGGAGGTCTTCCTGATCGGCCGGACGCTGCGACGCGCTCACTAGGCCGACATTGCGGAGATCCATCATCATATGCCGCCACCGATCGACATCCACGCCCATCTTGTTCGCCAGTTCCGCTTCCGACGGAGCGCGGTGCAACTCACCGGCAAGTTCTCGGGTGGCCGCCTCCAACTGCTTGTGCCGGCGGCGAAGGTCGCGGCTAGCCCAGTCCAACTGGCGCAAACTATCGAGAATCGCGCCCTTAATCCGGTGTTTGGCATAGCTTGAAAAGCTCACCATCTTATCGGGATCGTACTTCGTGGCCGCATCGAATAGGCCCAGAATTCCAGCATGCACCAGATCGTCGAGATCAACGTGTACCGGCAGATTCTCATGCACCCGCACCGCGATCGCCTTTACCAGCGGAAGGTTTTCAAGCACGATCTTATCGCGCTGGGCTTGCCGGGAGGCCGCAGCCCGAGTCGCTGTGACCCGGTCGGCGCTTTTCGCCTGACGTGCACGCTTCATACTGTCAACAGAAGGCATTTCGAATGTTGGGGCGGTGACTTGCAAAGTGGCGGTGGCTGGCATAGCTGGTTCCTCGGGGGATTGCGTTTCGGTTCTTGCCGCCGTCCCCGCCGTGCGTCCGGCCGGGTCAGCGTTTACCACCGTGACAGGCGGATTGACCTTAGTAATGCAACCGGCTGTCCAACTTTGAAATGACCTCTCGCCCCGAACCAGTGGAAGCATCGAACTCTCCGTTAAGCGCTTGTCCTGAAACAACTTACACCGGTAGCGAGCCCTCCGGCGGACGACCATTCCGGACCCGCACCTTAGCCGAAACACCTTAGCCGTGTGCCAGTCCAGAACGGCTTCCGCACGGGTGAAGTCCAGTTTGAAACGCGGCCGTTCCAAAACGGGTATTCAACCGCCCCAGCGCTTGTTGTTCGTCTGTCTTATCGGCTGACGCGGGCATTCCTCTAAGGAAATCTTAGTAAGTAAGTGCCACGTTCTACGTTCGGGATTTTGCCTTATGGGCAATCCAGGTTTTCACGGCCAGGCCACCCAAAAGGATTAAGACGGCTAAGCGAAAATCTCCCTGTAAAATTGAACTGGCGATAACGGCCAGCACAAGATAAAGTAGGAAAGCGACGTGAATCCGCGGCATGTCCCGCTGATTTTGGCACGAATCGACGCAACTATTACCGTTTTTCCGTGATCTACAGTATAGGAGACCGAACAATGAAACAATTTCTTACAACCGCAATCGTAGCAATCGCCTTGGCCGCACCCGCCGCGATGGCCCAGCGCGTTGAAACGCGCAAACAGGCGCAAAAGGAACGAACGAAAGAGGGTGTGGAGTCCGGCGAACTGAACAAGGCCGAAGCGGCCCGCTTGAAGGCGCGGCAGCGCAACCTGAATCGCGATGTCCGGCAAGACCGGCGCGATGACGGCGGATTGTCGCCGGCCGAACGCGCCAAGATCGAAGCGCGCCAGGACCGGATCAGCAAGGATATCGCCAAGCAGAAGCACGACGCGCAGAAAGCCCCGCCGAAATAACGGTTAGCGCTGGTTCATGTTGTACGAAAACGTGAACTGAAGCCGGATCTGTTCGCCCTTGAACTCTGCCGGTAAGGGCGGGAATGGGTTTGATGCGCTGATACCGGCGACAGCCGCTCGATCAAGCGGTTGAGCGCCGGAAGGCACGCTGATAACCAGTTTCGGGACCGATCCGGCTCGATCAATGGCAAACTGCACCAAAACGCGCCCGCGTTGGTTACCAAGGCGGGCGCTTTCCGGAATGACGGCGAACCAGTTTTTCCGAACCGCGGCGAGCACCCGGATTAAGTAGGGCCGGAAATCGACGCCTCCGGGATCGCTGAGCAATTCCAGGTTCGATCCGGTTTTGCCTGGCGTCGGCGGCAGGTTCACGCCCTCGCCAAGCCCGCCAATGCCGTCTCCGGCGTCGCCAACCATTAAACCGCCCGCTTGCCGGCTGCGGGCAACCGCCGTCGTCGCTTCGCTAACGCTGGTCGACGGCATTGGTACTTTTCGCGGACCCTGGCCGGGTTGACTCCCATAGCCGCCCGCGCCAATCGGCTCGAATGCCAGCTTTGGCTTTTCACGCGGCTCGATCCGGGGCGGCGGAGGAGCGTCCGGAACGCCAAGTTGCGGCGGGGTGATAATCCGGGCCTGCAAGGGCGTATCGACGCGCGGGGGCTCGGCGAGGGGCTTCGGCGGCGCCTCCGGACGGGGTTCGGGAAGGGGTACCGGATTTCGGGCGGCTTGGCGGGTAGTGGATTGGGGGCCATCGGGAATCTGAATCGCGGGACGCGGTTTCAGGCTGTCGACATCGAAATCCCGGTTCACCTCGGCCTTGTTCGGTTCATTTTGCGTGGGTTCCAGAACCGGCGCGAATATGGGGCTGACGTTGCGGACGACGGTCACTTCCGTCCCGCCCTGGAACTGGCGCGCCTCGAAGATAGGTACTTCTTGCAGGAGAAACGCCAGAAACAGATGGATTCCAACGGACGCGCCGCCAATGGCGCGCCACGGCCGGGGCGGAAGTTGGTCTTCGACGCCGAAAAGGCTGCGGAACTCTTCGTTCGGGTTAATCACTGCTGCGCGGCAAGCGTGGCCGATATGATGGCGGCGTGCGCTTCGATCTTCTCCAGAATATCCAGCGCCACGGCCAATGAGCGCCGCGCCTCTACCCCATCGACGCGCGGACGCGTACGTTGGGTTACACAATCGACGAAGTGAGCGACTTCGCGGAGCAGCGGCTCCTCTTTCTTTATCGGAAATGGTTCGAATCCAATTTGCTTCTGCGGTGAGACGCGAAATGCGACGCCTTTCTGATCGGCGTAATCGAGGGAAATGTACTCGTGAGGCTGAAAAAGGCGAACCTTCCGGACACGCTCGGTCGAGACGCGGCTGGCGGTCAAGTTCGCCACGCAGCCGCCGGGAAAGGCCAAGCGGACATTGGCAATATCCACATTTTTCGACAAGATCGAAATGCCGGCGGCGCGCACCTCTTCGGGCATCATTTTCGTCAGCGCGAGCACGATGTCGATATCGTGGATCATCAAATCAAGCACGACGTCCACATCCAGGCAGCGCGGCGTGTAGAGGCTCAGCCGGTGAATCTCGAAAAAGAGGGGAATTGTGATTTTGCCGGCCAGGAATTCGACGGCGGGATTGAAGCGTTCCAGGTGACCCACCTGGATCAGGCGGCCCGACCGCCCGGCGGCGGCTATCAATTCATCGGCTTCCTTGAGCGTGGGGGCGATGGGCTTTTCGATTAAGACGTCGAGGCCGGAGCCGAGCAGTTGACAGCCGGTGGCGGCGTGGGCGGTGGTGGGGACGGCGACAATGGCCGCGTCGGCATTGGCGGCTAGAGCGTCCAACGAATCGAATGCCTGAACGCCATACTCGGCGGCCGCCGCGGCGGCGCGGGCGGGATCGATGTCGAATACGCCGGTGAGTTCGGCTGTCTCCAGCGTCTTCAGGACGCGCATATGATGGCGCCCGAACACACCGGCTCCGGCGACAGCGACGCGGGTTTTCATGACGCGGGTTCCTCCAATCGTTCCTCCAACGGCGCGTGACCGACAATGCAAAGGCCGTAATTGTCGGCCCGCGCCAGCAGCTCGTCTTTGTCGAGGAATAGAGTCCGGCCCGCGTCGCACGCGAGAATTGTCGTGTTGGTCTCGCGCATCACGTCGATGGTTTGCAGGCCGGCTACGGGCACATCCCACAGCATATGCCGCCGGCGGCGGGAAGACTTGACCAGGCGCATTTCGCGGCCATTGACGAGCGACGCGGCGCGGCGGAGCATAGCGTCCGTGCCCTCCATGGCTTCCACGGCGACGCAGGCGCGGTCACAGACGACGACACTCTGGCCAACGTCGAAACCGGCCAGCGCGTTGGCGATGCCGCGGCCGTAGCGGATCTCCTTCTCTTCATCCGCGCTTGGTTTGCGCTTGGTTTGAACACCGGCGCCACAGAGCAGCGGCTTCAGCAGTAAAGTGGAATCGACCAGGCCGATACCTTCATCGGCGAGAATTTTCGCCACCCCGCCGATCAGCGCGTCCGTGTTCTTTTCCTTCAAAGTAAAGAGCAATTTAGCCAGACGCCAATCGGGCGCGATCGACGAAAAGATCGATACGTGCTTTACCTGCCCGGCCATCATCAGTTCCGTGATCCCTTCGCTCTTGCAAATGTCGATCAGCTTGCCGAGCGCGCCAAGCGATATCCAATACGTCCTGGCGGCTAACCCCTCAATCTCCTTGGCCGCCTCTTCCTGAATGCCAATGGCCACGACTTCAACACCCAATCGCCGCGCCGTCTCCAGCGCCAGCACCGGGAAGCGGCCATTGCCCGCGATGAGTCCCAAAGGCATAGCTACTTGATCACGCCGCGTTCGGAGGATTGGATGAAATCGATCAATTCGTCCACTTCGGCGCAGGCGGGAATTTCTTCACGGATCCTATCGATCGCCTGCGAAGTGTTAAGCTGGCCGCGGGTAAGCAGACGCAGGGCGTTTTGCAGGTTTTCGATGAGGGCGGCGTCGAACCCGCGACGCTCCAGACCGGTGGCGTTGGCGCCAAACGCCTTCGATTCGCGAGGCGTGACGATGGTTGCGAATGGCATCACGTCCTGCGTAATGACGCTATAGCCGCCGATCATGGAGTGCCTTCCAATGCGGCAAAATTGATGCACGCCGGTGAAAGCGCCGATGACGGCCCAGTCGCCGATGGTGACGTGGCCGCCGAGCGTGGTGGCGTTAGCCAGGACGCAGTGGGAACCGAGTTGGACATCGTGGGCGACGTGTGTATAGGCCATCAGCAGATTGTCGTCGCCAATGGAGGTCTTCAATCCGCCGCCCGCGGTGCCGCGATGGATGGTGACGAACTCGCGGATCTTGTTGCGCGAGCCGATGCGGGTTTCGGCGCGTTCGCCATTATACTTCAAATCCTGGGAAGCGACGCCGATGCTCGAATAGGGATAGCAGAGGTTTTCCTCGCCGATCCACGTGGGACCTTCACAGTACACATGCGCCTTCAACTCCGTGCGGGCGCCGATCTCCACTTCCGGGCCGATGACGCAAAAAGGCCCGACGATGGCGGTTTCATCGACCCGTGCGGCGGGATCGACGATGGCGGTCGGGTGGATCGGCATGTGTGTTCAGTTGGCGGCACGGTCGCGGATGACGCACATCAGCGTGGCTTCGGCGACCATGACGCCATCGACCGTCGCTTTGCCGCTCATCTTACAAATGGTGGCCTTCTGGTTGATCATCGTCATTTCGATGCGGAGTTGGTCGCCGGGTCGTACCGGGCGGCGAAATTTGGCGCCGTCGACGGAGGCGAGCAGGACGAGTTTTCGATGCCGGTCGGGAATTTCCTTCAACACCAGAATACCCGCCACTTGCGCCATGCTCTCCGTAATCAGCACGCCGGGCATGACCGGATAATCGGGGAAATGACCGACGAAGTAGGGCTCGTTCGCCGTGACGTTCTTGATACCCACGATGCGATCCGGCGTCATTTCCAGTATCCTGTCGACCAGCAAGAACGGGTAGCGATGCGGCAGAATGTCGCGGATGGCGTCTATATCCAAAATTGCCATGTAAACTAGCGATTGTAACAGAGCATGGACCAAATTCTCGTTTTTGCGCAGGCGCATCAAAGCGCCATAATCGAGACAATTCGGAGGATGGTGGAGTGTGAATCTCCGAGCGACGACCGCACGGCCGTGAACCGCCAGGTCGAGCAACTTTGCGATATGTTAAGCGGCGAGGCGAAGCTGACGCGAAAGAAAGGCGCGCCGTACGGGGACCACCTGCTGGTCGAGTTCGCGTTGCCCGGGCGGAAGAAAAACGGACAGATTCTGGCGTTGGGCCACACCGATACCGTGTATCCGCTGGGAATTCTGAGGACAATGCCGTGGCGCGTGGCGGAGGGGCGGCTATGGGGGCCGGGAGTGTTGGACATGAAGGGCGGCGTGGCTTTTTTCATTTACGCCATGCGCGCGTTGCGAGCTTTGGATATTCCGGTGGCAAAGCGGGTGATTTTGCAGTTGAATTCGGATGAAGAGGTGGGGAGCCATTCGTCGCGCGCGCTAACGGAGACGATGGCCAGGAAGTCCGATGCGGTGCTGGTGCTGGAACCGGGAACGGGATTGACCGGGAAGTTGAAAACGGCGCGGAAGGGCGTGGGCGGATATATGGTGACCGTGCACGGAAAGGCGGCGCACGCGGGCGTGGATTTTACTAACGGCGCGAACGCGATTGTGGAGTTGGCGCGGCAGATTGCCCTCATCGCGGAGTTCACGGATTTGGCGAAAGGGCTGACGGTAAGCCCCGGAGTCATTCGCGGCGGGACGCGGTCGAATGTGGTGCCGGCGGAGGCGAGTGTCGAGGTGGATTTGCGCGTGGCGCGCCTGCGGGACGCGGCCGTTTTGGAGCGCAAGTTCCGGGGTTTGCGTACCTTCGACAAGCGCTGCCGGCTGGAGATTACGGGCGGGTTGAACCGGCCGCCGATGGAGCGGACGAAGGCGATTGGCGCGTTGTTTGCGAAAGCGCGGGAACTGGCGGCGGAAATGGGGGTTGCGTTGGAGGAGTCGTCGACGGGCGGCGGAAGCGATGGAAATTTTACCGCAGCGTTGGGCGTGCCGACGCTGGACGGGTTGGGGACGGTGGGCGAAGGCGCGCACGCGATGAATGAGAGTATTCTGGTAGACCGGATTGCGGACCGGACGGCGCTGTTGGCGGGTCTGGTGAGGGTATTGTGATGAGACCGCGAGCGATGTGGCTGTTTCCCGCGATCCATATCTTGGTATCCGCGATTTCGGGGTACTTCTACGTGCGGCACCTGTTCGCGCTGGCCCGGACGTTTGCGTTCGGGCAGACCGCGCCGGAACCGCCGCTGGCGCAAATGCTGTTCTGGCTCTTCAATCTGCCGTGCCTTATGTTGGTGACGCTGCTGAGCGGCATCGCGCCCTTATCGTGGCAGCCGCAGGAGTACACACGCGCCTGGCTGGTGCAGCCCGCGACGCTGTTGGCGTGTGCCGTGCTGAATACCGGAGTGTGGGTGTGGCTGGGAGCGCAGTGGGAAGACCCGGGAGACCGCGTGCCGTGGTGGCGCTGGGGCCTGGGTTTGTTGGGAGTGTGCCTGGCGGCGGGAATCCTGCTGCATACCCGAAGCTGGGATTGGCAGGTACTTCCGTTCGCGGTGTGGCCGCTGCTATTGGCGGCGTGGGCCACCCGGCCGGCGTTTACGGGTCATCCATCGGCTAAGAACGTAGGTTTTTGAACGGCAGCCGGAGGTAAGGGTGTGTGGTGACGGCGCGGTCGGAAACGAAAAAGTATCCCGCCGCTCTGTTATACTTTGATCAACGTTAATCAATCAACAAGGATACGCCTTGAGAAAACCAACGGCATCCACGGTCAATCGCCTTCCCATAACGAAGGCCCGTATCAACCTCGGTCAACTGGCAAAGCGGGCCCACTCGGGCAACGAGTACTTCATCCTGGAAAAAGATGGCATTCCCGTCATTGGCATCATGGGCGCAGATGAGCTTGAAGACTATTTAGAGCTAAAGGACGCCAGAGTTAACGCCCAGATCCGCGAGAGTAATCAAGACGTCAAGGCTGGCCGCGTGAGACCGGCGGAGGATTTGCTCAAAGAACTGGCAACCAGTTCCGCTAAGCCTTTAAAAACACGCGAATGACCGCGGGGTTCTTAGTCACAACAACCAGTCGCTTTGATCGGGAACTCAAGAAACTGGGCTCCAAGCATGACTCGCTCTCGGAGATCTTTCGGAGCGTCCTTGAGACTCTTAGATACGACCCTCACAATCGCAGTCGCCGGTACCCAATCAAAAAACTCGAAGCGGTCTCGGCAAACGACGGACAGTATCGTACTCCGCTCCGGGCGCTTTCGATTCCGCTACGATATCGAAAGGCAAACGGTTTGCCTGAAGGCGTGCTCGCTGAGACGAGAAGACACATATAGATAAAAGACAGTATCAACGGAGCCGCCCAGCGTCCGTGGCGGGGGCGGCATACTCGGCGAGAGGCGAAGCCCACCCGGACGGAGTATGTGTTCACAATCTTATGGGCGCGGGCAGGCGAGATAAGCGAGCATCTTGGCTTCGCGGCGGCCTTGTGTAACTGTGTCGAGTATCAGGCCGCAGGCAAAGCTAAGTAGAGCGGAAATCGCGATACCGGTGGAGAGAATCGCCGTTGGAAACCGCAGAACCAGGCCGGTTTTCAGAAACGCAATTACGATGGGGATGATAAGGATGATCGCCACCGCCAACAGGAAAACGCCGATAAGCGTGTAGAAAAGCTGCGGACGCTCGGTGCGGAAAAGCCGGAGAATCATCAGCAAAATCCGCCAGCCGTCCCGATAGGTGTTCAGTTTGCTGACTGATCCTTCTGGGCGGGACTTGTAGGGCGTGTCGATTTCCTGGACGGGCAGGTTCAGCGTCAGTGCGTGGACGGTGAGTTCGGTCTCGATCTCGAAGCCCCGGCTGGCGGTGGGGAATGACTGTACAAACGCACGGGAGAAGACGCGATAGCCGGATAGAATGTCGGTGAACGTGCGGCCGAACAGCCACTCGACGGAGCGGGTGAACATCAGGTTGCCGAGGACGTGCCCGCGGCGGTACGCTTCTTTTTCCGTGTGAACGCGGCGGGCGACAACCATGGCGAGGCGGTTATCGACCAGCGCGCGCACCAGGGCCGGAGCGCTGGCGGCGTCGTAAGTGTCGTCGCCATCGACGGTTACAAGCACGTCGGCATCGATTTCGCTCAACATGCGGCGCATCACGTTGCCCTTGCCCTGCTGTGACTCATTCCGGACAACGGCTCCGGCGGCGGCGGCTATGTCGCCGGTTCTGTCCTTGGAATTATTGTCGTAAACATAGATATCGGCGGCTGGCAGCGCCTGCCGGAAGTCCTTGACAACAGAGGCGATAGCAGCCTCCTCGTTGTAGCAGGGAATGAGAACCGCGATGCGCGGTCCGGGTGGGAATGGCTTCAAATCTTTGCCCATTCTGGTGGAATCGTCCATTCAGGATGACATAACGAAGTCTTCGCCGTCGATGCTATCCTAAGTTATTGGCGGTCCGGATTATTCATGGCCACGCTTTCACCAACGGCTGACTACACCGTAAAAGACCAGGAGCGGATGCGTTCGGCGCACCGTTATTTCGATTGGCAATTGGCGCTCGCAAAACCGTGGCTGGGCCAGCGCGTCTTGGAAATCGGCTGCGGCATGGGCAATTTTACGCGCACCATTCTCGACCGGGAATTAGTGGTGGGCCTGGATGTGGAGGCGGACTGCGTGACGCGGCACCGCGAGAACCACCGTGATCGCAAGAATGTCGTCTCGCTGTTGATCGACGCGTCCGATCCGGCTTCCGTAGAGGAGTTGAGCGCCTACAAGCTGGATTCGGTGGTTAGCCTTAACGTGCTCGAACACATCGAAGACGACCACCAGACGCTGCGGAATCTGTGGAAGATATTGCCGGAGGGCGGGCGCGTGGTGTTGATCATCCCCGCGTTTCAGGGGCTCTACGGTCCGATTGATCATTTGTTGGGCCATTATCGCCGGTACACCAAGCAATCCGTTCGGCAGTTGGCCACCGCCACCGGATTTGATCCGATCGAGTTGCATTACCTGAACCTGGTCGGGTATTTCGGTTGGTGGGCGAATGCGAAAGTGTTCAAACGAACCGAGCAATCCGAGTCGCAGATCGCCACTTTCGACAAGTTGATCGTGCCGTGGTTGCGGCCATTGGAAGCCGCCATCCGTCCGCCGGTGGGGCAGAGCGTGTTCACGGTGCTGGAGAAGCGGGCCGCCCACTAAGCGATGTCCTCCCCGTTGCAGGACTTTTTGGTCGCGAAGCCCGTTGTCGATGGCGCGTTTGAGATTTCCGCCGCCCGGCCCTATCAACACGACGAAGGCGACTACGACCGGCAGTACAACCTGGAGCGGTTCTCCACGGAGGACCTGACTCGCGAGGGCGGATACGTGATGGATATCTGCCGGCGTCACGGGCTTCCAACCGGCGCGCCCATATTGGAGATCGGCTGCGGAACAGGACGCGTTTCCATCGGTTTAGCGTTGCAACCGGAGATGGGCCAACTCCTGATCACGGACCCCTCACCCGCCTTTTGCCGGATTGTGCAGAAGAAACTGGTGGGGCTGCCGGTGCAGGCGGACCGGGTGGATTTCGGCATTCTTCAAGCCGAAGACGTCGGCTTGCTGCCCTCGGGGGCTGTGTCCATGATCTTGCTCCGGAGCGTCCTCCACCACATCACCGATGTCGATGGATTTCTGAGCGGCTGTGCGGGCGTTCTGCCGCCCGGCGGACTGCTGGTTTGCGAAGAACCCTACTATGACGGCTACATGATGATGGGCTTTTTGGGTCAGTTCATCGAAGACGCGCTGACCGCGAGCGGGTATATTTGCAGCCCGGAGGACCAACACCGGATCGCCCACTTTGTGGCGACCATGCAGTTTTACAGTCGCCGGGACATGGACAAGAGCGGGGCTGAAGACAAGCATCTGTTCCGGCCCGATGAATTAATGGTCACCGGCCGGGAGATGAACCTGGAGTTGACGCACTACCCGAACTGGCGGATGACAATGTCGCCGGAAGGCAATGAACGCGCCCGAACCGGTTATTTCCAACGATTTTTTGCCGATTACCTGCGCTATTGCATGGATTGGCCGCAAGATTTCGCCGCCAAGACCGCCCAGGCGACCCGCAAATACTTTCAGTTCTTTGAGCCGCTGGAAAAGGGCGGCAACACTACCCCGGCGTGTTTCGGGACGTTCGTCTTTACGAAGCGTTAACACTATACCTGGGCCGCTGGCTTCGTTACACTAAAGCGTTACTGTACCGACGAAAGGATTTCCGTTGTCCGAGTCTACCGCCAGCACCAGATTGTCTCCGCTCGATGGCCTCCGCGGCCTCGCCTCTCTCATTATCGTGATTCTGCATTACCGGAATCTAAACGATAAATGGAACGAGACCATCATCAATACGAACCCATTTTGGGACCAACTGATCCTGGTTTACAAGTTCGGCTGGATGGGCGTGGAATTCTTTTTTGTACTGTCCGGTTTTATCTTTTATTGGAAATACGGGGAGATGATCAGCGAGAAGGCCATTACACTGACGAATTTCGCTATCCTGCGGCTATCGCGCCTCTATCCGCTGCATGTGGCTACTTTGTTTTTGACCGCTTTCCTCCAGTACCTGGTGTGGTCAAAGTCCAGCACGACCTTCGTTTACGGCAACAACGACATCTATCACCTGCTTCTGCAACTCACTTTTCTCAACTACGGCTGGGTTGAATTCGGCCACTCATTCAACGCTCCCGCATGGAGCATCGCTCTTGAGATGGGCCTGTACTTCCTGTTCTATGCCGTTTGTTTTGGACGCAAGAACCGTCCGCTAGTTGCACTGGGGCTCATGATGTTATTCCTCCACGTGCACATTCGCGGGCCGATTCCCAATTTCCCCATGTTGAACGAACCGTTTACCCGCGTTGGATATTGCTTCTTCATGGGCGGTCTGTTGCATTTTATCTACAGCAAGGTGAAGAACGCCGGGAAGATTATGGAATATGCCGGCTTCGCCAGCCTGATGGGAATAATCGTCATACTCTATTGCATCCAGTCCTTTGTCATCGGTAACGCCGCCATGGCCCAGTTGATCGGTCCGCGGTTTAACACCGTAATCGCGTTCGGCGTGTTTCCAATGCTGATCACTTGCGGCATGTTCTTCCCTCCCGCGTCGAAACTTCTCAGTACCGGTCCGCTACGACTGTTGGGCGACATATCCTACTCCATGTACCTGATTCACTTTCCCATCCAGATCGCGTTCTATTACTTCACATTGGTGTCGGGCCCCGTCGACTTTAAGGAAAAATCGGTGTTCTGGACCTATATCGCGATTGTTCTAGGCCTAGCGTACCTCTCGCACTTCTACTTTGAAAAGCCGGCGATGAAGTGGCTTCGAGCGCGTCTGGTCCAGAGAGACACGCCGGTCCAGGCGGCCATCCCGGAACCGGTGGCGGAGGTCGCGGCAACCTGACTTTCCCTTTTCTAAAGAAAACACTCGCCGCGCAGATTTCCAGGTTTGCGGGATACTATGACGCACTGATTCAATATATGCCGCTGGATCACGACTCCGGCGCTATTTTGGAGGAAATCGATTGTCCGTTCAAGACCCGCGTGGGCGACACGGAATCGCTGGGGTCATTCCGCGACGACCCCTCGAAACGCATCGCTATCTTGTTAAATGGATCGCTGAACTATTCCTTGGACGTGCAAGGAGCGTTGTCACGGATTCTGCCGTCGCTCTCCCGTTCCTCACGGATAATCGCCATACTCTATAACCCGTATCTAAAGCTGCTGTATCATCTGAGCAATTCGATCGGTATTCGGGAGGCTCCGGTCCCGACCACTTTCCTGACCTTAGGCGACATCCGGACGTTTGCCCGGCTAAGTGGATATGAATTGGTTGGGTATACACTCTGCGGTTATTGTCCTTGGAGGCTGGCCGGCCTCGGCAATCTGATAAATGCCGTGTTTTCGATTCTGCCGCTGGTTCGCTGGTTGGCGTTGAGTTGCGTTGTGACGTTGCGTCCGGTCATAGCGTCCCAGGACCGCCCCGGTCTGTCCATCGTAATTCCCGCGCGCAATGAGTTTGGCAACATTGAGGCCGCGCTGCGGCGAATGCCGGATTTAGGATGCCCGCTGGAGGTGATCTTCGTGGAGGGCCACTCGTCCGACCCCACATGGGAAGAGATTGAGCGGGTGCGGGTCGCCTATTCCGGCAGGTTTCGCATCCTCTCCCGCCAACAGACCGGAAAAGGAAAGTCCGACGCCGTCCGTCTCGGTTTTTCTATTGCGACCATGCCGGTTTTGACCATCCTCGACGCGGACCTAACCATGCCCCCGGAGATGCTTACCCGTTTCTATGAAGCCTATGTCGAAGGTCTCGGCGATTTCATCAATGGAAGCCGGCTTGTCTATCCCATGGAAGGGGAGGCGATGCGCTTCCTGAACCAGCTTGGGAACATCTTCTTCGCCAAGAGTTTGAGCTACGTATTGAATGCCCGGCTAGGCGACTCCCTTTGCGGCACAAAGCTGCTGGCGCGGCACGATTATGAACGCATGGTGGCATGGCGCGGACACTTCGGCGACTTCGATCCATTCGGCGATTTCGAACTTCTTTTCCCAGCCGCGATTCTTCACCTTGGCGTTATGAATCTCCCAATCCGGTATGCGGCGCGCACGTATGGCTCCACTAATATCAGCCGCTTTCGCAATGGGTTCCAACTTCTGCGGATGACGGTCATCGGCTTCGTTCGAATCAAGTGCGGGCTCGGGCGTCATGGATAATCTCAACGATCCGGGCCGCGCAAAAGACATCCGGCAAGTTCTGCTTGGAAAATACGGACTTCGGTGTCTGTACGAGGAAATGTATTCCCTCTATAAGGCCTGTTTAGAGCAAACTCCGAAGAGGGGAGCGGCCGTGGAGTTGGGCTCGGGCGCCGGGTTCGCTAAACTTGTCGTTCCGGAACTTATCACGACGGACATCCTCCCCTATGACGGTGTGGATGCCGTCGTCGACGGTACTCGCATGCCATTCGCGAATCAGTCGATCCGGTTTGTTTGTATGTGGAACGTTCTCCACCACATTCCCGATGCGGAGGCGTTGTTCCGGGAACTCGACCGAAGCCTCCTCGTTGGCGGCCGGGTCCTGATTCTGGATCAGCACGTCGGGTGGATCAGCAGATGGGTCTTGCAATACCTGCATCATGAACCGTTCCGGGCCGACGCAACGGAGTGGGCGTTCGCTACGGACGGACCACTTAGCGGCGCGAATGGCGCTTTGGCCTGGATCGTTTTCCAGCGGGACCGCGACCGTTTCCGCCGCCTCTTCCCCAGACTGCGCATCAGGCGGTACCGGCCGCACACTCCGTTGCGATTCTGGCTGGCCGGAGGTTTGAAAAAATGGAGCTTGATCCCGCCCGGCACATGGAAGTTTGTTACGGCACTCGACCGGCTGCTAATTCAGCTATCCCCTCAACTGGGGAGCTTCGTCTTAATTGAACTTGAGAAAGTCGAAAATGCTAACGAGAATCCCGCATAGCCACCGGGCCGTCCTGGCGGCCGTACCTTTGTTCGTCGTATTTGCCGCGTTGTGGGTCTCGTCGACACAAGGGCCATCGTACGTGGGCGAGAACTCCGATCCGGACTATGTCTATGCACTCAACGCGCTAAACATCATCGCTCTTCGCTCGCCGATACACATTGACCATCCAGGCACGCCGCTGCAAACCCTACTGGCGGGCGTCTTCGTGGTGCGGCATGCGGCATCCTGTCTTACCGGAGACTGCCGTTCGGTGATTCAGGATGTGCTCCACGATCCGGAACTATACCTGAACTTCGCCAAGCTGTTCCTTCTCGGTATGCTGGCCGGCGCACTCCTTTATGTTGGGCGCCGCGCCCATGCCGCGTCCGGCTCATTGGCCGCGGCGGTCGCACTACAGGGAGTTATATTTCTATTTCCCGTTACAATAACGTCTCTCGCCAGGGTGACGCCGGAACCGCTGTTGATGGTCTGCTCGCTGCTGTACATACTTCCATTTTTCGAGCTGGCTTGCGTACGGGCCGGCAACGGGGAAGTCGCTCCGCAAGATGCCAAGCGATGGGCGATCGTTGCGGGAGTCGCATTCGCGGCGGGAGTGACATCCAAAATCACGTTCTTTCCCCTGGTAGCGATGGTCTTGTTGTTTCCAACATGGCGCGACCGGTTTCGCTTCGCCGCCGCGGCCGCTGTCGCCGGCGTGATTTTCATCTTGCCAATCGCGGGCCGACTGGCGTTATTCGGCGAGTGGCTGAAGGCTCTTCTCACCCACAAAGGAATGTACGGAGGCGGAGCGGTGGGAATGCCCGGCTGGCAGGAATTGGCGGCTTCGGCCAAAAACGTGCTCGCGTCGGAGTCTTTTCTACCGGTTTGGATCGCGTCTCTTTTCGTATTTGCGATATTCATCCCGAGAATCCGGAAGCCACTGCTGGTGGCCGCCCTTTGCTCCCTGCTTCAATTCGCGATTGTTCTCAAGCACCCCGGCGCCCGCTATCTGCTCCCCAGTTTCGCCGCGGTCGCATTTGGAGTCGCCCTGGTTCTTGTACAGGGCGGCCGGACCGTCCGCATCGCGGCAGCCGCGCTTGTCGTCCTGAGTTTGTATCCAAATTGGAGGATTGTCTCGCAATGGGCCGAGAAACGGCGCCTGCTTAACACCTCCGTTTCCGAGATCCAAAGAACCATCGCGTCCGCCGGTAGCTGCCAGGTTATCGGCTTTTACTGGTCTTCCGATGTCGTTTCCAATCTGCTCTTTGGCGACGAGTACACGCAGGGACTACACGCGCCGCTGCTGCAGAGCCTCTATCCCAACGCTACTCGATACCAGTCGTTCGGCGGGCGGTTCCATGGTTGGGCCGGCGTCGATCGGACGTCCTGGTTGCTCGACCAACTACGCGCTGGCAGGTGCATCTTCCTCCAGGGCTCCGCTATGGTTGAATCGGCTTGGCCCGTCGCGACAGGCGTCGAAAGAACGGGACTTCTCGCTACCGGCGACGAAAAACTCTTCCTTCTGTCGCTTCCGGGAATCCCCATCCAACCCCGGGCCGCCGCCCCAGGGACTGCCCAGCCCGCCGCGGTACCCTCGACGGCCTTGCCGGTTTCGTCAACCGCCGCGCCCTCGGCTCCCGGTACCATCACCTTTGAGGCGGAGAAACTCGCGTCGGGGAACGCTGTCGGCGACAACGCCGTTTTCGGACCCGGAATCGGCGTCCTTACAACTCCGAAAGTACCCGCATTCGCCGAATACAGTATCAATATCCCGGCAAATGATAACTACGAAATCTTCGCCCGCTACGCCACCGAGGGTCCCCGCCCGGTCTCCTTACTTCTAAATGGTAAGTTGTTGAACAAGCAATTCTGTGGCAATCCGACGGGCGGCTATTATCCATCCTCGCAACGCTGGTTCCCGGGCGGGGTGTTCAATCTGGCAAAGGGCAAATTGGCGATACGCCTTGAAAGCGACGGACCATTCCCGCACATCGACAAGATTGCATTGGTTCCCATGCGGTCGCCGAAATAAACTTGAGAAATACTGGAAGCATGAGAAGAGTCTTCCTGATTGCATCGGTCACGTTTGCGGGGCTGGTGGCGTTGTCTTCACGGCGGGGCAAGGTGGTTGACGAGGGCGGGAGCGTGGAGTTGATGGAGTTCGATGAGCGGGGCGCGGCGGCCGGCGTGCGGACGATGGAGAAGGTGGTGCGGACGGCGGCGGAGTGGCGGGAGCGGCTATCGGCGCAACAGTATTACGTGACGCGGCAAGGGAGCACGGATACGCCATTCACCGGGACATATCATTCGTTGAAGGCGGCGGGCCTATACCGGTGCGTGTGCTGTGGAACGGGGTTATTCCGATCGGAAGACAAGTTCGATTCGGGGACCGGGTGGCCGAGCTTCTCCGTGCCGGCTGATGCCAGGAATGTGCTGGAACGAAAGGACTTAAGCCTGTTTCTGGAACGGACGGAGGTAGCTTGCCGGCGGTGCGGAGCGCACTTGGGACATGTGTTCCCCGATGGGCCGGTGCCGAGCCATTTGCGGTATTGCATCAATGAGTCCGCGTTGCGGTTTGTACCCGCCCTATAAAGTGATACGATTCAAGCACGGACCATGCGTACGCTAGGACTAGTGTGTATGTTCGCGGTTGGTTTGTCCGGGGCCGATCCGCGGGCGGTGTCGCTGCACCCCTTCACGGGGCAGCGCGGGACTGTGTTCCACGCCACGGTACGCGGAGCTAACTTGAAGGAAACAAGGAGTGTTTTCGTCGAAGAGGGCGGGCCGCAAATGGCGGTGGAGAGCGCCGGTACCGATGTCTCGCCGAAAGCGAAGAATTCGCCGGACTTCGTGAAGTTGCGGGTGGAAACGAGCGCGGATTTTAAGCCGGGCCGATACACGTTCCGGCTGGTGACGCCGAGTGGGGTTTCGAATGCTCTTCCATTGCAAATTACTGATTCCGTTGTGTTAGCGGAACCGGATGGGTCGCATGAGACGCCCGAGACGGCGGTGGTTGTGGCGGAAACGCCGGCCTTGTACACGGGTTTGATTGGGAAGCGCGGAGAGTCGGATTTTTATGCGTTTGAGGCGAAGGCCGGAGAGACGCTCACGTTCCAGGTGGCGTCGGGGCTGCCATCGGTGGGGGCGGCCGGCGGCAACGCGAATGGGTTCGATCCGTCAATCTCAATTTACGAGGTTTCGGGGAGTTGGTTCGACTCGAAGCGTCTGAATCGGATCGCGTTTAACGATGAACCGCTGTGGGTGTTGGGGCGGTTGACAGACGCCTATTTGAAACGATCGTTTGAAAAATCCGGACGTTATTTCGCGCGTTTGGAGGCATTTTCGGGGCAAGGTGGACCGGATTATAGCTACCAATTGCAGATTTTGCGGGGGGCGGTGGCGCAGGACCAGCCGATGGGGAAAACCGACTGGGAGGAGCGGACTTATCAGCGGGCTTTGGGTTCAAACCGGTTGAATGAGTTGGCGGCTCGGGGCGGGCGGGCGCAGAATCAGAAGGTGATTGAGACGTACCGGACGATGGGTTCGTTTGCGCTGCCCGCGACGCTGGAGGGGACCATCGCGCAGCCGGGGGAGTCGCATCGGGCGCGGTTCCACGTGGACGGTCCGCAGGATATTGCGATTGAGGTGGAGACGCCGGATGTGGCGCCGCCGCTATTCAATCCGGTGGTTCGTCTTTTGGATGCGCAGGGGGAGGAAGTGGTGACTAACTTCTTCGCGGGGCGCGGAGCTTGTACGGGCGCTTTGAATAAAGGCCTGACGGCGAAGACTATTTTCCCATTGCGCAATCCTGGGGACTATACGGTTGAAGTTCGCGATCTTACGGCGGATATGGGGGAGGCGGGGTTCCGGTATCGGGTCCAAGTGCGGCCGCAGGTGCCGCATTTGGGGAAGGTCTCGATTGAGGAGGATCACATCAATCTGGCTCCGGGCGGGGCGAAGACGGTGCGGGTGACTTTTGACAGGGAAGAAGACTATCGCGGCGCGGTGGCGGTCGCGGTGGAGAACTTGCCGGATGGCGTTTCGGTATTGGCCGCCGCGGATTATGAGCCCGATAAGGACCCACCGCCGTATCCGGGGAAACGGGAGCGCTATGTGGCCCGAACGGAGCGGACGGTGTTGGCGTTTTCGGCCGCGGATGGCGCTCCGCTGATGGACTTGCCGAAGGTATCGCGGGTGACGGTTCGGCCGGTGGTGGACGGGAAGCCGGGCGTGGTGATTGCAAGTAAGCGGATTCCGATTATGGTGGTGGCGAAGCCGTGAGATATTTTCTATTACTTTTGGCGGTGGCTTTACACGCAACTCCGAAGTTGGTGAAGTTGCAGACGGTGCCGGCCGCGGTGACGTTGACCGGGGCAAGGGCGGAGCAGCAGTTTCTAGCTATCGCTTCTTACTCCGATGGCACTCAGGCGGATGTTACCGGGGATGTTACTTGGAGTGTCTCCAATGGTTCGGTGGCGCGGGTATCGACAGTGGGACGGTTTGCCGCGGGAGCGGATGGCTCGACGACGGTGATGGCGGAGTTGGGCGGGGTGAAGGCGCGGTCGGCGGTTAGGATTAGCGGGTCACAAGTTTCCCGGCCGTTTCAATTCGCCCGCGACATAGGGTCAATACTGACGAAGCACGGATGCAATAGCGCGGCTTGTCATGGGGGCGTGAAAGGGCGCGGCGGACTGAAGCTATCGGCCAATGCGCTGTTTCCCAAAGACGACTATGAATGGATCACCAAGGGCGGCGCTTATCAGGTGCTGACGTCGGAGGTGACGGGGGAACGGGTTCCGCGAATCGATGTAAAAACTCCGGAGAAGAGCCTGCTGCTGTCGAAGCCGGCGATGGCGGTGGCACATGGGGGCGGGAAACGTTTGGAGCGGGATTCCGAGGATTACCGGGCTATTTTGGAATGGGTTCGGGGCGGGGCGGCGTATGGGTCCGAGGAGCGAATGGCGCAGTTGGCGGCGTTGGAAATTTATCCGCCGATGGCGACGATGGCGGTGACGGGCGCGCATCGATTGTTGGTAACGGCGCGGTTCACGGATGGACACACGGAGGACTTCACGAATCAGGTCTTGTTCAGTTCGAACAATGAGGAAGTAGCGAGTGTTTCGACCGATGGTTTGGTGAAGGCGAAGGCGCTGGGCGAGACGGCGATACTGGTTCGGGCGGCGGGGCAAGTGGCGAGCGTTGGCGTGGGCGTGATCGGGCCGCCGGTGGCACAGTATCCGGTCGTCGCGCGGGGTAATTTTATCGACGAGCACATATTCGCGAAGCTGCGAAAGTTCAACATCGTTCCTTCGGATTTGGCGGGGGATGGGGAGTTTCTGCGGCGTGTTTGTTTGGACTTGACGGGCACGTTGCCGCCGCCGGAGCGGGTGCGTGAGTTCATTGGCCTACAAGATTCACGGAAGCGCGAGAAGGTTGTCGACGCGCTGATCGGGTCGCCGGAATTCGTGGATTACTGGACGTTCCGGTTTTCGGATATTTTCCGGGTGGCGATATTCGCGAATGGGCTCACGCCGAAGTTCAGCCAGAAGTATTGGGAGTGGATCCGGGCGAATGTAGCTTCCAACCGGCCTTACGACGAGGTGGCGCGGGAGCGGTTGGCGGCGCAGGGTTATGGGGCGGCGTCGCGGCACTTTATTCCGTACAACCAGATCGGGCCGCCGGCCGACGTGATGGCCGAAGAGGTACGCGTCTTTTTTGGACGGCGGCTGGATTGCGCGCAGTGTCATAACCATCCATATGAGAACTGGAGCCAGGATCAGTTCTGGGGTATGGCGGCGTTCTTCGGGCGGCTTTTCAAGGCGGGGCCGGTAGTATTCGACCATCCAACTAACATGGACTTTAGTTCGAAGGATGTGGATGGGAAAGTTGAACTGCTGCATCCGCGGACGAAAGCGCCGGTGACGCCGGTGTTGCTGGATTCGTCCCCGTTGGCGCTGCGGGACGACGGAAATCCGCGGAGGGAATTGGCGCGTTGGATGACAGGGCATCCGTACTTTGCCGAGGCTTCGGTGAACCGGATTTGGGGGTATTTCTTCGGCCGCGGAATCGTGGATCCGGTGGATGACTTCCGGTCGACGAATCCGGCGACACATCCGGAGTTATTGGCGGCGTTGGCTTCCGAATTTCAAAAGAACGGGTATAACTTGCGGCACTTGATGAAGACGATCGTGATGTCGCGGACTTATCAGTTGTCGCACGGAACGAATGCCACGAATGTTTCGGATGTTACCAATTACTCGCATTCGCTTTCCCGGGCGATTGACGCCGAGGTCTTGTTGGATGCGGTAGTGACAGCGACGGGAGTGCCAGAGACGTTCGCGACGGCGGTGAGCGAGGGCGGCGCGGTGGGACAAGCACCGGCGAACACGCGGGCGATCAATTTGAAGGACCCGGATATGTATTTTTCGCGGTTCCTGGAGCTACACGGGCGGCCGAATCGCGGGGCGATTCCGGAGCGGAGCGGGCGGCCGAATCTGGGTCAAGCGCTCCATATGCTGGCGGGGGCGACTTACGTGGAACGGTTGGCGACGCCGGGAAGCCGGTTGCGGGTGTTGTTGGACCGGGGCGCTTCCGATGCGAAGATCATTGAGGAATTTTACATGGCCGCGTTGGGGAGGACGGTGGAGAAGGACGAATTGGCGGAGTTGGCGCAATTGGTCTCGCTACGGGGCGACCGGGAGGCGGCGCTGCGGGAGTTTGTGTGGGCGTTAATCAGTTCAAGAGAGTTTGCGGAGAATCACTAATGGCACATAATTCGCGACGTGACTTTTTGCGGGCGGGATCGTTGGGATTCCTGGGAATTGGGTTGCCGCAGTATCTGGCGGCGGCGCCGGTGTCTTCGGCGAAGGTCAAGGCGGTTATTCTGTTCTGGCTGGAGGGAGGTCCGAGTCATATCGACACTTGGGACCCAAAGACCAATAGTAACTTCAAGCCGATTTCGACAAATGTGCCGGGGATACAGATCTCCGAGTTACTGCCGAAGATGGCCAAGAAGATGGATAAGTTCGCGTTGATCCGCTCGATGCATACGCGGGGGAACGATCATCCGCAGGCGACGCATTATGTAATTACGGGGCATGAGATTAACCCGGCGATGCAGTTTCCGAGCATTGGCTCGATGTTGACGAAGGAGTTGGGGCCACGCAACGCGGTACCACCGCATGTGTTGGTGCCGAAGTGGAATAGCGGGCGGCAATACGAGGACTATTTCCGCGCGGCGTTCTTGGGCGGGGACTATGATCCGATGTGTATTCCGGACCCGAGCAAGCCGGATTTCCAGGTGACGGATTTGAGTTTGCCGAAGTCAGTTTCGCAGGCTTCGGTGGACAGCAGAAGCGCGTTTTTGAAGGCGGTGGACCGGCGTTATCGCGGGTTGAACGAGACGGCGGAACATACGGATATGGACGCGTTTTCGGCCCAGGCGATGAAGATGATAATGACGCCGGCGGTACGGGACGCGTTTGATTTGTCAAAGGAATCCGATAAGACGAAAGAGCGCTACGGGAAGGACTCGATTGGGCAGTCGTGTTTACTGGCGCGGCGGCTGGTGGAGGCGGGGAGCCGGTTTGTGACGGCGGCGGGTTATCACGGTACGTCATGGGACACGCATAGCGATAACGACAAGAGTCATCGGGACCGGTTGTGCCCGCCTTTGGACCGGACGCTGGTGACGCTGGTGGAGGATTTGGAGGAGCGCGGGTTACTGGATTCGACGCTAGTGATTGCGATGGGCGAATTTGGGCGGACGCCGAATATCAACCCGAATTTGGGCAGGGATCATTGGCCGAATTGCTGGACACTGGCATTGGCCGGGGGCGGAATTAAGACCGGGCAAGTGATCGGAACGAGCGATGAGCGCGGGGCGAATGTTACCAGCCGGGTAATTTCGATGGGGGATTTGTATGCGTCGGTTTATAAGTTGATGGGAGTGGATTGGACGAAGGAGATAATGAGTCCGATTGGGCGGCCGATTAAGATTGCGAATTCGTTGGAGGATAAGACGGGGGAGCCGATTGCGGAGTTGTTTGGTTAGGGGGCGGCATTTGTTTCCCGTTCCGCTCCTGGTCACCACGCTGGCCCAAGTGCCGCACACTACGAAACAACCTTTCCGCACCTTTAAACGTTTTCTTCTGTTGGAGGACAAAGGCGAAACCTCGGCGGGCGTGAACGTCGGCGATCTCAACGGTGACGGTTTGCTCGACATCGTGCTGGGCAAGGGACGCCAATGGCCTCTCTACAATCGCATCCCGCTGAACGACGGCAAGGGGGGCTTTTCCGCCAACAACCTGGGAACGGCCCCGGATCGGACCTATTCAGCCGCTTTAGCCGATCTCGACGGGGACGGCGACCAGGACATCATCGTCAGCAAAGATCTACGCTACTGGCGAGGCTTAACGCGGTGCGCGCGGTGGGGTGATCGCCGCTCAAGAGTTTTATCGGAGCGAATGAGACGAGCATGACCCCACAACTCCTTTCCCGACTTGGAATCGAACGGCCGATCGTCCAGGGACCGTTTGGCGGGGACTATTCCACTGTGCGACTCGCAGCCGCAGTCTCGAACGCCGGAGGCCTCGGATCCTTCGGCGCGCACCGCCGGTCACCAGCCGAGATCCTCGAAACAGCCGAATCCATACGCCACCTCACGACGCGACCGTTCGCGCTCAACCTTTGGGTCTCAAGTCAGGACGAAGGAGGCGCGTACCCCTCAAGAGAAGGGGTCCTCCGCATGCACGGAGCCCTGCGGCCCTACTACGCCGAACTCGGCATCGACCCTGCTCCGCCCGAAAACAAGGTCGTCTACGACTTCGAAGATCAGGCGCGCGCTCTAATTGAAGCCAGGCCGGCGGTGTTCAGTTTCGTCTTCGGAATCCCCTCGCGTGAAATCATCGGCGACTGCAAACGCTTGGGGATCATCCTGGCAGGCGGGGCAACCACGGTCGACGAAGCGCGCGCGCTCGAGCAAGCGGGCGTCGATATAGTCGTTGCGTCCGGTTTCGAAGCGGGCGGCCACCGTCCCTCGTTCCTGGCTGCCGCCGAAGACTCACTCATGGGCACGATGTCGCTGGTGCCCCAGGTCGCCAGCGCGGTCGAGGTCCCGGTCATCGCGGCCGGCGGCATCGCGGACGCCCGAGGAGTCGCCGCCGTGACGCGGCTCGGCGCGCAAGCCGCCCAGCTTGGAACTGCCTTCCTCGCCTGCGAAGAGTCTGGCGCGCCCGCGCTCCATCGCGACCGCCTCTTCGATGTCGCGGCCCATCACACGGTGCTGTCACGGGTCTACACCGGTCGCCTTGCGCGAGCTATTCTTAATCGCCTGCCCCATGAACTACGTGGCGCCCCATTGCTTCCGTATCCGGCGCAACTTTGGATGATGTCTCCAGTGCACGAGGCTGCTCTGAAACAAGGGCGCGCGGAATTGATGTCGCTGTGGTCCGGCCAGTCCAGCAGCCTGCTTCGCTGGCGGAATGTCGCTACGCTAATGGCCGCTCTCCCCTGATCATAGACTGGCGGCCTTCCGGGATCTTGGATACTACGCTCTATGCGTGGATGCCGCAGACGCGTATCTCCGACGCCAGACAGGCCACATTCGAGGACCGTCGAACGACTCCGGCCGCGACTAGTCGTTTAGTGTCGAGCGTTCGTTCCCCAATCACGCATCGTTCGCGAATTACACGCTATCCGGAGGGGGAGAGGCAGCTTTTGTCCGCGAATGGGCGACTTCTGGATTGCCGACCACCCGGACGGAATCGCTACCTCTTCCCAGAACGGACTTCTTGACAACTTCCGAGTGGCGCGAGATTCGACCGGAACCACACACACAACATTGTGCGATAGGGGGACAGTTTATCGGCTTGCTTCCAATCGTCGGCAATAGCCCCGAAAACCCCAGTTTTCCGTTAGGATCTCTTGAATCACCATATGCGTGTGTCGCGTTCTCGTCCATACGCACATCGCCGTGGCGGCGAAGATAGGGAGGAACAAGGAGATCGAAGGCTCGCCCAACTAGTGTGGGTGTTCGCGTCTACGTTTGGTTGGAAAACCCCGGCTAGGATGCGGTAGATCGCGACGCCTCCACACCCGATAACAAAGCTTCCAACTTATCGAACGATCCGGTCCACCCCTTGGTCATGCCGCCCCGTTCCTTGTTGAAGAAATCCAGTTCCTCGTGTGTTGTCGCGCCGTAGGGCTCCGATGAAATGGTCACGCGCGTGCGATCCGGATTCTCCGGTGTAAAGGCTACCGTTGTCAGCACGGTCTCCGGCCACGTAGGAGCAAACGGATGCCGCGAGATCCGCTCATTCTTGTCGCAAAACTGCTGGGCGTAAACGATCCGATTCGGACTGACTTCGCGATAGTCGGCGCGGAAGTAGAACTCGATTCCGGCGCCATACATACGTGAGAGTGTGCTCCCGCCCGCCTTGATCTCGCCTCGGATGAACTCCATCTCCATGCCCTCCGGTGGCAGCCATTGGGCTAAATGGCGTGGCTTTGTCCACATCTCAAATACTCGCTCGATTGGAGCATCGAAGGAGCGGTTGATGACGAACACGTCCTTGCCGGATGATTTCTTCTCCACATACTCCGCGAGGCGATCCCACGTAGAATCTCCTCCCGCCCGTTTGATGAACTTGCGGGTATCCTCCGCCGCCTCCGGAGTGGGCAGAGTCATCGTCATCTCCATTGCGGTTTTGTCGCTTGACGCCTGGAAAAAGACCGATACGCGGAACAGGGGAGGCTTGCCCCCACTCGCGCCATGATCGTAAACCAGCGCGTCGCATTCCCGCACTTCATGATAGTAAGTGGTGTTTGGATAGTCGGTGCCATCGGGCCCGTGCATCGTGTAGACCCAGGTTCCACCCGGCCGCAGATCCTTGCTGTGTGTGGTGAGGGTGAAACCTCGCGGGCCCCACCAGCGCGCCACCTGTTCGGGATCGGTCCAGGCTTCCCAGACCGCTTGGAGTGGTGCGTCGAAGAGGCGTAAGATCTTCAATTCGTTGGACCTACTTTTTGGGGCCATTGGCTTTATCCTTCGTATTCTTCTTGGCTGTCGTTTCTTTCAAATAAGCATCCAGGCGATCGAAGCTCTCTTCCCAGAACATCCGGTATTGCTCGACCCAATCGGCCGCATCCCGAAGTCCCGCGCCGCGCAGCCTGCAGGGCCGCCGTTGGGCGTCCTTGGACTTGGTAATGAGTCCAGCCCGCTCCAAGACTTTCACGTGTTTGGTGATCGCCGGCAAGCTCATGTTCTTTATGAACGGCCGGGCAAGTTCCGAAACGTTCGCCTCGCCCTTCGAGAGCTGCGCCAACATCGCCCTTCGGGTCGGGTCGGCGAGAGCAGCGAAGGTTTGGCTGAGCTTGTCTTCCATCAAGTAACTGTTTGGTTAATTAACCAATTAGTTAAGTATATGGAAAACATCACGCCTGTCAAGCGAGCCGCGGAGCAGCTCGAGTCGTTGCTGCTGGAAGCGCTAAACTCTGGCGAGCCGATCGAGATCAGCCCGGAATATTGGGAGAACAAACGCCGCGAACTCATCGAACGGCATGGCCGCAAAAAAGTAGAACGGTGAAAGCCGGATACGTTGTCGGACCGAGAGCGGACAGAACGTGCCGGACTGGATCTGAGTTTGCAATCTCTTTCTGAAGCGTATGCGACAGTCGTACTCGTATCGAGCCATCCGGAAATGGGCTGGGCCTGCAATGTTCACCAGCCCGACTTGACGACGGCCAGGACATTTCGCGTTAGCGAGCGTTTTTAGGACTACCCGATCTTCTATCAACCGTACAAAACTCGCATTGAGATACTAAGAAGGCTCGATGAGTCCGACACCTTTCAAGCGATGTTCGCCAAAGCGGCGTCTTGGAAATGCGTTTTCGGCGTATGCGATGAAGAGGAGGCCGACGCCGGCGGTACGAGCAGTATTCGATTGGGCCGTGGTGTTTGCCGGCGCCCTGGAACACGCACAGCGATAACGATAACCGGCAACCGGGACCGATTGTGCCCGCCGCGGGATCGGAAGCCGGTCACGCCGGTAGAGGATTTGGGGCGGGTTCACCGGCCTTGGCGGGGGGATTCAGACGGGACAGGCGCTCGTGACGAGCCGCGATTTGTATGCGCCGATGTATAGTGGATTGAACGAAGAATATAAGTCCGATTGGGCGACCGATTAAGATTGGGAATTCATTGAGGATCGGACCGGGGAGCCTATTGGGGAACTGTTTGGGTAGGCTTTGGTACTGCACTTGCTCAGAGAGCCATTGAGAGGCGGCGAGTTTCTGATTCCTACAGCACCGATTGACCACTCCCGTGGCGAAAGTTCGACCGCGCCAGGCGTGCCGGAGCGGTGGAATCTGCCGCTAACCATTCTGGCGGTACTCGCGGTGTTAGCCGCGATGCGGATGGCGCAGGAAATGCTGATTCCGATCGTGGTGTCGGTTCTGATCGCATTCGCGCTGGACCCCGTGGTCGCGCTTTTCGAGAAGCTCGGGTTGGGACGCGCCTTGGCCAGCGGGGCCGTGCTGCTGGGGGTACTTGGCGCGGTAGGAGGGACGGCGTACAGCTTGCGCAATCAGGCGCTGATCGTGTTGGACGGATTGCCGGAGGCCGCGCGCCGGATGCGCGAAGTAATCGGGGCGACTACGGGCAAGAAGGGACCGATAGAAAAAGTCCAGAATGCGGCGAAAGAAATTGAGAAGACCGCTTCCGCGGCGGCCGGAGCGGGTTCAAGCCCGCAGGGCGTTCCCCGCGTTCAAATCGCCGAGCCGGCCTCCCGGGCGACCGACTATCTTTGGTGGGGCTCGATAGGGATAGCATCTTGGATGGGCCAAGGGGTCGTGATCTTCTTCCTTGTGTACTTTCTGTTGGCTTCCGGAGACTTGTATAAGCGGAAACTATTGAAACTGGCTGGGCCTACTTTATCCGAAAAGAAATTGTCGATGCAAATTCTGAAGGAGATCGACGGGCAGATTGGGCGATTCCTGCTGGTTCAGATCTTTACGAGCGCAGTGGTGTCGGTGGTGACGTGGCTGGCGTTGAAGTGGCTGGGGGTGAACCAGCCGGCGGTATGGGGCGTGGCCGCGGGGGTGTTGAACTCCATTCCCTACTTCGGCGCGATTATGGTGAGCGTAGGCTTGGCGTTAGTGGCGTTCGTGCAGTTCGGCACGATGAATATGGCGCTGTATGTGAGCGGCGTCACGTTCCTGATCACGAGTTTAGAAGGGTACCTGTTGACGCCGGCGCTGATGGGGAAAGCGTCGCGGATAAACCAAGTGGCGCTTTTTGTCGGCATTCTCTTTTGGAGTTGGATGTGGGGCGTGGTGGGAATGATTTTGGCGGTTCCGATTCTGATGACCGTGCGGAGCGTGGCGGATCGGGTGGAGGTATTGTGGCCGGTGGCGGAGGTGTTGGGGGAGAAGAGTTCGGATGGGGCGGGGGGCGGGCATTGAGAGTAGTTGGGAGGCGTCAGTGTTCGTCGCCGAAACGCTCGGCAATGGCGTTGTACAAGATATCCGTCGCCGGTGGAAACAGAGGGATCGCTCTCAGGAAGTCGAGTAGTGTGCCTTCCCGCCGGCTCCGCAGCACGGACTCGGCGCAAAACAGTACGCTCAAAATGTCCGGCTCGGCGGGGTGGAACGGCAGGATCATCATGCCCCAGTGGTAGCTGTCCGCGAAAGTCCTCGCCATCGCGGAACTATAGGCCGCCAGGAATGGCAGCGCCGCCGCTTCGACGTCCCGTCCTCCATTCCCGCGACGTTCCAGGGCAACGGCCAGATCGACATAGGCGCCCACCGGCAATCCGAGAATTCCGATTGGCGAAGATCTCGCGCTAGCCAGTTCCTCCAGCATTCCGGGCCGCGGTTCGCGGCCGCCTGCCGCGCCTGCCAGCAGCAGGTAAGCCGCCTGCGTGCGGTCCCGCAGCGGCCGCTCAAACCATCGGAGTTCCTCGGCCAGCGCCCGCGGATCCCGGCTAAAAGAATACATCATCAGCCCATAAGGAATATCCAGTCCGCTGTACATGTCGCCCGCACGTTCGAACATCTCCCGGGCGCGTTCCCAATCGCTCAGCAGAATCGAATGCGCGCCGGCGCGGCGATATTCGGTCGCCGCGGCCAGCAATCGCGTGTCTCTGGCGTCGCGCTCCGGCGTCTCTTCTGCCTGTCGTTGGTGCGCCCGGGCGAGACCGGTCGATACTTCGCGGTCCATACCGATCGATTCCGGATCGAGCGCGAAGTCTCCGAGTAGGTTTCGCAAGGGCATCGTTAGACCAAAAACTCGCGAAGATTGTTGTAGTCGTCCGCCTTCACGAAATTGGCATTGGTGCGCGTGCGCGCGGGCGTAGGCAGTTGCCCGTTGTTCCACGCATTACGCGCGGCGGTGAGCGACCAGAACTCGGCGCGTTCAATCTGCGCCGCGGGGATTACCAATTTGGCCGTGATCTCACCTTCCGGGTGAACCGGCGAGAAACCGGTATAGATGTTCAGTTCGCGCAGTTCCTCCGAGAAGGCTTCCATCGCCGTCGCGCGCCGGCCAATCAGGAAGAGATGACAGTAGAAGAGCCATCCATCGGCCTTCCAGCGGTTCGTGGCGAAGTACAGGCCCATCTTCCACGCCGGTGTAATGGTGTTCGTCCGGTTCGCGACATCGCGGTCGACGGTGCCCGCGGTGGTCGAGATGAACGGCGTATTCAGGCTGAAGGTTTGATGGCCTTCCAGCGGGTCCGGTTTATTGAACGAATTTTGGTGCCAGTCCAGATTCCGGCCGGTCAGCTTGTCGGGAACTTTGTGTTGAAGCAGACTTCCGTGGGTACGCCACCAATTACACAGGATGCCACTTCGAAAGATATCATCCACGTCCGGGTCGTTGAGACCGCTAATACCCTTAATGACTCGCTGGATGATCACGACCAACGCATCATATCAAACTTGACTTGGGGCTGATATTATTGGCCGAACGAGGAGCACCATGGCCGACAACCCAAAGGACACCGCCTACCGGCACGCGCTGTATTACCCATCCATCCACATCCGCGACGAAAACTGGCTGAAGGGTACGCTTCTAGCGTTTCAGCAGGTCCGCCGCATTGTGCCGAATCAATTCACTTTGAAGGACCAAGCGATTACGAAGCTCTACGCGGAACTTAAAGGCCCGGACGGCGAGCCGCTGCTTCGGCCCGTTTTCATCGGCTCCCATCAGGTCCGCGAATCGCATGTGTGGCTGCGGCGCAAGATCCTGGAGCGGATCGACCAGATCACCGCCCGCTATTCCGAAGAGAACACTCCTCAAGAATGGCAAAGCGGACCGGAGTCATTTGAAATGCACGTAGGCAAACTCGTCGACCCGGAGCTATTGGGGCTGCTGACCACTAAGTCCCTGGCCTAGTACAGCCGCGAACCGGGGGAGCCGGACTCCCTGAATTGGGTCACCATGCATCCGAAGCTGGGGTCGGCGACCATGTCGATCCTCGCTCTGTCCATCGCCCGGCTGGAAGGCCTCAGCTTGGTTACTTCGTCCGGTGCGACCCATCACGAATTGCTCGCCAACCGCGAGGAAGAGGTCTTTGAGAAGCTGCTCAACGTTCCGCCGGCGCCGGGAGCCGCGACGGACGACGACGTCACCGCGGAGGAACTTGCCCATGTCGTAATCACCACCGGCTTCGACCTCACCCGCCTCACGCCGGCGCAAATCGGCGAGTTACTGAAGGAGGGCAAGGATCTCCGGGCGTTTCATAGCGCTCTGGCGGGTTTCGTGTCCCGTATCCCGCCAGGATTAGGTCCCGAAGAGCGAGCCGCGCGCCTGAAAAAAGAAGCGCAATCGGTGTTGGACGAATGGGCGAAGTACACCGCTCTCCTTCCCCCGTTTGCCAAGGAGGCGCTGGTCGACTCGGCTCTGGACAAGGCGCCAGACGCGATCAAGGAAGGAATCACCGTGGGCGCGCTCGCGACTGTCGCATCAATGCCGACGCTCCTGATTTCAGTGGGAGTCGCGGCGGGTATCAAGATGTTCCGAAAGCGCGAAACGCCGCTCCGATTTTTGAGCCGCGTTAACAAGGCCGTTGACCGTAGCGTCGGTTCCATCTATGTTCCGCAATGGAGCAAGATCGCCGGCCAGGCTGCGATATAGGCGGTTGAGTTTCAATTCGCCGCATTATGTTTCGCAAAAATGCGGCCGCCGGGAAACGTTTCCGCGAACCCGGCGCTCTACATCCAGGAGGACACGCTGACATGCTGTTCACGATACTGATTGGACTTGTTATTGGAATTGTGGCGAAACTGCTGATGCCTGGACGCGATCCCGGCGGCTTTATCATCACTACGCTCATCGGTATTTTCGGGTCAGTCGTCGCCGGCTACCTGGGGAACATGATGGGGCTTTACCGCGAGGGTGAGCCGGCCGGGTTTCTAATGTCGGTGGCGGGAGCGATGCTGCTGCTGTTTCTTTATCGCCAGTTTAAACCGGCAACCACGGCCTAGCTTCCGCGCACGCGATGGCTCCTAATTCTCCGCCGCAAGAGTTCCCATTGCGGTCGTTTCAGGACTGGAAGGCCTTGGCGGTCGCTACATATAATGAGTGGACGTGGGACGACGCTCCCCGTTTGGGTGCGGCGCTGGCATTTTATACGGTGCTTTCGCTGGCGCCTCTGCTGGTGGTGATGATCGCCATCGCGGGATGGGCCTTGGGGCGCGAGGCGACCATGGGCCAGCTAATGGGTCAGGTCCAATGGATGGTGGGGAGGGACGGCGCCAAGGCGATTGAAGAGATGGTGAAAAGCGCCAGCGACCGGCAGGCCGGTATCATAGCGAGCCTTTTGGGAACCGCGACTTTGCTCATAGGGGCTACATCGGTGGTGGCGGAACTGCGCAACGCGATGAACCGTATCTGGAAGGTGCCGGTGGATCCGGACGAGAGCTGGTTGACGGTGATTACCAAACGTTCCAGCATGATCGGTTTTGTCCTGGCGAGCGGCTTTTTGTTGCTGGTTTCCCTACTCCTGAGCGCGTGGCTGTCGATGGCCGGGAAGTTTCTTGAAGCCATGCTCCCGGCGCCGGAGATCGTATTTCAGACGGCTAACCTGGTCGCTTCATTGGCCGTAATGAGCGGTCTATTCGCGATCATGTTCCGGTATTTGCCGGAAGCTTCGGTTCAATGGCAGGATGTGCGGCTGGGGGCTGTGCTGACGGCCGTACTATTTACGATTGGCAAGTCGCTGATCGGACTCTATCTGGGCCGCGCGAGTTTTGGTTCCACCTACGGAGCGGCGGGTTCGCTGGTGATTGTGCTCGTGTGGGTTTATTACTCGGCGCAGATCTTCTTTTTTGGGGCGGAGTTTACGCACGTTTATGCAAAGCGGCACGGCTCGAGAGCGGGGCTGGGAGTGGCGGCGTAGTATTCGATGGAATTTGGGATTGGCGTTCCTTTCCGGCGAAAACCCGGATAGTATATGTGCATGGAACGACGCGAACTCCTGAAAACCGCCGCCGGGTTGACGATTCTGAAGAGTGGTACGCTCCGCGGGCAGAACGCCCCGAGCAACAAGTTGAACATTGCGCTTATCGGCGTCTGGGGGCGCGGCACGGCGCACTACAACTCGCTGCGCGATGAGAACGTGGTGGCGCTTTGCGACATCAACGACCTGCGCACCAAGGAAGCCGCCGCGCTGTTTCCGAAGGCCAAGACTTATGTCGATTGGCGGCAAGCGTTAGACCAGAAGGACGTGGAAGCGGTGATCATTTGCACCGCCGATCACCACCATGCCTTCATCGCCAATTGGGCGCTGAACCGCAACATGCATGTCTATTGCGAGAAGCCGTTGGGGATCTCCGTCGAAGAGGTCCGCACCGTCCGCGCCAACTACCTGGGCCGCCGCGCCAAGGTGGCCACGCAGCACGGCACGCAGCGGCACGCGTACCCAAATTTTGAACGTTTGCGCGAACTGATTTTGGACGGCGCCATAGGTGAATTGAAGACCGTGCATAGTTGGGATGCCCGCCAACTGCCGCGTCCGGGCTATCCGAAGGGCGAGGGCCAGCCGCCCGCATCGCTTCACTATGAGCAGTGGATTGGACCGTCGCCCTACCATCCTTATAGCCCGCAATACTTCGGCGGCACGTCCGGGCTTAACTGCCTGTTCTGGAATATGTACCGCGATTTCGGCGTAGGTCAGATGGGCGATATGGGCGCGCATACGATGGATTTGGTTTGGAACGTGGTCGACGCCGGCGCGCCGACGTCGATTGAAATCGACCAGGACGTGAGCGACAAATACAATGCCGACATCTGCCCGGTGAAGCTGAAGGCCCACTTCCAGCAGCCGGCCAATAACTGGCGCGGGCCGGTGGAACTGGTGTGGTACCAGGGGGGCTTGAAGCCCAACGCGCCGAGGGGCTACATCGATCTCGCCCGCGTCGGTAACGGCGCTATTTTCGAGGGAACGAAGGGATCCATTTTCGCGGACTTCACGACACGCGTCATCATCCCCAATAATGACGATGGCGACATGACTTACTACAAACGCCGGGATCGTGACAAGCTGTTGCCGCTGATCGGCGGCACCGGCCAAGCCACGCAGGCGCAAGCGCCCCGTAGCGGCGGCAGGCCCAACGCGCAAACGCTACCGCCAGGCTTCACCACCCAGCCCAGCGCCACTCCCGGCGCGAATGGCTTCCCGGATATTCAGATGCTGGACGGAAAAATCCCCGCCGCTCTCGGGCTGCCGAACACCACAGTTACCGCCATGCTCGAAAGCGGCAACGCCCGCCGCGGCGGGGACATTTTCCAGCAGGATTGGTTGGACGCCTGCAAGGGCAAGAGCGACAAAGCGGTCCACGGTACGAGCACCAAAACGCATTGCGACTTCGACTATGCGGGCACCATGATGGAGCAGATGCTGCTGGGTCTGGTGGCGCACCGCGCAGGGAAGAAACTGGAGTACGACCCGGCCAGCGGCCGCGTGACCAATGCACCCGAAGCCAACGATTATTTGAAACGCCAGTATCGTCCCAACTGGACGCTGAACGGCTAACCTACAGATCCTTCAACAGCCATTGCACGGCGCGGCGCTGCATCATGGTATGCTGGCCCGCCCACAGGGCGTGGATGGTATGGCCGATGGACGTAAAGACGACCCGCCCCTGGCCGTAGTCATACGCCCAGCCGGCGACCGACTTCGTTCCGTGCTTTCCGAAAGTCAAGCCGTCGATGTTTTCCGCCTCCAGCAGAATGTGCTTTGGGTCTTTATCGTACGCGACATAGTGCTGCTCATCGTTCACCATGAACGGCTTCAACCCCTGCGTAATGGGATGCGCCGGATTCACCGAACTTACCTGGAACGGCCGCAGCGGAGGATGGCCGATATAAGCCCCGCCCTGCACATCGCGATAGGTCTTCGACGACAGCGATACGTGGCTGTTGTTGTGCAGCGAGTAGAAGCCGTTGCCGGCCATGACGAACTCTTTTAGCGCCACCGCCTGCTCTTCCTTCAGCCACTGCGCGGGCTTCGCTTCAGGAAAATCGGAGCGATTCTCCAGGCCCGCGGCATAGGCGGTGTAGGCGTCCGGACCCAGATATCCTTCCGGCCAGATCATCCCATCCCGCAGGCAAAGGAACATCCGATAGCCCTTTAACTTCGCCGCCGAAAGCTCGTCGTAGTGGATGGTGTAGTCGACGGTGAGATTCATTCCGTCAAACACTTTATTTAGACCGACGCGGATGTAGTCGGGGTTATGATAGCGGTCCCCGATGAGGGCCAGCACGCGACGGCGGGGCTGCGCCCATAGGCTCCGCGCCATTGCGCCGCCGAGGACTACGCGCCGGGTTACCATTGCACGCGACCCACGACGATATGGTGCATGCGGGAAGTGCCGATATCGGAAAAGCTGCCGCGGCCGATCCCGTTGAATCGGCCAAATTGCGCCAAGTTCTGCGTGTTGTAAGATGCGCCGGGATCAACCAGTTGCGGCTCTTTCGTCGGGTTGTTGGCGTCCCACCGAATTATGAATCGAACCCGTTCCGTGATCCGGAAATCCTTGGAGATGGACAACTGCGTCCAGCGCAAGCCCGGCGACTCCACAACGTTGCGTCCCATCGTGCCGGCGGTGAAAGCGGCCGGATAGGCGAACGCCGCGTTGTTG
The DNA here is from genome assembly GCA_046155405.1 of Bryobacteraceae bacterium. Lineage (GTDB taxonomy): Bacteria > Acidobacteriota > Terriglobia > Bryobacterales > Bryobacteraceae. The sequence goes on along the minus strand of JBJXFL010000205.1, from coordinate 9,553 downwards.
AAGTAGTTGTTCTGCGCCGCGAGCGGGAAGCGTTGGCCGATCGAATAGTCGTCGACGACCATTTGCTCCGCCGGTAGAATCGCGTTAGGACGAACTACGCCGGGCAGATAGCGATTCGGGCTTCCGGCGGCGGTCACTTGAACGGGCGGCCCGCTTTGGAATGTCTGGGTCCAGGCAAAGTCCCAACCGCCAAAAGCGTAGTCCTTGATTCCTCCGCTACTCATAAACTTACGGCCCTTGCCGAATGGCAGTTCATACGTCATCACACTCACCAGCCGGTGACGGATATCGTAGCTGGCCCGCGCTTTTTCCAGGTTGCGATTGTAGAATGTAATGCCGTTGCGCCCGCCGTCGTCATCGCCATCGTTCAGCGTCTTGCCGAGTTGATAGAACGTGTTCAGCGTCATGCCCTGCGCGAAGCGGCGCTCAATGCGAAACGTACCGGAATGATGCGAATTGTGGCCGTAGTTTGCGTAGTGTTGAATGGAGCCGAACTGCCGGTAGGGCTTGTAGTTCTGGACGGCATTAAAAATTTGGTTCAGCGTCGCCGGGTCCGTCGAAACATTTAACGGCACCACGTTCATATCCCAGTTGTTTAGTAATCCCACGCCGGAAGAACCCTGATAGATCGTCTCCATCAACCAGTTCTTCGTCAACTGCACCTGGAAGCCGGTGGACCACATCAAGGTATATGGCAACCGCATGTTCGGATCGAAGAACGAGGCGTTGCGGCCACCGTAATTGGTGCCCTGGAAAGGTACGCTGCCGTCCGCGGAACTGGGGAATGAGATCGCGCCCGGCCCCTGCGAAAGCAGGAACGCATGGCGTGGATCGCCGGGTACGGACTGCACGTTCGCCGTGGCTACGTACTCTTCAAAGTTCTGGCCCAAGCCATTGGTGAAAAGGTCCACCGAGTACATGCCAAAGCTGGAGCGCATCACTACTCGCGGGTGCAGATTCCAGGCCATGCCAAGACGCGGCTGGAAGTTGTTCAAGTCACGCTTTGCCAGATTGCCTTTTCCGTGGACAATGGCGCCCTTTAAGCCGGTCAGCGGATCGGTCGCGTTGGGATCGAACTGCGCCTGTTGCCCATATTTTGTGGAGAACGGCGACTCGTAGCTCCACCGAACACCGAGCTCGAGCGTCATGTTGCGCCGCGGGCGCCAAGTCGTTTGGCCATAGAAGGATTGGGACCACCAGCGGGGCAGCCACGTGGCGTTGTTCTGCTGGAAGACACCCTGGCCCACCGTGCCAAGCAGGAAGCTGGCAAATGCGTTGCCGGTGTTCGGTGTGAATGGCAATTCCGTGCCCGCCATACGGTATTGGCCCGATGGCAGCGCGCCGGACAATGAGTTATAGCGGGTCCGCATCACTTCGTATCCGAACTTCATGGTGTGCTTCCCGGCAACCTTGGTGAAGTTGTTCTGGAAAGTGAAGTCCTCGGCCACGTCGAGCGACCGGCCGCCGGGCCCGAAGCCATAGAACCGTCCGCCGCCGGAATTCTGGAAATCGGGGAACGTCGCATCCGATACACCCGGGATACCGAGCTGCTTGGCCCAACCGGCGTTATAGCTCTCGGGTACTGCCAGCGAGACACGCCGGTTAAAGCCTAATCGCATCTCGTTGATCGCCGTCGGGCTGAATGTGTATGTATCGGAAATCGCGACATTGCGCTGGTCCAGCGGCTTCACGTAGACGTTGCCATATAGAACCTCGGTCAACTCGCGTACCGGGCGTTCCTGGCTCCGGTGGCGCACATGGGAATAACGTCCGAAGATGCGGTGGTTGGCGCTGAATTGATGGTCGAGCTTGACGTCGAAGCGTTGAAAATCGTAGGCGCCGCCGGCATTGTATGTCAGGTTATTCACCGGCCCGGTGGGCTGAATCGTTCCAGGATCCGATTGCGATCGCCACGGATTCAAAGCCAGGACCTTTCGCGCGACCGGATCGAACATCGACGAAGGAATGACATTGCCGGGGAACGGATCGCGCGTCCACGTTGTACCGCTCTGGCGCGTTGTGAACGGATTATAAATCGGAAGGCCGCGGCCGCCGAAATTGAAGTTGCCGGCCAGCATTTCTGGGCTTGGCACGGTGACAATCACCGTTTCGCTGAGCTTTTCATAATGCTGCTGGAAGCCGCCGAAGAAGAACGTTTTGTCCTTGATGATCTTGCCCGAAGCCGTCGCGCCCCATTCGTGGTAGTCGAAATCTCCGGTGCGCGGTAGCTGCTCCAAAAAGGCTCTATGAATCAATTTTCCGTTGGTATAGCGGTCCTCCACATTGCCATGAAACTGGTTCGCGCCGCTCTTGAAAACAACGCTTAACTGACCGCCCGCCGAATGCCCGAATTCCGCCGGCGTCCCCGTCGTCCACATCTTGAATTCCTGAATGGAATCGAGCGACGCGATCATCGTGCGCTGATAATCGCCCACCTGGCCAACCGCCGGCTCCTTGCCGTTCACACCGTCCATGGAGTAACCGATAGCGCGCTGCCGTTGCCCCACCGCGTGCTGGCCGTTGATATTCGTCATGCCCGGCATGTACAGCAGAACCCGATGCACAAACTTCTGCATCACCGGCAACTTCTGCACCACCGCGCCGTCAAGCACCTGGCCCGATCCCGCCGTCTCCGTTTCCAGCATCGGGGGCGTCGCGTCCACTCTTACCGACTCGGTAACATTGCCGACCTCCAGCAACACATCGATCCGGGGCGATTCGTTGATACGCAGAATCAGCCCGCTCTGCACGAAGCGCTTAAAGCCCTGGGCCTCGGCCACCACTTCATAGTTGCCGGAGGGTAGATTAGGAATGTAGTAGCTGCCAGCCGCGGTGGTCAGGCCTTCGAAGGCAAACTGCGTCCCTGTGTTGCGTACCGTGACGCGAACTCCGGGAACCACGGCGCCGGTGGAATCGGTAACGGTACCAACCACCGTCGCGGTGCCGGTGGATTGCCCAAAAACCGGAATCGCGGCAAGTATAAGAATTGCTAGACGAGACGACATCGGAACCTCCATTTGAATCGACCCCTTCCGCGCAACGCGGGAAAGTTTTGTTTTAGCCTGATGAATTTTAGCGGCGGGGTCAATCGGGTTGTTCAAAATAGTTGAACCTACGTACGAAAGCCAGCCGCGACTGCATGATATCCCACTAGATGGGACAGCTCTGTAGCCGTAGATCGGACCGCCGATGCCAGCACCGCCGATTGCGCCCGGTAAAAACGCTGCGACGGCATCGAAACGCTAATGGCACCCACTGTTTCTCCGGTCCAATCCCGAATCGCGGCGCCGACACAACAAGCTCCACCCGCGCTTTCCTCTAAATCCAGGCTGTACCCTTGGCTCCGCGTTTTCCGCAATTCGGCTTCCAACAAAACTAACTGAGTAATCGTATTCGGCGCCGATTTCGGCGTTCCCTTCCGTTCCAAATACCGCAACGCCAGTTCGTCGTCGATGTTCGCCATGATGGCCTTCCCCAGCGCCGTGCAATGCGCGGCCGCGGTCGCGCCGAAGTTCGCCCTGAACGGAATCTCGGCGGATGTGTCAAATTGATCGGCCAGGAAGATGTCAAATTCCTGTGGGTCGAAAATCGCCAAATGCGCGGTTGCCTCCACCTCTTCGGAAAGGCGCAGCAGCAGCGGCCTGGCCGCCTCGCGCAACTCGTTGCGTTGGAATGCCGCCAGCCCCAGCTTCATCAACCCGACGCCCAGCCGGTAAGTTTTTGTCCGCGGATTCTGTTCCACGAATCCGCAGTGCTTTAGCGAAGACAGTATGCGATGGGCATCGCTCGGCAGCAGTCCGGTTCGCCGCGCCAGGTCCGTCACACCCAGAGATGGCCGGCGTCGAAATTCCCCAAGAACGCGGCAAACTTTGCTGATCGTAGTAGCGGGCTTCATGCAGCAGCCTATCGGGCCACAAGGAAGGGGGCCAGTGGGAGTATATATTTAGGGCGAGAGGGCCGTCAAGCTCCGGGATGAGTTGACATCGGGATTGTTCATTGCGAGACTGGGGTTTGCCAGCCTGGAACGTTAAACGTTTCGCATCGTGCGGATGTGGCGGAATTGGCAGACGCGCTAGATTCAGGTTCTAGTGGGGGAAACTTCGTGGAGGTTCAAGTCCTCTCATCCGCACCAATAAAAATAATCCAGATACAGAGATTTAGATCTTTTCAAACGGAGAGCTTCTTTGCTTTTGTGGGACTACGTGCGGGACCGTTTGTACTGGCGCCGCCGGTTTGTACCGTAGCCAAAAACTCCAGGAACGATCCAAGAGTACTGAAAAAGTAGTCTCGCTCCGGCGGCGACGTGGGAGAGTAAGCCAGTTCCCCAGCCGCGGCGAGCCACGGGACGACACCGGCGCCAGTAGCCAATGTGGAGGTTGAGAATCTCAAATCGTACTCGCCTTTACGGCAGCCTCCATTCTCTTGGAAAGTGCGGCGGCCGCGGCGGATTTGGGCGCCAGCTTCACGAGCTTACACATAGCGGCGATCTCATTCTGGTATTCCTTCATGCGCGCCTTGAAGGTCCGGCGGTCTTTGGTGCACACCAAGGTTTGCGGCGAACCCACGCGTTCCGTCACATGGGTCATATCGAGCCGGTGCCGGTCGATCGCTCGGTGGAGGTGGCTGCGACGCTCCTTCTTGACACGAAAACGATGAACTCTCTCGGCGGGATCACGGGCAAATGCCTGTAGTTCACGGCAATCGGCACAGCTACACGAAAGCTCCGCATGCAGACGCCAGTCCGACGGAGGTTGAGGAGGGACCTCGCTACGCAGGAGCAGGAACTCCGCCGCGCTCGTCCATAGGTTTTGGATGGCACGGTCAACCGCGGGCGGCAAGTGATCCCGTTCGGCGCAGATTCGTTCGATGGCTGGAACGACCAGCGTCGTAGGATTGAAGACATCCGGGCGCGAGGCGATCTTACTCGCCGCGGCGTCACATAGTGTCCGGTCCTTAAAATGCTGCAGCCCCGAAAACAGGTTTGCAATGAATTCCGGCTCAAGATTGCATTGGCGCCGGTCTTTCCGATCCTGCCACGGCTCGAAAGTATTATCGGGTTTTGAGCCCGGCATTCCGATGCCGTCGAGACCAGCGACGGCGGCCTCCGCGACCTGCCGAAGCGGGGGCGAGGGATCCGCGGTAAGAGTGAGCAACAATTCCGCGCACTCGATTGGTCGATGCGGCATTCGCTTCCCTACCAGTGCGGACAAAACGGCGGCGGCCCGCACATCTCCCAGCACGTTTACCGACGTAAGCAAGGCCGCGTTTTCCGAGCCGTCATACGTCGATGTTACGACCGCGCGGATGAACTGCTCGAGCAGGGCCGGCGCGTTCAGTTCGACTAGCACGGCAATCATTACTGCGCGGGCGGATGACCCCGCCGACGTGATGTCGATCGGATAGCGGTCCGGCCGCCGTGCACCGGCGGACCACGCTTCCACAATGCGTTGCGCCACCGCGATTGCCTCTGGGCGGGCGCTCTTGCCTCCAGCAGCCAGCCGTTTCAAGTACGGCAGGGTGGCAACAACGCCGGCTTCCAGCAGAACGTCTATCATGCGGTTCGCGGGCCAGAGTACGAGAGCCGCGCGATGATAGGACCGCTCGTAGGTTGCGCCTTCGTTGCCGGAGGCCTCGGTAAGGCGCTTGTCGTCGGGAGGTTCGTCGTCGAGCGCACCCGCCGGGAGCAATTCGCCTTCCGTAAGGGGAATGCGCCCAAACTCCACGACGCGATCGTCCGTGTCGCGCCACTCATCGAGGTACTGCCAGGCGTCGTCGACGGTGACAGCGGTGAAGCTCATGTCCTCGTCGTCGCTGTCCTCATCTTCGCTTTCCTCCTCCTCGTCATGTTGATCGTAGTCCCTGTAACGACTTCTACGGGAGTTGTAGTAGTAGCCGCCATCCTCCTCGGCTCCACCAGTCTCTCCGATGTGGACGACCCCAAGATGGGCGACGCACTGCGCTTGGGCGGCCGCGTGCACTAGGACTCGGGATTTCGCCGCATCGGCGCCCTTCAACGACGAAAAAGAAAGTCCTGCCGGGCTGTACTGGTGATCGAGGAGCCATGCGATTTTCGGCGGCGCATCCGGTGAACTCCAATATTCTTCGAGGACGGCTGCCGCCTTCGCAACGTGCACTCCGTAATTGGGCGCCTTCAGAACACGATGTCCGCTCTTTTTCCGCTCTTGAATGAGGTTGTAAACCAAGCAGACGCGGTTGCCTTCCCGGACAGGCAGGGCCTCATGTTCACAGTCGGCATAGAATGCGGCGAAAGAGATTTCGGAGGGATCGGCGGCGTCGGTCTCGACGGTGACTTCGCGGTCCCCGTGGCGGATACGAAGGGATCCGCCGCGATAAGTGGATGGTAGCGTTACAACCAAAGTTCCGAACATCCCGGTGGTCTTTTCGGTATCCCGGTGTGCAAGAAAGAACCCGCCGCGGTCGTAGACAAGCAGCTTGTACAGTTCGGCGGAGACCTTTGCGTCCTGGCAGCCGAGGCCGGCGGTCACTTTCGAAAGGATGTTCTCGAAGCTTGTTGCCCAAGATTTTCCACTGATCTTGACGGCGCCGGGAGCTATCTGCCAGACGTTGCGCACGGAGGTGTCGACAATCGTTTCCTCGCCACGGCCATAAGGCGCCCGTGTCGCGAGTTGCACCATCGCCTCGATCTGTGGACGGGGAATCGGAAACGATAGCGTGCCGGCACCCTCCACCTCCACTCGTGGCATCGGGATCTCCAGCACTCCGGCAACAAAGAAATCGCCCGGGTGCTTCACCTCCGACAAGAGGGCCTCAAGATGATTCAGTTCCCGGTTGTACTCGACTTCAATGTATTTCATGGCGTCCATCCGCGGTGGCGAAAACAAGGTCATGTCATAAAGACCTCGCAAGCCTCTATCGATTCTAGATCAAGCCGGGAACCGGTTCGGAGCGGTTGATCGTTTCGAACTCAAGGAACAGCCGGAGAAACTCGTACAGAGAAACCTCTGGCCATTGGTCGAGGTCTATCTGCCCGGCGCACGTATCGCGGACCGCTCCGCTCTGGAGAACCGTCCCGCAGCCGATGAATCCGGATTCCGGCTGGCAAGCTTACCACGGGGCAAAGCTGAAGATTGAAAGCGGGTAGACAAAGAAACCCGCAAGAGCATTCGCCTCACCGACACGCGATTGACGCGCCTCTCCCGGGAAAACAGACACTCGGCGTCTAGCCTCTCTTGCCGGATGAAACATGTTTGGCTCCTCGCTTTCGACTTCTACGAGAAGACTTGGCGCGACGATTCAACGGCATTTCCGGCGCTCCCGGTCCAGACAATGGCCCACACGTTTGGATTTTCTTTCGAACAGCCCGTTCCCGCCGGGATGGCTCGCAGGCTGGGATCGTCGGCCGGAAAGGCGCACTCCGAACCGGTCTCGGACCTGGCGGGGGACCGGGCCCGCCGCCGCCGCGTAATGTTAGCGAGCGATTAGGGTTTGGTTCAAGTAAATGCATTCGACGCCGATGAGTGGTTGGAGTCTGGAGGGACATGATTTCCGTTATGGATGCGTTGACCGACCTGGAACGTCAGGCGAAAGAGTTGGAGCAGAGGCGGCGCTTTGCGAAGAAATGCCTGCAATCGTGGCAAGGTTCATTGCGCGCGGTGGCGGCCCAGGTATTCCCGTTGTTTCCGGCGGCGGCGTACAAGGCGGAGGAGGATTGGCAGCAGGTACACCGGTGCCTGCAAGAGGACGTGGCGGAGGATGTGTTGGAATCGACGCCGCGACTGGTGGAGCGCGTTTTGCACAACTATGCGCAGGAATCGAGGCGGTCGCAGCGGGAGGATCTCGACGCGGTGAAAGAGATTCTGGAAGTGATGAGCGGGACGGCGGCGTCCGTGCGGTCGCGGACGGCCAACTACAGCGGATCGTTTGAAGGGGCTTGCGATTCATTGGGCCGGCTGGCGAGGTTGGACAACGCGGAGGAGTTGCGGCGGCAGTTGAGCGCGCAGGCGAAGCAACTGCGGGCGAGTGTGGAGCAAATGGTGCGGGACAGCGAGGCGGCGCTGACGGCAATGGAAGCGGATCTACACCATTTTCGCAAGCGGCTGGCGAAGGCCGAATCGGCGGCTTCCACCGATCCACTAACGGGACTGGCAAACCGGCGCAAGTTGGAGCAGGAGTTGGAGGCTCGTATTCTGCGGAAGACGCCGTTCTGCGCGCTGCTGATCGACCTGGACCAATTCAAGAGCATCAACGACCGGTTCGGGCACGAATGCGGGGACCAGGTGCTGCGCCAATTCGCCAAAGTATTACACGAGAATGTGCGGCCGGGCGATGTGGCGGCACGATGGGGCGGAGACGAGTTTTTCGTGATCATCAATTGCTCGATGAAAGAGATGCTACGGCGCGGCCAACAGATATCGGCCGAGCTAACGCGCCGCTACGAGATCAAATGGACCGGGAAAAGGGTAATGATCCCGATTCAGGCCAGTTCCGGCGTGGTTGAGTTTTGCAGTGGCGAGACCGCGGCCGAACTATTCCGGCGGGCCGACCAGGCAATGTACGCGCTGAAGGAAAAAGCGGCCGTGAGCCGTCGAGACTAGCCCGCGCGGGGAAACGGCTAGAATAAGAGGGAAAGGTAGTTAGTTACGGCTGCGCGCCGGTTGACGGGCAGCTTGCTCATAGAATGTCTGAAACGCAGGTTCTTGCAGGGAAGATTTTTCTGATCACGGGAGCGGGCCGGGGAATTGGGAAGCGTTTGGCGTTGGGCATGGCATCGCTGGGCGCAAAGGTAGGGCTGTTGGCGCGGAGCCGCGGAGAGTTGGACTTGGCCCAACTGGAGATTGAGCAGGCGGGCGGCATCGCGATGCGGCTGCGGGCGGATGTACGCGATTGCGACCAAGTCGCGGCGGCGGTGGACCGGATGAAGGTGCATTGGGGACAGATCGACGTGCTGATTTGCGCGGCGGGGATTCAGGGGCCGATCGGGTCGTTTGTCGACGTGCCGGCGAAGGCTTGGTGGGACACGGTGGAAACGAATCTGCACGGCGTGATGCTGACGGCGCGGGCGGTGTTGCCGGAGATGATCGGGCGGCGGTCGGGCAAGATCATCGCCCTTAGCGGCGGCGGGTCGTTGACGGCACGGCCGCATTTTTCGGCGTATGCGGCGAGCAAAACGGCGTTGGTGCGCATGATAGAGACGGTGGCGGCCGAGGTTTCCGAACACAACGTGCAGATCAACTGCATGGCCCCGGGCGGCGCCTATACGTCGATAACCGATGAGATATTGGCGGCCGGCGAACGCGCCGGTTGGAAAGAGATCGAAAACGCCCGGCAGATACGGATGACGGGCGGGGTAACGCCGGAGAAGCAAATGCAGCTCGCGCTGTTTCTGGCTACGGAGCGTTCGAACCACATCAGTGGCAAAGTGATCCATGTGAACGACGAGTGGCGGAAGTTGGAACAGGGACAGGTGAATCAGGAGTTGTACACGCTGCGGCGGGTGGTGAAGGTTTAGGCGATGGCGGCGGATTAGCGCCGTCCCAAATCGCACTCGGCGTGAATCGCCTTCACGGCCCGC
>JBJXFL010000195.1:0-20571 GCA_046155405.1 Bryobacteraceae bacterium | reverse complement strand
CAGCGTCTTGTCCGCTATGGGGTCGACAAAGGCGCCAAATTTCGACGTCCACCCGTACCTTCGGGCGAGGGTTCCGTCGATGGTATCGGTCATCCCGGACAGAAAGAACAGGACGAGCGCGGTATCGAGATCGCGCTCCCAAATCCGGTTCAAAATGACCGGTGTCGCGATGATCCGCAGCACGGTCAACAGGTTGGGGATGTGACGCACAGCGGGCTAGACGGCCAAGGCGCGCGTTGCCATTACCGGCTCTTCCAGGGTAAAGACCTCGTAAAGCGAGGGATCCTGCATTATTCGGTTCACTAGCGCGGCGTGCATCGCATGGCCGGCCCGTTCGGCGATTACCCGGCCCAGAAGGGGGCGGCCGATCAGAGCGAGATCGCCGATCAGGTCGAGGATTTTGTGCCGGCAGGGCTCGTCCGGGAACCGCAAACCGCCTGAATTAAGCACTTTACCGTTGGTGAAGCAAATCGCGTTTTCGAGCGTCGCGCCGCGAATCAAGCCCATATCGCGCATGGCGTCCAGTTCGTGCTCGAAGCCGAACGTCCGGGCGGGAGCGATTTCGGCGGCGTAGTTTTCCGGGGTGAGGTCGATTTCCATGGTTTGGCGGCCGACCAGCGGATGCGGGAAAAAGATGTCGCAGTGAAGGGAAAAGTTGTCGGCCGGGAGGAGGGTGATGCGCTTGTCGCCGTGAACGTGCGTAACCGCTTTGCGGACACGGAGATAGCGGCGGCGGCGCTTTTGCTGGGTGACGCCGGCGGCGCGGAGGAGTTGAACGAATGGCAGCCCGCTGCCATCGAGGATCGGGACTTCGAGGTTGTCGATATCGATCCAAGCGTTGTCAATTCCGGACGAATAGAGGACCGAAAGCAGGTGTTCGGTGGTGGAAATTAACACGCCCTGGCGCATGAGACTCGTGGCGTAGGAGACGCGGGCGACATGCTGCCAGGAGGCGGGAAGGGAGAAGTTCCGGAGGTCGGTGCGGAGAAAAACGATTCCGGTACCGGCGGGGGCGGGCCGGATTTTGATGTTTACCGGAACGCCGTGGTGCAGCCCGACGCCGGAAATCGCGACCGGACGGGCAACCGTTTGTTCAAAGTACAAGAGGGGGCTCCTGCTTAGGTTTCAAACGCAAGACGTAGTCTAGCAAATATTCCAAAAATTGTAAATGATTGATAAAGAAGAGTTTACGGCGACTGGATGTGTCCCTTTTGACACACTTTGGGCGGGTACGGATGGCGGAATTGACACGGAGGGTAGAATCTAAGGCAGTATGGCGCGACTTTTCTTAATAGATACCTTTGGATTCATCTTTCGGGCGTTCCACGCGAGGGCGCGAACGGGGGCGCCGCCGATGCGGACCTCGACGGGCATCTCGACGGAGGCGGTGTTCATCCTCCACAACATGGTGAAGAAGCTGCGGCAGACGTACGCACCGGAGTATCTGGCGGCGGTGTACGAGAGTTTGGGGCCGTCGTTCCGGTCCGAAGAATTTACAGAGTATAAGGCCAATCGAACGGAAACGCCGCCGGAGTTGTTGGAGCAAATCCCGCTGGTAAAGCGGCTACTTCAGGCCATGCGGATTCCGGTTTTGGAGTATGAGCGGTATGAGGCGGATGACGTCATCGGCACACTGGCGGTGCAATCGCGAAAGGCGGGACTGGAGGCGGTGATCGTTTCGAGCGATAAGGACATGCTGCAGTTGGTGGGGGGCGGGGTGACGATGTTGAACCCGGCCAAGGATGACGCCGTGTACGACCGGGATGGCGTGAAAGAGTTCATGGGGGTTTGGCCGGAGCAGATCGCGGACTATTTGGCGCTGGTTGGGGATTCGGTGGACAATATTCCGGGCGTGCCGGGGATCGGGAAGAAGGGCGCGGCGGAGCTGTTGGAGAAGTATGGGTCGGTGGCGGGGCTGTTGGCGCGACTGGATGAATTGAAGCCGAAGCAGCGGGCGGGGATTGAGGAGGGGCGCGAGGTGCTGGCGATGAGTCAGCGTCTGGCGACCATTGCCACCGACGTGCCGTTGGGGGTCTCGCTGGAAGACTTGGCGGCGAAGGAGCCGGACCGGGCGGAATTGGAGGCGATTTATCGGGAGTTGGAGTTCTTTACGTTTTTACGGGATATGGGGGGCGCGGCGGAAGAGACGGCGGAGGATTATGGAGCGGTCGAGGATTTGGGTTCGTTCGTCGATGGGGTCGCGACGGCCGTAGGCGTGGCCGCGTTCGACGGAGCGATTGGCGTGGCGATCCGGCAGGGCGTGGCGCGGTCGTGCCCGGAGGAGGAGGCGCTTCCGTTCCTCGGGTCGGCGCAAGAGAAAATTGTGCATGACTGGAAGGCGCTTTTGACTAAGTTCCCGGCGTTATCGGGAGTCACTCGCGATGTCATGTTGGAGTGTTTCCTGTTGACGGCGGACGGCGGGAACGCGGCGTTTGACTCAATGTGCCAGGTGTATTTGCAGAAGAAGCCGGGGGCGCGGGCGGATCAGCGGGCGGACCTGGTGTTGGGGCTGGCGGAGAAGCTGGATGTGTCGGCATTCGCCGAGCTATACCGGGACATGGACTTACCGTTGGTGCCGGTGTTAGCCGATATGGAGCGGACGGGCGTGCGCATCGATTCCGAACAATTGGCGCGGATGAGCGTGCGGATGCTGGCGGAGATCGACCGGTTGACGGCGGAGATTCATGGACTGGCGGGGCACGAATTCAACATTAGTTCACCGCAACAGTTGGGGAAGGTTTTGTTCGAAGAGATGGGCTTGCCGGCGGCCGGGAGAACGGGCAAGGGCAAGCAGACTTCGACGGCGGCGGACGTGCTGGACGCGTTGGCGGGGGATCACCCGATTTGCGCGCGGGTGCTGGAATACCGGGGGCTGGTGAAGCTGCGGGGGACTTATGTGGACGCGCTGCCGCTGCTGGTGCGGCCGGAGTCGGGGCGTCTGCATACGACATTTAACCAGACGGGCGCGGCGACGGGGCGGCTAAGTTCGGTGAATCCGAACTTACAGAACATACCGGTGCGAACGGAGCTGGGGCGGGAGATACGGGCGGCGTTTGTGCCTCGGCCGGGATGGAAGCTGGTGGTGGCGGATTACTCGCAAATTGAGTTACGGCTGCTGGCGCATATGTCATTGGACCCGGTGTTAGTCGAGTCATTCAGGAACGGAGAGGATATACATACGCGGACGGCGGCGGAAGTATTCGGGTCGTTGCCGATGTTCGTAACGCCGGAGATGCGGCGATCGGCGAAGGCGGTTAATTTCGGCATTGTTTACGGGCAGACGTCGTTTGGACTGGCGGCGACGCTAGGCATTCCGCGGAACGAGGCGGAGAAGTACATTCGCAACTACTTCGTGCGGTACGCGGGGGTGAAGAAGTTTATCGACGATACGATCGCGCGCGTACGGGAAACGGGGTACGCCGAGACGATGTGCGGGCGGCGGCGGCCGATTCCGGATATGACGTCGAAGAATCCGAACGTTCGCGGGTTCGCCGAGCGGACGGCGGTGAATACGCCGCTGCAAGGGACGGCGGCGGATTTGATTAAGGTCGCGATGATACGGATTCATGATGAGTCGCGGGCGGCGGGGATGGAGGCGAAGATGATTTTGCAGGTGCACGATGAGTTGGTATTTGAGGCGCCCGTTTCGGAAGTGGAGACGCTGCGGACGATGGTAAAGCGGATTATGGAGGGAGTGCGGGAGTTGGCCGTGCCGCTGGTGGTGGAGGTGGGGGAGGGGGATAATTGGCGGGATGCGAAGTAAGACGCCGAAGCCGTGGAGAGAGCGAATTGTGAATGAACGTTCCTTTCAATTTGAGTGGAACGAAGACAAAGCCACGCATAATGAAAAGTGCAATATCTGAAGGCATATGACCAATCAACCATTCGACGCTAACGACATACCGGCCGAGATTGACTTTAGTAAGGGCGTTCGTGGATTGCATCACATCCCGTCCGACGCGAGGGTTCTGATGCCCGCTTCAATCGAACGGAGCGTGTGGGAGTATTTCTCCGGAAAGGCCCAGCAGAAGGGCGTCGATCTCTCGGAACTTTTGACCGAGGTGCTGAAGCGCGACATCGAGATTAGTGAGGCGCTGAAGTAGGCTCATGGCGGCGAGCGGCGCGCAATGGGGCTGCATGCGGCCGCGCTCTTTCGCCGGCGTAAAAGGCACTACCGAACGCCCACCTGCGCTGGCTCGATATTTCGCTTCGGGATCCGCTGAGTATTTTGCCTGCGGTTCCGCCGAATCAGGTCCAGTTCGTACGCGCTCCGCAGGTTCATCCAGAAGATGGCCGACATTCCGAAGTATTGGCTCAATCGCAGCTCCGTATCCCACGTCATGCTTCATTTTTCAACGCGGCAAGGTGGCGGAGCGAATTTGCCGCGTCAAGGATTGGCAATCGCATCTCAGCCTGTCTCCGGAATGGCTCCCAGTCCCGGACTCGGTCTTGGTCGATGAGGCGGACCGGCTCCGGATGGCCAGTCTTGAATAAATACGGGGGATCTTTGACGGGGGGAACATCGGGCTGACCCTTATTGGGATGCCGGGGATCGAGAGGCGATTGGCGGACTATCCCCAGTTCTACTCGCGCATGGGGTTCGTTCACTAGCTCCGCCAGTTGGGATTAGCGGAGATTCGTCGATTGTCGGCTCAACCGTGGGCGCCTTCCGGTGTGAACTTCGTGACAGAAAGCCCGATATCCTTTACGCTGAAAATAAAGGGATGGAGTCATGAACCTGAATGTCGAAGTGCAGGATGATCTGGGGCGGCGCTGACGGCGCGGGCCGACGCGCAGGGCGTTTCTCCCGATCGGATCGTTAGGCAAGTTTTAGAAGACGCCTTCGCGAGCGAACTGAAAGCATCCGCGGATGCCGGCGCGCCCGTCGATAGCCGTCCGATCTGGGAGCTGATCGTCGACAACATGAAGGATATGCCGCGCGAGGAGTTTGAAAAGCTTCCTAAAGACGGGGCCAGCCAGGTCGATCACTATCTCTACGGCCATCCCAAGCGATGAAGGCTATTTTCGCCGATACGTTCTATTGGGTCGCTCTTACCAATAAGCTCGACGCTCTCCACGAACGGGCGTTGGCCCTTCCCCGGTCTCTCGGTTTGCCGCAGATCGTCACGACCGAGCAGGTGATCACCGAGTACCTGAATTTTTTCCCGAAATGGGGCGAACATTTTCGGCGCAAGGCGTCCGCCAATGTTCGCGGCGCGCTTGCCACGCCATCCGTAACCGTTGTTCCGCACACGCAGGAAAGCTTTCTTGCGGGCCTGGCTCTTTACGAAGCGGGGCTCGACAAGGGCTACAGCTCGACCGATTGCATTTCGATGGAGACGATGCGCCGCGGCGGTCTAACGGACGTTCTCACCAACGACCAGCACTTCGAGCGGGAGGGCTTCCGGGCCGTATTCCGTTTGTGAAGCCGCCGCTGCCGCCGCGGAAACGGGTCGCGAGACCTTAGCGATCGCGGAGGCTTGCTGTGTGCGCTATCCGATCCGGCGGCGCACGCGCAAATACAACTGCGAGGGCCGTACTAATTTCCGCTACACTACTCCGGCAGGGTGGCTCTGTCCGCCGCTGAGCGCATGTAGCGGGTTCCAACCGGCAGCGGCGAAGAATCCTGTAAGAAACTGCCGCGGGCGGAGACTACCTGTACGAATGCGAGCGATGGACACGGACCGATTCGAAGGCCTGATGCTCCGTTACCACGGTCCGCTGCGGCGGCTGTCGGGAGCGTACGCCGGCGGCGGCGCCGAGGCTGACGACCTGTTCCAGGAAGTCGCCCTGGCGCTGTGGACCGCGCTGCCGAACTTCCGAGGCGACTCAAGCGAACGCACCTGGGTCTACCGCGTCGCCCACAACACCGCGATCAGCTTCGTCGCCAGTCAGCGGAAGCGCCGTGAGCGCGAACCCGTGCAGCCGCCGCCCATCGAACCGGCGGCGCCCGACGATCCCGAGCGCGAGTTGCTCGATGGCGAGAAGCGGCGCAGGTTACAGCGGGCGGTTCACGAGTTGCCGCTGCCGAACCGCCAGGTGATGTTGCTGCACCTGGAAGGTCTGTCGGCGGCGGAAATCGAAACAGTCGCCGGCTGCAGCGCCGGCGCGGTAGCGACTCGGCTTACGCGCGCGCGGCAATGGCTTTCGGAGAAAGTCCAAGGAGAGGAGGAAAAGCGATGAGCGATCAGGAGTGGTCCAAGCTTTGGCGGCAAGACGAGCCGCCCTTGCCCGATACGCAAGCGCTCGTTCGCGACTTGGCCGCGAGGTCGGAGAAGTTACGCCGGCAAATCCGCAACCGCAACCTACGCGAATACGGCGCGGGCGCGCTGGTTACCGCGATGCTCGCGCCCCACCTGTTTCATCCCGAACGGTGGCCAATAGCGCTGTCGGGGATCCTTATCGCGGCCGGCGTGCTCGGATACCTGTGGCGCCAGCACCGCGACGACAATCCCGCCGATCAGTCGATGGACAGTGCAGCCTACGGCCACCACTTACTCGCGTCCTACGACCGCCAGATCCGGCTGCTAAGCCGCGTAAAGTATTGGTACGTCGCGCCCATGTGGGCGTGGATGACGGTGGTGACCTTCTCGAGCGGCGCCGGCCGGACCGCCACCGAAGTGACGCTGCGGTTCTGCGGCGTTACCGCGTTCAGCGGATTCGTCGTGTGGTTGAACGAATCGTACGGAGTCCGAAAGCTGCGCGCCGAGCGCGCGTTGATCGAATCCATGTTGTCAGAGAGGAAATAATTCATGAAATCGCTGCTCACTATCTCGCTCGCGGGCGCGCTCTACGCCCAGGACCTCGCGCCCGCGCTCGCCCAACGGGTCGACTCGGACCGCAAGAACACCGGCATCGTCCTCGGCCTGCTCGACGAAAACGGCCCGCGTGTGATCGCGCGCGGCAAGTCCGGCACGGACCGCGCGCTCGACGGATCCACCGTGTTCGAAATCGGGTCGATCTCAAAGACCTTCACCGGGCTGCTACTCGCCGATATGATCGAGCGCGGCGAAGTGAAACCAGACGACCCGCTCAGCAAGTACATGCCAGAGGGCGCCAAGATCCCCTCGCGCAACGGGCGCGAGATTACACTGGTCAGCCTGAGCCAGCATAACTCCGCGTTGCCGGTTTGGCCGGACAATGTCGATGCCGCCGCGTTGGTGCGAGGAGTTCTACCTACGCCCAAACTGCTCGACTTTCTCGCGCGCCACGAACTGCGCCGCGATCCAGGCGAGAAGTACGAATACTCGAACATTGGCGCCGGACTCCTCGGATACGCCTTGGCGCGTCGCACCGGCAAGCCGTACGGCGAACTAGTCCGCGAGCGCATCCTCGCGCCGCTGAAGATGACATCGAGTTCGGTGGCTCCGTCGCCAGACCAGCGCCCGCGCCTTGCCGCCGGACACAACGCCGGACTTGAGCCCGCGCCGCATTCCGAGTTCACCGAAACCGTCGCGCCGGCAGGCGCCATCCTGTCGACGGCGGACGACATGCTGAAGTTCGCCGCGGCACAACTCGGACTCGTCGAAACGCCGCTCCGCGCGGCCATGGCGCGACAGCGCGAGACGCTCGGGCGCGGTCCGGCGCCGGGACTCCGCGTGGGGCTCGGCTGGATCGTCATCGAATCGCGCGGCATCCTCTGGCACAACGGCATGACCGGCGGGTTCTCGGCCATGCTCGCGCTCGCGCCGGCCAAGAAGAAAGCGGCGATCGCGCTTAGCAACACCGCCCACCCGGTCGACGACATTGGACTCCACGCCGTGGATTCGGAATTGCCGGTCCGAAAGTTCGCGGCCCCGCCCAAGCAGATCACCGTGGACGAGAAGGTGCTGGAGACCTACACGGGCGAGTATCGCTTCGCACCGGCATTCGCCATCCAGGTCACGCGAGACGGCGCGCGGCTCTTTGTCCAGGCGACGAATCAGCCCAAGTTTGAGGTGTTCGGCGAGTCGCCTACGAAGTTCTTCCTCAAGGCCGTCGACGCCCAAGTGTCGTTCACCAAGGACGCCGATGGCGCGGTGGATGGGCTGATCCTGCACCAGAACGGTCGCGATCAACGCGCGCCGCGCACGAGGACGCCGTAGGTCGATCATTCCGGATAGGAACAGCCACTTACCTACGCGCGCGCGATGCACTCCTTGCCGCCGGCTCCTGATACACCGAGGACGCCGCATCGAACCCGCTATGTAAGTCACGCAGTGCAGGGAAGATTGGTACGCTCCGCCCGCTGGTACTCTTTCCATTGCGCAAACACTCAATTATGCAACAATCCGGCACAGGTTCATTTGCGGGCTTCTGTCGTTGCAAAAAGGTATTGGCCGGCTGATTCGATTAGCGGTACATTTGAGCAGTGTTCATCGGCTATGCCAGAGTCTCGACCGACGATCAGGACACTGCGGTCCAAGTGGCCGCGCTCAAAGCCTCGGCCGCCGGATTGCGGAGAGGCGCAGGGCAATACAGCAGCCACCGTGGCGCTGTTCGCGCTGTTCCAATAGACTTGCGCCAGCGAAGAATCGTGAGACAATTCGAAGCTTGTGCAAAGTTCCCATTTTGGCCTCGCGAGTGACCAGGGAGATTAGTGGAATGAAGAACGCAGCGCCTCACATCAGAAGCCACAACGGAAAGGATCCGCCGCTCGCGCAACGGGAACAACTGCTGAGAGCTTTGGGGGTGCGTTTCGAGATGAACATGAACCGCCACAAAGGTCTGGAGTGGGTGAAAGTTCGAGCGAAGCTGGAAGCTCGTCCAGATAAGGTATGGTCGCTGCATGAGATGGAACGAACCGGAGGGGAGCCCGACGTTGTCGGCTACGAAGAAAAGACGGAAGAGTTCATCTTTTTCGATTGTTCAGCCGAGAGTCCGACTGGCCGCAGAAGTCTTTGCTATGACCGTGAAGCGCTGGAGTCGCGAAAGCAAAACAAGCCGGCGAACAATGCGCTCGACATGGCGGCTGATATCGGCATCGAGATCTTGACGGAAGCACAGTATCAACGGTTGCAGAAACTTGGAGAGTTCGACACCAAAACATCGAGCTGGATCGAAACACCCACGCGAATCAGAAAACTCGGCGGCGCTCTCTTTTGTGACCGCCGCTACGACACGGTTTTCGTCTATCACAACGGCGCGGAGTCCTACTATGCCGCTCGCGGCTTTCGCGGCTCGCTCCGGGTCTGAGTCGGCATCTCCTGTTTCGGCAATTCGGGAAAGTCGCACGGGCGGTCAGGGGCTAACGATCAGTCGCAGTAGCGGCCGCAAACTGGAACGATTGCGGTCGGCCATACTGGCCACCGCGCCCCTCGCCAGGTTTCCTGGTACCGATCCGAGGGCAATGCCATTCTCTTGCCGACGTCGCCGTCAGCGTGGATCTATCTCTCTTTCGTGAGGTCAACAGTGGCTCGCGCAACCCGGTTCACGCTCCTGATTTCTTGCGGAGAGGCGCAGGGAGTACAGCGGCAACCGTTGTGATCCGCGGTTAGGGGTGATATATGTAACGTAGGCGTCGCGTTCCCCGCCAGATGGATGACCTGATCCCACACTCCCCGTTGAGATCACCGTCCAGCGCGTCCCGGGAACAAAGTTCGTGACCGCGATTCGACACCACTCAACCCCACCAACCACCCGGGTAATACCTGGATGTTTAGGAGACCACAATGCGGAGCACTTTCGTACTCGTGTCGGTCAATATTGCACTCGCCGTTAGCCCGGTGCGAGCGCAGGTTCTTTACGGTTCGGCGATAGGCACTCTTCAGGATCCGACCGGAAGCGTTGTCCCGGACGCCAACGTCAGTTTCACCAACAACGCGACCGCGCAAGTTCGAGAGACTAAGTCCGGAGCGGATGGCCGGTATCTTCTCCCCAATCTGCTGCCGGGGACGTATGAGTTGAAAGTGACGGCGACGGGGTTCCGTACGGTGGCCAAAACCGGAGTGGAGATCAGCATTAACACGGTCACCCGGAACGACGTCCGGTTGGAACTCGGCCAAATCGCGGACCAGATCACGGTGGAAGCGCAGGCGACGACGCTACAGACCGATAAGTCGGACGTTCGCGCGGAGATCAGCAGCCGCGCCGTGGAAAATCTTCCGCTCGCTTCCTACCGGAACTTCCAAAGCCTGATCAATCTGGTTCCGGGCGCGACACCGGCCAATTTCCAGAACTCCGTCGGCTCGACGCCGGCCCGCGCGCTGACGACGAATATGAATGGGACGGCGCGGAACAATAACAATACGCGCGTGGACGGCGCGACTAACGTGTATATTTGGCTGCCGCATAACATGGTGTATGTTCCGCCGGTTGAGTCGATCAGCGCGGTGAACATCTCCACCGGATCCTTCGACGCCGAGCAGGGCATGGCGGGTGGCGCGGCGGTGACGGTGGCCACGAAGTCGGGCACGAATGAACTGCACGGTTCCGCGTTCGAATATCACGACAACCAGGCCCTGCGAACGCGTAATTTCTTCCTGCCGAGCACCACCGACAAAGCCAAATCCATCTTCAATATCTTTGGCGGCACGTTTGGCGGCCCAGTGATCAAGAACAAACTTTTCTACTTTGGCAGCTTTGAAGGGACGTTGGAACGAGCGGGCATTTCGCCGACGCCTTACTCGCTTCCGACGGCGGAGATTCGCGCCGGTAACATGGCGGGTCTGCCGGTGACGATCTATGATCCGAGGACCGGCGCCGAGGACGGTACGGGCCGGGTGGCGTTCCCGAACGCCCAGATTCCCGCGAGCCGTATTAGTCCGATCAGCCGGCGAATTCAGGATCTTGCCCCACTTCCCAACCTTCCCGGCACGTCGCAGGGGACACTCCAGAACTACTTCACGGCGGGGACGGAAGCGCTCAATCGTTATAACTATGACGCGAAGATCAATTGGAATCCGACAAGCACGCTGGTGGTGTGGGGCAAGTATAGCCGCATGGACGCATATGTTACTTCGAAGTTTGCGTTTGGCGAACAACTCGGCGGTCCCGGATTGAGCCGGGCCGGCGCGCCGGAAGTCGCCGATACTGCGGTGAAGCTCTACACGGGCGGCTTTACGAAGACGCTTTCGCCCACTTTCCTGATCGATGGCACAATCGCGCATACGCGAATGGATTTGGAGGGAGTTTATCCCGGCTATGGGAAGAACACGGGAACGGAGGTCTGGGGCATTCCGAACACTAACGATCCGGTGACGACGGGACCGGCTCCGGAACGGGTGAAAGCGGCATGTCCGGCGCTGGCCGCTGGCGGGTGTTACTCCGGCATGCCGAGTCTTTCGCACGGCTTTACGACGTGGGGCGCGACGGCCGGCTGGCAGCCGCACTTCTATAACGAAAGGTCATTGACGTATACGACCAATGCGACAAAGATGACGGGCGCGCATGAGATCCGCTTTGGGTTTGAACTGGTTCGACTACAGATGGACCAATGGCAGCCGGAAGTGAGCGGAGGGCCTCGCGGCGGAATCACATTCAGCGGCGACGCTACCGGGGCAAGGGGCTACACATCCAATTACTTGAATTCGTACGCCACCTATCTTTTGGGACTGACAACCTCCATTTCGAAAGCCGTGCAACTGTTCCAAATGACGAACCGCGAATGGCAGTACGGCTGGTATGTGCGCGACCGCTGGCAGGTCTCCCGCCGCCTGACCGTGAACCTGGGGTTGCGGTACGAGTACTATCCGCTGATTACGCGAGCCGACGGCCGCGGAATCGAGCGTTGGGATCCATCCACGAATCTTGTCTATATGGGTGGAGTGGGGAACAACGCACGCAACGTCGGCATCACGTCGAGCAAGAAGTTGTTCGCACCGCGCGTGGGATTCGCGTTCCGGGCATCCGATAATACCGTGATCCGGACGGGTTATGGCATTACTTACGATCCGCTGCCATTCTCGCGGCCTCTGCGCGGGATGTATCCGGCGACCATCGGTTCGACATTTGTGTCGAGCGGTCCTTACACTTGGATCGACACGCTGGACAAAGGAATTCCCGCAATTCCGATACCCGATACGACAACCGGTGTTTTGACGCTGCCGCCCACGGTGGATATGGGTCCGCGGAGCGCGTGGGGCGGGGAGATCAATCGGGGCTATATACAATCCTGGAACTTCACGATAGAGCGGAAGCTTCCGGGGGACTTGGTGACGAGTGTGGCGTATGTCGGCACACAGACCGTTCATCAACTGATCGATAGGGATATCAATGCGGCGCCGCCGGGCGGCGGTCCCGCCGGACGCCCGCTGGCGGCGACTCAGAACCGGCGAATTGCGGCGCTTATGTGGGACGGTCTGGCGAACGGTAACTATCACGGACTTCAGGTGGCGTTGAACCGGCAGTTCCGGCAGGGCTTGCTGCTGAAAGGCGCGTATACATTCTCGAAGGCGATCAACTGGACCGATGAGGATGGGTGGACGGGCGCGCCCACGTGGAATTGGGAACCGGTGATGTATCGAAACCGCGCGGTAGCCGGTTACAACCGGGCGCAAATGTTCACCATCGGGTCGGTGTACGAGTTGCCATTCGGTCCCGGGAAAAAGTTCGCGACGAGCGGTCCAGTCTCCTGGGTGATCCGCGATTGGCAGGCGAACGGTTCGATGGCGTTGTACACCGGAACTCCGTTTACGATCAGCGCCAACGGTACGGAGTTGAATTCGCCTGGCAATGCGCAGACGGCCGATTTGTTGAAGCCGGGAAAAGTGCAGGTAAAAGGCGAAATCGGCGCAAACAAGTCGTGGTTCGATCCGCTCGCCTTCGGTCAACCGCTCGGTGTCCGATTCGGAAGCACCGGGAGGAATGCGATCTTCGGTCCGGGAATTTTCAACGCCGACATGAGCCTGTTCCGCACTTTCCGGCTAACCGAGAAAGTACGGATGGAATTCAAAACGGAGTGTTTCAACATTACGAATACGCCAAAATTCGCGAACCCCGGCGCGAACGTTTCGAGCATGTCGCTAAACAGCGACGGAACGGTTCGGGCGCTGAACAATTTTTCGTCGATTACCAGCACGCTGGGGGGATTGGCGACGCCTTCGGAACGCCAATTTCGGTTCGGGATGCGGATTGGGTTTTAGCTGACGAATTCCGGTGACCCCTAGGCCGACGTCGCTTGTGGCCTAACAAACGCCTGGAAGACAAACTCCAAGAACTTTCTCTGTTTACGTGGAATCTCAATGCGGCCGTCCAACGCGATCCGCGCTAGTTTGGTGTAGCTCTTGCCAAGCGGGGAGAACGGATCGACCGGCATACCCTTCTCCGCCGACGCGGTGGCGAGTGCGTAGCTATTCGGGATAGTCAGTTCCACGGGGAGTCCGATCAGGTCGGCGACCCGGTCCGGAGTCATAACGTGGCCGGCCACATAACGGTTTAACACTACGCGGATTTCCTTGCCCAATCCCAGGCGCCTCAATCGGTCGACCTTTCGCAGTGCGATATGGATGGAGGCCAGTTCCTGCGTGCAGACCAGGTAGACGCGCTTAGCTTCCAACAACACTTCCACGGAGCATGGATCCAATGCCCCGGGGAGGTCGACACAAGTAAGATCGTAAACGCGGCGCAAGAAGTTGAGCAGTTCCTGCACACGTCCGCTCTCCGGGCCGGTAGACCCGTCGGCATCGGCGGGGAGGACATCCAACGCATCCCGCTGCGACGCGAGGCGCGCCCAAAGGTCGCCGTCCATTTGATGACTGTTGGCGAAAGCTTCCTGCAGAAAGTGCTCCGGCCGCAAACGGTTCAGGAATGCCTGGACGGGGGCGTCACGATCCAAGTCGACAAGCAGCACGCGAGTCGCCGCCGATTTCGATGCGGTAAGCGCGGTATTGGCGGCGACGGTCGACGCCCCACTGCCGGGTTTACTGGGAAGGAAAGCGACGATATCGCCGCCGGCGCCGGTCCGGCGGGGTCTCCCGCGGAGCGATTCAATCGACGAAACGAGGGTATCCCGAACCGCGTCGAGGTGGGCATCGGCCGGAACATAGTCGCGGACGCCCGCCCGCATCAGCGACGAGAGATTCTTCACGTGTTCCTCGCAGATGGCGAGGATCTCGATATTGGGGTTCTTCCGGTGAACGCCCTCGATGATCTGGAGAGCGCGGGAGGAGTCCGCGCAGTCTATTATGAGGAGGTCCATAGCGTTCAGGCGGAGCATGCGCGTCAGAATCTCATCGCTGGGGTAATCCTGCAGACAGTCAATAGAGGCGATGGAACTGGATCTCGTCAGCTCCCTGGAATACGTGTCGACGACCGGTGGATTGGGCGATATGATGGTGCAGTTAAATTTGTGATTGTACATAAAAGTTCCTCGCAAGAACAAAGGTAGCCTCCGATGCGGCGCGCGCCAAGAGAGCGAAGGCTACAAAACCTCCAACCGAGGGATGGTACTTGTGGTTTACGCAGTGAGTGGGAGGATGGTACTAAGCGGGACGGGACGTAGAAACCGGCTCGCAAACTGCGAGAGAATTGGCGGGATGCGAACGAGTGCGCTGATTTCGGCGATGGTTTTACTGGCGGCTTGCGGGCCGAAGGAGACGGCTGTCAAAGCGCCGGAGAAGAAGCGGGAGGCGCCGGCGGTCTTCAAGGTTCGGATGGAGACGACGAAGGGGCCGATGGTGGTTGAGGTTCACCGGGACTGGGCGCCGTTTGGGGCGAATCGCTTTTATGCCTTAGTCACCGAGAAGTTTTTCGATGGGGTTAAGTTTCATCGCGTGGTGCGGCGATTCGTGGCGCAGTTCGGAATTAATCCGGACATGAGGACAGACCAGTTGTGGCGATCCTTGGCGCTGGTCGACGATCCGGTGAAGGAGAAGAACAGGCGGGGCACCTTGACGTTCGCGAAACTGGGACCGAATACCAGGACGACGCAGTTGTTCTTTAATTTGTCGGACAACTTGGTATTGGACAAAGATGGGTTTGCGCCGGTGGGGAAGGTGGTGGAGGGACTGGACGTGATGGACCAGTTGGCGTTCATGTATGGCGACATGCCGCCGCGGGGTAGCGGGCCCGATCCGAAGAAAATTCAGACGATCGGTTACGGCTACCTTGATCGGGAGTTCCCTCGTTTGGATACAATTACGACAGCAAAGGTGGTGGATTGACTATGGACCGACGACATTTTTTGCGGACGACTTCGGCGGGATTGGGAGTTTCGCTCACGGCGGCGCCGATGCCGATGGCGACGCTCGGCAAAAGCGGATTGCAGGTGTCGAAGTTTACACTCGGTGGCTTCCACATGCGGGTGCGCGGCGAGGACGAGGGCGTGCGGATTATCCGGCGCGCGATAGAGCTTGGCGTGGTGATGTTCGATTCGGCGGCGAAGTATCACGACGGCGAGAGCGATGTTACCTATGGGAAGGCCATCGATAAGGCGACGCGGAAGAACATTCTGCTGATGTCGAAGGCGCAATTACGGGATAAGAAATCGGCGATGGGTCAGTTGGAACTGACTTTGAAGCGCATGAATACGGACTATCTCGACTTATGGGCTTGCCATGAGGTGGCGCGGATGGATGAGGTAGCTCAGATCTTCGGTCCGGGCGGGTCGTTGGAAGCTTTCGTTGAGGCGAAGAAGAAGGGGATGGTGCGGCATATCGGGTTTACCGGCCATCACGATCCGGAGGTGCACCAGGCGCTGTTGAAAGGCTTCGACGGGTGGGAGACGGTGCAGCATCCGGTGAATCTGATCGATCCGCACTATTTGAGTTTCATTAAGAACGTGCTGCCGCAGGTTAGGGCGAAGGGGTTAGGGCTGCTGGCGATGAAGTCAAATGCTATTGGCGGGATTACGAAGGAGAAGGTCGCGACGATTCAGGAATGCCTGCGGTATGTGTGGTCGCACGACGTGGATACGCTGGTGAGCGGCGTGGAGACGGTGGCGCAGTTGGAAGAGAACGTTTTGGCTTGCAAGACCTTTACGAAGATGTCGCGGACGGAGATTTCGTCGCTGTTGGAGAGGACGGCGAAGGGGCCGATTGGGGTGAAGGTGGAGCGGTATAAGAAGCCGGAGAAGACGGCGATTTTGGAGTATTTCCATCCGCACGAGGATGGGGAGTTGGTTTGACGATTAGTAACGATATTGAATATTCGCGAGCGCTGGGAAGGCTTCTGGAACTTGACTCCCGCGAAGATTTGAGCTTTGAAGAGGAGGACGAGTCCGTTGCGTTGACCGATTTTGTTGAAGACTATGAAGAGCGGCAATACCCGCTGCCGAGCGTGGCTCCGCACGAATCGTTACGGGCGTTGATGGAGGACCGTGGATTGGCACATAAAGACTTGTGGCCCGTGCTTGGAAATAAGGGTTCGGCCACGGAGATTCTGAACGGGCGGCGATCCATAAGCAAGGAACAGGCGAAGCGGTTGGCGGCTTTCTTCCGCGTGCAGGTCGAGTTGTTCCTTTAGAGCCGTAGGCGGGCGTCCCGCCTAGACGGGCACGCCGGGTTTAGCGAGGCGGGCGTGGAAGGCCTTGGCTTTGGGATCGGCGATGATGTTTTTCATTTCGCCGGGGTCCTTTTGCAAGTCGTAGAATTCGTCGGCGCCTTGTAGTTCGGGGTAGTGTACGTACTTATAGCGCTCGGAGCGAATGGCGCGCCAGGTCGGCGTTTTTGGGAAATTGGCTTCCTGGAAGTATTCGCAAAAGAGTTCGGTTCGTACTTTGGCTTTGGGGTTTTTCAGGATCGGGTGGAGCGATTTGCCTTGGATCTGGGCGGGGATGGGGGCGCCGGCGAGATCGAGAAATGTCGGCGCGATGTCGATGTTAGCGACCAGGGCGGGGATTTTAGTGCCCGGCTTGAGGAGTTTGGGGTAGCGGACGACGAGGGGGATGCGGATCGACTCGTCAAAGGCCCACCGTTTGTCGCCGAGGCCGTGCTCACGCCAGAAATAGCCGTTGTCGCTGGTGAAGACGAACACGGTATTGTCCAGTTGTTTTGTCTTTTCGAGGGACTGGAGGAGTTTACCGACGCCTTCGTCAATGGCGGCGATGCAGCGGAGTTGGTTGCGGATGAGTTCGTCGCCGCTGCCGCCGCCGGGCTTCACATCTTTCAGGGCGGGTTTGTCCTTGAGGTCGTCGGCGGCGTTGGGAGCGATTTTGAGGGACTCGGCCGTGTATAGAGTTTTGTGACGGTCGGCGGGCGTAAAGGGGCCATGGATGGCCTTGTGGCCAATGTAAGCACAGAACGGTTTGGTGTGCGGCCGTTCAATGAACTCAACGGCGTAATTCGTGAGTACGTCGGTGATGTAACCTTGCCGATTCGACTCTTGACCGTCGATGTTAAGCGGGGGATCGTTGTAGACGCCCTGGCCGCGGAACGAGACCCAGCGATTGAAACCGGGGCGGGGACTGGAGTCGGTGCCCATGTGCCACTTGCCGAAGTAACCGGTTTCATAGCCGGCGGCATGGAGTAACTTGGGGAATGTTTCCAACTTATGACTGATGGGGGCGCCGTCGGGCGTGTTGCCGACCACACCGTGGGTTTGGACGTATTGTCCAGTTAGGAAACTGCCGCGGCTGGGGGAGCAGAGCGGAGTGGTTACAAACGCGTTGGTGAACTGGGCTCCTTCGGCGGCGACACGGTCAATATTCGGGGTTCTGACGAATGGGTGACCGGCGTAGCCGAATGAGTCCCAGCGCATATCGTCAACGAGGACGAAGACGAAATTCGGGTTCGTTTGCGGCTGGGCGAGGAGGGGGGCGGCGAGCAGTCCGAAGGCTTGGCGGCGGGAGATTTTATACATTGCCAGCTAATTTCCTTACAGGCTGAGGACCGGGCAGGGGGCTTCGCGCACGATGGCGTAGCTGTGGGTGCGGAGCCGGCCGAGGAGGCTCTTGTCCATATGGCGGCCGAGCACGACGAGGTCGGCGTGGACATCCTCGGCGACTTGGCGGACGACCTCGGCGGGCTCGCCGGGAATGACGTGGACCGTGGCGGTGGCGGCGGCGTCCTTGACGGACTCTTCCAGGCGCTCTTTCAACATACGGGCGACTTCGACGCGCCACGCGGGGTCCATATATTGGGCGGCGCCCGCACCATCGTCCGGGCTGGCGTGGACAACGTGGAGTTCGGCGTCGAAAGACTTGGCGATGCTGTTGCCGGCGGCGATCAACAGGCCGGCGCGGTCGTCGAGTTCGACGGCGACGACGATACTCTTGATGTGTTCGGCTTCGCCGGCCGGGACCTCAATGTGGGCGCCGGTGAGGACGGGAATTAGAGAGTCATTCAGGACTTTCGCGGCGACGGAGCCGAGAAGGAAGCGGCGGAAGGGTCCGTAGCCGCGGGTGGCGATGATGATGAGATCGGCCTTTTCCTCGTTCGCGGCGCGGACGATCTCGGCGGCGGGATCGCCTTCGCGGAAGATCGTCTTTACTTTGCAGTTCTTTAGATAGATATTGACGAACTCCTCCAACTGGGATTGGAGCAACGGCTTTTGCCGCGCGTACCAATCGAGTACCACGGCGGAGGAAACGTCAACGCCTTCGGCGGCCAAATGAAAAGGGCGCATGACATGGAGGGCGACGATGGTCGCACCATACTGTTTGGCCATGATGCGGGCATGGGCGGCGGCGCTGGCGGAGAGAGTGGAGAAATCCACGGGCAGGACGATGATTTTCGGGGTGATCATATTTACCTCTAACTTACTTTTCCCAATACCAGAGTAACCCCAGCGTACCGGAACTCCAACAACTTTAAGCGACGAATATTTCTGGCATATCGGACATAATTAGTCCATAATCACGCAATGGCATCTTATTCACGGTTACCTATCCTTTTACTCACGGTTGGCGCGGCGATGAGTTGTTTCGGGCAGTTGAGCGCGGACCAGAAGAAGGCCGATTTCCGCGAGTTGGCGGACCGTTTCGCGAAAAATTACGCGCCGTATGAATGGAAGAAGACGGCGGTGAAGTTTGACGCCTTCCAGATCGGGCCGTGGCTGACGCGGGCGGGGGCTACGAAGGACGATTTGGAGTACTACGACCTGTGCGTGGAGTATGTATCGTCTCTGTTTGACGCGCATGATTATTACCGGCTGCCGTCGACATTTACGGCGTCGTTGGGATTTACGGTGGATATTTTCGACGGCAAAGTGTTGATCGACTCGATCGACACGGTGCGGCTGCCGGCGGCGGTATTCGCGGCCAAGGAGGGGGACGAGTTGGTTTCGGTGGACGGGAAGACGGCTGAGGAATGGATGAAGCAGCTTGCGCGTTATGCGCTTGGCGGGAATATGACGTCAAACCGGCGCGATGCGGCGGGGCTGATGGTGTCGCGCGCGCAAGCGGTGTACCCGTACGCGCACAAAATCGGCGATGAGGCGGAAGTGGTTTTCAAGAACGAAGCCGGGGAAGCGAAGACGGTGAAGCTGCCGTGGAGGAAGCGGGGAACGGCGTTGGAAACAATGACGTCGCCGGCGCCGATCGCGATGGCGGCGACGGTGAACCGGGGGATAGACGACAACGACCCGCAGGGATATTTGAAGTATTTGGAGAATAAGGCGAATTTGCTAGCCGATACGCGATGGCGGGCGATGGTGCGGGGGTATGGCGTGAAAGAGCCGGTTTTTACACTGCCGGCGGAGTTTGAGGCGACGGTGGGCCTGGGGCGGACGGATACGGTGTATGGGGGAATTATTACGTATCAGGAGAAGAAGATCGGGTACTTGCGGCTGGCGCAGTTCAGTGGGGCTGGGGCGGCGCGGCAGGTCCGGGACGCGTTGACGAGTTTTAAGGACAGGACGGATGCGCTGGTGCTGGATGTGACGCGGAATCCGGGAGGGTCGGCGTGCATGGTGGAGGAGGTGGCGGGTGAATTGATGACGGAGAAGTGGCAGGTGCAAGGGGCGGAACAGATGGTGAAGTGGCGGGATATATTGGCGATTCAATCGTCGCTCGACTTCGCGCGGTTGGTGGGCGACGCCGCGAGCGTGGCGATTCTGGAGTTCGATTTGGCGGCCTATGAGAAGGCGTTTCGAGAGGGGCGTACGCGGACTGCACCGATTCCGTTTTGCGGTACGTCGATCGATAAAGAACCGCCCCGGGCCGGGGATGGCGCGCCGCGGGCGTATGCGAAGCCGGTGCTGGTGTTGATCGATGAGTTTTCGACGTCGGCGGCGGAGCATCTGGCGGCGTTATTGCAAGACAACGGACGGGCGAAATTGTTTGGCAAGCGGACGACGGGAGCGGGGGGAGCGGTGATCACGTTGTCGACCGGGCCATACGCGGAGGGGCAGACATCCATTACGTGGACGCTGACGAACCGGTCAAAAAATGTGGTGACGACGGAGTATCCGGAGGCGCCGTACATCGAGAATATCGGGGTGCGGCCGGATATTGAATTTGAGATGAACACGGCGGAGAATTTGAAGGCGAAGGGGAAGGTGTATGTCGAGGCATTTTTGCAGGCGGTGATGGGGTTGATGCAATAGGAACTTCGCACGACGATTTTAATCATTGAGAAATCAAGCAGATAGGGGGAAATTCGCAAAGAGGAAATTCCGATTTGCATTGAAATACCATTTCTGTCACACTCTTACAGTCAGATGAAGGAAAGCGAGCCGCTTTCGAAAATCTCCACGCTGGCCTTACAACAGCGGCGG
>JBJXFL010000188.1:0-7409 GCA_046155405.1 Bryobacteraceae bacterium | reverse complement strand
TCAAGCCATGTAATCGCTTTATTTTCGAGCCGCGCCGCCCGGCCCGCCGGGTCGATAGTCCGTTCATCCCTCAGCGTTCGCGAAATCCAGGGATACAGCGGGTCGTCCGTGCAACCGTGCCCGAATGCAAATTTCAACACGACCAGCAGCGCTGTCTGGCGGCCGGTGTCAAACCGGTACTGCCGGGCCTCGGCGATTCCCTCCTCGATAAGGGCTCGCAAGGCGGCCTCCCCAACGTAGGCCGCTTTCAGCGGGAAAATGCGATTCACTTCGTAAAGCATGCTCGTTTCGAAGTCGCCCGAATGAGCTACCGGCATTCGAACCAAGTCCAGCAAGTCCTTCAGCGCCTTATGCACGTTCACGGCGCCCGGACCCGAGACCTTTTCAAGATAATCCAGGTAACCTTCATGAATCTGTTCCGCCCTCTGCATCTGATCGCCCGAAGCGCGCAGGACTTGGCCCACTGCGGAATACTGCGGATCGGTATCGAACGCGCTGCCGCAAAAAAACATCATCTCAATGTAAAGACGGATCGGACCCCGATTCGTAAATCCGTAGCTGTCGGCCTTCGTCATCGCCGCGCGGAGCGCGACCAGCAACTGCTCGTCGCCGATCACTTCGCAAAGTCGCGGCGAAAGACTCTTGCCGTGCGCCATCATCTCTTCCTCGAACTGCCGCAACGCGGCCTGCTCGAAGAGCTTCATCTGCTGGGTACGAATTACAGTCACGGTTTTATCCTACGCGCTCATATATCATGGAATCCGACGCCGCCCGTCCCCTTCCGAACGAGCGCCGCCGGTAGATCCCAATCGTCGATGAATCATCTCGATTGCAGAATATAGCACGAACCGCCATGGCTGTAGCGTGGCCCGCGCTCGCGTAAAAGCCGGCCCCGCCGCATCGCCCGTATCGCTCAAACTTGCCGTCGGCCGGTGCCTGCCGATTGTCCCGCCGCCTCACGTACCCGGCGTACCCCGCCGGACGCCGGATCACGCGCTAAACACGGCGGCGGAGCTATTGAGCTTCATTTATTAGTCTGACCATGCGCTCGTAAGCTTCGGCCGGCATCGCCTTACGATTGGCGTCGTGTTCTGAAATTGCAAGGGTCGGTTTGAGGGATGCCTTCCCGACGGCGATCGACGCCTCCATCGCGGGATATTTTTTCCAAGACGGTTCCGGCCCCACATGCGGCGCCTGCCTGGATCAAAGTCGATTCGCTTGACAGGATCCTCGGCGCCATCCGCCAAACGATGCCGGCCAATCAAAAAGGTGGCTGCCGCGGGAGCGTTTGGCGACGGGGTGGCGCCCAAACGCTTCAACGGAATTCCCAAAAGTTCGTTCCACTGCACATCGCCTCGTGACAGCGGCCCGGACCGGCGGCCGTTGTCCAACTCCCGACGACAAACGCCCCTACGCAGCCTACATCCCGGTTACAAGCTAAATCGGATACCGGCGCTGACACTTGCACTAACGGCACACCGCGAAACAATCTCGTGAAGAGCTAGATCGTCACAGTATCGATCAAGCCTATCGGCTGGCGAGGCCAATATCGTTCACCTGCCGCCAATTGACATATCTATCTCGCTACAGGCTTGCCAAACCGTTACCGAACAGGTAGCATTAGAAGTTGCGGACCGGATCCGCACGCGCTTAAGGGTGTGCGTTTCCTCCCTACCAAAGCCCACAAGCGAAAAGAATCCAATACACACCTGAAGAGGTTAGCGATGTACGCAGTTATTGAAACCGGCGGCAAGCAGTACCGTGTCGTTCCCGGCACGTCGGTTAAGGTCGAAAAGCTGGCGGGTACCCCCGGCGCCGATGTTACGTTCGACAAAGTAGTCGCCGTGGTCAACGACGCGGGTGAACTGATGACCGGCCAGGACGCCGCGAGTGCCAAGGTTAGCGCCAGAATTGAAAACCAAGGACGCGGTGAGAAAGTGATTGTTTTCAAGTTCAAGCGCAAGAAACAGTACAGACGAACGATCGGTCACCGCCAGAGCTTCACGCAGGTGATGGTCACGGGCATCGACGCGTAAGGGAAATCAGCCATGGCATCCAAAAAAGGTTTAGGCTCAACTAAGAACGGGCGCGATTCCAACGCCCAGCGGCTCGGCGTCAAGCGATTCTCCGGTGAAGTGGTTACCGGCGGCTCTATTCTGGTACGGCAGCGCGGGACGCCATTCAAGGCCGGTGAGAATGTCGGCCGCGGCTCCGACGACACGCTCTATGCCCGTGTGGCCGGTACCGTGGTTTTCCGTGATCGCGGACGACTCGGCAAATTCATCTCCATCCAGGCCGCCGCTAACTGAGCGTTCCCCCGAAAATCTCCGCGAAGCCGCCGGACAACGGCGGCTTTTCTTTTTATTAGTTCCCATGTTCATCGACGAAGTAAAAATCCATGTAAAGGCTGGCGATGGCGGTAACGGCTGCCTCGCGTTCCGGCGGGAGAAGTTTGTTCCCCATGGCGGGCCATCCGGCGGCGACGGCGGCCGTGGCGGCGACGTCGTCATCGTTTCATCCCTGCATTACAACACCCTGCTCCACCTTCGTTACAATCCCGAACATAAGGCGGAACGCGGTGGGCATGGCGAGGGATCTAATCGCACTGGCCATGATGGCGCCGATCGCGAAGTGAAGGTCCCCGTCGGCACGGTGGTGTACAACTGGGACACGGCCGATCAGCTTTTTGATTTCACCGAGCCGGAGCAGCGCTTCGTTGTCGCCGGGGGCGGCCGTGGCGGGAAGGGAAACGCCCGTTTCGCCAAGCCGTGGCACCAGACCCCCACCGAACACGAACCGGGTACACCCGGCAAAGAACTGACTCTGCGCCTGGAACTTAAACTTCTCGCCGACGTCGGGCTGGTCGGATTCCCCAACGCCGGGAAGTCCACACTGATCTCCCGCATCTCGGCGGCGCGGCCGAAGATCGCCGACTATCCATTTACTACGCTGGAACCGAACCTGGGCGTGGTTCAACTCCCAGACGACCGCAGTTTTGTCGTCGCCGACATCCCGGGCCTGATTGAGGGCGCCTCCGAAGGTCATGGACTCGGCATGCAGTTCCTGCGCCACATCGAGCGGACGCGACTGCTGATACATATGGTGGATGTTAGCGATATCACCGGCCGGGACCCGGCGCGCGATTTCGATATCATTTGCAATGAACTCGCCAGCTATTCCGCCGACCTCGGATCGAAGCCGATGATTGTCGTTGCCAGCAAGATCGACGCCGCACAGGATCCAGAACGCATTCAAGCCGTTGAATCCATTGCCGCAAAGCATAACCTCGAGTTCATGCGGATCTCCAGCGCCACGGGGCAGGGTCTGGAAGAGCTTAAGGAAGCGATCTCCGCGCGATTGGCGAGAACGCCCCGGTAAGACTAGATCCGCCGGTCAGGAGAGTCTCGCTCCTGGCCGGCGGGGCGCAGTATCTTGTTTCATCTAGCAAGTTTCGTCTAGCAAGGCGGCGATTATCGCAGTCTTGTCAGTTTAGTGTCGGGAATCAACTTCCCGTTACTTACTTAAGCGAGAAATCCTTCAAAATCGTGGCACGTAAGGCGAAAAAAATCTGTTTTTGACAGAATTTTTCTACTCGTTGGTCGAACTGATGGCCTTAAGTGGTATATTTGCGGTGCCGGCAAAGAACTGCTGGCCCGACAGATTCTTATAGACGCTGCCCGCGATCTGGGCTGCCACCGGCCCGTTTACGGCCCTCCCACCGGTCAACAGCACAACAACCACCAGTTTATTGTTGCCGACTTCGTTAAAACTACCGAACCAGCCCAAGTGGGTGGGGGTGGCTCGATCCGTGCAAGTGCCTGTCTTGCCGAGGATTGGTTCGTTCGAGTCGTATTGCGCGCGCCGCGCCGTTCCGTACTCCACCGCGCCCATCATCCCAGGTTTGATTTCGGGAATCTCGACACCAATATCCAACTGACGCTTTACCCGAGGCGCGAACCCGCGCAACTCCTCGCTCGATCGGGGATACTGCAGGTGGTACATCGTGCCGCCATTCGCAATCGCCGAAAGGAATGAAGCTAACTGCAATGTTGTCAACTGGATACCTTCGCCGAAGCTGGTCATCATGCCGACACCGCCGAACTTCGGCGGAACTTCCGGCAATACGCCGGCACTCTCGCCGTCAATTCCCAACCCGGCGCGTTCGCCCAATCCGAACTGCTTGGCATAGAAATGGACCTTGTCAAATCCCAGTTTTTCGCCGACGCGAGCAAAATACGGGTTGTTTGACCTCGCGAGCGCTTCCGTCATGTCCATGGAATGCCGCCGGCCGAGGCGGATCTGCGTATCGCGAACAACAACTCCTTCGTGCAGGCCCGCCAGAGCGCAGACCAGTTTGATGGTCGAACAGGGCTGGAATCCGCTTCCTAGCGCCAATTTCTGATTGACGATGGTAAGAATTCGACCGGTTCTCGGGTCGACCACTACAACGCTGCCGTTGTAAGGGCCCAGAGCGTTCACCGCCGCGTGACGGATCGTAAGATCCTCGCCATTCACCTCATCTCCCATCGTGGAATCGGCAAAAGTCGGTTCCTTCCAGGGACCGCCGGATACGACGCCAGCGCGGCCGGTACGGGTACGGGCCAGGGCCCGCTTTTTCGCCGCTGCCGTCGCCGCTCTTTTCGACGACGCCGTCGTCTTAACCGGCGCCTTCAATATCTTTGAACTGACCGGTTTTTTTCGAATCGGCGGCTTCTTCGAAGGGATGGCCAATGCCGGAAGCGCTGCCGACAGGACTACCAAAGCGGTTATCACCATTCGGTATCTGACCAGGAGAATACTCAAATCTGTCATCAAAACAAAAAACCTTCCTTGCGTTGTTTAGGACTTGAGACTGGCCCAATAGCACTACAAACCCGTTGCTGGCTGTGTGCTTGTTATTCTGCCCGACTTCGGCACGAGAGTCAACCAAAAAAACTACCGTCGAGTGGCACCGCTTACCTATTGTATCGGCTCGACTTGCGCCCACCATTAGGGGGACAGGCGTGTAACAAGAATAAACCTAGGCCGCGGTCCATCCGCCATCGATAGAAATCACGCTTCCATTCACAAATCCCGCCTCATCGGAGGCCAGGTAGAGAGCCAGATTTGCGATCTCCTCCGGTTTGCCCAATCGCCCGATGGGCTGCCGCGCGTTCAACTCCAGGCGAACCTGCTCCTTTTCATGCTTGTGGTATTTCTCCAGGTAGCCTTCGACGAACGGAGAATCGACGGTTCCTGGGCACACACAGTTAACGCGTATTTGCGTGGGGTAGTCCACCGCCAATTGCCGCGTCATCGCCACCACCGCTCCTTTTGTGGCGCAATAGGCGAACCGTTTCTTCACCCCAATCAATCCGGCGACCGAACCGACGTTCACAATCCGCCCGTTGGTTTTGAGCAGATGCGGCATCGCGTACTTGGTTACCAGGTACGGACCGGTGACGTTGACCCGCATCAGGCGCTCAAAATCGGCTATTTCGGTCTCTTCCACGCTTCCTACCAGGCCTATCCCGGCATTATTTATCAATACATCCAGCCGATCAAGGCTGGCGAAGAGATCCCGAATCCCGGCCTTATCGGTGACGTCGCAGCGGACGGCTCGCGCGTCCGGCAGTTCCGTCGCCAGGCTTTCCGCTCTTGCCATATCAATATCGGCGATCAATACGGTCGCGCCGGCCGCCGCGAAGATCCGGCACGCCGCTTCTCCGATCCCGCTCGCGCCACCGGTGACCATTGCGACCCGGCCATCCTGACGAAAAGGTGTAGTCATTTCACCACGATTGTATCCAAGCCGCGTTAGAATGACCGACATAGTGAGCCAGAAAAAACACGTCCCCTATGTACCGGTCGACCGCAAGATGGTCGAGTTCT
Organism: Bryobacteraceae bacterium; assembly: GCA_046155405.1. Classification (GTDB taxonomy): domain Bacteria; phylum Acidobacteriota; class Terriglobia; order Bryobacterales; family Bryobacteraceae. Next base: position 1,538 of record JBJXFL010000188.1, on the reverse strand, counting down.
CCTACGCCGCCGTCGGCCTCGGCCTGTTAATGAGCGTCGTTCTCGGGGCGGCCAATGCCTACCTCGGCTTAAAAGCCGGCATTACGATCGCCGCGACCTATCCGGCGGCCGTCATCGGAATGGCGCTGCTCCGCTTCAAGCGGGGGACCATCCTCGAGGAAAATCTGGCTCGCACGGCTGGGTCGATCGGCGAATCGATCGCCGCTGGGGCCATTTTCACGCTTCCGGCTTTCGTGATTTCGCGTGCCTGGCTCCAATTTGACGTGGAGACCGGGTATTTGAAATCGACGGCCCTTATGCTGGTCGGCGGCGTTCTGGGCGTGCTGTTCGTGTCGCTGGTTCGCCGGGTGATGGTAGAGGACGATGATCTGCCGTTCCCGGAATCCGTTGCCGCCGCGGAAATCCATAAGGCCGGTCAAGCGGCTTCCAAAGCGGCTAAGTTCCTCTTTATCAACATGGCGACTGGCGCCGCCGTCTATATGCTCGGCGTGATGAAGCTTTTCGAGCCGGACCGCAATTTCATCTTCCAAATCGGAAATCTTGGCCGTAGTTTCGTGAAGCTCGGCTCGGATCAACGGGCGTTGAGCGTCGGCGGCGTGACAATGGCAGCGGCGCCTTCCATAAGCCCCGCTTATATCGGTGTTGGCTACATTATCGGGCCGAAGCTGGCGGCGCTAAATTTTTCGGGCGGCGTCCTTGCCTGGGGCTTTCTGATTCCAATGCTGATTTACTTTCTTGGCGACGATCTGAACAAGTTCCTGCCGCCGGGCGCCGCCGCTGGCGACTGGCAGGGGATTGCGAACAGCGTCTGGCGTTACATTGTCCGTCCTATCGCCGTCGGCGGCATGCTGGTGGGCGCGGCGAATACGCTGTGGAAAATGCGCAAGAATCTCAGCGTCGGACTCGGCCGCGCTTTCGTTGAATTACGGGGCGCCGGTCCGGCCGTCGACAAGACCAACCGAACGGAACAGTACATGAGCTCGAAATCGGTGTTCGGCCTCATCGGACTGACGTTCGTGGCGATGATCGCGGTCTACTATTACTTTGCGGGCGCGATCTGGATCGCCGCTGTCGCCGCCGTGGTGATGCTGATAACCGGCTTCTTTTTCGCCACGGTGTCGGGTTCGCTGACCGGGATGATCGGTTCGTCGAACAATCCGGTTAGCGGACTGACTCTCTCCACGCTGCTGATCGCGGCGCTGCTGATGGTTTCGCTCGGCGTTGGCGGGCCAGGAGGCGTGGCCATCGTGCTCGCCGTAGCCGCGGTTGGCTGCGTGTCCGCCGCGGTGGCGGGCGAACTGCTGCAGGACTTCAAAGTCGGCTACATTCTGGGCGGCACGCCGCGCACGATTCAGATCGTGGAATTGATCGCCGTGGTGATCGCGTCGGCGCTAATGTACTTCCCGTTGTGGCTGCTCAACGAAGGCGACATTCGCGGCGGCGGCGCCGGGTTCGGCGGCAAAGCTCTCCCCGCGCCGCAAGCGGGATTGATGGCGATGCTGGCGCAGGGAATCGTTGGCGGCGAGATGGCTTGGCCG
>JBJXFL010000171.1:0-5144 GCA_046155405.1 Bryobacteraceae bacterium | reverse complement strand
GCAATTCTGCTTCAGCGCCTCGGCCTACACATGCCTTCTTCTCTTCCCAAACACAATTTGTAGTGAAGACTTTTGAGGCTCCGTGCTGCAAAGACAGGTACTTATTCTTCAAACTGCGGAAGTTGGGGTAGGGTCCGACGCTTTTCCAGGGTAGGGATAGCCGGTTTCGGCGCGGCCGTATTCCCAGTAGAGGTCTTTTTTGCGTGGCCGGCGTTTGCCGAGGAAAGCGGCCGACATGTCTTCGCCATCGAGGTTGGCGGGCGGCGTAGCGCCGGCGAGTTCGCAGAAAGTGGGGAAGAGATCGACGGCGGCGATGACGCTATCGTTGTTGACGCGGCCCGCGGGCGTGCGCCCTTTCCAATTGACGATGAAGGGCGTGCGAATGCCGCCTTCGTAGAGGCTCCATTTACGGCCGCGGAGTCCGGCGGTACTTCCGGGCGGGTCGAGCTTTTCGTTGTAGTAGCGGGGCCAGGCGGTGGGGCCGTTGTCGCCGAGGAAGACGAAAATTGTATTTTCGAGGAGGTTCAGTTTTTCGACGGTATCGATGAAGCGGCCGATCTGCCGGTCCATTTCATCGAGGACGGCGAAGAACTGCTGGCGGTACTTGTTGGCCTTGAACTTTTCGAATTTTTGGAGCTGGCCGGCGGTGGGAGCGAATGGATCGTGGACATCGTCGGGCCAGAGTTGGATGTAAAAGGGCTTGGTTCGATTGCGTTCGGCGAAGGCGATGGCGCGGTCGACGAAGATCTGAGTGAGTTCGTTTTTCGGGGCGCGAGTGATTCGGCCTTGACCGAGTTTCTCGCTTTGATCGGAGAGGTTGCCGGGCGGGAGGACGCGGTCGCCGAGGCCTTCGAAGGAAGTGTAGGATTCGTCGAAGCCATAGGCTTGGGGCAGGGGAGCGTCATCGACGTCACGACCGCCGCCCATGTGCCATTTGCCGAAATGGCCGGTGGAGTAGTCCCGATTCTTTAGGGTGCGGGCGATAGTTGGGACTTGCGGATTGAGATAATCGCGCATGCCGAGGGTTCGCTGGGATTGCCGATTGTTGAGATGGGAAAAAATCAGATGGCGGGCGGGGAATTGGCCGGTGGTGATGCCGACGCGGGAAGGGGAGCAGATGGGGGCGGCGACGTAGGCCTGGGTGAACCGGATGCCGGTGGTGGCGAGGCGGTCGAGATTGGGCGTGGGGATCTCGCCGCCGTAGCAGCCCAGGTCGCCGTAGCCGAGATCGTCGGCGAGGATGAGAACGATGTTGGGGGGACGATTGGCGGCCGCGGCTGACAAAAGAAAATGACGCCGGTTCATTACTTGAGTATTATGACTAACTATGTACGAGAAACTCTTCGATTTGACTGGACGAGTGGCGCTGGTGACTGGCGGGAGCCGCGGACTTGGGAAATCGATGGCGCGGGCCTATGCCGAGCATGGCGCATCGATTATGATTTGCAGCCGCAATGCGAGCGAATTGGCGGCGGCGGCGAAGGAGATTGGCGAGGGATTGGCGGTGCGGGTCGAATGGATGACGGCGGACCTGGGTAAGCGCGGGGAGGCGCAACGATTGGCTGATGAGACACTGGCGCGGCTGGGGCGCGTGGATGTTTTGGTGAATAATGCCGGCGGTAACATTCCGCAGCGCGTGGACGAGATTACCGATGAGGCCTGGGATCAGATCGTGGAGCTAAACCTCTCGGGGATCATGCGGCTGACGCGCGGGGTGCTGCCGCAGATGATGGAGCGCAAGTGGGGCCGGGTCATTCATATTTCGTCGGTGCTGGGGCTGGGCGGAAAGTTGGGGCGCAATGTCTATAGCGCGACGAAGGCCGCGTTGATTGGCATGGCGCGTTCGGGCGCGCTGGACCTGGGGCCTTATGGTGTGACGGTAAATTGTATTTCGCCGGGGCCTTTCCTGACGGAGTTACCGCTGGGGTTATTGAACGACGAACAGAAGCGGGAGTTCACGAACCGGACGGCGTTGAAAAGATGGGGGCGGCCGGAGGAGATTGCCGGCGTGGCGCTGTTGTTGGGAACGGACGCGGGCAGCTATATCACGGGCGCGACGATACTGATCGACGGGGGCGTGCTGGCGAATACATTGTGAGGTAGATTGGGGCGGGGCTGCGTCGCCGCGGACTCTTGAGGAACTCGCGCAAAACGGACTCGGTAGCGGATGGGGTTGGGCGAGAGTTCGTGAATGCGTGGGGGCCGCGACCGGCCTTTGCGCTTTTACGGACATTTTCGGGCGATCAGGCCGGCGCATTCGCGGCCATCGAAAAACAAGCTTGCCGGTAAGTCGCGGCGGCGGTATAGCCAAGCGTCTTCCACGGTCAGTCCAGCGGTTTCGGCTTGGCGGCGGAGGGTAACGTCGTCCAATAAATGCAGACTGGAAGGGATTTGGCCGAGCTTACGGTGAGTTGAATACTCCGTCGTGTTTTCCAGCCAACCGGGCCAGGTTTCGCCGGCTTCGCGACGGGCCTGGAAAACGGGCACGAACGCTCTGAAAGGCCGCTGCCAGGGGGTGGACGCCTGCACAAATAATTTGCCGCCGGGAGCGAGCCAGAGGACGATGTCCGCGAAGCCTTCTTCAATTTGGGAACCGGTAAGAAAGTGGAGGACGTTGGACGCGTGGACTGCGGAAAGGCTGGATTCCGGAAACTTGAGATGGCCGGGGAACCGGCCCGGAATCAGGACCAGACGGCTGGCGTATTCGGGATTGGCGGCGTCGGCGATGGCGGACAAATGGGAGGAGTCAAGGTCATTGGCGATCACTGTGGCGCCGGTATCGAGCGCGGCCAGCGAGGCGATGCCGAAGGCGGCGCCGATATCGAGGACGGGGAGCGTTGCGCGACGGCTGAAGGCCACGAACAACTCGCTGACTTCATTGAGCTGATTCGAGGCCCAGCCGGTTTGATTGTGGGTGGGGATCCGGCGATGGCGCGCGGTGCGGTCCATGCCCAATTATCGGCGACGATAGCCGCCGCCGCGAACATACACGCGGGGGCTGTAGTAGCGGGGGCCCCAGTACGAGAATCCGGGGCCGTACCGGAGGCCCGGGCCGCCGAAGAAGTAAGGGTTGTACCCATACCCACCGTAATAGCCACCGTTAAAAAGCGACGGCCTGGGCTGTGGCGCCGGACGGCGGTCGAGCGTCTGGCGCTCATAATCCGTTTGGCGCACCGGCTGGAAGGCATGGGCGGCCCGTTGGGTGGAGATGGTAATGGGCGCGACGGTGCGGAAGGTGACGACGGTTTCGGGATAGATTTCCGTGGCCCGGCCGCGCGTGGCCAGGACGCCGATACCGGAAGCGACCGCGCCGGCGATCGCGCCCATGCCGGCGCCGAAGCCGCCCGCCGCGGCCGCGCCGATAGCGGCCCCGGCTCCCGTGGTGGCGCCGACCGCGGCAACGTCGCGGCCGACGGAAGTGTCGCCGTTATACTCGACCAATTGCGTGCGGACCGGCATCTGCTGGCCGTCGACGAGGCCGATTTCGGTAAGCTCCAGACCAAGGCGGGATGTACCCTTCGATTTACCGGCTTTGATGGCCTCGGTCACGCGGCCTTCAATAGTCTGGCCGCGGTGCGCGATGACGTAGCCGTCGGCGACGATGGGTTGAGTGAGGGTGCCTCCAAAGCCGTCGCCGGCGCGGCTGCGGTCGCTCGAAAGGGGCTGGTCGACGCGGATTTTGATCCACGCGCCGGCGGGCAGCGTGATTTGCGATTGAATACCGCGGTCGACCGGAGGAGCCGTGGCCTCGGTCGCCGCGGCGGGCTGCGGCGAACCCGGTTCGGGCGCTTGAGCCCAGGCGGAGGCTGCGAGCAAAGCGGCGGTTAGAGTTGTGATGGAATGCAATTTCATGGAGAGTTCTCCTACGAACTAGCAGGCAATTGAGGTGCCACTCCGCAAACCATTGATTTTGAGCGGATTGCCGCATAGGGCCGAATTGGCTCGCTGGTGGAACGCCAGCAGAGTGGTTGGTTTCGGCCACCGGTTACAAGCGGCGCGCGAGCTTTCACAAGCCCTTCTGTTTGCGCCACAGTACCAATAGTTCCGCGTTGGCGGCGAGCATCTCCTTGATGGCGTGCTGGACGGCACGGCCCGCCTCGACCTGGCGACGAACGTCTTCGACCCACTCCTTGGGGATTCGCTCGACACGCCGTTTGCCGTCCGACATGAAGGTGAGGAACCAGATGGGATGCCCGGGGCTGTCGGCGGCGGCGCAATGGCAGTTGGCGCGGCCACACCGGCGGTGCGTTTCGGTGAGGCTGCCGGGAAGCAGGTCGTCCGGCAATTGGAACTGGCGCAGAACCTGATTTTTGCGTAGGCGGAAGCGGGAAGCCTCGGGGCCTTTTGGGTCCACTTTCATCTGTATGTAATATAACGTTCAGATGCCGGATGAGACAAGCCTGTCGCGCGCGGGCGGGCTGGTCGGGCCGAACTCCGGCGTGTCATAATCGGGACTTCCCCGGCGAAAATTGATGGCGGTGAACGTGGGATCTCGCGCTAATAGCCGGCGGACCACTTTCCGGCCCACTTTGAAAGGATGGCAACAGAGTCGATGCCACTACCGGACGGGACGCCTGACCCACCTTCCGACGCCAAGCCGGGTACCGGCGGGGTGTCGGGCACGCATCCGGTCACGGAGCCGTTCGATATCCTGCTCGCTCCCACCCTAACCGGGAAGGAGACGAATAGAATCCGGGAGGAGTTGGTCACCGTCGCCTGCTGGAAGCTGAACGATGTCCGATTCCTGTTCGGCAAGTCGTTCATCCTTCCCCAGACGCGCGGCGAATTCCTGGAACTGCTTCAGCTTCGCAAGGAGCACGCGGGCGCGCCATTCTCCGTATTTGGCCACGCGGACCCGGTGAACAACGACGTGTTCAACAAACAGTTGAGCGGTCATCGTTCCGAAGCCGTTTATGCCGTCCTGATCCGCGACGCCGCGATGTGGGAGAAGCTCTTCAAGGGCGGCGGACAGGCCGAAGGTTGGGGTCTGGCTTCCATTCAACATATGCTGGAGGCGCTGGGCTTTGACCCCGGCCCGCCGACCGGCGTGAAGAACGCGCAGACGACCGCCGCCGTGAAAGATTTTCAGAGCAAGAACGACTTGGACGACGATGGCGACCCCGGCCCAAATACACGCGAGAAGC
>JBJXFL010000166.1:0-6371 GCA_046155405.1 Bryobacteraceae bacterium | reverse complement strand
GGTTGAGGTCATCGTTCAGATGGGTTCTGGGCGCAGCGACGAGTACTTGAAGCTCGCGCGTGCGGCGGGGCAAGCGCTGGCGCGCCGCCGGCTTTCGTTGACCCCTCGCGATCTCCTTCCTGGTCCCTTCGGGAAAGGCGCGGCTTCTGGACGCCAACCCGAAAGCGCCAGCATGCGTGTATTGATGGGCCAGGCGACGAGAGAAGCGCTTGGCTTGGCAGCCATCCAGCAGATTGGCGGCTCCGGCTTGGACGCGCTCACAAAATCCGAAATCGTCCAGACGGTTCTGGCGCGAATGACCAAGCCCCTGAAAAAGAGTGGGAAACCCAGGCGCCCGCCCGCGCGATTCTGGACGTCGCGCTCGATGTTGCTGAAGATGGAGAAGGAAGAATTCCAACGCCTCACCAGTGAGGTTCCGAATATTCAATCCGTGTCGGCGAATCGCCGCCTGATGCTGCCTCCGACGATGGAGTCGAAACCTCTTTCGTTCGAAGAGGCCGAGCTTCTAAGCGCTTCGTGGGGAATCGCGCAGGCCAACGCGCTGGCGGCTTGGGGGGCTTACGGCGCGCGGGGGAAGGGAGTCTTGATCGGGTTGCTGGATACCGGAGTCGACGCGACCCATCCCGATCTGGAAGGCCGGGCGAAAAAATGGGCGGAGTTTGACTCCGCCGGACAGAAAATCAGCGGCTCGGCGGCGCATGATAGCGACCAACACGGCACGCACTGCGCGGGGACAATTTGCGGCGGCAACACGTCGGGCCGATTCATTGGCATGGCTCCGGAGAGTCGAATTGCGGCTGGGTTGGTTTTGAATGGCGAAGAAGGCGGCACCGACGCTCAGATTTTGGCCGGAATCGATTGGGCCGTCAACTCGGGTGTCGATGTGCTTTCGATGTCTCTCGGGGGACTGGTAATGGATCCCGAAACGCCGCCTACCTATACCGAGGCCATTCTTACGTGCGTCGAAGCAGGCATTCCCGTGGTGGCGGCGATTGGGAACGAAGGGCATCAAACGACGGGATCGCCGGGCAACGATTTGTTTGCGCTGAGTGTCGGCGCGATCGACCAGCGGCTCCGGGTTGCCGGATTTTCCGGGGGACGAACGCAGATCATACAAGAGAACGAATTCATCGATCCGAAGTACCTGCCGCTTCCTTACTCCAAGCCGGACCTCGTTGCACCGGGCGTGGCGGTTTTCTCAAGTGTCCCTGGAGGGAAATGGAAGGCGTTCAACGGAACCTCGATGGCGGCTCCACATGTGGCGGGGGCCATCGCGATGCTGCTGAGCGCGACGAGCATCCGCGAGAAGGAATCGGGATCGCGCCGCGCGCTTCTTGTGCAGGATCTGATCACTGGCTCGGTCGACGAGATGGGTGAGGCGGGGCAGGACCACCGGTATGGGTTCGGCGCGCTCAACGTTCTCCGCGCCATTGACTTTGCGCGAAAGCGGGGGTATTGATGGGTAGAGTGGCCACGATAACCAAACCCGCCGAGCGAGTCGACGAATGGATCGTCGAGGCGCGGTTGCCCGCTCGTCAGATCGAATTCGAACAGACGCGTCCGCCGGGCCGCACAACTCCGATCCGAGTGACCAACACCGATCCGGAGGCTCGCGAGTCTAAGCTCCGCGAACTTTTCGAATTCCTGGAATCGATCTTGGAAGTGAAACCTGTACTGCTACGCGCGGCCGGAGCGGTGAGCATCAAAGCCTCCCCATCGGAGATGGTTCGAATTACAAACCACCCGCTGGTTCGGCGGGTCGAGCCGAATCGCCGGCGGCGGCGATAAGGCGTCGAGCCGCGCCCAGTCTAGTGCCCTTCGTGCTCAAGGAAGCGTTCGGCTTCGATAGCGGCCATGCAGCCGGCGCCGGCGGCGGTGATGGCCTGACGATACGTCCGGTCCTGGACGTCGCCGGCGTGGAAGACACCGGTGACGTTCGTCCGGGCGCCGCCTTTGGAAACAATGTAGCCGTCTTCGTCGAGGTCGATTTGGCCGCCTAGAAACTTCGTGTTTGGTATGTGGCCGATGGCGACGAAGAAGCCTTCGACGGGGCGGTCTTCGGTAGCGCCGGTAACGACATTGCGCATACGGACGGCGTTGACGAGGCCGTCGTCACCGCTGAAGATGTCGTCGATGACGGTGTTGAGAATCATCTCGATCTTGGGGTTGGCGACGACGCGATCATACATGATTTTCGACGCGCGGAATTCCTCGCGCCGGTGCACCAGCGTGACGCGCTTGCCGAAGCGCGTGAGAAAGTTGGCCTCTTCCATGGCGGAGTCACCGCCGCCGATGACCATGATCTCTTTGCCGCGATAGAAGAAGCCATCGCACGTTGCGCAGGAGCTGACGCCCTTGCCGATGAGCCGCTGCTCGTTGGGCAGGCCGAGCCAGCGCGCCGAAGCGCCGCTGGCGATGATGAGGGTCCGGGTTTCTTCCCATACACCGTCGATCTTGACGCGGAACGGCCGCTGGCCGAGTTCGCAGGCTTCGACATAACCGTGGCGGAATGTCGCGCCGAAGCGCTCGGCTTGCAGCTTCATGTTCTCGACGAGCTGCGGGCCGAGGATACCTTCGGGAAAGCCAGGGAAGTTCTCGACTTCGGAGGTGATGGAGAGCTGGCCGCCGGGTTCGTGGCCGCTGATGACAAGCGGTTTCAGGGACGCGCGGGCGGTATAGACGGCAGCAGTGTTTCCGGCGCAACCGGAGCCGATGATGATTACGTTGTGCATGGATCTGGAAAAGACGAAACGGGGGATGCGCGATGGCGCACCCCCCACTTTATCACGCGCTATTTCAACCCTTGGGTTAGCGGCGGCGACCCAACATTCCGAGGCCGATGAGGCCGGCGCCCATGAGCGTCCATGTGCCGGGCTCGGGGACGTTGCTGACGGTGCCGAAGATTTCGTCGTTGCCGCAGGTGGCGGCGGCGAAGAAGAAGTCGAAACCGTTGTCGAGGTTGGCGAGCGCACCCGGGGTCAGGTTAAGGGTCAGTCTGGCCAACAGTTCGGTTGGGCCGCCGACGACTTGGATGTTGCTCGAACCGTTGGAAAGGAAGGATGCTCCATTGGCGCTGGCCCAGACGAGGGAATTCGGACGATAATTGATGCCGCCGGGATTGCCGAGGACGGTCTGGGCGGTCTGGCGGTTCGTGATCGAGTAAAGGCCATTGGTCTGGAGACCGTCATGGCCATTGAGAATGAAGGCGTAGGTCTGGCCACCGCCCGTGAGGAAGAGATCGCCAACATTGAGGGTGACCGCGCCGGTGGAGTTGAGGAAGCCGGCGAGGGTCGAGCCGCCGCCGTAGTTAAAGCGGATGTCGATTTGGAGGGCGTTCCCGGTCAGGCTTTGGAAGGTCAAACTGTGAATGTCGAATTTAAGCGGGTTTCCGATCACGTCAGTGGGATCTTCGGAGGCGAGCGGATCAGTGAAGTGGCGTGGCAGAGAGGGCAGCGCCCATGCCGAGGCCGTTAACAAGGCACTCAGCGAAAAAGTCGTCAATATACGCATGCTGCGAGTTTGCCCGCCGAGGGCGCAGCGGCCAAGGTTACATGCGGGGGAAGTACTTTCCGGGAAGAGTAGCAGCCCTGTTCGGGGGATAGCCGCCGTTAGGAGGCGGCGTAGTACGGATTGGCTGCGCTCTTATGACATTGCCGACTTTTAGAATTAAGCGCTTGCGGCGGCAGGGTGGAATCGGTCGTTCAGCGGGTTCTATACCGAAAGCCGCGATGATACTAGGGCATGGGTAAGTAGCGCCGCGCAGTACGCAAAGGCCGTCATATATGCGAACTGAACAGCGGGCCAGAACCAGCCGCCGGTTTCGCGGCGGACGATGGCTGTGGTGGAGAAGCACTGCATGGCGAAGGCGAAGAAGACCAGCAATGCCGCGGCGCCAGCGGGCGAGAGGTCGGCGCGGAGGGCTTCCTGGAGCTTATCGGAGTCTTTGTCGGCGTTCTCGATTCCATAGAGTGTGCCAAGTGTACCGATGATCGCCTCGCGTGCGGCGAAGGAGGCGACGATGCCGACGCCGATCTTCCAGTTGAAGCCGAGGGGCCGGATGACGGGCTCGACTGCGTGGCCGATGTGGCCGGCGTAGCTTTGCTCGGGCGCCGGTTGCTGGCCGTTGGTCCTTGGGAAATTAGCAAGGAACCAGAGGACCATCAGCACGGCCAGGATGACGGTTCCGGCGCGCTTAAGGAAGACGATGGCGCGGTCCCACAGGCGCAGGGCGAGCGAGCGGAGGCTCGGCATGCGGTAGGGTGGCAGTTCGAGGATGAAAGTGCTGCGCTCGCGGCGGAGGATCGTCGATCGGAGGAGTTGGGCTGTGATGATGGCCGCGAGGAAACCGATGATGTAGAGACCAAGCAGCGCGGCGGTGCGTGCTCCGATGACACCGAAGAAGCTGGCCGATTCCGGAATGAACGCGGCGACTATCAATAGATAGACCGGAAGGCGTGCCGAGCACGTCATGAAGGGCGCGATCAGGATAGTCGCGATGCGGTCGCGCGTGTTTTCGATGGTGCGTGTCGCCATGATGGCGGGCACGGCGCAGGCATAGGCGGACAGCAGTGGAATGAACGCCTTGCCCTGCAGGCCGACGCGGGACATGGTGCGGTCGGCGATGAGCGCGGCGCGGGCGAGATAGCCGGAGTCTTCAAGTATGCCAATGAACAAGAAGAGCAATAGAATTTGCGGGAGGAAAACGACGACCGAGCCGACGCCGTTCCAAACGCCGTCGATGAGGGCACTGCGAAGAAGACCTTCCGGAAGTAATGGCCCGATCCAACTCCCGGAGGCGACGATGAGTTTTTCGACGCCATCCATGAGCGGCTGGGCGCCGGAGAAGATTGTTTCGAAAACGGCGGCGACGACGAGGACAAAGACGAGCGGTCCGAGCCAGGGGTGAAGAAAGAGGCTGTCGAGGCGGCGGGTCCAAACGGGCGGGGCGGGGGCGCGGTAGCCCGATTTTGTTCCGACTTGGCCGGCCCAGGTGCGGCAGCCGGGGAGATCCTGGAGAATGGGGAGCTCGACGCGTTTTGCGTTGGAATGAGGGCGTGCGAGGCTGCCTTCGAGAAACTGGACGACCTTGTCTACTCCATCCCCTTTCGCCGCGCTGATCAGGGCGACGGGAGCGCCGAGCTGGGCGGCGAGGGCGACGGTGTCGATGCTGCCACCACGGGCGGCGAGATCGTCGGCCATGTTGAGAACCACGAGGGTCGGCAGGCCGAGAGCGAGAACGGGCGCGGCGAGAAGAAGATGCCGATGCAAGTTCGTGGCATCAAGGACGATGACAACGGCATCGGGGCGTCCGAGTTCGGTCTTGGAACCAGTGAGAACATCGGCGGTGACGCGTTCGTCTTCCGAGCGGGCATCGAGGCTGTAGACGCCGGGGAGGTCGATCACGAAGACTTCCCGGCCTTGTTTTGTGCGGGCCCGGCCGACGTGGTGTTCGACGGTGACGCCTGGAAAGTTGGCGACCTTCTGGCGGAGGCCTGTGAGGCGATTGAACAGGGTCGTCTTGCCGGCGTTAGGCGGGCCGACTAGAGCAACGTAATGCTGACCGGCGCGGATGGAAGCGTCGAGGGAGTCCGTTGCCAACGGATGGCAGGAGTCGTTGCCGGCCATGGCGTTAGTCCGCGGCGGAAGCGAGAGGGTGGACGCGAATGAGCGCCGCGGTTTCGACGCGGAGCGCGATTTCGGAGCCATCGACGCGATAGATACGAGGATCGCCGCCGGGAGCGCAGCCGGTGGCGTCGACGCGGCTGCCGGGGAAAAAGCCCATTTCCATGAGGCGGCGGCGGAGGTCGTCGGCGAGGTCGAGTTCGCCCAGGAGCGCATGCTGGCCGCACCGGAGGTCGGCGAGATTGGAAGGGACCGAGGGGGCCGCTTGCTGCTTCTTGCCGAGGAGCTTGTTGAAACTCAGTTGCACTCTAGAATTAGCATATGGCGGTGAGAGTCCGGTGTCAAGCCGGATCGGCAGGGTGTTCCTGAGACCGAATTTCTGCAACGACAAATTGGCTTGACCGTTCAAAAGAAATCCAGGTATACTTCAGTCCTAGGACTTCTGGTACTAAAGTTTCGCCGAGACGCCTGAGCAACATCAGGGAGGCCGACGGCGGGACGGGCCGAATGCTCCGGGCCTGGAGGGGGACCAGGGATGGTCTCCCTCGGCGGGTATCTTTACCCGTGGGCTGTAACGATTCTGCGGTTTTCAACACAACTCTTCTGCAAGATCGTGATGGGTTTTTCCGGCGGACTGCGCTTTCCATAACAGAGAGCGAAAGACGGAAGGCAGGTTCAGGAAGCCTCGCAAAAGAATGCCTTGACTGGCAGCGAGGGCACGGATACACTCGAACTGGACTGCATTCCCG
>JBJXFL010000147.1:0-3360 GCA_046155405.1 Bryobacteraceae bacterium | reverse complement strand
TGACCGCGCGCATCGTGCCGGGGTGACGCATCGCGATGTCAAGCCGCCGAACATCATGCTCACGCGCGATGGCGTGAAGGTGCTCGACTTCGGCCTCGCCAAATCGCAAGCCAAGCCCGGCCCCACTGAAGAAACGCTCACCGCCGTGCTGACAACCGAAGGCACGATCATGGGCACGCCGCAGTACATGGCCCCTGAGCAGTTCGAGGGCAAAGAGGCCGATGCGCGTTCGGACATCTGGGCCTTCGGCGCCGTGCTCTACGAAATGGTCTCCGGCCAGAAGGCGTTTCAGGGCAAGAGCTATTCGGCGTTGCTTGGCGCGATTTTAAACGCCGACCCCACGCCGCTAGCAGCGCCCGCGTGGATTAATCGCCTCTTAACGCGCTGCCTGCAGAAAGACCCCGACGACCGCTATCAGAGCATGCGTGATGTCGTGCTCGACCTTCGCGCGCCTCAGACCGAAACGGCACCGGCGGCGAAAATAAACCGCTGGCCTTGGATCGCCGCCGTCGCCGTGCCAACGCTGGTCGCGGCATGGCTAGCCGTTGGAATCGAAAAGCCCGCACCCGCGCCGCTGATTCGCTCCACGCTTGCTCTTCCACCGAACGTCTACCATGACGGAACCTCCATCGCGGTGTCGCCGGACGAAAAGCGCGTGGCTTTCAGCGCCCGGAACGCCGAAGGCGAGATACAGCTTTGGGTGCGCCCGCTGGATGCAATCGCCGCACAGCCCTTGGCCGGCACCGAGGGCGCCGCCGATCCCTTCTGGTCGCCCGACGGACAGTCGATCGGTTTCTTCGCCGATGGAAAACTAAAACGGATCGACTTATCAGGCGGGCCTGTTCTCAGTCTTGCCGATACGGGTCGAACCGAGAACAATCGTGGCGCAAGCTGGGGTTCCACCGGTGTGATTCTGTTCAACAGCGTTGGCACCGGGCCTTTGTCGAAAGTTGCCGCTTCAGGCGGCGCGGTAGTCGAGGCAACCAAAATAGCGCGCCCAGGACAAACTCATCGTCGGCCCTGGTTTCTTCCCGATGGGAAACATTTCGTTTTCGCCGCTGGAACGGGCGGTACCGCGGCGTCCAAAGCGATCCATGTCGGCTCCCTCGATTCGACCGAAAGCACGAAGCTTATCGACGCCTCCGACTCCGGCGCCATTTATTCCTCGGGACACTTGCTCTTCCTGCGATCGGAGATGCTGATGGCGCAGCCGTTCGACCCGCCAAAACTGGCGATTTCGGGCGACGCGGCGCCTATTGTGGAGAGTGTCCCCGGCGGAGGCATCGCGAACTTTGGCGGGTTTTCCGCCTCCGCTAAAGGTCTGCTCGTTCATGCTTCCGGATCGAGATATTTCTCCGATCTCACTTGGTTCGACCGCCGGGGCACTCGAATCGCGACGGTCGGCGAGCCGGGTAACTTTTCAGAGCTGAACCTGTCTGCCGATCGCACCCGAGCCGCGGTCACGATCCTCACTCAACAACAGGAGAGGACCGTGTGGTTAGTGGACGCAGTGCGCGGATTCCGGACGCCTTTCAGCGCTGAAGCGGGCAGTAGTGGTGCGGAATTCTCACGCGACGGCCGGATGGTTTTCTTTGCTAGCGGCCGAAGGCTATTCCGTAAACGCACCGATGGAGGCGATTCGGAATTGGTGATCGATATGGAGAACTATGGCAGCCAGGTGCTAAGCCTCTCTCCGGACGGGAAGTTCCTGCTCGGCGCAAATTTGAATGGACTCTGGATTCTTCCCGATCCGCTTGGCGAGCCCGGCAAATCGAAGCCGTACCAATTCCCGCGGACATCACCTCGCGCGTCTCACGGCCAATTCTCGCCAGACGGCCGATGGATCGCCTTTCAATCGGACGAGACCGGCCGCGATGAGATTTACGTGACGCCTTTTCCGGGGCCAGGCGTTCAACGACAGATCTCAACCGCCGGAGGTTCTCGCCCCCGCTGGCGGGGCGACGGACGCGAGATCTTCTTCCTCGCGCCCGACGGCCAAATCGCCGCCAGCGAAGTGTCGCCGCGAAACGGCGAACTCGAAGCTGGCGAAGCGAAGTTCCTCTTTAACCCCCGCATGCGACGAGTGCCCCCGTACACCTACGACGTCTCCGCCGACGGCCAGCGCATACTCGCCATCGTGCCACGCGCTAATTCCACGGAACTCACCATCGTCCAAAACTGGACCGCGTTGCTGAAAAAGTGATGTAACCTGCTATCATCGAAAGTGCTCTGACTAACTGGCAAGTCCAGTAAAAATGCGCGGAAGTAACGCGAATTCGATCGTTTTCATCGCCGCACTCCTGATGACGGCTTGTTCGGACGGCCCGGACAAGGCGCCCTCGATTGGCGATGCCTACGTCGGGCCGATGACTCTGAATATCCGGCAGGACATCTCGCTCAAGTCGCCCGTTGTGTCCACCGTGAAACACGGTGATGAGCTCGAAGTTCTCTCCGTGCGCCGACGCTTTATGCGTGTGCGCTCCGCCGCCGGTGCCGAGGGCTGGGTGGATAGCGAGAAGCTTCTCACTACCGAACAGATGGGCCGATTGCGCGCCGTCGCCGACGTCGCCGCCAAGCTCCCCGTGCAAGCTGAAGCCACTGTCTACGACGCCCGAAACGTGCACACCGAGCCCCACCGTCAATCGCCCAGTTTCGCGCAGTTAAAAGAGGAAGAAAAATTCCTCGTACTGGGTCACAAACTGGTCGAGCGCGGCGCGTACTCCTCCGAAGTCACCAAGCAGATCGAAAAGGCCAGCGCGCCCCCGCCGCGCAAGAAAAAGGCGGAGAAAACCGCGCGCAACAAGTCCAAGTCGAAGGACAAAGACGAGCTCGAAATGCCACCGCTTCCCGCGCCGCCTCCGCTGCCCGCGGACTGGAAGAAACTCTCCTACCGCGAGCCCTTCGACGAAAACGGCGACCCGAAGCCCGCGCAGAAGTCGGCCCTCGAAAGCAGCGGCCTCGCGCTCGTCATCCGCCAACCCAAAGAGCCCCCGAAGTACGAAGACTGGAGTCTCATCCGCACCAAGGACGGCCGCGCCGGATGGATCCTCACGCGCTCGATGACGATGACGATTCCCGACGACGTAGCCAAGTACGCCGAGGGCCATCGCATCACGTCGTGGTTCGAACTCGGCGAAGTGCAGGACGGTGACGTGACGAAGAAACACTACCTCTGGACTACCATCGCCAAAGGAGGCGAGCGTTACGAGTTCGACGGCGTTCGCATCTTCTTCTACAACGTCCGCCGCCACCGCTACGAAACCGGATTTCGCATGCGCGATGTGAAGGGCTACTTCCCTTCCGCTGTTCATCCCGTCGACGTGACCGAAGGCAAGAAGCAATACACCACCGCCGGGTTCT
>JBJXFL010000134.1:0-2801 GCA_046155405.1 Bryobacteraceae bacterium | reverse complement strand
ATTGCCGAAGGAAAGAGCTCAGGTCTCGACGCTTCGCTCCGGAACCCGGCGAAGATGGCCCGTCTGGAATTTGCGGGGGTGCGCCGCCTGACGCTTGGCACGAGCTTCTATTCCGGCCACGCCGGCTTCAACACGCCGGGTGTGAATCCCCGGGTTTCGATCGGCGAGTTCGATGGCCGCTACAGTTTTCGGCGGCTGGATTTCAGGGGCCTCTTCGCGCAAACGTGGATCAACCGGACGGCGGAGTTGAACCGTTTCCTGGAGCGGCAAACGGGCTTGAACCCGAACGTCGGCCGGCAGCTTCGAGGCTACTACGCCGAACCGGGCTTCCATGTGCTGCCCCGGAGAATTGGGAAGGACCTGATCTTGTTTGGCCGCTACGAGCGCTACAACACGCAGCATCGCATGGCCCCGGGATTTGTTCCTTTGCCTCAGTTCGACCGCTCCTCGTGGGTAACGGGCCTCACCTTTAAACCTACGCCGGATGTCGCACTCAAGTTCGACTACGTCTTTAACCGGAACAGAAGCGCGGTTGTGCGCGCGCTGGACGGTATCAATCTAGGGATCGGATGGTGGTTCTGATGAAAGTTTTGGCTTGGGTCATGGCGTGGGCGATGTTGGCGGCCGCGCAATCGGGCGAGCGGAAGCCGGACCGCGTGATTACGATCACGGCGGAACGGTTCACTTTCAGCCCGTCCAGAATCAGCGTCAAAAAAGGGCAGCTGATCGAGTTCGTCCTTGTCAGCGATGACACCGACCACGGCTTTAAGATCCCCAGTGCCGGGATCGACATCGCGATTCCTCCCCAGGGCCGCTCCGAAGCGCGGGTTCGGTTCATCGCGCGAGAGAAGGGCCGCTTTGTGTTCGAATGTTCCCGGCCCTGTGGCGCCGGGCACAACCTGATGCGCGGATACATTGAAGTGAAATGAGGACGGGGAGCATGATGCGTCTAAGTGGTTTGGGAGGGCTGGTTCTATGGGCCCTTCTTCTGTTCGGCCAATCGAGTCCGCCCATTCTGCCCGGCAGCCCTTTGCCAGGACTCAGTCCCCAGGAGCTTGAGTTGTTCCGCGCGGGCTTGGAGGACTTTTCCGAGGTCGAGTCGGCCGAGGATGGGTTAGGCCCGGCGTTTAACGGCACCAGCTGTGCCGTTTGCCACTCAGTCCCCGCTGTGGGCGGCGTTACGGCCATGACCGAGATACGCGCCGGACATCGCGACGAAAACGGAAAGTTCTCCGAACTAATGGGTGGGACGCTGTTCCACCTGTTCTCGATCCCCGGTCACCGCTGCCAGGTTCAGATTCCAGAGGAAGCGAATGTGATCGCCAGACGCGTGCCGATTCCGTTATTTGGCGCCGGGCTGGTTGAGGCGATTCCGGACGATGCGCTCGCCGCTCTTGAAGATCCCGATGACCGCAACGGTGACGGCATCAAGGGGCGTGCCGCCAGGATCGTGGACGTCGCCACCGGCCGGGAACGGATTGGCCGTTTTGGATGGAAATCTCAACATGCGACGCTGCTGGCTTTTTCAGCCGACGCCTACCGTAACGAGATGGGCATCACCAACGACTTGTTCCCGGATGAAGTGGCGTTAGGCATTGATCCCGAACAACTGAAGCTATGCAGTCCGCCCAAGCGGGGCGTCGAGGACATACGCGATCGCCGCACCCAGCTACGAGGAATCGACAAGTTTGAGAACTTCATGCGGCTGCTCGCGGCTCCGCCGCGCGGCCCGATTGACGATTCGGCGCGCGCGGGCGAGGGGATCTTCCGAAGCGTGGGGTGTCATCTCTGCCACACGCCGGCTTTCCTTACTACACCCAATCGCAATCCGGTATTCGACCGGAAGCCTGTGGCTCTGTACTCGGACCTCCTGCTGCACGACGTAGCTACAGGAGACGGGATCGTGCAAGGCGCCGCTTTGGCCGAGGAAATCCGCACGCCGGCGTTGTGGGGACTTCGCTTTCGTCGGCCGCTCCTTCATGACGGCAGCGCCGCCACGATCGATGACGCGATTCTCCGTCATGGCGGGGAAGCCGCCCCGGTTCTCACGCGGTATCGCGATCTCTCGCCCGGCGACCAGGCATTGTTGCTGTCTTTCCTGAAGTCGCTATAGCGCGGCCAGATTGCCTCTATAGGCAACCCAGATGAGGCTCATAAAATAATCCATTGGGATGGAGGCATCTTGGGTGCCCCGCAGGCGTTTTCTAAGGCTATAATCTAAATTCGGCGTTACGCCCGGTGAGCGGTTTTTTGCTGTTCACCCGAGGGTTCGCTCGAACCAAGGAGATTCATGTCCCAAGACTTACGCGATTTTCTGGCCCTGTCATACGGAGAGCTGGAAGAGTTGAATCTGCACGCCAAGGAACAGCGCAAGAACCGCGTCGCAGCCGACAAGATTCAGGAAGAGCGCCTTCGCTATCTGAACGATGAGAAGCGCATTAAGGCCGTCACGGTCATGTTTAGTGACCTGGAGGGCCGCCTCCACGCCCTGGACTATGACAAAAAGTTCCTGATCAAGAGCTGGGACAATCTCACCTTCGATGGCTCGTCAATCCGCGGGTTCACGGCCCAGCGCGAAAGCGATTTGCGCCTGGGCATGGATTGGTCAGCCTTCTATTGGGCGCCGGCCGACTTCTTCGGTTCCGGCAAGGTGATGGTCTTCGGTGAGGTCATCGACAAAGACGGTTCGCCCTACGTCGGCGACATCCGAGGCGTGCTGAAACAGTACGCCAACGGGCTGCATGCCAAGCATGGCTATACGCTCAACGCTGCCAACGAGATCGAAGGTTTCCTGTTCAAGG
>JBJXFL010000123.1:0-57966 GCA_046155405.1 Bryobacteraceae bacterium | reverse complement strand
ACGCGCTTTGTTAACAGATGGTAGCCTGCCGGAGCCCGCACTGATCAAGCACTGCTCAGAGTGCACCTTCGAAGCTTCTTGCAGGAAGCGCGTGATCGAAAAAGATGATCTCAGCCTTCTGGGCGGCCTCGGCACCACAGACCGAGCCAAGCTGAACGCTAAAGGAATATTCAGCGTTACCCAACTGGCCTACACATTTCGCCCACGTCGCAGACCCAAGCATCAGGCATCGCGCAGAGAAAGGTATCACCATGCTCTCAAAGCCTTGGCAATTCGAGACCGGAAGACCCACGTCGTTGGGAGACCTGAGTTAGCACTGAGTGGGACGCCAGTCTACCTTGATGTCGAGGGATTGCCGGACCGTGGCTTCTATTACCTCATCGGCCTTCGAGTCCCTGATGGATCTTCATTTCTTCAGCACAGCCTCTGGGCTGAAGCGCCGAGTGACGAGGAGAAGATCTGGCGATCATTCCTTAATCTCCTGCGCGGTATTGACAACCCAGTCCTGATTCACTATGGAGCCTATGAGACAAGCTTTCTGAAGCAGCTTACAGCCCGATATCCAGCCCCAACCGAGGATACGGCTTATGTCGACGAGCTCACCAAGAAGGCGGTAAATCTATTGGGGATCATGTATTCGCAGATCTATTTCCCCACCTACTCAAATGGGCTCAAAGAAGTTGCCCGGCACTTCGGGTTCCAATGGTCACATCCTTCCGCCTCAGGTCTCCAGTCACTGATCTGGAGACAGCAATGGGAGGAAACGGCCGATCCTTCAATTAAGCAGACGATCATCACCTACAACAAGGAGGACTGTGATGCCCTCGAACTGGTTACACACGCCGTCGAACGTATTGTGATCTTTGTACAGCGGCGTGACCAGCCGGGTTCCGATGGCGATGACGTCTGCGTGCACTCAGAAGACATACAGCAAGTGTCGCGATGGCGTAAGTTTACCAGTGCTGTCCCAGCCTTGGAAGCGATCAACGAGGCGGCTCACTGGGACTACCAACGCGACAGGGTCTACGTAAGGAGAAGCGACAGGCGTAGGCAGCCTAAGACCTCGCACACCAAGCCTCGAACGGTGATACCGCATCTCAACAAGACGGTTCTGTGTTCTGTGCCTTCACGCTGTCCAGTGTGCCGCGGTAAGGACCTAAAGGCTGGGCCTGAACGCTCGAAAATTGTATATGACCTTCAATTCGGAAGGGCGAGTGTCAAAAGGCGGATCGTCAAATACTTGTTCTATAACTATGATTGCCTGCGCTGCGGCGCGCAGATTCATCCGCCGGAGCAGACATGGGGACGCGGTAAGTACGGATGGAGTCTGATCGCATTTTTGATCTACGAAATAATCGAGCTATGTGTCCCGCAGCGTGTGACAACACGTCACGCGAACCGTTTGTTTGGCCTAACGTTGCCGCGCAGTTCGGTGGCAGAGCAGAAAAAGATGGCGGCAAGCCTGTACGAGGAGACGCGCCAAATACTGCTTCGGCGGATCATAGAGGGAACGCTCGTTCATGCTGACGAGACGCCCATCGTAACGCACGGCAAACGCGCGTTTGTCTGGGTGTTCTGCAATTTTGAAGAGGTAGTCTATATTTATAGCGAGAACCGCGAGGCTGAGACCATGCGGACGGCCCTGAAGGATTTCAAGGGAGTCTTGGTCTCTGACTTTTACTCCGCCTACGATTCGATGGACTGCCCGCAGCAGAAGTGTTTGATTCATCTCATGCGAGATCTAAACGACGACATGCTAAAGAATCCGTACGACGATGACCTGCGGCAGATAGTGCAACGATTCGCCGAATTACTCAGGCCTATTGTCGATACCGTTGATCGGCGTGGGCTGAAAAAACGATTTCTGAAAAAGCATCTTGCGGACGTCAAGCGGTTTTACACGTGGCTCCTGGCACAGCAGTGGCAAAGCGATGTAGCGACGAAGTGCAAACAGCGTTTTGAGAAGAACCGGAACAAGCTCTTTACTTTTCTCAGCTATGACGGCGTGCCATGGAACAACAATAATGCCGAACACGCGATGAAGGCATTTGCTGCCCTTCGGGACGTTATTGAAGGGCCGGCGACGCCGTCGGGAATTGAGGACTACCTCATCCTTCTGAGCGTATCGGAGACGTGCAGGTACAAGGATGTGGACTTCTTAGAATTCTTGTGTTCGCGCGAGAAGGATATCGATGCCTTTCTGAAAGGCGGGGGCGTATAATGGTGACGGAAGGGCGGTAACGGACCGGCAGCCACCGGTAGCTGTGAACTCACTCTCCGTACAAGAATACCAGGGCATTACATTCAGATTGGTCCGACCACGATGAAGCGTAACACGTGACATATCGGCGACGCCGAGAAATCTGACGAAGCCGGCAGGCGGGAGCCATTCGCCCGGCGAAGGTTGGCACGGGTAGAGTGATACACGAGATGGCCGAAAGCTATGGTTTTTGGCCACAAACCAGAAGTGCCCATTTTCCGGCGAGTCGTTGCCATACCTCGGGACGGTCTTCTAGCCTGTCTACCTCGGAAGGACACGCCAAATGGCTTGTCCCGCTTCGCTAACTGAGCGGAACACCCTACGGCAGCAACTCCGCCGTCATCAACGCCCCGCCCATTTGCGGCAGCACGCCCGATGATTTCACATACTTCCGCGTCAGCGTGTCGATCCAAAACGTCAACTTCTCGTTCCCGCCATCGGCCGACGTCACCTCCAGTTTCCACGCGTCAAACGCACCCGCCGCCACCGTGACCTTTTCCTGACCGGTAACCTCCAACTGCATCAGCTTATTCTTCTGCTTCATCAAGTCGAAGTTATGGAAAGTGGTCTTATAGCCGGCCACAAGCGGCAGCGCGCCCAGCGCCTGCGGACTCCCCGCCCCGTCGCCAAACAACGGCCCGGCAAGGTCGACGCTGATCGGCCGTTCCTGCCCATTGACACTCACGCTGCCAACGGCCTTGCCGTCTTTCACCTCTAGCTGAATGGTCGCGGGCCCTTGTTTCACCGTCCGCTTCATCAGTTGAAGCGTGTCCTTGGCCAACACCACGCTCTCCACCACGTCCCCTCCAGGCGTCGTCATCGCGTCGGTAACATGCCACGCGCCGCCCTCTTCCTTGAACGTGGAAGTAACTTGCATATACATCTTCTTCTCGCCCAACACCACCGTCACGGCGTACTTGTAGACACCCGCTTTTAACAACGACCCATCCGCCTTCGCCGTCGCGCCCGTCTCCACTTTTTTCGCCAGCTTCACCGTTTTCGGATCCACCGTAATCTCGGCCAGGCGCTTGGCCACCTCCGGCTTTGCGTCCGCCTGCGCCCGGCCGCCCAGGTGCTTCGCCAGAAACTTCTCGGCCGCCAGGAACATCGCCATATTGTTCACCGGCCGCGCAAACCCATGCCCTTCGTCGGGGGCGACCAGATACTCGACCGGAAAATTGCGGTCGCGCAGCGCAATCACAATCTGGTCGGATTCCGCCTGATTCACGCGCGGATCGTTAGCCCCCTGCACCACCATCAGCGGCGACTTTATCTTCGCCGCCGAGTTCAACGGCGACTGCCGGGTCAATTGCGCCTTGCCCTCCGCCGTCCCCGGATCGGCCATGCGCGTGTGGAAAATCTTCCGCCCGGATTCCCAATACGGCGGAATCGAATCGAGCAGCGTCAACAAGTTCGATGGCGCCACGATCGCCACTCCGGCGGCATACAAATCCGGAGTGAACGCCACCCCGGCCAGCGTCGCATAACCGCCATAGGACCCGCCCATAATGCCCACTCGCTTCGGGTCCACCGTGCCATTCGCGATCAGATGCTTTACGCCATAAGTCAGATCGTCCTGCATCGTATCGCCCCATTTCCCGTTCCCGGCATTCAGGAATTTCTTCCCGAAGCCGGTCGAGGCGCGGAAGTTCGGCTGCAGCACGGCATAGCCGCGATTGGCGAGAAATTGTGCCAGTCCGTTGTAGCCCCACGCGTCGCGCGCCCACGGGCCGCCATGCGGCACCACCACCAGCGGCAACGGCCGCTTGGCCCCTTTGGGAATAGTCAGATAAGCCGGAATTTCCAGGCCGTCGGAGGACCGATAGCGGATCGGCTCCATCGCCGCCAGCGCCTCACGCGGCAGCTTCTCCCTCACCTTGTATTGCGGCTCCGTCTTCTTTGTCTTTCGGTCGAATAGAAACACCTCGCCGGGATCCGTGTCGGAGAAAACGGTGATCAGGCATCGCCCTTCATCCTTCGTGCAATTCATCGTGGCCACTTCCCGCCCGGTGAAGCGTTTACGCAGCAGGTTGTAATCCGCTTCCTTCGCCTTGTCCTTCCAGTAAAGCCGCGTCCGGTCCTCGGTGTAGGACGTGGAGTCGAGTTCATCGGTCACTTCCGAAAACCGCGCGTTGCCGAAATCCACTCGCTTGTTCGGATCGGTTTCCACTAGTTCCGTCTTGCCCGTCGCGACATCCAGCAGATACAGTCCGGACAGGTCGACGTTCGCGCCTCCGTTCGATTCCATATACGCCCGCTTGCCGTCCTTGTGGAACCGCACCATCCCGCAGCCCTCGAACACCGTGCAGGAATAGATCACCTTAAAGCCATCGGGATCCACGCGCAGTATTTCGGTGTCGCCTTTGTCCGTGGTCCGGTCCGCCAGCCGCAGATTCCCGCCCAGATCGAAGAACCAACTGTTGATCCGATCCGTGTTTTTCCGAAGGAGCGTTTTCTCGCCCGTGGAAATCTTCAGCCTGTATAGATCGTGCCAGGCTTTGTCCCGGTCGTTGATACCGATGAAGAACGTGTCCGGATCGCTTTTTGGCGTGGAATAAATCCGCGTCGTCACGCCCTTGGCGTTGGTCAGATTCCGCGCCGTTGGCGTCGCCGCCGCCGGATCGATCGCGTAGACGTTGAAGTTCTCATCGCCGTCGTTGTCCTGGATGAACAGAACAAATTTCGCGTCGCGAGTCCAGAAGTGGGCGGGAATCGGCCGCTTGGCCGACGCTGTCAACGGGCGCGCCTCGGAAAATGGCGCGGCGGCCTTCTTGATCCAGATGTTGCGCACGTTATTGTGCGGCCGCATGAAAGTAATGAACTCTCCGTTGGGCGAGAGTTGGGCGCCGGAGATCTCCGGATCGCCGAAAAACAGTTCCCGGTCGAGCAGCGGCGCCTGTTGGGCGGACAAAATGCACGCGGTAGCGGCTGTAAGGGTAAGGAGTCGATAGTTCATCGCCATGTAAAGAATACGCTCTTACGGTAAGAAGCGTTCCCGGCATTTGGCGGCTCGGACCAGGACGCCATTCGCGAATGGCGCCGGCGGACGCTTCACGGGCTATATCGCGTACTTCTCACCACTCTAGCCGGATGCCCGTGCGGAAGGCGCGGGCGCCGCTGGAATCCAGACTCGACACGCCGCCGACGGCGGTGATGACGCCGACATTGGCGGCGGCGGTGATGTTCATCGCCGGGTTATCCCAATTGGGGTGATTGAAGAAGTTCGTGGACGTGATTTCCACGCGCAGGCGCACGCGTTCGGTGATGTCGATGCGTTTGAACAGGCCGGTGTTGACGATGACGGAACCCGGGCCTTTGATCACGCCCTTTGCCGATGTCCCGAACCGCCCGGTAGCGGGTGCGCCGAAGGCCGTCGCGTCGAACCAACGGCTTACCGATTGGGCGTCGCCGCTCAGGTTGCCGTCGCGTAAAGCGTCGGGCCGAATGGTGACCTGGGCCGGTGTGCGGTTGTTGGTGAATGCCGTTCCGGTGGGGTCTGGGCCGGTCCAGGTGGGAGTCAGGAACTGGCCGGAATAGGAACTGTAGATGGCACTCAATTCCCAGCCGGCGGCGAGAGTGCGCATCAGACGGCTCGGGCTATTCAGGAATTTCTTTCCGGGGCCGAAGGGTAGTTCGTACATCAGATTGCCCGTAACGCGGTGGGTCGGGATGTCGAGCCAGACGGCTCGTTCGCGCCTGCGGTCGAAGGCGTTTTCGGGTGACTCGCCGCGCTCCAGGTCGCCGATGTCGCGCGCCCAGACCCAGGAGAGCTGATAGGAAAGCCCGTTGAGGAAGCGGCGCTCGCCCTCCAGCGTCAGGGAGTTGTACTGATGCCCGGCGCCATTGGAGATGTAGGTGATAGCGGGGTAATTGGGGAAGGGGCGGGGCTTGTCGACGAAGAGCCGGTTGTCCGGCACGGGCTGATTATAGTTGTAGCCCCATTCGCCTTGACGCGTGTTCGTTCCAATATAGGAGGCGCGGAAGCCCGTGTTCCACCTTTGGTGTTCGACCGTGAAGTTGTACTGCATGCTGAACGGGACGCGGATATCGGTGCGAATGGCGCCCGGGATTCCGATGGTCGTCGGGTTGCCCACCACGGCGGGGAAGACCTGCGGGAACAGCAGCGTGGGGACCGGCGTGGGGTTGGTGAAGCTCGGCTCGGCGACGGTAAATGGCGCGCCGCCATTGGTGACGGAGCGGGGTACGACATCGTAAAAGAAGCCCATGCCGGCGCGAATGACGGTGTTGTTGCCGAATGGGCGGTAGGCCAGTCCCAGGCGGGGCGCCCAGTTATTCCTGTCCGTCTTGAGCAGGGTGCCGCTCGGGAGCCCAAGCGTGCCGGCTTCCACCACGTTCACATAGCCTTTCGGGAATATGGGGCTGACTTTGCCGAGCGAGCCATCCGGCACGACAATCTGGCCGCTGCCGACGTCGAACATGGACTGGAGACCGTTGATCTCGGTCCAGTTCGGATGGAACTCGTACCGGATGCCCGCATTGATGGTGAGCTTTGAGGAGAGCTTGAAGTCGTCGGTAAGGAAGAAGTCGTAGCTGGGCCGGGTGCGATTGATGTAAGCCTGCGGGAAAGCGCGGGCGGCGGTTGTGGGAATGCCGAGGAGGAAATCGGCATAAGGGTGATTGGTGAACCGGTTGGAGAAGTTGACGTTGCCGAATAGGTTGGCCGGAGCCTGGTTGTCTTCATACCGGACGAAGCTGAATTGACCTCCGGCCTTCAGATTGTGGCGGCCGCGGAACCAGCTTAACTGCTCCTGGAACTGCCTGGGGTAGTTCTTGAAGCCCGGGTGGCGCCAATCGGTTTGCGTGAGACCCGTGAGGCCGATGTTGGAGAACGAGAGTTTCAGGATCCCGTTGATATCGGGGAGATTGGGGGCGAGGCCTTGCAGGCCGAGTTGTTTAGTCATTTCGTTGCCGTTTACGGCGCCGTTGCGAGGTTGGTCGTTATAGGCGAAACCGAAGCGAAATTCGTTAATCAGATTGGGGCGAAATGTATGCGTGTAAGAGATGTTGAAGGCGCGGGTGTCGCGGATCTGCCAGAGCGGGCCGATGGTCGGGAGATTCCCTTCGTACCCGCGGCTGTAGGAGTTGTTCCAGGTGTAGCGGCCGAAAATAAAGGCTTTCTGTGCGAAGCGGTGGTCGATGCGGGTGGTCCAATAGAGATCGGGATCGAAGGGACGGGAGATCTGGTTGCGGTAGTTTTGACTGACAAGCGTCGTGGTGTCGCCGAAGTTGGGCAGGGGATAGAAACGCTCCTGGATGCGCTGAGAGACTGGTGAGATTCGATTGGCGGGCAGGCGGTTTCCCGGGAAAGGGGCGTTGGCCGCGAACGGATCGCGAATGGCGGTTGTGGCGGAGAAATCGCCGGCCCGCCACGGACCGAGGGGGACGGTGGGGTTTAGGAGCTGCTGGACGGCGCTGCCGCGGGAGGTTTCGTAGGAGAAAAAGAAGAACGTTTTGTTGTGGCCGTCGTAGATTTTAGGGAGGACAACGGGGCCGCCGACGGAGCCGCCGGGGTTGTGGCGGATGCCCGAGCCGCGAGTGGCCGCGAACGGATTGCGCGCGCGGAACCAGGGCGTTGTGTAGTAGTCGAAAAGGCTGCCGTGAAGTTGGTTCGTTCCGGATTTGGAGATGATGGTCACCTGCCCGATGGAACCGAATTCGGAGGTGTTATTGGCCATGTCGACACGCACCTCTTCAAAGCTCTCAATGTAGCTGACGAGGGGGGAAACTTGGGTGCCATCGATGTTGTTGCTGATAGTGATGCCATCGACGGAGGCGTCGGACTGATTCACGCGGCTGCCGGCGAAGCGTCGATTGGCCGAGCCTGCGCCGGACTGGACCACGCCCGGCGTGAGGCCCACGAAATTCCACAGGGATCGGGTATTCATCGGGAGCGTCTTGAGCGCGTTGGCGCCTTTCGAATCGCTGATGCGGGCGGTTTCAGTCTCGATGAGGGCGGCGGCGGCGGAGACTTCCACTCTTGTGTCCACGGCGCCGATTTCGAGGGTGATATTGACCCTGCGTACATCGAGCGCGACGAGAGAAATGTTTTGAACGCGCGACTCCTTGAATCCGGGAGACTGGATACGGAGCGTATAGACGCCTTCGCGGAGTTGGGGAATAGTGTAGTTGCCGGACTCGTTGGACGTGGCGGTGAACTGGTAGTTGCTTTCAACGTGGGTCGCGGTCAGGCTGGCGTTGGCGACCGTGGCGCCGGCGGGGTCGGTGACGGTTCCGGTGAGAGTGGCGAAAGTGGTTTGGCCGATAACTGAGGCGGCGAATAGAATGGCGGCGAAGATGGGCTTGGCGGGCATGGAAGACTCCTGTTGGCGTGAGTATATCCAAACGAACGGGGTTATTGCGCGATAGACTGTCGGGATGAAATTCCTGGTTCGTTTGTCGCTCCTGTCATGCTGCGCTTATGCGGGCGAGAAGGATTCCGCGATTGCCGCGAAGATTCAGGAGATGATCGCGCAAAACGAAATTCCCGGCGCGGTAACGGTGGTGGCGACGCGGGACGGCGTTTCACATTTGGGAGTTACGGGCTATGGCGATGCGGCGAAGACGCGGCCGCTGCGGAAGGATTCGATCTTTTGGATTGCGTCAATGACGAAACCGGTGACGGCCGTTGCCGTGATGATGATGCAGGACGAGGGGAAGCTATCGATTGACGATGCGTTGAGCAAGTATGTTCCGGAGTTTGGTGCGAATGGCGTAACGCTGCGGCATATGTTGACGCATACGTCGGGAATGGGGGAGGCGACGCCGGCCGAGCTTGCGTCCGCGAAAACGCTGGCGGACCTTGTGCCGATCTATGCGAAAAAGCCGGCCGGATTTGCACCGGGGAGCCAGTGGCGGTATTGCCAGTCGGGAATCAACATGCTGGGCCGGGTGGTGGAGATCGCTTCGGGAATGCCGCTCGACGAGTTTTTCGCGAAGCGGATTTTTCAGCCGCTGGGGATGAAGGATACGACTTTTTATCTGTCGGAAAAGCAGATGAAGCGATGGGTTAGGCCGGCGAGGAAAGAAGAGGACAAGTTGGTGGACGCGCCGGTCGGATTGCTCGGTGGAAAGGCGCCGACGGCGCGTGACCGTTTTCCGGCGGCGAACGGAGGATTGTTTTCGACAGGTCCGGACTACGCGCGATTCGCGCGGATGCTGCTGCGAGGCGGCGAACTGGATGGGAAGCGGTATTTGAGCAAGACGTCGTTCGACTTGATGACGACGATCCAGACGGGAACGCTGAAGGCCGGCTTTATTCCGGGCCATGGCTGGGGCCTTGGCGTGGGCGTGGTGAAAGAGCCGCAAGGGCAGACGGCGATGTCGAAACCGGGAACGTTCGGGCACGGCGGCGCGTATGGGACGCAGGCCTGGATCGACCCTGAGAGTGGCGTGGCGTTGATCCTGATGGTGCAGCGGGCGAACTTCCGGAACTCCGACGACTCGCCGGTACGACTGGCGTTTCAACAGGCGGCGATGGGATCGCGGTAGCGGGTGGGAGGCAAAGACGACCGGGCGTTCTTGCATTTGGGTATTAGGGCCATGGGTTGGAGGCGCTAACAGTACCACGATCCTCTATTCTGTGCGACTAGTCAGCCACTAGTCAGGGGAAGACCTCTAGCGGGAGTTTACTGCGAAGGTCTCAAATTTTGTTTTCGACCTCACGTAAGCCATGTCTATTCAATCACTTGCGGACAGGCGACTTGTATTACCCAATTCCGTAGGGGTAATACGGCAGCAGCAGCGCTAAGTTATTGATAAAACAGGGTCTTACATATTTGTTTTAGCAGTTCGCAGTAAACTCGGGCTAGTGCCGTTGATGCCATGTGAAAATTGACTGTGACTCCCGCATGTAGAACGATATCGCACTGACTCCTTCCAGCGTGTGTATTAGTCGCTCTGGGGCGCGGTGCCCCTTTGCCCAATCCGTCCGGTAAACATGCGTTGGCAGCCGGTCGTTCGTTTGGACCGGCCCACTGCGTACCCAGGTTCTTCGCACACCAACGGAGCCGAGAGTGCTCTCCGTCCGGGTGTTCTATCCGGCTGATCCAGCCACCGGTGCCGGTGGCGCGTATATTCCCGATTGGCCGCTGTGGCTGAAGCAAGTCGGCGAGCCCGAAACGCCACATACGCCGAAGGAAGGTGTATTAAGTGTATAATAATAGCGCGGTTGAGAGGGCTGCCAACGCGGTCCGCTGAGCGTAAGCTCACTCGGCTGCTTTTCTTTTATGTACCTGCTTTATCTGGATGACGCGGGGTCACCCGGGAACGCGACAGAGGACTATTTTGTTCTCGGCGGAATTTGCGTATACGAGGCGCAGGTGGATTGGTTCAGCCGCGAGATTGACAAGCTCGCAGTTTCTTACAATGCCGCAGCGCCGGAAGATGTTGAGTTTCATGCCTCGACCATTTTTTCCAGGCGGGAAGAACCCTGGAAGGACCTCTCAGTCGATGAAGCGCGTGGAGCTTTGAAATCCGTATTGAACGTTGTTAGCCAGAGCTACGACAGCACGCGCTTGTTTGCGTGCGCCATCGAGAAGAAATCCTACCAAGGGCGCGACATCGTAGAAACGGCATTCGAGGACCTGTGCAAGCGATTCGACATTTTTCTGAGCCGCAGGAAAGCCTTAGGCGATCCTCAGCGCGGCATGATCATTCTCGACAAGACGACGCGAGAAACCTCGCTGCAGAAGCTCAGCCGCGAGTTCCGCAAGGTCGGTACGCAGTGGGGTGTTCTCCGGAACATCGCAGACACTCCCTTCTTCGTGGACTCGCGGGCCTCACGGCTGGTACAGGTTGCGGACCACGTCGCGTACTCCGTGTTTCGCCGTTACAACTCAGGCGATGCGCAGTACTTTGATCTGATTGCCCATCGCTTCGATACTGAGGACAACGTCATACATGGCCTGGCGCACAAGCACTCTGAGCGCCAGGCTTGCACCTGTCCTTCCTGTCTGAGTCGCCGCTTGGCCAGCGGCCGCGGCGAGCCCACACCTCGCTAACCTGCGCGGCTAGAACACGGGCGCCGCCGGGGGATGGCGAGGAAGGTCCTGATACTATTTTTTCGAATAGCTCCCCGTACGGCGTAGCGTAGAGTTTTCCGCCGCGAGGTCCCGGATTGAGGTCGTTCCTAAGGCGGTCGGTTGCGCAACAAACCGCCACGCCTTTTGTTTGCGGCGTATCGGCGTTGCAAAAATGAAGGTTCATACCATCCGGCTTCGCCGATCCCGTGGCTTGCGTACCAAGCAATAAAGCGCGGCTTTTTGCGGGACTTCATGGAGGCGATTCAGGCGGCGGAGAGGCGCGTCGGCCCTATTTGATGCGCCGGCGGGTTCAGTTTCGGTGGGAGCGGTGCGGGCGTGTATCGGATTTGGATGCCGCCGGAGATCATGCCGGAGGTGGCCGTGGAAGGCGGGGTGGGTGCGGGCTTGGTGAGGCAGTTAAGAGACACTGAGATTGGGTGGGCCGGGCGGCTATTGTGGGCACGTGCCCGGAAGCCACACATGTGCGTGCGGCGCTACACTGCGCGGCCACCCAGTAGAACTTAACGTTTCGTTACAAACGGGATTCGCTCGGGGCGCATCCCGTTTGACATGAGCAATGGACACATGAGCGATGCGTTGATCGGGATTCTAATGCTGACCCCGATCGCGTTCGGCGCGGAACTGCGCGGATTGAGCGCGGGGTTGGAGGCGCTGTCCGAAACCGTATCGCCGGCGGTGGTGGAAGTGGCGGCTTCGGGTTACGGGCCGCTACAGGAGGGCGGACCGACGAAGGTGTCCGTTGTCGGCCGGCGGCGCAGCACCGGGTCCGGCGTGATCGTGGACTCGAGCGGCTACATTCTGACGAATGCGCATGTGGTGGCGAACACGCAGCGCGTGCGGGTTTCGATTCCGGAGCGCGGCGGGCGGCGGGGCGCGTCGTGGGTGGATGCGAGGATCGTCGGACAGGACGAGGAGACCGACCTGGCGCTGTTGAAAGTAGAGCGGGCCGGACTAACGGCGCTGACGTTCGGAAATTCGGACACGTTGAAGCAAGGGCAGATGGTGGTGGCGCTGGGAAGCCCAATGGGCCTGAAAAATTCGATGACGATGGGCGTGTTGAGCTCGGCGCAGCGGCAACTGCGGGAGGAGGATCCGATGACTTATCTGCAGACCGACGCGACCATCAATCCGGGTAATAGCGGCGGGCCGTTGGTGGATCTGGATGGACGGCTGATTGGAATCAACACGTTCATCCTGACGCAATCGGGCGGCAGCGAAGGTTTGGGATTCGCGATTCCGAGTAACATGGCGGCGGGGATTTATGAGCAGTTGCGCGCGAATGGGCGCGTTCAGCGGGGCGAGATCGGGGCGTCGCTGCAAAACATGACGCCGGGGCTGGCGGCGGGTCTCGGCATGGCGCAGAACTGGGGAGCCATCGTGACGGATGTGGCGGAAAAGAGCGCGGCGTCCGCGGCGGGCCTGCAGACGAAAGACATTATTGTCTCGTTGGATGGAAAGCCGGTGGAGAACGCGACGCAATTTGCGATGGGGATTTTCCGGCATCGGGCGGGCGAGACGGTGGACCTGGGCGTTGTGCGGAATGGAAAGGAACTGCAGATTCAGAGCGCGGTGCTCGCGAGGAGCGATGGGGCTAATCAACTGGCGAAGAAGGTGAGCGCGGAGACGAACCTGGTGGCGCAGATCGGGCTGCTGTGCGTGGACGTGGATGAGACGACGATGCAAATGCTGCCGGGATTGCGGCGGCCGTATGGAGTGATCGTCGCGGCGCGGGCGCCGTCAGTCTCGAGCCAGCAAACGCCGTTACAACAGGGCGACGTGGTGTACGCCATCAACGGGAAGTTAATCGCGGACTTGACTTCGTTCCGGCAGGCGATGGCAAGCTTCCAGCCGGGCGATGCGGTGGTGTTCGAAGTGGAACGTCCAGGGAAGGTGGCGTTGCTGGAATTTGAATGGGAGTAACCGAAAGTGATAAATTGATGCACAGATTCCCGTGCGTATACTCTTGCCTCTCTTCGCATCTCTTAGCTTGATCGGGGCGCCCGCCCCATCGCTGCCCGCCGGCGGCGCCGTGCAGGTGGAGATCTTCGAAGACATTGCGGCGGGCAAGGAGTTCGACTTGACGGGCTCGACCGCGATAGACCGGTACACGGAACCGGCCTTCGCCTTTCCGCACACACCGACAAAGTTCGCTTCGAATGCGATTCCGCTGGATCGATCGACACCGTATCTTTTGCGGGCGACGTATAGGCGGACGCTGACGGCGGGCAAGGTTCAGTTCCGGTTGCGGGCGCGAGGGGCGGCCCAGTTTTTCGTGGATGGAAAAATGGTCGCCGCGACCAAGCCGCAGAAACCGAATACGACCAGCGACGACCCGGTTCCGCCCCCGGTGGAGCGGGGCCACACGCCGCTGCGGCCGGTGGTTTATCCGCATCAGGATTCGGTGGTGAGCGTCGATCTGGCCGCGGGTGAACACTCGTTCGAACTGATCGCGGTGGTGGGCGGCAAGGGGTTGTATCCCTCGACGGGCGAGTTGGCGGTGAGCGTATCGCGGAACGGGGAAGTGGACCATTTGCTGGGACCGGAGGGTTCGCCACTGTTGATCGATGCGGCGTGGGAGGCATACGTGGCGGCCTCCTATGCGCGGCATTATGAATCCGATACGGCGCGGCGGCGGGCGGTGAGCCGGGAGGTAACGGCGGCGTGGACGGAGCGGCATAAGATTTTGCGTGAAAAGATGGGGCCGGCGCCCGCGGGGAAAACGGTTGACGGTTTCATCGACGCCCGGCTGAGCGAAGCGGGCGCGAAGCCAACGGCCCCGTTGACCGATTTGGAGTTCCTGCGCCGCGTGACGCTGGACACGACGGGACTGATTCCGACGCCGGAGCAAGTGAGAGCGTTTTTGAAAGAGGACGCGGCGGCGGAAGGCGATTGACCGGCTGGTGAACGACCCCTCGTGGGCGGACCATTGGGTAAGCTACTGGCAAGATGTGCTGGCGGAGAATCCGGGAATATTGAAGCCGGACCTCAATAACACCGGGCCGTTCCGGTGGTGGATGCACCAGTCATTTTCGGATAATATTTCGTTCGACCGGTTCGTGGCGGACCTGGTGCAGATGGAGGGCAGCGCGTCGCTGGGCGGGCCAGCGTCGTTCGCGCTGGCTACACTGAACGATGCGCCAATGGCGGCGAAGGCGGACATTCTGGGCCAGGCGTTTTTGGGCCAGAAGATGAGCTGCGCGCGCTGCCACGATGCGCCGTTCCATCCGTTCAAACAGAAGGACCTTTTTGGGATGGCGGCGATGCTGCAAGGCAAGCCTTTGAAGCTGCCGGTGACGAGCACGGTGCCACAGGGCGAGGGCGGCCGGAAGCCGGCGGTCACTTCCGCGCTTAAGCCCGGAGAGACGATCGCGCCGGAGTGGCCGTTTGCGAAATTGGCGGCGCATGCCGAGGGCGGATCGCTGCCCGCGGCCGGGAACGTGGAAACGCGGCGGGAATTGGCCTCGTACATCATTTCGCCGGAGAACGAACGTTTCGCGCAAGTGGTGGCGAACCGTGTTTGGAAGCGATACATGGGCGTGGGCATCGTGGAGCCGGCGGACGATTGGGCACGGGGCCGGGCGTCGCATCCGGAGTTGCTCGAGTATTTGGGACGGGAGTTCATGGCGTCCGGGTACGACATGAAGCATCTGGCGGAGTTGATCCTTTCGTCGCGGGCGTATCAGCGGAAGGCGGCCGGGTTGCCGGCCGACCAGATGAGTTCGGCGAAGCGGCTTTTCGCGGGACCGGCGCACCGGAATCTGACCGCGGAGCAGTTGGTGGACTCGCTTCATTTGGCGGCGGGCAAGACGTTCGATTGTGAAGAGATGAATCTGAATCCGGCGGGTGACCGGACGGCGAAACAGTTTCTTAATTTGGGGAACCCGACGCGCGGGTGGCAGATGACGGCGCTGTCGAACGAACGCGACCGGCCGGCGTTGGCGCTACCGATCGCGCAATCGATTGTGGACGTGATGACGACATTCGGATGGAGGCAGTCACGGCAGAGCCCGGCGACGGATCGGGACGACGCGGCTTCGGCAATGCAGACGCTGATTCTGGCGAATGGGGTGTTGGGCACGCGGATGGCGCGGCTGTCGGACGATTCCCGGTTTACGGAGATGGCGCTTTCCAATCTCCGGGTGGCGGATCTTGTCGACGAGACCTTTATGCGGGTGTTGTCGCGGCCGGCGGAGTCCGCGGAAAAGGCGTCGTTTACACGATTGCTGGAGCCGGTGTATGGCGACCGTGTGGTTGCCGGCGCGAAGGCGCGTTCGACCAGGCGCGAGAGCGATGGGCGCGTGTCGTGGTCCAACCACTTAAGCGCGGAGGCGAGCCTGATCCGGATGGAGGAAGAGCGGAAGCTGCGGTTCGGCGATCAGCCGACGGAACGGCTGACGAGGGCGTTCCGGGAACGGTACGAAGACATGCTTTGGGCGTTAATGAACTCGCCGGAATTTGCGATGGCGCCATGAACCTGAGTAGACGCGGATTCATACAATCGAGCGCGGCTGCGATGGCCGCGACGGCGCTGCCAAAGGGCAAAGCGGATGCGTGCATTTTCCTTTGGCTCGGCGGCGGAGCGGCGCAGATCGATACCTTCGATCCGAAGGAACGCGGCGACGGGAAGAAGAAAGCGGGCTCCTACTACGGCGCGATCGATACGGCGATCCGGGGCGTAAAGATGTGCGAGCATTTGTCGAAGACCGCGCCGCTGCTTGACCGATGCGTGGTGATGCGGACGATCACACATTCGATTGTCAGCGAACATGCGGCGGCGGCGAATTTGGTCCACACGGGACGAATGCCGAGCGGGACGTTGCAGTATCCGTCGATCGGTTCGGTGGTGGCGCATGAGTTAGGCGCGAAGACGGATGAGGTGCCGAAATATGTTGTCATGGGCTACCCGAATATCACTCGCGATCCGGGGTTTCTGGGCGCTAAGTACGGGTATGTCTATTTGACCCAGGTTGACATTGGACCGAACGGATTGGTGCGGCCGCCGGACGTGGATGGGGCGCGGCAGGACCGGCGGGAGACGCTGCTGGCCGGGATGCGTGACGGGCACCAGAAACGTTATCCGGGAGACGCGGTGGTGCAGGCGCAGGCGGATGTTTCGCGGCAGGCGTTTAAGTTGGCCGGGCCGCGGTTCATGAATGTATTTGACCTGAACCGCGAGAGCTCGACGCTGCGTCAGGCGTATGGGAGTGAGTTTGGCCAACGCTGTCTGCTGGCGCGGCGGCTGGTGCAATCCGGCGTGCGGTTCGTGGAAGTCTCTTATAACTTGAATTTTCTGAACGGCAGCGGCTGGGATACGCACAATGAAGGGCAATTGAAACAGCACTTACTGATTCAGGACCTGGATCAGTCATTTGCCACGCTACTGCAAGACTTAGAAAAGAATAAGATGCTGGATTCGACGCTGGTCGTCATCGCGACCGAATTCGGGCGGCCGCCGGAGTTTGATTCCGGCGGTGGGCGCGGACACCAGTCCGAGGCCTATTCCATGCTGATGGCCGGCGGTGGATTGAAGACGGGACAGGCTGTCGGCACTACCGATGAGTTGAGCGCCAAAGTGGTGGAGCGGCCAGTGACGGTGCCGGACTTCCACGCGACGATTCACTGCGCGTTAGGGATCGACCCGCACAAGAACCTATACGCGGGCGACAGGCCGGTCCCGATCACGGATCAAGGTAAGCCCGTGCTGGAAATATTTTAGGGGCGAGCGGCGCGCTTCTGATATTTGAATGACTTCCAGTCGGTGGCGGCGCGGCCGTTGAGATCCCACATCACGCGGCCGGCGCGGATCGTGACTTCGGCGGTGAGCTTTTTGTCGCCGGTGCGTGAGGCGCCGGCCGAATCGATGAAACCGAAACGGCCTTGTTCGAGGTTGAGGACGGTGACGTCGGCCTCTGCGCCTTCATCGAGGTGGCCGAGGTCGGGACGTTTAATCTGTTTTGCCGGGTTCCACGTGCTCATCTTAATAACGTCATTCAGGGGCGCGCCAAGAGCGAGAAGCTTCGACATGACGTTGGTCATGTCTTTCATGCCGGCGTTCATGGAGCCGGTGTGCAGGTCGGTGGAAATGGAGTCGGGCCAGAAGCCTTGCTCCGTAAGTGGAGAGGCGATATTCCAATAGAAACTACCGCCGCCGTGACCAACGTCGAAGATGACGCCGCGTTTGCGGCCCGTGACGAAGGCGGGATTGACCTTGCCGTCCTCCCCGAGTTCACCGCGATGACCGGAGTAACAGTGGGTGTAGATATCGCCCGCGCGCATTTTGTCGCCAAGAAGCGTGCGCAAGTTACGGTCGAGGCTGAGATAGCCGAAATCGACCATGATCGGTAAGTCCGTGGCTTTGGAGGCGGCCAGCGCTCCATCGACCGAGGGCCACCCTTCGCCGGAGTAATGGGCGGTTTTGAATCCAACGACGATGCCCTTATGTTTCCTGGCAACGGCTGCGGCTTGGTCGGCTTGCATCTCGGCGTTGTCGTTTTCGCCGGAAGGGCTCATGCCGTTGCCAACGATGTTAATGAAGGCGAGGACGCGAGTTTGAGCCGGATCGATGACACGCTGGCGGAAGTCCTCGAAGTTGCGCCAGCCGGAGGATCCGGCATCGACCAGGGTTGTGACGCCGGAGCGAAAACTGAAGCCGTCGGGAGACACGGAGGAGGAGCCGGTAAGGGATTTGCCGCCGGGACCGGTATAAACGTGGGCGTGGATATCGATGAGTCCGGGAACGACGAAGAGGCCGTCGGCATTGACGATGCGAGCAGCCTGGGCGGCCGGGATATCGGGCGCGACCTTGGCGATCAGGCGGCCCTGGATGGCGACGTCGAGCTTGGCGGAGCGCCCGTTCTTGGGGTCGATGACATGGCCACCCTTGATGAGAAGCGTGTATGGGGTCTGAGCGGAGAGAAGGCAACAGGCGGCCAGCAGGAGCGGAAATCGCATGGGCATGATTATATCCGCTTGATTAGGTTTGCTGGGTTCCGCGTGGGTTACGGATGGGTTCCCGTGGGCATCTCCGTGGGATATCCCAGCGCACAAGACGTTTATTATCAATGAATCTTGGGTTATTCCCACCGTATGTACCCCCCCCCCGGCCCCAGTGTGTCCCGCAAACGACGATTCGCCCCGGTGCGTGGACACACTTATGCTGAGGACATTTATATTCAATTTTCAAAGAGCTGTTGCGACCGGTCCGCGATGGCTTTTAGCCAAGACGGATGGCCGCCCAAATACATTGAGGGGAGTTATCCGCCAATGCGAATAGCTCCCCTCAATTTCACTGTAGCACGCGTGTCAACGGTATTTGGTGGAGGCAGTTTGTAAGTCGTTGATTCGTTGGGAAAGATATTGTTAATTTGAACGTGACTCACTTACCGGCGAATGTCAGATGGTGTGTAAATGCCACTTAAACGGTTTCTTTTGTTAGACTTCGACCGGTAACGACGCCGATTCAGCAATTGGCCAATCCGACTGTGGCCATCTGACGCGGAATTCCGCCGAATCGTCATCGCCGGCGTATTGTCATCGAGAGAACGCCTAAGCCCGCTTTTCCGCACAAGCACAAGACGACTTGCGAATTTGGGTCCGTGGAAACTGTATACGCACGGGCGGGCGCGCAATAGCTTATAACTTTTGGCGCTTGGCGGCGAATTTCTCGCGGAACTTCTTCACCTTCGGTCCCACGACATACATGCAGTAAGACTGCGTGGAATGGGTCCGGTAATAGTTTTGGTGATAATCCTCCGCCGGCCAGAAGCGCTCGGCGGGGCGAAGTTCGGTGACGACACGGTCAGGGTAGACACCGGCCATTTCCAACTCGCGCATTACCTCGGCCGCCTCCCCCTTCTGCTCTTCGGAGTGGTAAAAGATCGCGGAACGGTACTGCGGCCCCTCGTCGTTGCCTTGGCGATCCGGCGTGGTGGGGTCGTGGATGGTAAAAAAGACAGCCAGTATTTCGCGGAACGAGGTTTTTTCTCGATCGAAGGCGATTTGAACGACTTCGATATGTCCGGTGCCGCCGAGGCAAACTTCCTGGTACGTGGGATTCGATACCCGTCCGCCCATATAGCCGGAGACGATCGATTCGACGCCAGTCATCTCCTGGTATACGGCTTCCAAGCACCAAAAACAGCCGCCGCCTAATGTAGTAGTCTCCGTCGCCATATTCCAGATGATCTCAATTCATATAGCCCCAATGCACTTGAAATATTCCCTTGGTATTCTTTTCTTCATGAATCTTCGCTTTGGAATTTCGCTGCCGCTCGCTTTTGGTATTTTGGCCGGACAGGAGTTTCGCGCCAACATCTCCGGGACGGTCACCGACCCTTCCGGGGCGCCAATTTCGGGTGCGCGAATAGAGGCCGTTAGCGTCGAGCGCCAAGTGCGCTATGACGCGCTGTCGAATGACGCCGGCATCTATTTGATTCGCTTCCTGCCGCCGGGGACGTACTCGTTGACGGTGCAGAAAGAAGGGTTCAAGCGGGCGCAGCGCGACAGGTTGACCGCCCAGGGCGCGGACCGTTTGAGTGTGGACGTTCGGTTGGAGGTCGGCGGCGTTACCGAGAGCGTCACCGTCACCGGCGAGACGCCATTACTGGCGACCGAAACCGCTTCGCGCAGCGTGACTTTGGAACAGAAGTACGTCGACGACCTACCCACGTCGGGCCGCAACGTTTACCAGTTGCTATTTTCGCAGCCGGGCGTGATCAAGACAGGCGGGTACTGGGGCAATTTTGAGTTGTATGCGTTCGGGAACATCAACGGGGTGGCGATCAACGGCGGGCGGTCGGGGGAGAACGAGACGCTGATTGACGGTGTATCGTCGGTGCGCGGATCGCGAAGCGCGTCGTTCGCGCCGGCCTTGAATGCCATTCAGGAAGTGTCGATCCAGACCAATTCGTATGACTCCTCCTACGGCCGATTCGGTGGCGGCGTTACCAGTATCGTTCTGCGCACCGGAACAAACCAACTGCACGGGCAGTTTTACGAGTTCTTCAAGAACGACAATCTCAACGCGAACGGGTACTCGCGCAACTCGGCCGGCGTGAAACAGCCGGAGTATAAAAACAACACATTTGGCTTCACCTTGGACGGCCCGGTGGTGATCCCGAAACTGCTGAACGGGAAGAACAAGCTCTTCTGGATGCTGTCACTGGAGGCGCTGCGGGAGCGGAATCCGCAGGTGCAATTGTGGACGGTGCCGACGGCAGCGGAGCGCCGGGGCGACTACTCGCAGATCGTCGACAGCCAGCGGCGGCCGATTACGATCTATGATCCGCTGTCGACGCAGGCGAATCCGAGCGGGGCCGGGTTCGTTCGCACGCCCTTTGCGGGGAACGTGATTCCGCCCGGGCGTATTAATGCAGTGGCGGCAAAGTTGATGGAGTTTTTCCCGGCGCCGAACCGGGTGAGCGAAAATGTGGACGGTCAGAACAACTACCTGTTTGTGAACAGTTCGAAAAACAGCTACAACCAGTGGCTGGGCAAATTAGACTGGGCGATCACGGACCGGCATAGGGTGAGCGGCCGGTATGGCGAGACGCCGTGGTTCAACTTCGCCCGCGTGCAATGGGGTACCAACGCGGCGGAACCGTCGAGCGAGTATCCTTCGACGCGCATTTCGCGGAACTGGGCCGCCGACTGGACGTATACGCTGTCGCCATCGACAGTGATCAATCTGCGGGCCGGTCTTTCCCGTTACGAAGGCTTCAGCGGAAACACCTTTGGCCGGGATTTCGATCCACGCCAGTTGGGCTTCCCGGATCGGCTTGTTTCCCAGTTTGTGGGCCTCCAGTTTCCCCGCTTCAACTTTGGCGGCAACAACATCACGCCGCTGGGCGCGGCGCAGACGAGCGGCTATGAGGCGAGCGACGCCTACTCGCTGCAGCCGAATGTGCAGCATATCCGGGGCCGGCACTCGCTGAAGTATGGCGCGGAGTTCCGGCGGTACAACCAGAACAACATTCGTCCGGCATCGGCGAGCGGCAACTATACATTCAACCGGAACTGGACGCAGGCGAATCCGCAACAGGCGGACGCGCTTTCGGGCTCGTTCCTGGCAACCTTCCTGTTGGGGTACCCGTCGAGCGGTTTCGTGGATCGGAACATGGACCCGGCCTATCGCAATCCGTATATGACCTTTTTCTTCCAGGACGATTGGAAGATTTCGCGGACGGTGACGATCAACGCCGGCTTGCGGTGGGACTATGAGGGTCCGATCTTTGAGCGCTACAACCGGCAGATTCGTGGATTCGCCTTTGACCAGGCGAGCCCGATCGCGTCGCGCGTCCAGGGATTGTCATTGAAGGGCGGGTTGTTGTTCGCGGGATCGAACGGCACGGAGCGGGAAGCATTCAACCGGGATTGGAACAACGTTCAACCTCGCATCGGCGTGGCTTGGCAGGTATCTCCGAAGTGGGTGCTTCGCGGCGGCTATGGCCTGTACTATCTCGGACAAAACGCAGCGGGGTCGGATGCGGGTTTCAGCCGGCAGACGGCGATGATCCCCTCGACGGACAACAACTTGACGCCGGCGGCGTCGTTGTCCGATCCGTTCCCGCAGAATCTTTTCCCGACGGGACTGCTCCAGCCGATCGGCTCCTCGCAGGGTTTGGCGACCAATTTGGGCTTGGGCGTCGCCGCCCAGCTTTTGGACCGGCCGCTGCCGAAGTCTCATCAGTTCTCGTTCGGGTTCCAGCGGTCGCTGGGCCAGACGTGGCTGTTGGATGCGTCGTATGTGGGTAACCTGACCCGGGATCTGCCGCTTGCCGCGGGATTGAATTTCCTGGCGGCGGACACGCTCAATTCGATTCCGCTCGCGAACCGGCAGACGTACTTCAACCAGCAGGTTCCAAACCCGATGGCCGGTTTGCTTCCCGGATCGGCATTCAACGGCGCGACCGTGCCGCGGCAGCAGTTGCTCTACGCCTATCCGCAGTATCAGCAGGTGACAATTAACAACATCGCGGCCGGCGCCCAGAGCTACCACGCGCTGCAAGCGAAGGCAACGCGGCGTTTCTCCAACGGCCTGGCGATGCAAGCGAGCTACACGTGGGCGAAGACGCTGGAGCGCGTGTCGCTTTTGAATGCGCAGGACGCGAATCTGAACGACCTCCGGGCGACGCTTGGCGAACAGCGGTTGTCGGCGGACGACATTCCGCACACCATCTCCGTGGTCAGCTCCTATGAACTGCCGTTCGGCAGGGGAAGGACGCTACTCAGCGGAGCCAACGCGGCGACCGATGCGATCTTCGGCGGTTGGAATGTTTCGGCGCAGTATATTCGCCGCGGCGGGCAGCCGATCGACTTCCCAAACGCAGCGCCCAACGTCGCGCGGTCGGCGAAGTTGAGTGGCGAGCAGCGCGACGAGTTGGCCCGCAAGGCCGGCCGGAGCGAGTTCAATCCGTTCTTCGACAAGTACTTTGACACGTCGATCTTCCCGACGACGGCGCAGGCGCCGTTCACGCTGCGCGACTTTCCCACGCGTTTCCCGGACGTGCGTAGCCCGGTGCTGACGAGTTGGGAGCTTTCGGCGTACAAGAACTTCACGCTGAAAGAGCGGCTGAAACTGCAGCTTCGCGCTGACTTTCAGAACGCGTTCGACCAGCCGTATTTTTACCGGATCATCCCCAACGGGAACAACGTGCAGGATTCGCGTTTCGGACAGTTGGACCCGGCACAGCGCAACGTGCCGCGCGTGGTGGTATTGGTTATGAAAGTACTGTTCTAATGACCGATGGCGAAATCTTCTCTCGCTTTCAAGCGTTCCTGAAAGCGACGGAGGATGAACATGAGGTTGGCCCGCCCACCAGCGGGCCTGAACTCGGCCTGGTGCCGATACCGTTGCGCCCGTTCTACCAGCGGATGAACGGCGCGTCGCTGTTCGACGGGGACTTGGTGTTCTTCGCCGCCGGCGGAGCGCCCGACGAGGACGGGACCCTGCAGCATGCCAGCCGGTTGGCGCGAGAGGCGGAATGGCCCATTCCGCCGGAAGTGGTGCTGTTCGGCCGGGATACGGGCGGTGAAGTGCTGGGATTGTGGACCGGCCCGCGGGATGCGGCCAAGTATCCGTCTCCGGTCGTGTTGACAGGACTGGTGTTTCAACCGGCGGCGCATGCGCTGCTGTCGACGTCGTTTGAACGGTATCTGCTGACCACTACGGTATGGCACTGCCTGGACACCGAGTATGCGGAATCGGCTTTCACGGAGTTTCGCGTACCGCAAACCCTGCGCGCGAACGACCTGGAGGAACTGGACGCCGAGGCTTGGTTTGCGTGGGCGGATCCGGCACTGCCGGCGTTGCCGGGAGATCCCTATCAGGAACCGCTTACCGGGATGCAGATTGAGAAGTTGCTGGAGAAGTGAATTGGGCGCGGGCCGGATTGTCGCGGCGGATTCCGGCGTGTGGGTACGAGGGTACGGACACCCCCTGACGGTCGTGGCTCGGTAACCACCGATTAACCGGGTGGCCGTTGGCTATTTCGACGCCGGCAGGATGCCGATTCCCTTGGCCGAATACCATTTCATGAGCCTTACCTGAAAGCGGCCCGCGGCGATGGCGGGGTCCGTGTCGCACCATTTGCGGGCTTCTTCAACGCTGGCGGTATCGAAGAGGAAAATGCCGGCGGCGTCGCCCGCGTCGGCGAGCGGCCCGGCGAGGATCAGTTTGCCTTCCTTCGCCAACCGGCCGATGTTGGCCATGTGCCCCTTTTGCATTTCGGTGATTTCCGGAGTCGTTTCCTTGGTCCATTTGGGACCCTTTTCCAAAATAGCCAGGATGTAGAAACGCATGGGCACGTCCTGCGCGAAGAGCGGCAGGGCAAGGAAAAGGAGCGGCAGGAGACGCATATCGGAGCCAGTATAGCGACAATCAGGCGGTCTGCGCGGCGGCGAAGGCGGAGGCCCAAGCCCATTGAAAGTTGTAGCCGCCCAGCCAGCCGGTGACGTCGACGCACTCGCCGATGAAGAAGAGTCCGGGGACGCGGCGGGCCTGCATGTTCTGGGACGACAGTTCGGCGGTGTCGATGCCACCGGCGGTGACTTCGGCTTTTTCGAACCCCTCTGTGCCAGCGGGAGTCAATTGCCAGCGGTGAAGATGTTGGCCGAGTTGGCGGAGGGTGGAGTCGGCGATTTGAAGGAGAGGGCGGTCGAGCAGCGGGTCGGAGGCGGCCCAGGTGGAGGCGAGGCGCTCCGGCAGATATTGGCTCAGGAACGTGCGGGGGAGGGAGCGGCAGTTGTCGCGCTTTTGAGCGAGCAATGCGTCCGTGATGTTCAGGCCCGGGACAAGGTCGATTTGCAGCGGCTGGCCGGGCTGCCAGTAGGAGCTGATTTGGAGAATGGCTGGGCCGGAGAGGCCGCGGTGGGTGAACAGCATGCGCTCGTCGAATGATCGCCGGCCAAAGCTGACGCGGACGTCTGTAGCTACGCCGGCAAGAGGGCTCGGCGCGTTGAGGGTCAGCGGGACCAGGCCCGGACGGGGTGGAATGACGCGTATGCCGAACTGGCGGGCGATGTCGTAGGCGAAACCCGTCGCACCCATCTTGGGAATCGATGGGCCGCCGGTGGCGACGATCAGGGACGCCGTCCGGATGCACTCG
Source organism: Bryobacteraceae bacterium (assembly GCA_046155405.1). Lineage (GTDB taxonomy): Bacteria > Acidobacteriota > Terriglobia > Bryobacterales > Bryobacteraceae. The sequence goes on along the minus strand of JBJXFL010000123.1, from coordinate 33,040 downwards.
CCGGGGAATTGCAACTCAAATCCGCCGGACACTTGGCTTAGGGCCGCGACACGCGAACTACAGCGGATCTCCACTCCCGCGTCGCGGCACTCGGCGAGCAGCATGTCGAGGATCTGTTGCGCGGAGTGGTCGCAAAAGAGTTGGCCGAGCGTCTTCTCATGCCAGGCGATTCCGTGGCGCTCGACGAGGGCGATGAAATCGCGCGGCGTGTAGCGGGCGAGGGCGGACTTTGCGAAATGGGGGTTGGCGGAGAGAAAGCACTCGGGGCGGGTGTCGCGGTTGGTGAAGTTGCAGCGGCCACCGCCGGAGATGAGGATCTTGCGGCCCGGGCGGTCATTGCTCTCAAGTACGAGGACGCGGCGTCCGCGGCGGGTTGCGTGAAAGGCGCCGAAGAGACCGGCGGCGCCGCCGCCGAGTATCACCACGTCGTACGGCATGGGGTAAAGTGCTCCTTCCATTGTGGCGGCAATTCCGGCATGCTACAAATGTTGTATCTGTGATCCAACATTTAATTCCTGGAGAGACACGATGAGTTCTTTGTACGAGCAACTGGGCGGGCAACCGGCCGTTGAGGCCGCGGTGGACATTTTCTACCGCAAAGTATTGAGCGACGACCGCATCACGAATTCTTTGAAGGCGTCGATATGGACAGGCAGATAGGCAAGCAGAAGGCCTTTTTGACGATGGCCTTTGGCGGCCCGCATAACTACACTGGAAAGGACATGCGCCAGGCGCACGCACACCTGGTGGCGCGGGGGCTGAACGACGGCCATTTCGACGCCGTGGCGGAAAACTTGAGTGCGACGCTACAGGAGTTGGGCGTGGCGCAGGAGTTGATCGACCAGGTGATGGCGATCGCGGGGTCCACGCGGAACGACGTTTTGGGGCGCTAGGCGGATGCCCAAGTTCAACTATTCCGGGGTTGCCTATGAAGCGGCCCCGGGCGAGAGTGTGTTGGACGCCCTGCTGCGGCAGGGCGTCGAGATTTCCAACTCCTGCCGTTCGGGGGCATGCCAAACCTGTATGCTGCGAGCGACGGGCGGCACGCTTCCGGCGGCGGCGCAACAGGGGCTGAAGGCCACCCTGGTGGAGCAGGGATATTTCCTTTCCTGCGTCTGCCGGCCGGACGAAGATCTGGTGTTGGAGCCGGCGGGCGGACTGGAAGTGGAAGCGACGATCACGGCGTTGGAGCGATTGACTCCGACAGTGCTGCGGGCGCGAGTTTGGACGAAGAAGCCGTTGGACTATCGCGCGGGCCAATACATCACGCTGCGGCGGGCGGATGGATTGGCGCGGAGTTACTCGCTGGCGAGTTTGCCAGGAGACGGAGCGCTGGAACTCCATGTGCGGCGGGCGCCGATGGGACGGATGAGCGGATGGCTCTTCGATGAGGCGCGGGAGAACGAAGCGATCAGCGTCCGGGGACCGGCGGGAGACTGCTTCTACACGGCGGGCAAGCCGGAGCAATCCTTGCTTTTGGCGGGAACGGGGACAGGGTTAGCGCCGTTAGCCGGCATCTGCAAGGACGCAGTGCGGCAGGGCCATCGTGGACCGATTCATCTTTACCACGGAGCGCTACGGCCGGAGGGGCTGTATCTGCAGGACGAGCTGCGGGATGTGATGCGCGAACATCCGAACGTTCACTACAGACCGGTTGTGTTGGAGGGCGGCCCGGTCGCGGGAATAGCCAGCGGCGCGCTGGACAAAGTAATCGCCGCCGACCATCCGAAGCTGAGCGGCTGGAGGGGCTTCGTTTGCGGAGACCCGTCGATTGTGCAAACGCTCAGGAAAAAGATGTTCCTGGCGGGAATGGCGAGCCGCGAGATTTTCGCGGACGCCTTTATCGAGGCCCCCGTCCCATGATATGCAATTGACTTTGCACACGGACTACTCGTTACGGGTGCTGCTTTACCTTGCCCACTTTCCAGACCGGCGCGTCGGCACGGAGGAGATCAGCAAGGCGTACGGAATTTCGAAGAACCATCTGGTGCGCGTGATGCGGACGCTGGCGGACGGCGGATTCCTGAAAGTGACGGTGGGACGCGCGGGCGGAGTGAATTTGGCGCGGGCGCCGGACGAGATCCGGTTAGGTGAGGTTGTACGGGCGACGGAGGCCTCGTTCCGTATCGTCGAGTGCCATGACGCGAAGAACAACACGTGCCCGATTGTGCCGGTATGCGGATTGAAGGGGATGCTGGATTTGGCATTGGCCGCGTTCCTGGACGAGTTGGATAAGCATACGCTGGCCGATATGGTGAAAGAACGCAGCCGGGACAAGTTTGTACGGTTGGTTTCGGTATAACGCCTATTTGCCGCCGGCGATTTCTCCGTGGGGCTTTTTTTCGCGAATCTCTTCGAAGACGACGACAGCTTGTCCGGCCAGCCCGGAGCCGATCCAGTTCTTCGATTGCGGTGAGAATTTAAGCGCCGCTTCCAGGCTCTTGTCCATGCCCATTTTCTGGATATCGTCGATGGACTTGCCGGTCTTCATCAGGCCCCGCACGCCCTTGTAGATCTCTTTCATGAACATGGTCTGGCCGGTGATGATTTCGGTGCCGCCGGGGCGGCCGTGGCCAGGCAGCACATGCTTGATTTTGCGTTTGCCGGCGGCCTCGGTGACCTTGGGCCAGTTAGCGACATTGCCATCGCCCATGAAGTTGAAAGCGCCGTTGGCGATGGCGTCGCCGGTGGCGAGCACCTGTTCGTTGGGCAGATAAACGAAGCCGTCGCCACGAGTATGCGCCCAGCCGAAGAAGTGGAATTCGACGCGGCGCGTGCCATCGTCCAAAACGAACGGCGTGGTCTCGAAGGTCTGTTTGGGCGGTTCGGCGGTAGCGAGTTTTAGCTCCGCTACGTCCTTGCGATTCGCCTCTTGCCAACGCTTCGGTTCATACCGTTTCATCTCCTGGGCGACGCCTACATAGGCAAGCGTGGTCGCGCCCATCTGCGTCCACACGGCGTTGCCGTAGGCGTGATCGCCGTGGTGGTGCGTGTCGAAGACGTATTTGATCGGCTTGCTGGAAAGCTTTTTGGCATCGGCGGCGGCGAGGCGGGCGCCGGAGGGGAAGTTGGCATCGACGACTATGAGATAGTCCTTCATCTCGATGATGACGTTGTTGCAGTGCCCCTCGTTCTTGATGTCGCCTTCGCGGAGCCAGACGCCCGGAACGATTTGCTGGACTGAGTTGGGCTGCGCGGTGGTGCGTGAGGCGAGGAAGACGGAAACCACGAGTACGGCGAACCCGCAAAGTAACAAAAGCCGGCCACGATTCATGGGTGACAGTATACAGTAGAGACGGTAGCGATATGAAAACACTTTTTGCGGCGGCAAGTCTTATCGGCGCGGCATTCGCGCTTTTGCGCGGCGGCCCGGTGCCGGAGTTTCGGGATCTGTTTAATGGCAAGGATCTGACCGGCTGGGTGAACGTGAACACGGCGCCGGACACATGGAAGGTGAAGGACGGGATATTGATCTGTTCCGGGCATCCCATCGGTGTCATGCGCAGCGAGCGGCAGTACGAGAATTTCATGCTCCACATCGAGTGGCGGCACATGGAAGCGGGCGGCAATTCGGGCGTGTTCCTGTGGAGCGCGGCGCGACCGGGTGAAAAGAACCGTTTGCCGGATGGGCTGGAGGTGCAGATGCTGGAACTTGAATATCCGGAGATGCATAAGAAAGACGGCGTTCCGCTGTCGCTGGCCTACGTGCACGGCGATTTATTTGGCGTGGGCGGAGTGAAGGTGGTCCCGGACACTCCGCGCGGGCCGCGGAGCAGTCCACTTGAAAACCGGTGCCTGGGGCGCGGAAACTGGAATACCTATGACGTGGTGGCGGTGGATGGCACGGTGAAGCTGTCGGTGAACGGAAAGTTCGTCAACGGAATTAGCCGCGCGACACAGAAGAAGGGGTATTTGTGCCTGGAGTCGGAAGGCGCCGAGATACACTTTCGCAACATCAAGATCATGGAACTGCCGGCGGGCGTGACGGCGCCGGAGCAGATCGCGCCGGAGCTGTAGCTAACTGTCGTTTTTGCGGGACCAGTTCGATCTGGTAGATCTTCGACCACATCTTGCCGGTGACGATCAGGCGGCGGCTGGCGGCGTCATACGCGATGCCGTTCAGCACGTCGGCTACGCCGCGTTCACGCGGGAGATTTGATAGGTCGATCCAGCCGAGCACTTTGCCGGTGGCGGGCGAGATGCGGACGATTTGGTCGGTCATCCAGACGTTGGCGTAGATCTCGCCACGCACCCATTCGAGCTCGTTTAAAGCGGGCACTTGACGGTCGCCGTCCTGCACGGTTATGCGACTTATTTCTTTTAGCGTGGCGGGATCGAGGACGCGGATCTGCGCCGTGCCGTCGCTCATATAGATCCGCTTGCCGTCGTTGGTGAGGCCCCAGCCTTCGCCCCGGTAGGAGAACTGTTTCACGAACTCAAGCTCGGGGAATTTGTAGACGAAGCCGGTTTGATGCTGCCAGGTGAGTTGGATCAGTTGGCCGTTCACGATGGTGATGCCTTCGCCGAAGAAGGGCGGGTTAACGCGCAATTGCTGTAGCACCTTACCGGTCTCCAGATTCACTTTGCGGACGCCGGATTGTCCCACCATGCCGGTGCTTTCGTAGAGCGCTCCACGGTTGAATTCCAGGCCCTGGGTGAAGGCGTTGGTGTCATGGGGGAACGTCTTGACGATGCGCGCCGTGTAACGCGGGGTTTCGGCGCAATATAGACTGGCGGCGAGGCAAAGAGCCGCAAAGAGCGATCGAGACTGCACATTCGCATGGTAGCGAAAATCGGGAGGTTGCCTTTTGGCGCGTGCGGCGGCTGGCGGACATGTCTGCGCACCGCGGGAGTGACATCGCTGATGTTGACGCGTGACAGCCGCCGCCATTTACTCTAGGCTGAAGAGAGAAGGATCCGACCGATGGAAGTGAACCTGAGCCCAGAGATCGAAAAGAAGTTGAATGAAATCGCGGCGCAGAGCGGACGGCCCGCGGCGGCGCTGGCAGAAGATGCCATCGCCGGGTACGTTGACGATCTGGCCGACACCCGCGCCATGCTGGACAGTCGCTATGACGACATCAAAAGCGGCAGAGTGAAGCCGATCGACGGCGAGGAAGCCTTTGCCTGGTTGCGCGAGAGAATTGACGCGCGGCGCTCCAGTCCCGCATGAGCGGTTACGATCTTCATCCTGAAGCGTTCACCGATATCGACGAAATCGCTATTTACATCGGCCAAGACAGCCCCGAGGCCGCGCACCGCGTGATTAACGAGATTTACCGCGCCGTTCTCGGCTTGGTTCCTTTCCCGCATCAGGGGCATCGCCGCACGGACATTACCAGCCGCCCGCTGCGCTTTATCCCGGTCCGCGACTACCTGATTGCCTACGCGCCTGATGAAAAGCCGCTATGGGTGATTGCCGTCCTGCACGGGCACCGCAGTCCGCGCGTCATGGCCGCGATCCTGCGAGGCCGGGAGCGAGAGCCGGTTTTCCGCAAAAGCTGATAGATTGCCTTTTTTCAGTGGCCCTTCTTGAGGCGTTCGGCGGTAGAGCCGGAGACGCGGGTTTCCATGGAGCAACTTCCCTTGGAGCCGCCGGCGGCGTCCAATCCCGGTGTTTCAGCCGCGCGGGACACTCCTATCCATACGCCGGAACGAGGCCGTCCATGTAAGTGCGCCGAGGGCGGCGAGGGCTTCGACCGCGTGGACATCCGCTGAAGTCACTCGGCGGATGCAGCGGATGTCGAGAATCCGGTTTGCAGGGGCAAGCTGTCAAGCGGTCTATAACGACGTCATTACGATTAATCAAGAGTCCAGCGATGGAAGAGGGAAGTGGATTCTTTCCTCTTTCCACACGCGCTCTTCCACGGTGACATCGCACAGCCTGGCTATTCCATCGATAACACGCTGGATGAGCGTTTCAGGCACGCTGGCTCCGGCTGTCACCATTACCGTGCCCTGTGGAGGCAGCCATTCCGGCTTCAGTTCGTCCGCGCTGTCGACGCGGTAAGCGGGACGGCCGCAGTTCCGCGCGAGTTCCACCAGGCGCTGGGTATTGGCGCTGTTGGCGCTGCCGATCACCAATACGACGTCGGCCTCGGCGGCGATCATCCTGACCGCCTCCTGGCGGTTTTGGGTGGCGTAGCAGATGTCGCTGGATGGGGCACGCGCGATCAGCGGGAATCGGGATTCCAATACCTCGACGGTGGAACGCGCCTCATCGACGCTCCAGGTGGTCTGCGTGAGGAGCGCGACGCGATCCGCGTTCCGGACGTCCACTCGCGCGGCTTCGGCGGCGTTTTCAACGACCACGATGTGTTCCGGCGCTTCGCCAAGCACGCCATCCACTTCGTCGTGTCCCCGATGGCCGATCAGCAAAATGGTATCGGCACTTTCGCGGAAGCGACGGGCTTCGCGGTGTACTTTGTCGACCAGGGGGCAGGTGGCGTCGATCACATGCAGCCCGCGCCGGGCGGCCTCTTCCCTAACATGCGGCGATACGCCATGCGCGCTGATGACCACGCGCGCGCCGGGCGGAACCGGGTCCAGATCGTCGATGAAGACAACGCCGCGTTCTTCAAAATGAGCGACGATGTGACGGTTGTGCACGATTTCGTGATAGGCGTAGAGCGGGGATCCAAAGCGAAGGAGAGCCGCGTCCAGCGTCTTGATGGCCATCTCGACTCCGGCACAGCAACCCCGGGGCTGAGCCAACAGTATCTTCATTCGGCCTCCGGCTTTCGGATGCAAGCATAACCGACCGGACGCGGGGAGAGCAATGGCATTGTTTTTAAGGCTGTTATTTTAAGGCGTTCCGGCCCTTGACACCGGTTTCCCATAGTGCCATCATTTTTTTGCGGATTATCCCAACCCAGCTATTAGTAGCGCTGGCGTTACTTGAAGTGGGAGGTGTTTGCGTGAGCGTACCGTCCGATTTCGATGTCGACCTTGACTTATCCGGTTCTTTAGGAGCCATCGGTCCTCTTACGGTGGCCGGCATTCCTAGCACTTTCACGATTAACATCGGCGATTTGCCCAAGATACAGCTTGGAGTGGACCCGCTGCGGGTAGAACCCTTGACGCTGAACCTGGCGCTGAAGGAAATTCCCAGCATGCGCACGCATTTGCCGGCGGATTTCAGCGTGGGCATATCGCTGCTGGGCATGGAGTTGTTGTGCATCCGGCTGTGCGGCGAGGCGCAGATGCTGAATGAGCCGTACCGGCCGAACCCGTGTGAACGATGCGGTCCGACACTGACACCGGTTCCCATTGAACCGGGAGTAAATCCGGGGCCCGGAGTCCCGGTTGCGGAGCCGCCGAGATAAGGAAGCGGTATGGCCAAGAGAACTAAGACACCGCGAGCCGCCGCAGCGCCGTCCGATGTCGCTCCATCGCACACGATTCGAGTTGCCGGTACGGCGCGTTCGATTGAATCGATAATACCGGCGGCGCCCCCGCGGGAATCCGCGCTCGCGGGCGTGGCGGCGGCGGCTCCGCCGGGGGTGATCGCGGGTGAGTTCCGCAGCGGCGAACGTTCCGCGCTGCCGCTGGTTTTCGGCCGTCTATTCGGCGGCGGCTCGATGCGAATCAAGTTCAAATTCCCGCGCAATACGCCGCCGGGCATTTACAAGGGAACCGTATTTTGCGGCGGCGCCGAGCATGAGATTGAAGCGGAAGTGGCTCCGAAGGCCCACGCCGATTTGGCTCCGTCCCGGCTGTTCTTCCAGGTTGGGGCGGGGGGACGAGGGTCGGCCACCCTGCTGGCCTCCAACACGGGCAACGAAGCGTTCGAAGTCCCGGCGGCGACAGGCGTCGGTCTTTTCAGCGAGCATGGCGTGGAAGCGGCGCTGGGCGCGGCCTATCGCGATCCCAAGGCACGCGGATTGGACCGGTGGGCCGTGGTCGCGGACAAACTCGCCGAAGAGCACGGCGGGCTGGTTCGCGTTCAGGTGGAGGAAGGGGCCGGTCCGCTCCAGCCGAACGAGGTGCGGAAGCTGAAACTCGCCCTGCGCTTCCCGGACAATTTGCGTGCCGGCCATGTTTACACCGGTTCGCTGCGGCTGATGAATGCGGAATGCTTATTCGAGGTCCAGGTGGCCAGTCAGGAGATCCGATGAACCCTTTTATGAATGCGAGCCAAGCTCCGCTGCGGGAGGCGGCCAATTCGTTGAACGATCTGTTTGAGCAAGGCCTGCGGGTAAGCTTGGGCCTGGTCGAGTCCATGAATCAGATGCGGTCGTCGATGCTGACATCGGCGATGAAATCGGGGACGGTATCGACTTCGCAGTGCTGCGGAACGGGGATGAGCGTGGGGACGGCGAAATGCTCCTGCGAGATTCCGCCGCCGTGTTGGATGCCGCTGCCGCTGGGCGAACTGACTACGCACGTGTGCCCAGGGTCGACGGCGACGCTACGCATCCGCATCACGAATTGCGGCAATACGCCGCGCACGATTACGGTGGACGCGAAGCAAACCACGGAGAAAATCGAGATCACGCCGGCGGCATTGAACCTGGGGCCGATGGAGCGCGGCGAGGTGACGATAAACCGGCCGATTCCCGCGAGCGCCGGCAAGGGCCACACACAGGAAGCGCTGATCTGGGTGCGCGGATGCCGCGAACATTATCTGCGATGGACCGTGGAGGTAACCGACCGCGGAGGATCCTGCTGCCACGAGATCGACGTGAGCGATTGCCCGGATCTGGTCCATCATTGGTACGACCATTTTTATTGCGAACGAGGTTGCCCGCCGCGGAGACAACAGTGAGCGCTCCCCGGCTTGACGATCTTTTTCGCCGTGCGGTGGACTTGAATTTGCGGTATTACGGCGCGGTGGGAAAGCTGGCCGTTGACTATTTGCGCGACCTGGCGAGCGTGGTGGGGACGGCGGCTACGACGAGCGCAACGCAAGCCGAGCCGGCGCAATCCCGTCCCGCGCATCTGCTGCTGGAGGGCGCGCTTGGCGAGCTGGCCGGAGGAGTATTCCTGGTGGAGAATTCGCTGCCGCAGGAAGTGCAGGCGCAGGTATCGGCATCGAAGTTTGCCGACCTCGCCGGGCGGCAGATTCAGCCGAAGATTGTTTTCGATCCGCCGGCGATCGTGTTGAAGCCCGGCGAAAAGACGGTGGTGAAGGCGACGCTGGCGATCCCGGCGGAGATGGAGGCCGGAGTCCGCTACACCGGCGAGATTCACGTTCCGCAACTGCAAGGCACGCGGATACCGGTGGTGCTGCGGCGACGCCCGTAAGGACAAATATGCATGGCGGCGACAAAATGGCCGGCGGCTGTCTGGTGGGCGCGATGTGGTCCTATGCGGCCAACGTGCTGTACCCCGCGCAGTTCTATAAACAAATGGGCTTGCCGGTGACGACGCCGCTGATCGGCGAATTGCCGCACGATCCGCCCGCTCCCGGATTGGGCCGGCGGTTCTCGGACGAATATCCGAATCCCGTGCTACTGGACACGGCCACCAAGCATGACCATCTGGTGGAGGATTTCGACGAGATGTCGGATGTCTACTCGACCTTCGTCCGGCCGTTTTCGACGCCGATCTTCGGCGAGGCGATGAAGGTGATGGACCGGCTGCTGCCGCCCCAGGCGCGGATGTTGGACGGCGGCTGCGGGCCGGGGCACGAACTGCTGAAGATGGCGCGTTTGAGGCCCGCGGGCGAAGTGGTGGGTATCGATCTCGCGGCCGGGATGGTGAAGACGGCACACCGGGCGGCGCGCGCCGCGGCGGTCCGAAATTGCGCTTTCTTTCAATCCGATATTGGAGCGTTGCCCGACCTGTTCAACAGTGAGTTCGATCTGGTCTATAGCTGCCTGGCGCATCATCACTACCCGGAGCCGGATACCGCGACCGAGGCGATCTTCCGGTGTTTGCGCCCGGGGGGGATCTATTGCGTGGTCGATCCGGGTCCGGAATGGTTCAACCGCATGAGTTCGGCGCTGGCCAAATGGGCGGACCCGGGCTGGATCCGGTTCCACAGCCCGGAAGAATTCCGCGCATTGTTTTATCGGGCCGGTTTCGCGCGAACCGGCTGGCTGGAGTTGCTGCCCGGGTTCGGCCTCGCGCTGGGCCAGAAGGCCCGCTGAACCAGATGGCCCATGACGCAGCGCTGGTGAACCGGATCCTGACCGAAGCCAAACAGATTGTTATCGACGAACTGGAGCGCGTGTTCAGCGAGCGGCGGAGCACGGGTTACGGCCCGCTCTACGAGATGCTGGCGGATTATCCGTTTCGCGAAGGGAAGGGGCTGCGACCGGCGATCTGTTTGGCCGCGTGCCGGGCGGCCGGCGGACACACGGACCAGGCCGTATTGTCGGCCACGGCGCTGGAGCTTTTCCACAACGCATTTCTGCTGCATGACGATGTGGAAGACGAGAGCGAATTCCGGCGGGGAACCATCACGATGTTTCGGTCCAAGGGCGCTCCGGTGGCGATTAACGTGGGCGATGCGACGAACGTATTGGCGATGGGACCGCTGTTGGGTAACACCGAACGATTGGGCGTGAGGAAGGCGCTGCTGATCCTGCGAGAGATTGAGAGGATGGCGCGCGAATCGGCGGAGGGGCAGGCGATTGAGCTGGGCTGGATCGCCGACGGACTGTTCGATCTTACCGACCGCGACTACGTGCGGATGGCGTACAAGAAGACCTGCCGGTATACGGTGATCGCGCCGTTGCGCGTGGGAGTGATTTGCGGCATGACGCCCGGCCGGAACTCGCTGCTCGATTCCGAACTGCGGCCGTTGACGGAACTCGGATTCTTCGTTGGAATCGCGTTCCAGATTCACGACGACTTGTTGAATCTGGAAGGCGACGTGACGCACTACGGCAAGGAGAACGGCGGCGATCTGTGGGAGGGAAAGCGGACAATAATGCTGCTGCACTTCCTCCGCGCGGCGCCGGCCGCGGATAAGGAAAAGGCGCTCGAAATCCTTCGCACGCGCCGCTCGGCGAAACGGCCGGAAGATATACAGTGGCTGCTGGAGGCGATGGTAGCGGCCGGGTCCATTGAGTATGGACGCCAGTTGGCCAGACGGTATTGCGAGCGGGCGCTGCGGATGGACGAGCATCCGCTACCGTTTTGGCGTAATAATGAAGACCGTCGATTCTTGCGCGAGATGTTGAACTACGTGATCGACCGGACGAAATAGAACGCCTCCCGAACTATCCCAGGAGTCAACAATGAAAGTCGCCAACAAACCCGAAGCCGGCGAGCCGGGTGGAGAAAAAAACCAGGTGTTCAGCGAACTCTTTCGCCTGCAAAGCGAATTCCAGATGCGCCTGGCCGATGAGACGCTGCGGTATTTGCGGCGGCTGCAGGGGACGGCCGCGCCGGCCGCGCCGGGTACGGTGGTCATCCCGATGGGAACGGACGAGCTGAAGGCAAGCGGACAGCCCGGCTCCACGGTGGAAGTGAAGCTGGATATCGAGAACCTGCAACGGGTGCATTCCAGCGCGACGCCGATGATTTCTCCGCTGGCGTCGGCAAGCGGCGTGACCTGGCATCCCGAAGCCGACTTCACTCCGATGAGCTTCGTGCTGCCGCCGGACGCCGTTCAGGAGTTACGCATCCGGATTCATATTCCGGAAGGACTGCCGGCCGGATGGTACCGGGGGTGTCTGACGTTGCACGGCTTCCGCGAAGGCGCGCTGCCATTGATGATAGAAGCGGTGCGCGCGGAGCCGGTTGCGGCCGCGGCGCCCGCTCCGCGACGGCCGGCCGTGAAGAAGGCGGCAAAGAAAAGCGCGAAGAAGGCCGCGCCTCGGAGGAGATCATGAGCGACACCGCCCACCGGATTCAACTCGCCGATACGCAGCAAGGGCCGGAGCGGACCACGGCGACGCTGTTGGCGTCATTGCAAGCGCGCATGACGGCGCTGTATCTTGTTTCGGGCGCCGATGCCGTAGCTTCCATCACGGCGGGCATGGCGCGGCTGGGACGTCAAGTGAGCGAGACGGCGGAGGGAATGCGGCTGCGCCGGGCGCTCGAATCCAGCCGATCCGCGATGAATGGCCGCGCCGTCTGGAACAAGCTGCGCTTAAGCGAATGGACGTGCGGAATTCTGCCCACGCCGGTGCTGGAGCAGCTTCATAACGACGTGGCGATTCTGCTGGCCGACGATGTGGACGTGGTTTTGCAAGCATTGCCGCTGCCCGCCGAGATGGTGGGCCCAGAGGGAACGGCCGATACGCCGGACGTCGATTTTGTCGATGTCGCCATCGGCTTGTGGGCTTTCTCGCGCGAGTTGACGCACTGCATTGAGGACCTGGCCGCTCCGCATCTGCCGCCGCGTGGCAGCTTCGGGCCGAACGGCGCCGCGCCAATGGACGGATCGATACTTCGCTGATGATCACATTCACGGACTTCGTGCGTCTTCCGCCGCCGGCCGATCCGGAACAAGCCGCTTACAAGGATTGGCTGCATCTGAACGTGGTGGACACGGCCGATGGATGGGTGGGGGTTTTCAACGCATCGCTGCACGGATCTCCGCGCGACGCTCGCTCGCTGGCGCTGGGCACGGCTCTGATCTATCACCCGTCATTGGGCTGGATAGGAAACATGGAAGTGACGGATCTCGCATCGGCCAGTATTCAACCGGCATTTATCGGCGTGCGGCGGATGGGGATGGCCAGTAGTCCGGCGCCGGCGGCGATTCAACTGAGCGTGGATCGGATGGATGAGCGCGTGTCGGCTCAGATACTTTGCACCGCGGTGCAGGATCCAATTCTGATTGAGCTGCCGCTACCGTTCGGAAGAGGCTGGATTTCGTGGAATGTGGTTCCGCGTCTAAAGCCGCAAGGGGAGTTAAGTGTCGATGGCGTTGCGTTGCCGTTGAACTTGGCGCGGGCGTACCACGATCACAACTGGGGACGATGGTATTGGGGCGACGACATTGGATGGGAGTGGGGGTATTTCGGGGGTGCGTCGGTTTCGGTGGTTTTTGCGCGCACATCCAACCGCGCGCACTCTTCGCTTGGCGCGCCGTGGTTGAGCGTGCATCGGAACGGTATTAGCCGGCGGTTCCCCGAGCCGCTGGTGGCTTGTCATTTCGAAGGAAGCTGGCAAGGGCGGTTGCGGCGACTGCCCGGGGCCATGGCCGCTCTGCATCAGGACCGCGCGCGTCCGTCGCTACCCCGGCGCGTGACGATCCTTGGGGCGGAGCCGCCGGACGAACTAACTTTGACCTTCGAAGCGGTGGCCGCCGCACAGCTCATCGCCGGTGATCCGGCAGGGCATGGCTACAGTTTCATTCACCAGATCGCCGGCACGTTTCAGATGGAAGGGCGGCTGGGCGGGGAATCGATTTACGAACGCGGCTCTGCGATATTTGAGTACGTGGACTGATGACGCTAGCCGAATACATCCGCGAACTCGTGCTGGCGCTGCGGCGGTCGGCGCCATCGGCCTATGGGCGGTTGATTCAGGTAGCCGGCGAGCGGCGCGCGCGGATCGGGCTGGACGACGAGCGGGTGGTGACCGGGTTCCAGGGCGGCGAGTTGGTGTTTCCGCCGTTGGACACCCCGGTGGATGGAGAAGGCTCCACCGACCGCGAAACGGTGCTGGATCTGCTGGATGGGCGCTTGGAGGTGACGGAAGCGGTGCTGCTGGGCCGGATAGACGCGTGCGGAAAATCGGAGGATGTGGACCGGTTCCTGATCGCGATCGAGGTTCTGCTGGATGAGGTGGCGCATGTGCCGGCGACGCGGGCGCTTTCGGAACGATTCCGGGCGGAAAAGCCGCGGCGAACGGGCGCGGAGCCTCCACCGGCGCTCGAATGGTATCCATTCCGGCTGGACGCGGAAGAGTTCGAGATGCTGTCGCGATTGGATTTGCTTTCGTGATCGGCGGGGGCGCGTTTCCAGACGATTCGTTATACGATCTAGGTAAACATGCATCATTGCACCCTTGCGCGCGCTTTTCTTCTGATACTCGGAAATCTGGCGATTGCCGCGGCCGGCACCGTGGAAACCGATCTTGAACGCCGCTTTGCGCAGAACGTGCGGCCATTCATGGCCACGCACTGCGTTAGTTGTCACGGCGGGCAGACGCCTGCGGCGCAGTTTAATTTGCAGTCCTACACGAAGTTGGCCGACGTGGTTCGCGATCACCCGCATTGGGCGTTGGTCATGGAACGGTTGAAGGCGGGCGACATGCCGCCGAAACCGCTGAAACAGCCCGACGCGGCGGCGAGCAAACAGGTGATTTCCTGGATTGAAGCGATGCGCGGGAACGAGGCGCGGAAGAACGCGGGCGATCCGGGTATTGTGCTGGCGCGGCGGCTGAGCAACGCCGAGTACAACTATACGATTCGCGACCTTACGGGCGTTGATATCCGGCCGGCGCGGGAGTTTCCGGTGGATCCGGCGAATCCGGAAGGGTTCGATAACTCGGGCGAGTCGCTCTCGATGTCGCCGGCGCTGCTGAGTAAGTATCTGCAGGCGGCGCGGGAAGTGGGCAATCACATGGTGCTGAAACCGGATGGCATTGACTTTGCGCCGCATCCGATGCTGGTTGAGACGGATCGCGAGAAGTATGCGATTCAGCGGATTGTCAATTTCTACGAGCGGCAGCCGACGGACTATTCGCACTACTTTTTGGCGGCTTGGCGGTTTAAGCATCGGGCCGTATTCGGTAAGCCCGCCGCGACGTTGGCTTCCATTGCCGCCGAGATGAAGGTTAGTCCCAAGTATCTGCCGATGATCTGGCAGGCGCTGGAAGTTCGCAGGGAAGTTGTTGGGCCAATGGCGACGGTACAGGCGATGTGGCGGGCGCTGCCGGCTCCGAAACGCAATCAGCCGGAACTGGCGCGTGAAGGGTGCGTGGCCATGCGCGACTTCGTGGTACGGGTGCGGGCGCTTACGGCGCGTCACTATTCAAGCCCGATGGTGCGGGGGCTGAGCGGCACTTCCCAGCCGCTGATGAACTGGAAGCTTAATCAGTTCGCGAAGAACCGGCGGGATTTCGATCGGGGCGCGCTGATGGTGGAAGGCGAGCCGCTGCCGGTTATACCGGCGGCGCCTTCGCCCGGTTCATTTTTCATTCCGGCGAACTACGATGCGGTCGCGAGACAGGCCACGGCAAAGCTGATCAAAGAGCGGCTGGCGGATCCGGTACCGCTGCGGGTGCCGGCCGGCCAGCGCGCGCGTTACGAGGCCGCGTTTGGGCGCTTTGCCAACGTTTTCCCCGATGCGTTCTATGTTAGCGAGCGGGGCCGGTTCTTTCCGGATGACACGCGGGATAAGGGCCGGCTGCTGAGTGCCGGGTTTCACAACGTAATGGGTTATTTTCGCGACGATCAAGCGCTGCGGGAACTGATTCTCAACGAGAAACAGGTGAAGGAACTGGAGACGCTGTGGCAGGAATTCGACTTCATCGCCGACCACACCATCCGCACTTACACGCAGTATTACTTCAATCAAAGCGGGGAGATTCTGGGGAATGGCCGTGAATCCGGCAGCGAGCGGCCGACGGACCGCGCCGTCACCCATGAATCGGTGATCTTTGGCTTGCGGGACAAATATCTGGTGAAGGCAGGCGCCGATCAGGGGAACGATCCGATTGCAAAGCAGGCGATTGAGGCGCATTACCAATTCGTGAACGCGGCCATTCGGGCGGTGGAGAAAGCGCGCGCGGAGGCTGAGCCGCGGCATCTGACCGCGCTGGCCGCATTGGCGGAGCGGGCTTATCGCCGGCCGCTTACGGTGGCCGAGCGCAACGACCTGCCGGTTTACTACAAGGAGACTCGCGAAAAAAGCGGGTTGACGCATGAAGAGGCGATTCGGGATTCGGTGGTTGGGATCCTGATGTCGCCGGATTTCTGCTATCGCATCGATCTGCTTGACACGCGCAGTTCGAAAGCGCCGGCACAGCCGCTGTCCGGAAATGCGCTGGCGAGCCGGCTGAGCTATTTTCTGTGGTCCAGTTCTCCCGACCAGGAGTTGCTGCGGCTAGCGGCTAGCGGGCAGTTGCGGCAGCCCGGTGTTTTGCCGGCCCAGGTAAGGCGCATGTTGAAAGATGAACGAGCCCGGCGCTTCGCGACGGAGTTCGCCGGGCATTGGCTGGAGTTCCGCCGGTTCGAGGAACATAACGCCGTTGACCGGCAGCGATTCCCGAGCTTCACTAACGAACTGAGGCAGGCGATGTTCGAGGAGCCGGTGCGGTTTATCGATGATGTGATTCGCAATAACCGCCCGGTGAACGAGCTGCTGTATGGGAAGCACACGTTCGTGAATCCTTCTTTAGCGAAACATTACGGGATGCCGGATGTGAAGGGCACGGCCGATACCTGGGTTCGGGTGGACGATGCGCGAGCCTTTGGGCGAGGCGGGCTGTTGCCGATGTCCGTTTTCCTGACGCAGAACGCGCCGGGTTTGCGGACGAGTCCGGTGAAACGTGGTTACTGGGTGGTGCGGCGCGTATTGGGCGAGATGATTCCACCGCCGCCGGCGGCTGTTCCGGATTTACCGGAGGATGAGGCCAAGACCGAACTTCCACTGCGGGACATGTTGGCCAAACACCGCGAGAATCCGAGTTGCGCGGCGTGCCATGCGCGGTTCGATTCGCTGGGATTGGCGTTTGAGGGGTATGGGCCGATTGGAGAGAAGCGGACCAATGATTTGGCGGGGCGGCCGGTCGACACGCAGGCGGCGTTCCCGGACGGTAGCCAGGGAACCGGTCTGGACGGGGTGCAGGCGTATATTCGCGCCAAACGGGAGAAAGATTTTCAGGATAACCTTTGCCGGAAATTGCTCGCCTATGCATTGGGGCGGTCCCTAATGCTCTCCGATGAAATTACAATAGATCGTATGCGTGCGCGGCTTGCCGCTTCGGGGAATCGCTTTGCGCCGCTGGTGGAAACTATTATTTCGAGTCCGCAGTTCCTCAACAAACGTGGAGGTGATCAAGATGTCCGCTCAAGAACAACAGAAGAATAACCGGATTCCGCGGCGCGCGGTGCTGCGCGGCGCTGGAGTGACCATGGCGCTGCCGTGGCTCGAATCCCTGCACGGCGCTACGACGAAGACTCCGGCCGTGTTTCCGAAGCGGTTCGGCGTGTTGTTCATGGGCAATGGCGTGAACGAGGACCACTGGAGCGCCGAAGGTAACGGCGCGGACATGAAGTTGAGCAAGACGCTGGCGGTGTTGGAGCCGTTGAAGCACAAGATCAATGTCATTGAAGGCCTCTATTTGAAGATGGCGACGGGCCAAGGAATTCACCCCGCGCAAACCGGCAGCCTGCTTTCGGGCGCGGTGATTCATCGGGGGCCGATCATTCACGCGGGCACTACGATCGACCAGATGATCGCTAATCGAGTGGGCCAGGACACGGCGCAGCAGAGCTTGGTGCTGGCGTGCGAGCAGCCGATGACCGGTTACCACGAAACCAATTTCTCGATGGCGTATAGCTCGCACATTTCGTGGCAAAGCTCGGACTCGCCGGTGCCGAATGAAGTGTATCCGTCGCTGGCCTGGGATAGCCTTTTTGAGAACCGGGGAAGCCTGCGCAATTTAAGTATTTTGGATCGGGTGAAGGACCGTGCGGGCGCGATGAGCCAGCGGATTAGCGGTACGGACAAGGCGAAGCTGGATGAGTATCTGACCAGCGTGCGCGAAGTGGAACGGCGCATTGAAAGAACGCGTGAGAGTAAAGCGACGGCGGATGACGCGGCGAAGGGCCAGAATCGACCGGCGTGGACGATGGAGCGGCCGGCGAACGGATTGCCAGAGGATCTGCGGGAGCACGCGCGGCTGATGTGCGACATTATCGCGATTGCGTTTCAGACGGATAAGACGCGCGTGGCCACGCTGCTGCTGGCGCGGGATTTGTCGGCGTTGTATTATCCGTTCCTGCAAGTGAAGGAAGGACATCATTCGGCGTCGCATAATAACAACTCGGACGGGTATGAACGGATTTCGCGATTCCATTTGAGTCAGTTGGCATATTTGGCCGGTAAGTTGGATGCGATGCCGGAGGGCGATGGGACGGTGCTGGATAACTCCTGCCTGATGTTCATCAATAATTTGTGGATTGGGCGGAAACACGACAATTCACGGCTGCCGCTGGTACTGGCCGGAGGGCTGGGCGGGACATTGAAAACGGGACGGACGTTGAATTACTTGAAGGCGGGGGATGAGAATCGGAAGCTATGTAGTTTGTATCTTTCGATCATGGACCGGATGGACGTGAAGCTGGATCGGTTTGGGGATGCGGAGGCGCGGTTGGAGAATTTGTAGGGGGGTGACGGGAAAATTGGCTTCTGCAATTCCGCTGTCAGCCGAAGCTGGCAGTGGGGCGAGCGGTCTTCGCCGCGGCGCGGGTCAGCGATAGCCGTTACGGATGGAGGTTGTCACTTCGTGAGCGCGGAGGTTTGTTTGCAGGGCATTTATTGGTGCAGTATGAGATAATAGAGGCCGGTTTTTTGATCATGCTGACGATTCGGTCGCATCAAATCAAAGTTTTCGAGTCGTGCCGGCGCGACAATTTCGTTGACCGGCTTTTGGTGATCGCCGCGGATTGTTGGCCTGCTACATTCCACCGTCTAGGCCGGAATCGCGTGCGGGAACTTCTCATTGGAAGCCTTGCCGATACTGAGGAGTTTGGGTTAAGCACCGAAAGGGAAGCGGGACGATACGTCAACCTCGTCTTGGCTTTGGGCGAGCGCTTTTACGAATTGCCGAGATTCGAATGGGCCGCGAAAATTCTTGGTGCGCCGAACATTTATTCGGGAACAAAGATCGATCTTGTCATTCGCCGATGCGGAAAGCTACTGGATAGTTTGGGGGAGTTGGATGGGCGAAGATAGCGGGGCGTTGCCCGAGGTGCAGGCGATACCGTCGGAGGGGCCGCCTCGGCCGGACGATCCGGCGGAGTCGCTACGAAAAATGGAAAAGCGGATCGACGCCGAACTATCGCCGACTCAGTACAGCGCTCCGTGTTTGCCGTGTCATCGCCCGTGGATCGAACTCGTCCTGTATCTGGATTCGGGCGAGCCCGCCGCGCATGCACCCTTTAGCCTCGATTTGCCGAATGGAGGATCCCAATCCGGGGAGCTTGATGAGCGCGGCTATGTCCGGATCTACGATGTCGAGGCCGATCCGGAAACAGTCGACATAGAAGTCACCGTGCTGCCGCAGATGGATGGGCCGGACATCTACAAAATTTACCTGGCGCCGAAGAAGCCGGGACCGGAACCGGAAGGGGAGGAAGACGAAGACACGGTGGAGTTGGGGGACGTCGAAGTACCTTGGGAGCCTTATTAAATCTGGGCGGGCAAGCGATTTTAGGAGGCGGCCCGGGCGCTCAAATCTTAATGTTCGCGGACACCGGGAGATGATCGCTTACACCGGCGCTCTTGGTAACGCGGATGCGCTTAAAGATGGGGCGGAATTTAGTCTTGTTGTGGGCGGCGGAAAAGCCCGTCGTCAGGTCGCCAACTCCAAGGACTTTGGCGTTCGCAACTGTGGCGCTCTTGCCGCCGCCGCCGGCCGTAAGCAGGTAGTCGAACGCGTGTTTCGTATAGGCGGTGGCTGTCGCCGCGGTCGCTTTTTTCAGACTGCTGCCGCCGCTGACATGCGACGTAAATCCAATTCCGGTGAGCGCGGTCTTTGCATCGGAGTCTTGGTCGATCGGTTTTTGGCCACAGCCAACGCCGGAGGGATGCCCGGGATTGCAGCAGTTGAAGTCGCCGACGACAATGACGGGATGGGTCCGGTTCGCCGTTTGCAACTCCTTGATCTCGCCGAGCTTCTTTGTGCCGTCGCGCGCGTTTTTGTTTCGGGCGGGGGCGGTGGTGCCCTTATAGTTGGGTTTGGGCGAATGGTGCGCGATGATCGAAAAGCGTTGGCCGCCGATCTCGAACGTAGCCAGGTAGGGGCGGCGTTCCGGGCCGCCTGGAAATGCCAACTTTGTACCGGCGCTGTTAACAAACTCACATTTGCCACGCCACGTGCCGCTGGGACCTTTTGTCTTGGCGTTTTTCCAAGTGGGTTTCACAATTTTGGCGTCATCGACCGGGCCCTTGAGTGTTAATTTTCCGGCATTAAAGAATATCGCGAGTGCCTCCCGCTTGTCTGATTTTGCCAACACAACCGGGGGGACGACTTGCCAATTGACGCCCGATTGTCCGTGCAGCGCCGCTCGCAATTTTTTAGTCGCTTTGACACCCGATCCGGTAGCGAGAGTGCCGACGGCGCCGTTGCAGATTTGCGGTTCGATGACTACGAATAAATCATACTTGGGGCCACCTGGAGGATTGACGAGGTTCAGGACGACATTGAGACGGGTCGTGTTGTTTACCAAGTGGAGCCCGAACTTGTAGATATTCCATGAGAGGAGTTTGACGTCCGCCATTATTTTTTGGCCTCCATATCGAGATCCAGCTCGTCGCCGCTTAGGTAGGCGCGGCAGCTCGTGGGACTCCAAACGATCGAAAGCGCGTCGTATCCGCGGTCGGGGAGGCCAACGCCCCGGAGCCAGTACATCGATTTCCAAGTGTCCGGAAGGCTTTCGTCGGGCACGGTCAGTGTCAGTTCAGATTCGAGGAGCGAGTAATTCGCTGAAAGCGCCAGGCCTGCGGTGTCGGCGGATGGCCTGGTGTCCCCCTCGACCTCGATTGTCAGGGTGCGGTGCTCTTCGTCGAACGGGAAGTTGGCCTGGGCCGTGACCGCCGCGGGCGCAATCGTCAACGTTTTTGGGCAAACGCCGTTGATATCGAAAGTGGGCATGGCGATCTCGCAGGTCACATCGGACAGCCTACCGGTTTCCAGATTCACGGTTATGGCGAGACTCCGGCAGTCGTATGTCACGGGCTTGAGGCTGAAGCGACTATCCCAATCCGGGCCCAAAAAAGTGGCCAATTGGTTACTTGAGCAGACAACCGGCGGTGGGTTAAGCTGCCAGCAGACGGCGCCCGAATCGGGCGGCAACGGGGTCCAAACCGGTAGTTTGGGAGCTTCGCCGGCCTGCAATCTGCCCGACAAGGAAACTTGAGCGTCGAGCGGATTCGGAGAACCGTCGTCGGGCGGGATCTCGTCGGCGTCCTGTCCCTCTATATTGGCGTCGTCGTCCTCCCAAAGCTCTTCGTCAACGGACTCCCGCACGCGCGCCTGTACGCGCCCATTTTCGATAACAATTTTGCCACCGCCCATGGTGAAAGTGAATTCTGGCCAGGACATCAAATCGAAATTGATCCGGTCTTCGACAAGGGTGAGTTTTCCGCC
The DNA here is from genome assembly GCA_046155405.1 of Bryobacteraceae bacterium. Classification (GTDB taxonomy): domain Bacteria; phylum Acidobacteriota; class Terriglobia; order Bryobacterales; family Bryobacteraceae. The sequence continues at coordinate 11,812 of JBJXFL010000123.1, read as the reverse complement.
GAAGAAGACCTGATTGTCGATGGATACCGCCCGCTGCAAATTCCTTCCAAACTGGAAGTCGCTGAGGAAGTGTACGCCCGCATCCCAACCGTGTTGAAACGCCATGGTCGCGTGCGAAAATACAAGCACCCGCAGCTTTGTCAGCCTGCATTCCATCAATTCCGGGACATAGACACCGTCGAAGAGTTCTCTGGCGAACGAATCTGGAAACTGGATGACGAGATAGTATTTCAGCGTTTGTCCTTCCTGCCAAAAACTACCGAAAAACGAGCGGTCCGCATCGATCTTGCCTTCGAGAGTGAAGCCAGTGAGATACCGACGGAACACCGCCTCTTTTTTCCACGAAGTAACCTGTCTATGAACGCTTACGGAGCCTACCGCACGGCGCTTTGCGCCATCTTGTGATTCTATTGTCCCGGAAGGTAGCACCAAGTTTATATCGCGCACGATGGGAACCAACCGCTCTTCCTCTATCCTACTTTCGAATTGCTGGCCTTTCAGCGATGGCGAGTCAACGGACCAGGCAGTATTTACGAACTTTTGCGCAAAACCGTCTTGCTCGATCTGGCGACGGATTTCGGGACCGATATCGGTTCTGAACAGATTCACAGTGCCACCCTGCGAGCGTACGGAAAGGTAAAGCGCCTTAATATCGGCCACAACAGCAGTATATTACGACGGCTTTCGAGGCGTTGAGGCGGATTCATTGACAGGGAGGCCTGCCTAGCAAATGTGTAAGGATCGGGGATTTCGGCGCGGGATTTTCCGATCTGGCCCCTATCGCCCAAAGCGCCGATGGAATATCAGCGCCGGTACCGGGCCAGCTACTTGCTATCGTCGTTGTCATCATCCCTATCAATGTCAGCGCCTCCTCGGTCCTCTCAGGACGTCAAGAGATTCCGCTGATCGTCAATGGGCTCGGCTTCGACTTTCCATTGGCCACAGATCACCAGCGCCGGTCATGATCCCGGCGCTGGTGATCTGGCTGGCTCAATCGCTGGCGAGGGCTGCTACCCGCTGGTTTGGCGACGTTTCTGAAGCGGAGGGATGGGCCAAGGGATTCATCCGGCGCAAACGGGCAGCCTGCTCTCGGGAGCGGTGATTCATCGGGGGCCGATCATTCACGCCGGAACGACGATCGATCAGACGATCGCCAATCGAGTGGGCCAGGACACGGCACAGCAGAGCTTGGTGCTGGCGTGCGAGCAACCGATGACGGGCTGGCGTGGGACAGCTTGTTTGAAAACCGAGGAAGTTTGCAGAATTTGAGTATTCTGGACCGGGTCAAGGACCGGGCGGGGACGTTGAGGCGGCGGATTAGCGCGACCGATAAGTCGAAGCTGGAGTATCTGACCAGCGTGCGCGAAGTGGAACGGCGCATTGAAAGAACGCGTGAGAATAACGCGACGGCGGATGACGCGGCGAAGGGCCAGAATCGACCGGCGTGGACGATGGAGCGGCCGGCGAACGGATTGCCAGAGGATCTGCGGGAGCACGCGCGGCTGATGTGCGATATTATCGCGATCGCGTTTCAGACGGATAAGACGCGCGTGGCCACGCTGCTGCTGGCGCGGGATTTGTCGGCGTTGTATTATCCGTTCCTGCAAGTGAAGGAAGGACATCATTCGGCGTCGCATAATAACAACTCGGATGGGTATGAACGGATTTCGCGATTCCATTTGAGTCAGTTGGCGTATTTGGCCGGTAAGCTGGATGCGATGCCGGAGGGCGACGGGACGGTGCTGGATAACTCCTGCCTGATGTTCATCAATAACTTGTGGATTGGGCGGAAGCACGATAATTCACGGTTGCCGTTGGTGTTGGCCGGAGGGCTGGGCGGGACTTTGAAAACGGGGCGGTCGTTGAATTATTTGAAGGCGGGGGATGAGAATCGGAAGCTATGTAGTTTGTATCTTTCGATCATGGACCGGATGGACGTGAAGCTGGATCGGTTTGGGGATGCGGAGGCGCGGTTGGAGAATTTGTAGGATCTGAATCAGGCGGCGGTGAAGCAGTGGAGACGGCGATCGGTGAGGGCGTAGAGTTCGCCGGCGGATCCGAGGATGGGGCTGGCCATGAGTTGCTCGCCAGGCACTTGGCAGAGGATCTGCGATTCGCCTTTCGGGTTGAGCGCGATAATTGTGTCGCCGGTGGCGGCGATCAAATGGCCTTCGGTCAATACGGTGGCGCCGGCCACTCGAGCGGGAGCGTTAAACTGCCAATCGAGTTGGCCGGCATCGTTGACGGTGACGATGCGGTTCAATGAGAGCAAGTAAACGCGGTGATCGTAGCCTACGACGGGCGGGCGATGGAACGCGACGACGCCGTCCGGCATGGGCACGGCGGCATATTCACCGGTGGGAGAGACGATCCATAGCCGCTGGCGACGATTGATTTCGCAGAGCAGATAGACGCGCCCGGATTCATCGAGGCTCAAGCCTTGCGGAGTCATTTGCGCTTCAATGCGGCGTGGCGCATTTAGCGCGAGATCCAGAAAGTCGATGGCGTTGGGGCGGGCGGTAATGATGAAGTCGTTGTGCATGGCCAGGCGCAAGCGCCCGGTATCGGCGTCGCGGTTGGCCGTTTGCTCGCCCGCGGCATTGAAGACCTGCAGATAGACAGTCCGGTTAGGAGTGGGATCGGACGGGCTTCGCGATTCATCGGCGCTGGCGACGATGGTGTTACCGGCGCGGCGGTGAATGAACGTTCGTAATGTATCGTTAGCGCCATTCGCGGTGAAGTACTTCTCCGGGGAACCGGCGCCGAGCGAGTAGGTGGCGATGCGGCTGTACCGGTCCGGTTGCAGGAAGACGCCCTCGACGGGTAGGATTTCGGCATCCTCGCCCATCCGTTCGCCGTGCGCAACAGGCTTGCCTTGGACGAACAGTTGAAATGCCGTCCGGCCCAGGACCAGAGCGTGAGGGCCGGAAGCCAGGACGGCGGTGGGCATTAACGCTCCGTCAATGGCGGCCGACCAAGCGGGAGACCACTTGCCCGACGGAAGGGCCCGCGGCAGGCGCGAGTTGAGCCGTTCGTTCGCAAACGGGCGGAGGCAGCCTGGGGCTCCTTCGGGTGAGGCGGGTGCCGCGGGCGGAAGCCCGGTCTGGCGCGCCGTCATCGTTTTGGCGGCCGGCTGTGCGGTGAGCGAGGACATTCGTTTTGCCTCCGGTTTCTTGGGCGATTGGCAGGAAGCGCCGCCGGAGCCAGCGACGGCCGTGGCGAGCGAGGTGAAGCTTCTTCTAAGCACTGGCGGAGACCACGGCTCCCGGTACCGACGGATGGACGATGCGGGACTCGACGCGCGCGTTGGTGAGCCCGGTGGCGGGATTGGCTAGAGAGCTGCAATCGATGGCCGCCATGTCGGCGAACCACTTCCAGGCGTCGGCCGCGCGAAGAAGCGCGGGCGTGAGATGCAGCGTGTTGGCGTTCTTCCAGCCGGGTGGAGTTGCGGTGACCACGCGAATGGTAAAGTGGCGCGGATGGTCCGCGTCGACGGCATTCACCTTGGTGGTGTAGTTGGCCTGGTTGGCGGGAGCGGCGGCCGTGAATCCCAGACCGGCGATGTATCGGGTGTTGGCCGCCGTGCCATCGGAGACGAAAGTTTCGACTAGCGAGCGCGGCATGAAGTGGACCAGGCAGTTCGTGTAGTTGGCCGGGGCGAGAGCGCCGCGAAACACGAATTTCCGGTTCATATTCGAGTCGATTGTGTTGTTGAAGTCGCGTATGGGATCGACGATATCGGTGTGGGCGGCGGCGGCGGGGAATTGGTACCCGATCTTGACGACCACGCAGAGCAGGCCGTCGTATTCCACGCCCGGCTTCAGACGGTTGGCATAGGAGTCCTTCCCGAGCGTGTGCAGATAGGTGTCGAACACGCCGAACGCTCCGCCCGTGCCGCGGGAGTTGATGAATAGCGGGAAATATTCGAAGGCGCGGCTATTGTTGACGGCCGTTGGATGGGGCGGGACGAAATACTTGAACGCGCCGGATTCGACTTGCAGGGGCGTGCCCAAGATTCGCCGGACCCATTCGGCGGAGTGCCAGAAGTAGCGATTCTCAACGGTGTTAATGCCCTCCATCATGAGTGCGCCGGAGCGGATGGAGAATGGATCGCCGGGTATGCCGCTGCCGAAACCGGGAAACTGATAGGAACAGGCGCCGCCGCCCCATCGCTCATTGTATTCGTCGGGCAGGCCATAGCCGTGGCCGGTTTCGTGGGCGGCGGTGAAGAAGCCGTTGGCGGGATTGTGCGTTTCGTTGCCCTGGTTGAAATTCCCGACGCCGTTGAAACCGCTCATGTCCGCGCGGGCCTGGACGGCGCTATCCAGCACATTCAGACGGAAGTGGGCACGCGGCTGCGGAGTTTCCTGGCAATAGAAAAATGGTTTGCACTTGAAGGCCAGGGCGGCGGCGGTCTGGGGCTTGAAGAAGAAATCGCCGGGATTGGTGACAAGAGCCGATCCGTCGGTGAGGGCGAGCGTCTCGGGGCCGTTCCACCGCTTGGGAACGTTCTCCAGCATCGCTTTTTTGTAGTTGTTGTTGTTGAACGCGGAGCCGTCGGCGTTTGTGGCCGGAGGGGTAGTGAAGTCGAAGTGGAAGCGGAAATAGTTTACGTTGTAGGCCAACTCATCGGCGCCATCGAGATCGCAACAGCGCAAAAGGAGCGAGTCGTAACGTCCGCGGACATGGCCCGCGAACGACGGCACCATGGCGGTGTTTTCATTGGAGGTCCCGGCGGGCATGCACCGGGAACGGACACGGTGAATCTCCTGAAAGCAGAAGGGCTGGATAGAGTAGAAGGGTTGTGTGGTGGTGTTGGGACGGGGATTAACGGGATTGGTGGGCACCTGCCCGGCGGCCACCGAATCCACCCACATGTTGGCCGCGCGGGCGCCGATTACGTCGTGGGCGCCGGTGTCGGGAGTGCGGCCGGCGAAGGCTTCGTATGGATTGCCGTTGACGATGACCAGGCGCGTCCAATCGGCATAGTCATGCACGTAGTGTTTGACGGGCATCTTGACGCCGGAATAGGGAAAGAACGTTTTGGAGGCGTCGGCTCCGAGCTTCCAAACTCCCTGATCCTTGATATCGGCGTTGCCGGCGGCGGGCTTCTTAAACTGATGGAAGAAAATGAGGGCGAGATCATCGCCGCCGGCGGGGCTGGGCGCGCCCGCGGCGTCGACAAGGATAATGTCGTCGAGCGAGAAGGCGAGGGGCTTGGTCTTATCGAGCGATGTAAGGACATCGGCGTCGGTGAGTTGGTCGTAGAACTTGTTGGTAGCGGCGCCGCGGGTAAAGTACTTGTTGGATTTCCAAAGTTCCGGGAGGTCGTAGAGCTTCATGCGATCAGGCCCAGGGGCGCGCTTGGCGGCGTCGGCTACCGGTTCGACGGTCCGGGTGTTTCCGTCCTTGGAAACGATAAATGTGTTGGCCGGTTGAATGAACTGCAGGAGAACTTTGGCGGTGGGGCGGGCGTCGGCGGATTTGTCGGCTCTGCGCTGAATGATCCAGGGGAGGGCCTGGGTTTGGGTGGCGGGGTCGGAGAGGTTGATGGTCCAGTTGGAACGGGTGTCCGGGTTGGGAACCGGGCCGCGTGTCGCGGATCCGTCGCGGAACCCTTCAAGGAGTATTGGCGGCGTGCCGATGCGCTTGCCGGCGTGGGTGGCATGGCCGAAGCCGCGATCGAAGAACTCAAGGCGGATGAACTGCCAGTGAGGATCGAGATGCATTTCAACCGGCGTGCCATCGACGCCGAGCTCGGCGCTTTTCGGCGTGAGGTTTTCGAAGCGAAACTCGGCGACGTTATAGAGAGGGCTATCGACCTTTATCCAATCCGAGGTGGTAAGCGACCATTCCTTTGGAGTCTTGAAAGCGTTGTAAAAGTCCTTGGCGGCGGCCGCCACATCGGTGGCGGCGAGCCAGCGGTTCTTATCGGCGCCCGTGGTGGCGGCCGTGGCGAGGGCGATGTAGTGATCGGGATGGCTGAAGCCGAGGGTAAAGAAGCCCTTGGCGCGGTCGAAGTCGAAGATAAGGAGGCCGTCGTTGAGGGTCTTTTCATTTTGATCGCCAGCGGGGTTGACGACGGTTACGGGAACGTCCTTGGGAAAAGGCTGCGGCTTACCTTCCGGATCGAGATACATCAGCTTGAGGAAGACGCGGAGCTTGCGATCGTCGATCGGGACGACAGGCCCTTCGCACGGGGAGGTGCCGACCATGCGGTCGTAGAATCGGCAGGCGAACGTATCGCGGTCCACGATGTTGGTGCGGCGTTTCGCTTGAAACTGGCGGCGGGTGGGGGCGTCGAACCAAAGGCGTTTGACGCACCCGGCGGTTCCCTCCGAGGCGCGGGGACAGGGCCAGCGATTGGTATCGATCTTAATGCCGGGTCGGAAGAGCAGCGCCATGACGCGGCGGTTGATGGAATTCTCCGCGTTGCGTTCGGTCTTGTCGGCGGCGTTGGAGAACCTGGTGTTCTCTTCGGCGGAAAACATCATCTGCGGGTTGAATTCCGAGCAGCCCTGGTAGTCGGCCTTACCGCCGGCGTCTTCGCCTCGGCCGAGGAAATCGGTCTTCGCCAAAGTGACGGGGCAAAGGAAGTCCATGTACGCCTTGAAGAGTTCCTTGCGCGTGTCCTTGCCGGGGTCCCCGTCGTCGTCCAAGTCTTTGCTGCGCTGAAAGTCCTTGACGGCGTTCGTCGATTGCGCCGTGACGGAACCGGAAGTGTTGCCGGGGTCAAAGCCGAGCGCTCTGAGCATGATCTGAAGGTGGTTGAGTTTCCAATCGTCGCCGGTACCCTCGGAATTGGTGTAGAGAGATTCCCAAATATCGGTATTGCGCGTAATGACGGCATACACGGCTCGGGCGCGGCGGCCGGAGAGAACCTTGTTGTAGACGTCGTCGCCAACCGGGTCGGCGTGGCCGAATATGGTAAGCGGCGAACCGGGTAAAGCGCTCTTGAGGGTGGCGAGTTCTTCAAATTCCGGCTTTGCCTCCGGAAGAACCATGGAGGAATCAAATATGAATCGAAGGTCTTCCAGCTTCCAGCAACCGACGGGAAGCAACTCTTCGCGGAGCGTGGTCTTCTCTTTGCCGTGAGAGGGCGCGGCGTGGATCGGGAGGACTTCGTAATCCGGATAAGCCGCTGCGTGGCCGCCCTCCGTTTTCTTGTCTCCGTATCCCATTTTCAGCGCCTCCGGCCACTTATTCTATAGTGACGAGGACATATCCCCGTAACAGATTAGCGCATTCGACGAAATCGAGACGCCGTTGAAACGGTAGGCGACTATGATGCAGTCTTGAGAATAGTCTCCACCTTCTCAAAGAAACGGCGAATCATCATACGAGCTGTCGTATCGAGCAAACGCTGGCCGACGGCGGCGATGGTGCCTCCGGCGTGGATTTCGCCGCTATAGGAAACGAGCGTGGCGCCGGGATCGGCGGTGGTGAAACGCAGTTCTCCATTACCATTGACGAAGCCGATGCGGCCAGCGCCCTCGACGCGAAGGCGATAGCTGACTGGGGCAACCGGGTCTTCGATCGCGACCTTACCGGTAAAGTCTCCGCTAAGGGCGGCTAGGGCGACCTTCATCTTCATGTTGTAAGTGCCGTCGCCGGCCGCCACTAGTTCCTGGCAACCGGGCAGGCAATCGGCGAGCACGGACGGGTCCATCAGCGACGCATAGACCGTATCAGGGCTGCCGGAGAGGGAGTAAGAACCTTCAATCCGCATTCAGGAGGCTGGCGCGGAGGGCGCGGACCGCCGCGACGCGCGCGAGGTGGGACCGGTAGGCGGCGGAGGCGTGAATATCCGCATTGGCTGTGACGCCAAAGGCGAGGACGGACACGGCTCCGATGAGTTCGGCGTCCGAGCCAACGACGCCGGTCAGAAGGTCTTCGACGCCGCGAGCGCGATATCCCTTTCCCGACAAGCCCGTAACTCCGATGCGGGCGAACTCAATGAGACCGTTCCGGCGGCGTACACGGGTGGCGACACCAACCATGGGAAAACCTGAAGCGGGGTGGGGGTGCTTCTCGTAGTGAACGCCCATACCGGATTCCTCGACGGGCACGATAATCGCGGTAACCAGTTCGCCGGGTTCGAGCGCGGTGGTGAAAGTGTCTAGAACGAAGTCTTCGAATGCCAATTCGCGTTGGCCGGCTGGACCGGTCAACTGGACTTTGGCTTCGAGGGCGAGGAGGGCGGCGGGATAGTCGGCGGCGGGATCGGCATGGGCGACACTGCCTCCGATGGTTCCGGAGTTGCGGATCTGGACGTCACCGATGGCGGCGGCGGTGGCGGCGAGCAGCGGGCAGGCGGTACGAACCAGCGGCGCGGATTCGAGCTCATAGTGGGTGACCATGGCGCCGATGTGCAGGGCGGCATCCTGCCGGCGTATGGAGCGCAATTCCGGAATCCGGCGCAGGTCGACGAGCTTTTCGGGAGCGGCGAGGCGGAGCTTCATGAGCGGCACGAGACTCATGCCGCCGGCGAGCGGTCTGGCGCCGGAGCCGGAAAGTAGTTTCAGCGCATCATTGAGCGTGGCGGGGGCGAAGTAGTCAAATTCCTGGGTAATCATGCGCGGGCTCCTTGCATGGCGGACCAGACCTTTTCAGGAGTCAACGGCATGTCGAGGTGGCGAACGCCCAGGTGGGCCAATGCATCGACGACTGAATTGACAATTGCGGGAGGCGCGCCGATGGCGCCGGCCTCGCCAACGCCTTTCACTCCGAGTGGATTCACGGGAGAAGGAGTTTCGGTGTGAAGGCTTTCAATGAAGGGGATGTGGGCGGCCTTGGGGAGAACGTAGTCCGTGTATTCTCCGGTGAGGATCTGGCCATTTTCGTCGTAAACCATCTGTTCGTAGAGTGCCTGGCCGATACCTTGGGCGATGCCACCGTGAATCTGCCCGGCAACGATGAGCGGGTTGATGATTTTGCCGCAATCGTCTACGGCAAGGTAACGCGTGATTTTGACATCGCCGGTATCTGGATCGACATCGGTGACGACGATGTGAGCGCCGAACGGGAAGGTGAAGTTAGCCGGTTCCCAAAAGCTGGTGGCGACCAGGCCGGGCTCGACGCCTGGGGGTAGTTTGAGGGCACGGTAGGAGGCGGCGGCGATTTGCGCCAGTGGCACGGAAGCGGCGGTTTTGTTGCACACGACGCGTCCGGCGACGAATTGAACGTCGTCGCTATCGAGCAGCATCGCGCCATATTTCAGGATCTTTTTCTTGAGTTCCTCGATGGCCAGGAACATGGATGTTCCACCAACCGCAGTGCCACGGGATCCGAATGTGCCGATGCCGTATTGGACGATGGCGGTGTCGCCGTGAACGATGGAAACGTCGTCCATGGAAACACCGAGTTCGTCGGCGGCGATCTGGGCGAAGGTGGTCTCCTCACCTTGCCCATGCGGGCTGATTCCGGTATGGACGGTAACTTGGCCGGAAGGTTCAATACGAACCGTGGCCGATTCCCAACCGCCGGCGGGCGTGTAGGGCGAAGGTCCAAAGGCGCAAATTTCGCCGTATGTGGCGATGCCGATGCCCATCAGCCGGCCCTGCGCGCGCTGGCTGCGCTGCTCCTCGCGCAGTTTGGCGTAGCCGATAGTGTCGAGGGCCTTGCCAAGTGTTCCGGTATAGTTGCCGCTGTCGTAGATCAAGCCGGTTCCGGTGGCGAATGGAAATTCTTGCGGCTCGATGAAGTTCTTGAAGCGAATTTCGGCGGGGTCGATGTTCAATTCGCGGGCCAGGCAGTCGACGATTCGTTCGATGCCGTAGGTCGCTTCGGGACGGCCGGCGCCGCGATAGGCGTCGGTGGGAAAGCAATTGGTGAAGGCTCCGACGACTTCGGCGCGGAACGTTTTGCAGCGGTAGAGGCCGGGGAGCATGAGAACGCTGAGCGTGGGAATGAGCGCGGTGAGCAGTTGCTGATGCGAGCCGATGTCCTGGATGATTTTAAGCTTGATCCCCAGAATCGTGCCGTCTTTCTTGGCGGCCAGTTCGTAGTAGTCGACGTGGCCGCGGCCCTGGGATGTCGCCTGAAAATGTTCACGCCGGCCTTCGACCCATTTGACCGGTTTGCCGAGCTTGCGCGAGAGGAAGCAGACGAGCAACTCTTCGGCATAGACATCGCCCTTGCAGCCGAACCCGCCGCCGACTTCGGGAGCGATGACTCGCATTTTGTGTTCGGGGACGCCGAGTACGGCGGCGGCGATGGACCGAAGCAAGTGGGGAATTTGAGTGGACGAATAGAGGGTTAGAGATCCTTCGGGATCCCGGTGGTCTCCGATAGCTCCGCGAGGTTCCATGGGGTTGGCGACGACGCGGGGCTGGAGCATGCGTTGTTTGACGATGAGTTCCGCTTCGGCGAAGGCTTGGTCAATCTCGCCATTTTCCTGTTTATAGACGAAGGCGACGTTATCGGGCCATTCGGGATGAACCGCTGGGGCGCCGGGCGCGAGCGCTTTTTCGGGATCGGAGACTCCCGGCAGCGGCGTATAGTCCACGTCTACGCGGTCGGCGGCATCGCGAGCCAGATAGGGATCCGCCGCGACGACGACGGCTACCGGATGCCCCACAAAATAGACGCGGCCCTGGGCGAGGATGGCGTGAGGGGGGATGCGGAGGCCGGGGAGGTTGACGGCACAAGGAACGTTGCCGACGCCTTCGAGATCGGCGCCGGTGAAGACGCCGACGACACCGGGGAGTTGAAGCGCGGCGGTTGCATCGATCCGGTCAACGCGGGCGGCGGCGTAAGGGCTGCGCACGATGGCCGCGAAATGCATGTTGGGGAGTTTGATGTCGTCGAGATAGGTCGCGGTACCGGTGATCATGCGCGGATCTTCCTTGCGCTTGATCCGTTTGCCGACGTAGGTGGGAGTTTCGGTAATTACGGGAGTCATGGGACTATTTCCTTTCCAGGGCGGCGGCGGCCCGGACCGCGTTTACAATGTGCTGATAGCCGGTGCAGCGGCAAAGATTGCCTTCGAGAGCATGGCGAATCTCGTTGTCGCCGGGATGGGGATTGCGCTCGATCAACTGTCGCGATGCCATGATCATACCCGGCGTACAGAAGCCGCATTGCAGTCCGTGCTCCTCCCAAAAGCCCTGTTGAACGGCGTGCAGTTTGCCGTTTTGGGCGATGCCTTCAATAGTGACGATTTCGCGGCCGTCACATTGGACGGCGAACATGGCGCACGATTTCACGGCGAGGCCATCGACCGCGACGGTGCAGGCGCCGCAGACGGACGTTTCGCAGCCGCAATGCGCGCCGGTGAGGTGGAGCGTGTCGCGGAGGTAATGAATGAGCAGAAGCCGCGGTTCGACTTCCGACCGGTGCTTATTTCCGTTGACGGTAACGGCGATAGGGAGTTTCAAGCGGAGCGCTCCTTTTGGCAAATGCACGTTTAACAGTATTCGCGATTATACAGGAGGCGCGACGCTTCCGATTGCGGTGGCCGAACGTTGCGGCGCCGGTGATGGTGCGCTACCGGATGTGAGCGGACACGGGTCCGCTGTCGAGTTGCGTGGCGGGGTTGGGTGGAGGGTTACATAGCGGGTTAGGCGGCCTCTTTATAATCCTTGTCTACGAAGCTGAGGCAGCGGCCGGGGAAGAGAGAGCGGTAGAAGACGATTACTTCCGGGGTGAGGTCGCCTTCGATGTAGATGTATTTGCGGCTGGCGTTTGGCTCTGCATTTGGTTGGTAGAGGGCCAGTGCTTTTGCATGAAGTGCAGACGGCGTTCGAGGGTGGCGGTGAGACGGGCGGTGGCCATGTATTCCTGGCGGATGGTGGACATGGCGCGATTGGCG
>JBJXFL010000122.1:0-40787 GCA_046155405.1 Bryobacteraceae bacterium | reverse complement strand
ACGCGCTTTGTTAACAGATGGTAGCCTGCCGGAGCCCGCACTGATCAAGCACTGCTCAGAGTGCACCTTCGAAGCTTCTTGCAGGAAGCGCGTGATCGAAAAAGATGATCTCAGCCTTCTGGGCGGCGTCGGCACCACAGACCGAGCCAAGCTGAACGCTAAAGGAATATTCACCGTTACCCAACTGGCCTACACATTTCGCCCATGTCGCAGACCCAAGCATCAGGCATCGCGCAGAGAAAGGTATCATCATGCTCTCAAAGGTACTTGATAAGCGCTGAGCAACCCCGCCGGTTCACCTTGCTAAGAGAGCCGCGCCGCGCGCGTCGGCAAGCGGCTCCTCCACCATCATGGTCTTTCTGAAAATACTCGAACAGGCCCGCGCACGACACCGTCCCTGGTGTCCAACTTCCGATAGCGCTCGATCCCCGGGCGCGGCGTTTCCCGCCGCCAAAGGATTTTGCCGCTTTTGCGTTCGAGACACAGAGTGAAAAGTTTGCCGCCGAATCCGCCGCGAGTGCAAGCTGCGGCAGCCGGGTTCACATTGAAATACAATATCCGGGCCGCCGGCTTCCGCGAATCGCGAGAGTAAAGACATAGCGGCGGGGTTCTCCGCGGGCCATCGGGTAGACTAGGGGACTGTATGCGCATTGCGGTCAGCAATCCAGACAACATTGGGGACCTCGTATTACGTCAGCCCATGATCGCCGCCCTATTGGAGGCGGGGCACGAAGTAATGTTAATCGTCCGCGACTTCGTCGCGCCCCTGGCCGCGGATATGTTTCCGCGGGCGAGAATCCTGCAATGCGTGGGCAACCCGTATGACCGGAACTTCGGATTGCAGTCTCCGCTCGGGTTGGTATTTGTTGAACAGGCGGTCGCATTCAATCCGAACCTGTTCGTGGTCGCCGCCTACCAGCACACGCGGCTGGAAGAACTACTGGCGGCGGCCATGCCGGAGGCGGACGCTATTGGGTTTTCAGGGCATCTGTTTCAGGCGCGGGATGAAGGGACGGCGGTTTCGACGATTCAGTTTACGACGCGGGTCACGGTGGTTCCGGACTCATCGGAACTCGACAAAAACGCGACGCTGTGCGCGGCGGTTCTGGGACGCGACGTGCGGCTCGGCCCGCCGCGGATGGAGGCCACCCCGCAGGGCATGGCCGCCGCGCAAGTTCGCTTGGGCAAGCTGGGCTTGGCGGGACAGCGATTCTGGGCGGTCTGCGCCGGAGATATTCCCGGCAAAAGCGTCAAGAACTGGCAGCGGGAGCAGTGGGCGGAATTCTGTCGCGCGCTGATGGGCAAACACGCGGTGCATTTGCTGTTTATCGGATCGACCGATGAACACGACGCAACGCTGGCCATCCAGAAAATGATGGGGGAAGACGGACTGCGAACGGCCGCGATCACCGACGAGCCGACAAAGCTGCAGGCGCTGACCGCAATGCTGCAACTGGCGGAAGGGTACATCGGCAAGGACACCGGGCCGATGCATATCGCGGCGGCGCTGGGGAAACCGGTGTTGGCGGTATTTGGCGGGGGCCATTGGCCGCGATTCGTGCCGGCGGCAAGGACCGGAGCGGCCTTCACGGTCAGCGTGCCGTGCACCGGTTGCAATTGGGTTTGCCATTTGAGCCGGTCGCACTGCGTGAAGGACATCCCGGTCGCGACCGTTCTGCGGAGCGCGGACGCGATGCTGCGCGGCGAGGTGGGAAAGTTCACCGTAGAGGTGCTCCAACCGGACCGGGTATTGGGCGCGGCGATCATGCGGGAACTCTGGGAGTCGACGCAGGTTGAACACCGGAAAGTGGCGGCCGAACGCGCCAACTTCATGCAGTGGCACGACGACCGGATGCGCGACATCGTTCAACTGCGGGATCAACTGGAAGCGGTCAAGGGCGAACTGGAATTTAATTCGGCGGCGGCGACCGAGACTGAAACTCTGCGCCGCGAGGCGCAGGGGCTGGAACGGCGATTGGCCGAAGCGGAAACGGCGCTGGAGGCGCGGCAGCGGCGGGTGGAGGAGTTGCTGGCCGTTGGCGATCGGGCGCGCGCATTGGAGGAAAGAACGGCGACGCTGGAGTTTGAGAGCCGGCTTGCAATGTCAACGCTCCGGCAAGCGACCGATGGCCGGGCGGAGGCGGAGCGGCGGCTGGAACGATTCCGGCACGTGGCGGTTCGCAAGATCACCGCCTCGCGGCTGAAAGCGGAACGGCTGAAGAGCGAACTGGAGACGTTGCGCCCCGCGATGGCCGGCCTGGAGAAAACGGCTGGCGAAGTGGATTTCCTGCGCCAGCGTCTGGAAGAGAAAACCATTCTGGCCGCCACGCTTCAGATACAAGTGGACACGGCGGACAGCCGCTATCAGGGACAAATTGCCGATCGGGAACAACTGCTGAAGCGCAAGTCGGTCGAATTGGAGAGCGCGTTGGCGCTCATCCCCGATCTGCGCGAGGAACTGGCGGCACTGAGCGCGGATGTGGCCGTACTGGAGGAGACGAATCGGGACCGGGCGGCGAAGCAAGATCTAATTGACACGCTTCAGCGGCAAATCGAAGTGAACGAAGCGGATCGGGAACGGCGTCTGGAAGTGATCGAAAAGCTTTCCGTCCGCCTGGCGGAGAGCGAGCGGGACCGCGATGCGCGCCTGCGGTTGATTGAATCCATTTCGGAAAGGCTGGCGGAAACTGAACGGGACCGCGAAGCGCGGCTGCGATTGATTGAATCGCTCTCGGAACGGCTGACGGAGAGTGAGCGGGACCGCGAAGCGCGCCTGCGGTTGATCGAACGGCTTTCGGAGAAACTAGCGGCGATTGAGGCCGATCGCGCGAATCGCGGGGAACAGATCGTGACACTCCACGAGCTTGTGGCGGCGCTGCAGGCGGAAATCAACGCTGTCCGTAATCTGTTACCATATCGGATTCTGAGGCAATTGCGTATCGTTTAGGATAACGGCTCCATTCATTAATGTCCGAATCGCCCGAAAAACCAATCTCGAGCTGGATTCAGACGCCTTCTGAATCTCAGGAAAAAACGCCCTTAGCGGCGGTACCGGTGGAAAAACGGGATTTATTCCGGCCGGAGTTTTACGCGTCCCTCGACTTAGCGTCGCGGGAAGCCCGTGGGCCTATTGTTCTGTCGCAACTGGATACGCTAGCGCTGGTGACGGCCGTGTCGGCTCTAGACGTTGACGGCGCGGTTTATTTCGTTCACGCCGACGCTCGCGTGCTGCGAGAGAGTTTCCGATCGATGCTGCGAGCCGGGTGGTCGCGGCCAGTGCTGTATTTTCACGGGACCGCGAAGAATTTCCTGCGCGACATTCCGACGTACCCGGCGCTTGCGGCGGTCCCGAACGGGGACGAGGCGCTGGCGCTGTGGCAGGATCTTCCGGCCGGAGCGACATTGTTGTCGGGAGAACGGCTGGGCGAAGAAGCGCATTGGACCCAAGCGGGGTTTCTGGAACGCCTGGGAGGCGGAGAGGCCTGCGGCGCCTACCGGACCAGTGGACGATTCCGGGCGGCCATCGCCGGTGTCCCACCGCCGATTTACAGGCGGATTTGCGCCGAAATGCAAGCCGCATTTTTCGGGCCGTTGAGCGTATTTCGCGAAGGGTCGTATACGCCCCAGAGCCGGGCGACGGAGCCGGCCCGCCGCTGGTGGCGGGATAACGAGCCGAATGCGCGGAACGGATATGGCGAATGGCCGTATGCGACGGCGGTGCCGTCTCCATTGCCGGATACGCTTCCTAACGGCGAGCGGTGGCCGCTCATCTCCGTCGTCACGCCCTCCTTCAACCAGGGCAAGTACCTTGAAGAGACGATTCTTTCGGTGGCGGGCCAAGGGTATCCGCGGATCGAACATATCGTAATGGACGGCGGTTCGACGGACGAGACCATAACCGTGTTGCAGCGCTACCGGCACCTGCTGGCGGCGGCGGTATCGGAGAAAGACCGCGGCCAAAGCAACGCCATTAACAAAGGCATGGCGCTGGCGACGGGCGACATTCTGACGTGGCTGAACAGCGACGACATGCTGGCGCCGGGGGCGCTGGCGGCGGTCGCGATGGGGTTCCATACGTCGTCGGCGGATATCGTGGCTGGAATCGCGACGCTGCGAGCGAATGGCGCCACTATTGGCCACCACCTGACCAGTTGCGAGCCCGGGCCGCTGCCGCTCGACGACCTGTTGGACCTGGACGGCGGATGGAACGCGGGGAAGTTTTTCTACCAGCCGGAAGTGATGTTCTCGCGCGCGATCTGGGAGCGAGCCGGCGGCATGGTTCGCGAAGACCTGCATTACAGCATGGACTACGACCTTTGGGTGCGCATGGCGGAGGCGGGCGGAACGGTCCACGCGATTGGCCATCCGGTGGCCTGGTTCCGCGTGCACGAGGAGCAGAAGACGAACGCGGAGGCGATGTTCAAGGCGGAGTTGCGGCGGTACGTCGACGACTTCCACGCGCGAACGCAGCGGCCGAAGCGGGCGAGCAAAGCCTACGCGGCTCCGCGGCACGGTTTGCGGATCGCGATGTTGAACGACCACGGGTTCGAGTACGGCGCGGGCATTGCCCACAAAAGGATGGCCGAGGCGATCGCGCTGGCGGGGCACACCGTGACGCCATTCGCGCTGCGCGCCGAACCGGGCCATTCCGGTGAGCCGACGGACCTGACGGCGGAAGAGGTGGCCGGCGCGATTGGCGCCGCGTCGCCCGATATGGTGGTGGCCGGCAACCTGCATTCCGCGGGTCCGGACCCCTGGCAATTGGGGCTGGTGGCGGAGCGGTACCCGACGCTTGCGGTGCTGCATGATTTCTGGCTGCTGACCGGGCGGTGCGCGTATCCGACGCCTTGCACGAAATACCGGACCGGATGCGACGCCTCCTGTCCGACGGCGAACGAGTATCCGAAGTTGGATCCGGACAAGATCGCCGGCGCGTGGAGCCGCAAGCAGAAACTGTTGTTCGGCGACAACCAATTGATGCTGCTGGGCAATTCGCGTTGGACCTGCGAATTTGCGCGGGAGGCGATGGCGGCGGCCGGCGGCGGCCGGCGGGGTCGGCCCGTGGAGCAGATCAGACTGGGTTTCCCGCTGGAAGTGTTCCGCACGAAGGACCGGCAGACGTGCCGGGCGATGCTGGGGTTGCCGGCCGACCGGTTTATCGTGATGCTGAGCGGGGACCTATACGACGCGCGCAAGAACACGCGGTTGGCGCTGGATGCGTTGGCGATCCTGCGGCTGCCGAACCTGACGATCGTCAGTTTGGGCCAGAAGCGCGATGGGGAGCGGTTTGTGTTCGAAGACATCCGGCGGATGGGGCAAATCAACGATCCGGAGAAGATGGCGAGCCTGTATGCCGCGGCCGATTTGTATGTCGCGCCGAGCCGTGAAGAGACGTTCGGGCAGGTGTTCATCGAGTCCATCGCTTGCGGCACGCCGGTGATCGGCGTGCGGGCGTCGGGGATGCAGGAAGCGGTGGTGGAGGGGTTGACGGGGCTGCTGGTGGAGGAGTTTTCGACCGAGGCGCTGGCCGCCGCGATTTACGAGATGTACCGCAAGCCGGAGTGGCGGCGCCGGATGGGACAATGGGGCCGGATTTACGTGCAAAACGAGTGGTCGGCCCAGGCGTCCTACTACCAACTGTTCCGGGCGTGGCGCAAGCTGGGGCTGCTGGAACGGCTGCAAGTTCCGGAAAAAATCAGCTTCGCGGCCCAGGCGCCGGAACTGCCGGGGGTACGGACGATTCACCGCGGCGAGGGGCTGACGATGGAGTCGGCTTCGTTGGGACCGGAAGAGGGGCCGTATCCGGAGTATTCATTGCCGCGGTTCCGGTGGGCGTACGGGCCGGTCTCGGAGATGCGGGTGCACTCGAACACCAGCGGGACGCATTCGCTGGTTTTGCGGTACCGCAATCTGCACGCGGGCCAGACGATGCGGTTGGCTTTGAACGGAGCGCCGCTGGGATCCTTCGCGCTGTCGGCGACGGGTATCGACAAAGGCCGTCTGGTGTGCGTAAAGGCGCAACTGCGGGAAGGCCAGAACGCGTTGACGATGGAGTTTTCGCGATGGGCCGACGCGGCGGAGGAAGGGCGGCCGATGGCGGCGGCGATAACGGAGATCCGCTTCTTGCCGGATCTGGCTACGGCATAGCGCGGCGTACGGCCCCGCCCGCTCCGAAACTGGCCACGCCATCCCAAAACCGGACACCGCGATACCTATCGCGGAAGGAGACACCTGCGCTAAAGTGATGAAGGGAAAGCAGCTACGCGCCACCCGGGGATTGGCCGCGCAGTTGCCTTACCAGGAGTAGGAAACCAGCATGGACGTACCTCGCCAGGGAGCGGCAAAACAAAGATTGATCCGGCGCATTATCGCCGGCGTAATCGTACTCGGCGTGGCCGGAGGGTTCACCTTCTGGCTTGGCAAGCTTCAGCCGGCCGCGGTCTCGGTGGAATTTTCGACCGTTTGGCCCGACACCGTGAAGCGCGGTCCAATGCTCCGGAATGTGCGCGGCATGGGGACGCTGGTGCCGGAAGAAATACTCTTCGTGCCGGCAATCTCGGAGGGCCGCGTGGAAAAGATTCACATGCGGGCGGGCGCGATTGTAAACGCCGACACGGTGCTGTTGGAACTCAGCAATCCGGAACTGCAACTGGCTGCCTTCGACGCCGAATGGCAAGTAAAAGCCGCGGTCGCGACGATTCGGGATTTGAAGGTGAAGCTGGAATCGCAGCGGCTGGACCAGGTCTCAAACGCCGCTCGCGTGCAAAGTGAATTCACCCAGGCGAAGCTGCAGGCCGACCGCGACGAAGCGCTGATCAAGCTGGGCCTGAAGGCCGATCTGGAATACAAGTTGACCAAGGCGAAAGCGGATGAACTTGGCGGCCGCACGGAGATCGAGGCGCAGCGCGTCGCCAATTTCTCCGAATCTGTGGAAGCGCAGATGGCAGCGCAGAACGTGCAGATTGAGAAGCTGAAAGCCGCTTGGGACTTCAAGAAGCAGCAGGTGCTGCAGTTGAAGGTGCGCGCTGGCGCGGCGGGCGTTCTGCAGCAAATGGCGGTGGAGGTGGGACAGAAGGTGCTGCCCGGCGCGGTGCTCGCCAAGGTCGCGCAGCCGACAAAGCTGAAGGCGGAACTGAAGATCGCCGAAACGCAGACGAAGGATATTATGATCGGCCAGCCGGCCACGATCGATACGCGCAACGGGTTCATTCCGGGCCATGTTTCGCGCATAGATCCGGCCGCCATTAATGGGACGGTGACGGTGGACGTGAAGCTCGACGGCGCATTGCCGCTCGGCGCCCGGCCCGATCTGAGCGTCGACGGCACGGTCGACCTGGAACGCATCGCCGACGTAGTCTACGTGGGCCGGCCGGTCTATGGACAGCCGCAGAGCACCATCACGCTCTTCAAACTCGTACCCGGGACGGACGAAGCCATCCGCGTTCCCGTGAAGTTGGGCCGGGCTTCGGTGAACCATATTGAAGTCGTCGAAGGCCTCAGCGTGGGGGATACCGTGCTGCTCTCCGACATGTCGCAGCACGACTCGCAGAATCGCATCAAACTCAAGAGATAGGGGATTTATCGACTATGAGCGACGCTCTTCTCATGATGGACGGCGTGACTAAAGTGTTCACGACCGACGAAGTGGAAACTCACGCACTGGCCGGAATTCATCTCCATCTCCAACGCGGAGAGTACGTTTCCATCTCCGGCCCATCGGGCTGTGGCAAATCCACGCTGCTCGCGATTCTCGGCCTGCTCGATTCGCCGACCGGCGGCTCCTACGTCCTCAACGGCCGCCCGGTACAGAGCCTGAAACTGGCTGAGCGCGCGCGCATTCGCAACCGCGAGATCGGCTTCATCTTTCAGGCGTTCAACCTGATCGGAGATCTTACCGTTTATGAAAACGTCGAGTTGCCATTGACGTACCGCGGCATGAGCGGCGCCGAGCGGAAAAAGCGCGTGGTGGAAGCGCTGGAACGCGTCGGCATGTCGCACCGCATTAAACACTACCCCTCGCAGCTTTCCGGCGGTCAGCAGCAGCGCGTCGCCGTCGCCCGCGCTCTGGGCGGAGACCCTTCCATTCTCCTGGCGGACGAACCGACGGGCAACCTCGATTCGCAGAACGGCGAACAGGTGATGGACCTTATGCGTGAACTCCACCGCGGCGGCGCCACCATTTGCATGGTGACCCACGACCCGCGCTACGCCAAATACGCCGACCGCACCGTTCACCTTTTCGATGGCCGCATAGTGGAAGAAACGCAAGAGGCGCCCGCCGCATGAACCCATTGGTCCGGCTGCGCAGCGTCGAAAAATATTTCGAACACGGCGTCTCCCGCACTTATGTATTGCGCCAGATAAACCTCGACATCGCGCCCGGCGAATTCATCTCCATCATGGGGCCGTCCGGCGCCGGCAAGTCGACGCTGCTGCATATCCTCGGCATGCACGATATGTCCTGGCGAGGCGAATATTGGCTGATGGATCGTCCCATTCATTCGCTCGGCAAGAAGGAGCGGATGGAGCTTTACAAAGCGCAGTTTGGGTTCGTGTTTCAGAGTTACCATTTGCTCGACAATCTGACCGTCTACGAAAATCTCGAAGTCCCGCTGACGTACCGCAACATCAAGCGCAGCGAGCGCGAGAGCGTCGTGGCCGACGTGCTGGACCGCTTCCAGATTGTCGGCAAGAAGGAGTTGTATCCCACTCAGCTCTCCGGCGGGCAACAGCAACTGGTGGCCGTCGCGCGCGCCGTTGTCAGCAATCCGCAAATTATCCTCGCCGACGAGCCCACCGGTAACCTGCACTCCTCGCAGGGCGAAGACATCATGCATCTTTTCAAGAAGCTCAACGCCGAAGGCACCACGATTATTCAGGTGACCCACAACGAGAAAAACGCGACGTTTGGCAACCGCGTCATCCAACTGCGCGACGGCTGGGTGGAATCCCAATAACTTCCGCGAGTCTTCCCCTGCAGCCGGTGCGGCCGATTCCGGCCCGCCGGCTTTTTTTGTAACGATCGCCGGCGGCCGCCGTACTAGGGAGTGAGAGCGGACTTGTTGTTGAGCGATACGGACGAGCAACTGATGGCGGCTGTCCAGGGCGGGGAATCTCCGGCTTTGGGCGAGTTGTTTAACCGTCATCACGCCGCCTTGTATCGATACTTTCTGCGCATGTCGGGCAGCGCTTCGCTGAGTGAAGATCTCACGCAGGAGGTGTTTCTCCGGGTGTTGCGGAAGAGCGAGACATGGCAGCGGGACGCCCGCTTTTCGAGTTGGATGTATCGTATCGCTCACAACGCATTCATCGATCACACACGCAAGAACAAATGGGAAATCGCGATGCCGGAGAAAATTGACATCGCCGCCCCGGCCACGCGGCAACTGGAGCGGGATGAGGAACACGCGCTGCTGCGCCGGGCGCTGATGGCGCTGCCGCCGGACAAGCGCGAGTTGCTGGTGCTCAGCCGGTTTCAGGGTTTGCGCTATGAGCAAATCGGGGAGCTGCTCGGCGTGGAGACA
Organism: Bryobacteraceae bacterium; assembly: GCA_046155405.1. Lineage (GTDB taxonomy): Bacteria > Acidobacteriota > Terriglobia > Bryobacterales > Bryobacteraceae. The sequence continues at coordinate 31,263 of JBJXFL010000122.1, read as the reverse complement.
AATACGGTAAAAGTAAGGGTGTTTCGAGCCCTGGGGCAGTTGCGCGAAATCTATGAGCGGCTGTCCGGGCACCCGGGTTTGTGCGCCGTGGAAGGGCGGAGATAGAAATGACTTGTTCAGAATTCGCCGTCGATATCGCCGACACGTTGGCCGGCTCCGCCACCGAAACCGCCAGCGTCCGCGCCGGTGCGCATCTGGCCGAATGCGCTGCCTGCCGTGCCAACGCCGCCCTCTGGAAGAAGCTCGGCGACCTGCCGATCGAAGGCCCGTCGTCCGCGCTGCATACCCAGTTTCAACGCCGCATGGCGGCGCGTCCGGCCGTACCCCGCTGGGCTTTCCTCGCGGCCGCTGCGGCCGTCGCCATCGGCCTCTTCAGCTTTTTCGCCGGACGCTACACGGCGCCCAAATCCGCCGATACCGATATCGCCTCCCTCCGGCACGAGGTGCGGAATCTTCGCGAAGTGGTGGCCCTGTCGCTTCTAGATCAGGAATCGGCCAGTGAGCGCCTGCGGGGTATCCGCTACAGCGTCGCGTTGGAAGGCTCGGATCCGGAAGTGGTCGACGCCCTTTCCCGCACTCTTCGAAACGATCCCAGCGTCGACGTGCGGCTTGCCGCCGCCGACGCCCTGCGCCGCTTCCCGCTCCCCGCAACCGTTAGCGAGTCGGCCTGGCGCCTGGTGGAGCGCGACGATTCCCCGCTCGTCCAGATCGCTGTCATCGACCTTCTCGCCACCGGCAAGGATCCAGCCGTCCGCGCCCGTCTGGAAAAACTGCGCGACCGCCCCGGACTCGATTCGAACGTTCGCGATTACCTGCAAGCGCTGCTCTCAAATCAACGCAAAAAGGGAAATCCATTTCAATGAAATACTCTATTCTCCTCCTCGCCGCGGCCTCGCTTTGGTGCGCGGAAGAATCCACGCGCACCATTGAGAGGAGCTTTCCGCTCACCGGAAGCGGTCGCGCCGTTTTCGTCTGCGGCATGAGCGGCGCCATCAATGTCACCGCCGCCGATAGCAATGAAGTGCGCTTCACGGTGCGCGAAAAGCTCTCCGCTCCGTCGCGCGAGCGGCTCGAAGAATTGAAGAAGGAAATCGACGTCGTGTTCTCCCAGGAACCGGGCGCCGTTCGCGCCGGCGTGAAGGGTCCCTGGTCGAGTCGTGAATGCGGGCGGCGCGATGGCGAGACCCGCAACGAAAACCGCCGCCGCTGGGATGGCAATGAAACCCGCATCGAGCATGAGTTCACCGTCAGCGTTCCGCGCGACGCCCGTCTGGAGCTCCGCAACGTCAATGGCAGTATTAATGTCGCCGACACCACCGGCGGCTACTCCGTCCAAACCGTCAACGGCGGCATCCGGATGACCGACGTCGAAGGCGCCGGCGAAGTGGCTACAGTCAACGGCGGCGTGCTGGCCGTCTATCGCAAGAACCCGGAAGCCGACACGAAATTCCGCACCGTCAACGGCAAGTTGAACCTTTACTTTCAGCCTTCGCTCAACGCGGATTTCAAGATGAAAACGGTTAATGGCAAAGCGTTCACCGATTTCGACATGACTCCCATCCCCGGTTCCGCCGGTTCGTCCGAACGGGGCCAAGGGATGAAGGTAATTCATCGTCACGGCACGCTCGGCGAGCTGCGCGCGGGAAACGGTGGAACGAAGATCAGCACGGAAACCGTCAACGGCGAGATCCTCATTCACTCGCTCGCCAAGGGGCGCCCGTAAGATGCGACTCGTCCTTTTATTACTCGCCATTCCTCTCTGCGCCGAACGCATCACCGTGCCTTTGCGCGATCCCTCGCGGCCCGCGCTGGTCAAGGTCAGCACTGTCAACGGCAGCATCCAGGTGAAAGCGCATAACGGCAAGGATGTCCTCATCGATATGGATGAGGCCGGGCCCCGCACGCAACTCGCGCCGAACGGCATGAAGCAGATCCTCTCCGGTTCCGGCGGCGTGAACGTGGAAGAGGAAAACAACGTCGTCACGGTTAAGCCGCACCACGGAAACGGTTCGTACGTTGTCCTTGTTCCCGAAAAAAGCTCGGTCCACATTAAGTCCGTCAACGCCAGGGAGCTTCGTATCGAAGGCGTCGAAGGCGAGATCAACGCCGAAACCGTCAACGGGTCCATCGTCATCGTGGACGCCTCCGGCCCCGTCGTCGCCCACTCGCTCAATGGCCGCCTCACCGCCAATCTGAAGCAAGTACCGGCCGGCAAACCGATGTCCTTCAGCACGCTGAACGGCCGCATCGACGTCACGCTGCCGCCCTCGGCGAAGGCCGATCTGAAGATCAACAACCAGCGCGGCGAGACTTACAGCGACTTCGATCTCGATGTTAAAACCAGCGTCAGCCGCAAAGAGTCCGGCCGCGGCGACGGTCCCAAATACCGCCTGAATCTGGAGCGCACCATCGTCGGCCAGATCAACGGCGGCGGCCCGGAAATATCGATGCGGAGCATGAACGGGTCTATTTATATTCGCAAGGCTAAGTAGGGGAGGATACGTGAACGCGTGAAGTCTGGGCGCCGTCCTTCATACAGCCTGGCCTACCACCCCGACTTTCGCTTCTCTCGCTCGGTGAGTGTTTCGTGCAATAGCGATTTGATGTAGGTCTGGTAAGGCAGTCCCTTCCGTTCAGCCTGCTTCGGGGCCAAAGCCAGATCCACTTCAGGAATCCGGAGCGCCACCACCGGCGCCGACCCCTTTTTGGACGCAGCTATCCGTTCCCGCAGTTTCTCCTTTGTCAACACCTGCGCTTCGTCGTTTTTCACGGCGGCGAGTAGCTGTTTGCCATGTATGTTACGGTTCTTAAACCACCACTTCGCTTCTTCCGCCTCGGTGGCGAAAGCCGGTATGACGCGCTTGGGTTTATTCTCTATCTGTTTCTTCATTTGGGTCTCTTGAGCGTTGTTCAGCAACTGCTCGAATTCCGCGGGTGCCCCCTCGTGGGCGGCCAAAGGCTTCCTCTAATTCTGAAACAGTCTGTCCGGCTGTGGCACACCCATCCCGCAACCGGACACTCCATCCGGCCCACAACCCCAAACTTCTCCAGTCCTTCCCACACCATGCACAATGGATGTCAGGTTGCTTCCAAAGCAATCGGCGTCTCCTTGAACAAAACCAACAAACAAAGCCGCATCCTCGTGGCCGACGATCAGCCCGATGTCCTTGAAGCCCTCCGCCTCCTGTTAAAAAGCGAAGGCTATCAGATCGAAACCGCTTCATCCCCCAACGCCGTCGTCGCTGCGCTCGAAATCCGTGAGTTCGATTGCCTGCTCATGGATCTCAACTATGCCCGCGACACCACCTCCGGCCAGGAAGGCCTCGACCTCCTCGCGCAATTGCAAGGCATCGATCCGTCACTGCCAGTTGTGGTCATGACGGCGTGGGGCTCTGTCGAACTCGCCGTCGAGGCCATTCGCCACGGCGCGCGCGATTTCGTGCAAAAACCCTGGGAAAACGCTCGCCTGCTGGCCATCGTCCGCACGCAAATCGAACTCAGCGAAGCCCTTCGCCGCAGCGCCCGCCTGGAAGCCGAAAACCGGCTTTTCTCGAGCGATGGCCGCCCCGCGATGATCGCCGATTGCGCCGCCATGCAGCCCGTGCTCGACATGATCTCACGGGTCGGGCCCTCCGATGCCAACGTGCTCATAACCGGCGAACCCGGCGCCGGCAAAGAAGTGGTGGCGCGGACCCTGCACGCGCTCTCGTTGCGCCGCGACAAGCCGATGGTCACGGTCAACGCCGGCGGCCTCGCCGAGGGCATCTTCGAAAGCGAACTCTTCGGCCACGTCAAGGGCGCATTTACCGATGCGAAGATCGACCGCGTCGGCCGCTTCGAACTCGCCGACACCGGCACGCTGTTCCTGGACGAAATCGCCAACGTCCCCGTTAACCTGCAATCCAAGCTTCTCCGCGTGCTGGAGATCGGCGAAATGGAGCGCGTCGGGTCTTCCAAAACGAAGCGCGTCGACGTCCGCGTTATCAGCGCCACGAACGCCAATCTCGATATCGAGGTCCGCGAGAACCGCTTCCGCCAGGATCTTCTCTTCCGCCTGAACACCATTGAAATTCGCATTCCCCCGCTCCGCGAACGTAAAGACGACATCCCCCTGCTAGCGAGCTATTTCCTGGCCTCCCACACGCGCCGCTATCGCAAAAATTTGAACGGCTTCGACGCCCCCGCCCTGCGCCTGTTGCTCGAAAACGCCTGGCAGGGCAACGTCCGCGAACTCAATCACGTTGTCGAACGCGCGGTCCTTTTGGCCCAGGGCGACCAGATCCGCGCCGTCGATCTCGCGCTCCGTTCCACCCGCGAATCCTCCGGCCGCCTGGAAGACATGAGCCTGGAGGAAGTCGAGATCTTCCTCATCAAAAAAGCGCTCGCCAAGAACGATGGCAACGTCAGCCACGCGGCGCGAGTGCTGGGTCTCAGCCGCAGCGCGCTCTACCGCCGCCTGGAGCGCTACGGTCTCTAACATAGACCTACAATATGGTGGACAACACGTCGCTTCGGGGTTGGGGTTTGAGCGTTGATTCCGGTGATAGCATTAAGATACTTAGTTCCAATCCTATCAATGATAAAGAAGCCCAGCACCGAGTTAGTCGTCGTTCCAATCGAAATCGTTGAGCGCCAGATTTACATCATCCGTGGGCAAAAAATGATGCTCGACTCCGATTTGGCACGACTATATCAGGTCTCGACAAAGAGGCTCAACGAAGCGGTCAAGCGCAATCTCTCACGTTTTCCCGAAGACTTTATGTTCCGACTGTCGCCGGATGAATTGAACAGTTGGAGGTCGCAAATTGCGACCTCCAATCCGAGCGCAAAAATGGGATTGCGCAGGCAACCGTACGCCTTCACCGAACACGGCGTGGCGATGCTTTCCGCCGTATTGAACAGCGGGCGGGCTGTCCAGATGAGCATACTTATCGTCAGGGCATTCGTGAAGCTTCGCGAAATTCTCGCTACCCACAAGGATCTCGCCGCGCGCATTGAAAAGATCGAAGCCAGCCAGGAGGAACATGCTTCCGTTATCAATATCCTGGCCGAGGAAATTCACGGCTTGAAACAGCTTCCCCCAGAGCTACCGAAGCGCCGAATCGGTTTCGCGTAGCCCGTGATCAACGCCATCGATATTGAAGAGGGCGCCATGTCAATGACAAGCCAGGGCAGATCGAGAAATTACGTATAATACATAATCAAACAACGTGCAGATACACGATGCCAACCGACTGCGAGCGGCGGTTACCCACAAGCGACGCCCTAGCGTTTAACGGAGTTTCTTTCCACTCGGACGAGAAGTCGGCATCTCGCGAAAGTGATCATACTGAACAACCAAACACGGCCGCGGCACGCTACCCACCATTTCCAGTCGCCGGCCGTGATTTGTCAACGATATTATTGTCCTAGAATGGACCACAAGGAGCGGATCTCCCACGAACGCCACATCCAATTGCTGGCTCTCGCCGCGGGCCTCCCGTCCATCGTTTTCTCGGCGTGGGTGCTGTGGACGGAAGGCTATCCGCCAAAGGTGATCTGGACCCTCGGGCTGCTGCTCGGCGGCTCGTGGCTCGGCTTCAGCGCCGCGGTTCGCGACCGCGTGGCATCGCCCCTTCGCACCATAGCCAGCCTACTGGAAGCCATGCGCGAAGGCGACTATTCCATCCGCGCCCGCGGCGCCGCCGGCGACGACGCTTTCTCCGGCGTCATGCAGCAGGTGAACGCCATGGGCGCCACGCTCCGCGCCCAACGCCTCGGCGCCATGGAGGCCACCACTCTCCTGCGAAAAGTGATGGAAGAAATCGACGTCGCCATCTTCGCCTTCGACGAATCCCAACGCCTGAAACTCCTGAACCGCGCCGCGGAGCGCCTTCTCGCTCTGCCCGCGGAGCGCGCCATTGACCTGCCGGCCGATCAACTCGATCTCGCCGCCTTCCTTTCCGGCGAGGCCTCCCACACCGTCCAGCGCGCCTTCCCCGGCGGCGCGGGCCGTTGGGGGATCAACCGCACGTCGTTCCGCGAGGGCGGCCTGCCGCATCATCTTCTCGTCATCACGGACCTCACCCGCCCGCTCCGCGAAGAAGAACTCCAAGCCTGGCAGCGCCTGGTCCGCGTTCTTGGTCACGAACTCAATAACTCGCTCACGCCCATCAAATCCATCGCCGGCAGCCTGGAGACCATCCTCAAACGCGAGCCGCTCCCAGAAGACTGGCGCGAGGACATGACCCGTGGCTTGAACATCATCGGCGGCCGCGCCGAATCCCTCGCCCGCTTCCTGGGCGCCTACGCCAGGCTCGCCCGCCTCCCGCGTCCCACGCTCGCTCCCGTTTACGTCGCCGATTGGATCCGGCGCGGCGTTCGTCTCGAAACGCGCGCCGCGGTCACTGTCGTGCCCGGTCCCAACCTGATCGTGCAGGCCGACTCCGACCAGCTCGAACAGGTACTGATCAACCTCCTCCGCAACGCCGCCGACGCCATGGATACAAATGCCGGTGAAATTGTTATAACATGGCATGTCGAACGATGGCGGTTGATTGTCGATATTGAAGATGATGGTCCGGGTCTGGCCGCCACCGCAAATTTATTTGTGCCTTTCTTCACCACAAAGCCCGGCGGTTCAGGTATCGGGCTGGTATTGTGCCGTCAAATCGTGGAGGCTCACGGCGGCGCTCTTTCGTTGACTAACCGGGAGGGGAGACGCGGGTGTGTCGCCCGGCTCCAACTCCCTTGCCAGTCGTTGCCGGACGAGCGGTAGTCGCGTTCGCCGGTCAGGAGGTTAAACATGTTTCCGCCCGCAAAGTGCCTTCTTCTTTCCCTCATCGCCGGCGCCGTTTTTGCACAGTCGAAAACCACCGCCTCCGTTCGCGGCATTGCCGAGGATGCGAGCCAGGCGCGCGTGTCCCAGGCTCGCGTCGCACTGATCAATAACGCCACCAACGCGCGTTTTGAAACCGTCACCGGCGCCGATGGCGACTATTTTCTTCCCTTCGTCGTCCCCGGCGAATATCGCGTCGAAGTCGCTAAGGAAGGCTTCGCCGCGTGGAAGCGCGAAGGTCTGGAACTAACCGTCGGGCAGGAAGCGACGCTCGATATTCATCTCGACGTCGCCACCGCCGAACTGGCCGTCGCCGTCACCGCCGAAGTGCCGCTCATAGAGTCCCAACGAACCCAGCAATCGAACACCCTGACGCAGGACGCCGTTCGCAACCTCCCTATCAATCGCCGCGACTACCTCACCTTCTCCCTCCTCGCCCCCGGCGTCGCCGATTCCAAAGCGCTCGCCGATTCCAACAGTTTCCGCGTCAAGCAAACGCCCGATTCCGGCCTCTCCTTTTACGGCAGTAACGGCCGCGGCAACAGCGTCAACGTCGATGGCGGCGAAGCCAACGATCCCGGCGGCGGCGTCCGTCCCACCGTCAGCCAGGAAGCAGTGCAGGAGTTCCAGGTCAATCGCTCCAACTACTCCGCCGAGCACGGCTCGGCTCGCGGCGGCGTCATTAACATCGTCACGCGCTCCGGCTCCAATCAACTCCACGGCTCGCTATTTTCGTTCTTCCGTCACCAGTCGCTCGACGCGACCGATCCCTTCGCCATCACCCTCGACGGGGCCACGGCGCGCCGCGTGAAACCTTCCTCCGACCGCCAGCAGTTCGGGGGAACCTTCGGCGGTCCGATCGCCAAGGACAAAACGTTTTTCTTCTTCTCCTACGAACGTCTTCGTAGACGGGAAAATCGTACCGTCCCCGTATTGACGGATCTCTCCATTTTCGGTCCCACTCGCGATCAGGAAGCGATCCTCCAGCGCCTTCCCGCCGCCGCGGCCGGCCAATTGCGCGCCACGCTTTCCACGCCCCCCGCCGTGCAGGAAATGTTCCGGCGCAACAGCGGCGTCTTCCCCTTTCGCACCGACGATCACAAAGGCCTGATGCGCTTCGACCACCGTTTTAGCGACGCCGATTCCGTCAGCTTCCGCTACAACGCCACCAACATATTCGACTCCAACGAAGGCATTGGCGCCCTTGTCGGACAGTCCCGCGGATTCATTCAGGATTTTCGCGATCACACCGTTCTTCTCAACTGGCTCCGCGCCTTCTCCCCGCGCGCCGTAAATGAGTTCCGCGCCCAGTTCAACCACTATGTGCTCGTTACCGCCAGCACCGATCCATTCGGCCCGTCGCTCGACATCACCGGTTTCGGCTCCTTTAATCGCGACCGTTTTCTACCCGCCACCACCCTCTCCCGCCGCAATGAAATTGCCGACAACATCAGCGTTTTCCGCGGCAAACACGCCTGGAAGTTCGGCGGCAACATTTTGATCCGCAACGTCACGCAGGATTCGGCCACATTCTTCAGCGGCCGTTTTACCTTCGGAGCCCTGCCGGGCGCGTTGGTCAACGCCGCCCTTGCCGCCACCAGCGTTAATGCGCTCCAGGCCTTCAACCTGGGCCTTGCGCAAAGCTATCAGCAGGGCTTCGGCGATCCCACCGTCCGCGCCACATTTCCCCTCTACGCCGTCTACGCGCAGGACACCTGGACCCCAGTCTCCGGCGTCACGCTCAACTGGGGCGTCCGCTACGAACGGGACAATCGCCGCCTTCCGCTGCCTACGGACTCGAACAATTTCGCCCCGCGTCTCGGCTTCTCATGGGCGCCGGGGAAGGACCGCAAAACAACGATTCGCGGCGGCTACGGCTTCTTTTACGCACCCATCGATTTCCAAATCGATTACGTCGTCCAAGCGCTCAATGAAATAGATGGCCGCCGCCAGATCGCCCAGGTGTTAAGCGTGCTCAATCCCGCCGCGCCCACCGCCCCCACCGGCCCCATCAACATTTTCTCCACGCTTCGCGCCCAAGGCGTCATCGGCCTCCCCACGCCGCAGCGCCCCATCGCCGCGGACGACCTTCGCCAGTTCGGCATCAACGTCAGCCAGACCGGCCCGCGTCCGCCGCTTACCGTTCTCTTCCGCCCCGCGCCCGATTACGTCAACGGCTACGCCCAGCAGTTCAGCTTCGGCATCGAGCGCGAAATTGTCAAAAACCTCGCGTTCTCCGCCAGCTACGTCGGCGTCCGCGGCATTCACCTCACCACCTCCCGCGACATCAATCTGCTCCCCGCGCCCGTCAACCCGGCCAAGGGCGTCCGCGACTGGGGCCCATTCGCCGCCAATCCCACCGGCGCCGCCTTCTTCGTCAATCCGCTCGTCTTCCAGGAAAATCTCTACGAGTCCAACGCCAATAGTGATTACCACGGACTGATGCTTGAAGCGACCCATCGCGCCAGCCGCCGCGCCACGCTCCACTTCAACTACACCTTCGCCAAAGCCATCGACGAAACTACCGACTTTAATTCGGACTTCCAGCCCAACGATCAAATCGATCGCCGTGCGGAGCGCGCCCTATCGAGCTTCGATCAGCGCCACAAAGCCGTCGCCTACGCCGTCCTCCAAACGCCGGAGAACGCCAACAAAATTTGGGCCGACACCCTCTTCACGCCTATCTTCCGCTATTCCAGCGCCCGGCCCTTCAATCTCCTCGCGGGCACGGAACTCAATAACGATCGCCACAACACCACGGACCGTCCCTTCTTCGCCGGCCGCAACACGGGCATCGGCCCCTCGTTCACGGCCTTCGATCTCCGCGTGTCGCGCCGCTTCGCCGTCGGCGAAAACAAGAAGCTGGAGTTCATGGCGGAGGCCTTCAATCTCTTCAATAAGCTGAACTACACCTCGGTCAACAACGTGGTCGGCAACATCGCCGGTCCCTTTAATCTCAGCGGCCGCGATGATCGCACCCCCAGCGAACCGCTCGGCTTCACCTCCGCCGCCGATCCCCGCCGCATCCAGCTCGGTGTGCGATTCTCGTTCTAATGCGCCTGTGCTTTCTCCTTGCAAGCTCGCTGTTCGCCGACGATCTGTGGCTCCGCAACGGCAAAGTATGGACCGCCGATCCAGCCCGCCCCTGGGCCCAATCGATTCTCATTAGAGGCAATACAATCGCCGCCGTCGGCGCTGATAATGAACTCGCCAAACAAGCCAACGGCGCCCGCGAAATCGATCTTAAGGGCCGTCTCACCATTCCCGGTTTCAACGACGCGCATCTGCATTTCATCGGCGGCTCGCTGGGCCTTTCGCAAATCGATCTGAACGGCATCTGCACGCTCGACGACATGCAGCGGGAAGTGGCCAACTTCGCCGCCAAACATGCAAATGACAAATGGCTCCACGGCCGCGGCTGGGAATACGTTTGCCTCCCGCGGGGCCGCCTGCCGCGCAAGGAAGATCTCGACAAAGTCGTGAAGGATCGCCCCGTTTTTCTCGCCGCTTATGACGGCCACACCGCCTGGGTCAACTCAAAAGCGCTTGAGTTGGCCGGCGTCGACAGGAACACAAAGTTCACCGGATTCGGCGAAATCGTTAAGGATCCAACCACCGGCGAACCCACCGGCAGTTTGAAGGAGGGCGCAATGAATCTGGTCCGCCGCCTGGTGCCGGCGCCGGATAGGAAACAGAAGCTCCACTCCCTCGAAGCCGGCCTGCGCCTCGCCGCCAGTCTCGGCATCACATCCGCCCAAAACGCCAACGGTTCGCTCGACGAACTCGATCTCTACGAAGAGCTTCGTAGTAAAAATAAACTCACCCTTCGCACTTCCGTCGCCATGTCCGTCGGCCCAATGGAAACCGAATCCGCGCTTCACGACTACGCCGCTCTGCACCACAAATACCCCGGCCCGCTTCTCCGCGTCGGCGCAATCAAGCTCATGATGGATGGCGTCATCGAGTCCTACACCGCCGCCATGCTCGAACCGTACACAAATAACAAAACGACCAGCGGCAATTCCGCCTGGACCCCCGTGCAGTTCGCGCGCACCGTAACGATCGCCGATAAACTCGGCCTCCAAATCTATACCCACGCCATCGGCGATCGCGCCGTCCGCGTGGCTCTCGACGGCTACGAAGCCGCGCGCAAAGTAAACGGTCCCCGCGACGCCCGCCACCGTATCGAACACATCGAAACCATCCACCCGTCGGACCTTCCCCGGTTCGCCGCTCTCGGCGTCCTCCCCTCCATGCAGCCCATCCACGCCGACCCCGCGACGATCGAAATCTGGAGCGCCTGCATCGGCCCCGCCCGCACCCGTACGGGCTTCGCCTGGAGGAGCGTCGAAAAGGCGGGTGGCCGCCTAGTCTTCTCCAGCGATTGGCCCGCGTCCATCTCCGTCAATCCCATCCGCGGAATTCACAACGCCGTCAATCGCCGCACCGTCACCGGCCTCCCGCCGCAAGGCTGGATCCCGGAGGAACGCGTAAGCGTCGAAACCGCCCTTCGCGCCTACACCGTCAACGGAGCCTACGCCGCGTTCGAAGAAGGAAAGAAGGGCGCCATCCGCCCCGGCCTCTTGGCCGACATCGCCGTTCTCTCCCACGATCTCTTCACCATTCCAAACATCGATATCCACCAGACGGCAGTCGACCTAACCGTCTTCGATGGCCGCGTCGTTTACAGATCTTCTAGCCATCCAGTTCCCGGAAATGAAGGGACTCTCGCCCCGTAACCTCGGTTATATGAAGGTTTTAGCCGAGGCTTGGCTGGAGGAAACAATTTTGCAACAGCGCCCGCGCCGGCGGACAAGAAGCGCGCGCCAACCCCGAAATCGTCATCGCCGAATGGGTCGAAACCGCCTGCGAACTTGATCGCGAGATTCCGAAACCCAAAGGCCTCTTCCTCGTCGCCCCACCCCATCCCAAAACATTTCCCCCAAAAATTGTTGAATCCTCGACTTTCCAAACCCTCCAAACGTCATAAAATGAAATCTTGGAGAGTTTGTTGATATATTTTTTCCTCCCCGCCGTCGCCGACCCGCCCAGTCTGTGGACACTCGTCAGCACTTCGAAGCCGATTTCCATTGCCGTGCTGCTCTTCCTCGTCGCCGCCTCTCTTTTCTCCTGGGCCATTATCTTCAGCAAGTGGAGCCGCCTCCGCAAGGCGCACGACGAAAACCGTAAATTCCTCCGTGCCTTCCGTAAGGCCAATGGCTTTGAAGGCATCGCCGCCGCTTGCGTGCAGTTCGCGCGCGCCCCGCTCGTCACCGTCTATGACCACGGTTATGCGGAGGTTGACCGCCAGGTGCGTGCCCGCCAGAAACTGAATAACCGCACGGCCATCGAACGCTGTCTGCAAATCGGCGGCGGCGAGGAAATCGCGCGGCTGGAAAAGAACATGAGCTGGCTCGCCACCACCGCCTCCATCACGCCCTTCATCGGACTATTCGGCACCGTATGGGGCATCATCGACGCGTTCCAGGCGCTTACCGGCGCCGGCGCCGCCAGCCTCCGCGCCGTCGGTCCCGGCATCGCCGAAGCCCTTATCGCCACCGCCATGGGCCTGTTCGCCGCCATCCCGGCGGCCATTTTCTATAACTACTTCGGCTTCCTCATTCGCGAGCTCAGCGCGCACATGGAAGACTTTGGATTGGAGTTCATGAATCTCATCGAACGCGTCTACGAGGCATAACCGATGGCAATCTCCATGAAGCATGGCGGGCGCGGGCGGCGCGGCTCTTTTGAGTCGATGGCCGAAATCAACATCATCCCCCTCGTCGACGTCGTCCTTGTGCTCCTCATCATCTTCATGCTCACCGCCCACGTCATGGAGTTCGGCCTCGAAGTCGACGTGCCCAAGGTGCGGCAGGTGCGCAACTCCGCCGACCCGCTTCCCGTCATCTCCATATCCAAGGACGGCGAGATGAAACTCAACGAGAAGGACATCAACATCAACGCGCTCGGCGATTCGGTGAAGAAACGCTTTCCAGGGCAGAAGGCCGTTTATGTTCGCGCCGACAAAGCCACCCCATGGGATCCCATCGCGCAAGTCCTTAGTGAACTCGGCCAGGCGAAACTCGACGTCCGCATGGTGACCCAGCCCGTTGATGAATCCGGCCGGCGCAGGAAATGACCACCACGCTCCAACACGACGAAAATTTCAAGGCGGGCCTCGCCTTCTCCGTCGCGCTCCACCTGTTAATGGTTGGCCTGGCCATCTTCTGGGGCTATTGGAACTTCAGCCCTCGCGACGTATGGGGCGATCCAAACGCCGTTCCCGGCTCCGGTTTCGCCGTCACTCCGGTGGACCGCATTCCTCTCCCCGCTCAAAACTCCCGGCTCAATCCCAAGGCCGACGATTCCGAATCCGAAGTCGAAAAAGCCGAGCAAAAAGACCGCGATCTCGATCGCGTGGCCAAGGACGACCCGGACGCCATTGCGCTTAAGAGTGAAGAACTGAATCGCCCCAACGAACAACAAACCAGCCGCTACCGCTACCGTTCCTCGGAGGAGTTGCGCCAGAATCAACTCCGCACCACGGTCGGGAAGACGATGGCGAACCCGATTTATGGAACCGTCGGAGCCGGCGGTGTCGGCATCGGCTCCGGCACTCCGTTCGGCAACCGTTTCGGCGCTTATACCGATCTTCTCCGCCGCGCCATCTCCGAAAAGTGGCGCACCAACGATGTCGACCCCATGGTCCGCAACGCCACGCCCGCCACCGTTAGTTTCGACATTATCCGCAACGGCACCGTGCGCAACGTGAAGCTCGTGCAATCCAGCGGCATCCCCACCCTCGACTTCTCCGCACGCCGCGCCATACTCGAAGCGTCGCCCCTTCCCGCATTGCCTCGTGAATTCGAGCGCGATTCGGCCAACGTGGAATTCACCTTTCAACTACAGCGATGAAAAAACTACTAGTCTCCTTACTCCTCCTCGCCGCCGCCGCCCTCTCGCAGCAGCGCCCCGATTTCATCGGAGCCATCATGGGCTCGCAGAAGGCCGTTATCGCCGTGCCCGACATGCGCGGCGCCGGCCGCGCCGCCGGCTTCATGGACGTGTTGAATGGTACCGTCTTCCGCGATCTCGAAGACGCCGCCATCTTCAAGATGGCCCCCAAAAGCATGTATCCCACGCGCGTCCCGCAGCAACCGCAGGATTTCCGCAAGCCGCTCCAATACGACCCCAACAATCGCAACGCCGCCCCTTGGCTGCAGGATTGGTCGGACCCGCCGGTCAATGCCGATTACCTTGCCTTCGGTTATGCCGCCGAGCAGGACGGCCAATTGGTGCTCTTCGGCTGGTTGTTTAACGTCCGCCAGCCCGATGTCTCCACCGCCCAGGCCTTTGGCAAAATCTACTTCGGCCCCATCGACGAATCCGGCGCCCGTAAGGTCGCTCACGAGTTCGCCGCCGATATCCTGAAACAGTTCGGCGTCGAATCCCTCGCCGGTACGAAGGTCTATTTCGTTTCTAATCGCAGCGGCAACAAAGAAATTTGGTCCATGGATTACGACGGTTCGGCCCAGAAACAGATCACCAGTTACAAGTCGATTTCCACCATGCCCTCCGTGTCTCCCGACGGCTCTCGCATCGCGTTCACCAGTTGGGCGCTCGGTCAACCGCAAATATTAGTGCATTCCCTGGAGACCCTCCGCCGCATCCCTTTTTTGAACCCACGCGCCGGTACGAACCAGAACGCCTCATACGCCCCGGACGGTAAACAGATTGCATTTTCCTCGTCCGCAAGCGGTTTTTCGCAGATTTACATGGCTAACGCCGATGGCTCGGGAATTCGCCGCCTCACGAACACCCGCGCCGTCGAAGTCGAGCCGAAAATCAATCCTAAAACCGGAAATGACATAGTTTTTGTTTCCGGAAGAGGCGGCGGGTCTCCGCAAGTGTATAGAATGAATAGTGACGGTGCTGACGTTCAGCGCCTCACCACCGGGGAAGGGCAGGCAACGAATCCGTCCTGGAATCCGCAGGGTACCCATATTGCCATTGCGTGGACGAGAGGATATGATCCCGGCAACTTCAACATTTTTGTGATAGATGTGAATACACGCGAGTTCCTACAGCTTACCAGCGGCACCGGCCGGAACGAGAACCCCACGTGGGCGCCCGACGGAAAGCATATTGTATTCTCATCCGACCGCGGCGGCCGCAGCCAAATCTGGACGATGCTCGCCGATGGCTCCCAACTCCGACAATTGACCTCCGCCGGTGTCAACGAAAAACCGGCCTGGTCCAAGTAACAGCCGGGCGCGAGAGCGCTAGCAATTATCAGTATTTCAACCGAAACAGAATTTTCTAGGAGCAGAATCCAGGATGACTACCAAAAAAGCCAGTGCACTAGCGGTGGCCCTCTGTCTGAGCTTTTTCGCGGCAGGGTGTAAAAAGAAAGTCGGCGTACAGCCGCCACCGGCGAAGCCGACCGTCGCTCAGACGCCAACGGTGGCGCCTCCCCTCCCGCGGCCCATTGTGAAGTTCTTCACCGCGGAGCCGGCGGCCATTGAGCGCGGCCAGGCCTCGTCGCTCAAATGGGAAATCACCGGCGCCGAAACCGCCAGTATTAATCAGGGCCTCGGTGTCGTTGGCAGCGCGGCTCCCGGCGGCGCGACGCCCGCCGTTATTTCCGGTAACCGCTCCGTCTTCCCCAGCAATCCCACCACTTATACGCTCACCGCGACTAACACCGCCGGCTCCGTCACGGAGTCGGTCACGGTTAACGTCACCGCTCCCGTCGCCGCCCCCGTCAAGGAAACGCCGATGCCGAAGGCGACCTTCGGCGAAACCATCGCCCGGGAAATCCAGGACGCCTTCTTCGACTTCGACAAGTCGGATCTCCGTGAAGACGCCCGCAACACCCTCACCCAGAATTCCGACAAACTGAAGACCATTTTCCGCGAATATCCGAACGGCTCCGTTACCATCGAAGGCCACGCCGACGAACGCGGTTCGGCCGAGTACAACCTCGGCCTGGGTGACCGCCGGGCCATCGCCGCCAAGGATTTCCTGGTCCAACTCGGTGTCTCGGCCGATCGCATCCGTACCCTCAGCTACGGCAAGGAACGTCCGCAGTGCACCGAAAACGACGAGTCCTGCTGGCAGAAAAACCGCCGCGCCCACTTCACCGGGCAGTAATGCCCGCTACCGATAACAAGCCACGGGGACGAAGTTTACTTCGTCCCCGTTTTGTCAAATGTTGAAGTAATAATATGAAGCACCCCATCCGTCTCCTTCCCCTCCTTCTTCTCTCCGCCATCCCCGCTTTCCCGCAGAAGGAAAAGATCGCCGAAATCCAGCGTGACATCCTGCTGATGCAAGATCAGATTCGCGCCATGCAGCGATCGCATGACGAGAAACTGACGGCTATTCAGATCCTCGTCGGACAGATTGTCGAATCCTCCAACAAGGCCAATACCGCCGTCGCGGTACTCGACACCGCGATGCGCGACCGCATGAAGGAGCAGGAAAAAATTCTCGTCGCGCCCATCGCGGGCTTCGGCGCCAAGGTCGAAACCATGTCCAACGATTTCGCCGGCGTTCGCGAGTCCATCACCGATCTCTCGTCCCGCATGGGCAAGTTGCAGAATCAGATCGCCGATATCAACAGCGCCGTCAAGACGCTCGCCGCGCCCCCCGCGCCGCCGCCCGCGGCCGGTTCGCCCTCCGCCGCCAGTCCTGGCGCCGTGCCCGCCGGCGTTTCCGCCGAAACCCTCTACAATGGCGCCATGCGCGATAAATCCGCCGGGAACGCCGACATGGCCGTCGAGCAGTTTCAGAAGTACCTGATGTGGTTCGGCAATACGGATCTCGCCCCCAACGCGCAGTACTACATCGGCGAAATCAAGTACCTTCGCGGCGATCTCGATGGCGCTCTCATGGCCTTCGATACGCTCCTCGAAAAGTACCCCGATAACCCCAAAACCTCCGACGCCATGCTCCAGAAGGGCCGCGCCCTCGTCAAGTCCGGCTTCAAAGCCGAAGCCCGCCAGGAGTTCACGTCGCTGATCAAGAAATTCCCCAATCACGATAACGCCGCCAAAGCGAAGACCGAACTCGTGGCTCTCAACGTCTCGCCCCGCGGCGCTCCCGCTCGCTCCACCAAGAAACGGTAATGCGCTGGGCCGTCCTTCTATTTCCGGTCGTCCTATCCGCGGGCGACTACCCGCGTTCGCTCGAAGCCTTCCGCGGCAAAACGCCGCATCTCGACGGTGAAATCGGCCAAGGCGAATACGATGACGCCAGCCGCTTTGAAGGCGTGAAGGGCGTCTGGATTTCCACCTTCTCCCCCGTCACCGATCCTAATGACCTCGCCGTCAAAGGCTACGTTAAGCACGACGGCAAGCGCCTCTTCTTCGCCTTCGATGTCACCGACGACGTCCTCTACGGAATCGATATTCCGCGCTGGCTGCCAACCGAAAATCCCAAGACTCACGAACTTACGCGCGAGGGTTTCCCCTGGTTCGGCGATGAGATGGAAATCCTCATTAACGCCTCCAACAAATACTCGACGCCCGAGCAAAACGCCGCCGGCAATGGACAAAGCTGGCAGATGGTCTGCAATCTGACGAAATCCCGCTTAGGCGGCGTCGGCAAAGGCGGACTTCTGGAAGGCGAACCGCGCAAGGAGTTCTCCGCCTGGAACAACTACCGGCGCTGGATTCTGGACCGCTCCATGGAATGCGCCGCCAAGCCCAAACCCGGCGGAAAAGGCTACGTCATCGAGTGGGCCATCAACTTCAACCCCTGCCTCGAAGTCAGTCCCGGCGTTTTCTACTCGCCCCAAATGGGCGACCGCGCCATGGGGCTCAATATCGCTCTCGGCGACATCGACGAAAAGGAACGCGGCCAGGGCAACTTCGCCAACTTCCATCATGAGGACTGGTTTGCCGGCACGCCCAAAGGCCGCACCCGCCTCAAGGAATGGGGAACACTTTGGATCCGGACAGCGACTTTCAACAACAAGAACGCGCCCCGCTAACTACCTGCGAAGACGTTGCCGGCCGCCTTGAACTCTCCCTCACCCGCCCCGATCTTAGTGAGGAGGAGGTGGACGCCGCCTGCCACAAAGCTCTGGAATACCGCATCGCCGCCGTGGTCGTTCGCCCTAGCGATGTCGATATGGCTGTCCGCATTCTCGGTGGTTCGCCCGTTGCCGTCGCCAGCGTCGCCGGTTTTCCCCACGGCTCTTCCAACACCGCCACTAAGCTCTATGAGGGCCGCGACCTTCTCCGCCGCGGCGCGAAAGAGATTTCCCTCGTCGTCAACTACGGCAAAATGATCTCCCGCCAGTTCCAGCATGTGGAAACGGAAATCCTGCAAATGAGCGAGAGCTGTCACCAGTCCGGCACGCTCCTCAAAGTGATTTTTGAAAGCGCCTATCTGGCCGAGGATCTGAAAATCATCCTCTGCAAAATGTGCAAACGAACCGGGACGGACTTCTTGGAAACCGACACTGTGCGCGACCTCGCACTATTGAAATCGGTTTGCAAGGATCTCGTCCGCCTTAAGGCGCACGGCGCCATCGGCACCCTCGAAAAATTCGCCGAAGCCTACAACGCCGGCTGCGAGCGTTTCGGATCGACGGACGTCTTCGCGCTAGCGGACGAATGGAAGCGCATCCTGGCCGCCCGCGAAGCCGCCGCCGTCACCGGTTAGCTTCTCGCCGCGCGAAACTCCTTCCAGTCCTTGGCCACCTGCCGGGCATAGTCGCGTGCAAACTCCACGATTCTGCCGGCGGGCAGATCCCAATCGATCAGTGTGTCGCCATTCGCCGCGCCCTTTCTTCCGCTCGCCCGCAGATGGCCCCACGCCGTAACCGCGCCCAGCGTGGCGGCGTAACCCGTAAAGGCGGGTTCGGACGCCCGCGCTACATCCACGCGGTCCTCGCTCGGCAGCAACTCCCGCAGCACCCAACCCTCCCCCTCGAATTTCACCGCCTGTAGGAACGCCGGAGGCATGGCCAGAAACAGTCCCTGCGCGCCGGCGATCCGCTCCGCGTCGCTCTTCCACTTTGGCTGCGCGAGCACGTCGTGATAGCGCAACGGCGCGGCTCGCTGCGCATATTTCAAATCCAGCAAAAACGGATTTCGTTCCCGATCCTCCACCACCGCCACGAACCGCGGCACGCCCAAGCTCCCATTCCCCGCGATCCGCCGCGCCACATCGACACATCGGAACTCCGTCTGCTTCGCAAAAAACGCCGTCACCGCCTCCCGGTCTTTCCCGCTAGCCGCCAATGCCTTTCCATTCTCCAGGTCGATCCGCCGTCTCCTCTTCTCAAGCACCGTCCGCGAATTCAAGAACTTCTGCGCCGTCCGAAACTGCAACCCGTCGAATAACTCGCGGATAATTCCGGTCGAAGTCTCCGGCTCGGTCCAACGCGGTTTCCCGCGCCGCATCTCCTCCGCGTAAGCGAGAACCACGCGCCCGCACAACGCCCGCGTCGCGTTCGCCTTATACTCCCGTTCCTCGCACTCGATAGCCACACTCACCAGCAGCCGCGCCACATCCCAAGTCGCCGGCCCCAGGCAGCCTTCGTCGAAGTCGCTGCAATCGAAATACGTCAGCCGGTTATCCGCCCGGTACGTGCCGAAATTCTCCAGGTGCAAGTCCCCGCACAGCCACGCCGCCGGCGCCTTTCGCAACGTCGAATCGGCTGGCCAATCTTCATAGAAAAGATGCGCCGTCCCCCGAAAAAACGCCAGCGCGTCCCCGGCCATTTTCTTGTACTTCAATGCCAACCGCTCCGGGTCCCGCCCGCGATTGTATTCCTCAACGCGCTCCCATATCATAAGCCACCTCCGTGAACGTTTCCCCGCCTATTTCGATCTGATTATCCGCCAGCCACCGTCCGCCGAGTCGCTCATAGAATCCCCGAGCCGGATTCTCCCGCAGCACCCACACCGCAATCGATCGCGCTCCGCTCCGTTGCAACTCCGTCAATACGCTGTCCGCCAGCCGCCGCCCCAGTCCCCGCCCTTGCGCCGCGGCCGACAAATACAGCGAATACAACTCCCCGTCCACCCCCAAAGTACTCGTCAGTTCCGGTCCTCCCGAAGCGAACCCGCAAATCGCGCCGTCATCCTCGCAAGCGACGAAAATATGCACGCCTGGATTGTCTTTCCGCAGTTGATCCGTCCAAAACGCCTCGCGCGCCTTGCAGGTCCGCTCCGCGATATAGGCGGCCGGCAACAGGTCCGCGTACGTCGTACGCCAGCTCTCCACATGCACCGCCGCTATGCCCGCCGCGTCCGCCAACCGAGCTCGCCGCACCTGCGCCATGGCACAATTCTAGTCGCGAATCCGATACACTGCCCCGATATGATCCTCTCCCGCCGCGCCCTTCTCCTCTCCGCCGCCGTCAACGATCCGAATCCGATCGATACCCACATTCACCTCTTCGAGCCCAAGCGATTCCCCTATCACCCCGCCGCCACCTATCAACCGCCCGCCGAAACCCTCGACAACTATGGCCCATTTGCCGCGAAGGTACTGAGCCACTGCATCATCGTCCACCCCGAGCCGTATCAGGACGATCACCGCTACCTCGAATACTGTTTCCAGAACGAGCCGCGCAAAGGCTTCTTCAAAGGCACCTGCCTCTTCGATGCCTTCGATCCGCAGACTCCCGCCCGCATGGCCGCGCTTTGCAGGAAGTGGCCCAACCGCATCGTCGCCCTTCGTGTCCACGCGACGAAGAAGCAAACCGAAGCCGGCGGCGCCATTCGCGACCGCGATCTCGCCGACCCGCGCATGGCCCAAACCTGGGCCGCCGCGGCGAAACTCGGTCTCGCCATTCAAATGCATATGATCCCTATGTGGGCGCCCGCCGTCGGCAAACTGGTTGCCCGGACGCCCGGTGTAAAGGTGGTGATCGACCATCTTTGCCGCTACTCCCAAGGCACGCCGGCCGAATACGAAGAGGTGCTGAAACTCGGCGCCAGCCCCGGCGTGTACATGAAGTTCTCCGGCTTGAGCTACAGTTCGAAACAGCCCCCTCCCCACGCCGATTTGCAGCCCCTCTGCCGCCGCATCCATCAAGCGTTCGGCGCGGAGAAGATCGTCTGGGGCGGGCTCGGCAAGAATGCGCCGGACTACGAAAAACAGAACCGGTCCTTCGAGACGGTCTGGTCGTTCCTATCCCCCGCCGACCGCCAACGAATCCGCCACGGCAACGCCGCCAAACTCTACCACCTCGGCTAAATCCGGCGCGCCGCCCTAACGGATTAGCCGCACCCGCACGTTCAAGTCCAATTCCGCCCAACGCCGATCCGCCGTCACCGCGATCGCGTTTTCCAATCGCGCCGTCGCCAGGCACAACCGGTCGCCCAACGATAGCCCGTTACGCGGACCGGCGCAGCCACTCGCAAATCCGCGGATACAACCCTGAATTGCAAACTGTCGAATCTTTCCCTCGCCTGCATCGGTGTTCCGCCCCACTGAATCAATTTAGCCAGACTCGTTATCCAGGACGGCCAACACCGCCGACGAATCCAAAACCCAGACGTCGTTCACTGCTCCTCAGCGACTTCGCGTCGCCGATCCTCTAACAATTCATCCACCAACGACACTCCCGGCGGCACCAATGCGGCCACCCGCTTCTGCGCTCGCCGCAGCGCCGCCTTTCGCGTCATCACGCGGATCTCCCCCGGACCTTCGGAGACGACAATCATCTCTTCGCCTGGAAGAATCTCGGCTTTCGCGCGGACATCGGCCGGAATCACCATCCGGCCCGCTCGGTCGATCAGTACGCTTGACATGCTTTCAAGCCAATCCTACCCGATTCCGCTATTGATCGCGCCCCGCTCCGCTGCAAGCCCTCTAACCGTGGCTGTCCGTGCGCGGCATGCTGCGCTGTTTGGGCGGGGAACGGTTATCCAACGACACTGCGTCGGCCTTCGAAACTAATAACTTCCGGTTTTGGGAATTTGCAGCCTGGCGCCCGCCCACGCGGACGGTATCGCGGTGGCGACCAGCCCCAGCGAAAACCATTTTGGCCCGAATGCCGGTCCCTCGTTCCACGTCGCCGCCGCGCCCGCAATGCTCAACGCCATGCCAAACGCGCCAAGCGCCAGCGCATGATGCATCGGCCGTTCGGGCGCCAGCCGCGCCGCGATATAGCCTCCCGCGACGCCATAGATAAGGCGATACGCGGTCGCGAGCAGCCAAAGGCCGTCGCCCATCGGCTGTCCGGCGGGCGGAAAGACGCCGGTTGCGTGCAGCAACGCGTCGGTGCCGATGGACGGAACCACGACTGCGAGGACGCCCGCGAACATGGCTCCCGCACTTCGGCTGATGCTTTTCATTTCTCCATCCCTCGATTCACCACACGAAGCGATAGGCGCGGCCGACTTTCTCTTCTCCCTCGACTTCATTTCCTCCAGCAAGCCGTCGAGTCGCTCAACACTACTCTCCCAAAAACGCCGGTAGTCTTGCAGAGCGCGGCGAACGTTGCACTGAGACGCTCAGGCGAGGAGATCAAGATCATTGCAAATTTTTGCCAAACCGCGCTAACGTTTCGTACCGGCACACGTCCTTCCCTCCGTTGGTGATCAAGCAAACCATCTCGGCGGCTGCGATACAATCTCCCTCACTCATGGACGAGGCGTCTTTGATCCGTGCGGCGCAACGGGGCGACCAGGACGCTTTTGCCTCGCTGGTGCAGTCCTACGACCAGAATGTCCTCCGCATCGCCATTAACCTTCTCCGCTCTCCCGAAGAGGCCAAGGACGTTTATCAGGAGGCCTTCCTCCGCGTCTACCGCAACCTCGATTCCTTCCGCTTCGACTGCAGTTTCCCCACTTGGCTCTACCGCATCGTCACTAACATTTGCCTGGACCACCTTCGGAAGCGAAAGGTTCGCAAGGAGGAACCCGCCGTCGTCGAGTCTTCCGGCGGGGAATACAATGTCCTCGAAGCCGTGGAGGAGCATCGCGCCGATAACAACCCTCAACGCCGTCTGCTGACCGGCGAACTCCGCGGCCGCATCGACCGCGCGCTCTCCGAACTGACGCCGCGCGAGCGCATGGTCTTCGAAATGCGCCACTACCAGGGGCTCCGGCTCCGCGCCATCGGCGAATCCCTCGGCACCACCGAGGAAGCAGCCAAGAACTGTCTCTTCCGCGCCACGCAGAAAATGCGATCCGCGCTTGGGGACTACGCCTGACGAATTAGATTTATGAGGCCGAACATGTCCTGTACCGAAATCCGCGATCTCCTGGTCCTCTATGCCTACGGCGAGTTGACCTTCGATCAGGAAGAGTCCGTCGACGCTCATCTCAGCGTCTGCCCCGGCTGCCGTCAGGAAGGCGCCGCCCTTGCCAAGCTGCATTCCGCGGTCGATGAGGCCGCCGTTGAGCCATCGTTCGATCTGCTGTCGGCCAGCCGACAGGAACTCCGCAGGCAAGTCGCCGTAATCGCCGCCGCTTCCAATTCGCAGCCTTTCTGGCGTCACTGGGTTCCATCCTTTAAGAGTTGGAACTGGGTCGCCAAGCCCGCCATGGCCATGGCGCTGCTCGCCATCGGGTTCGCCGGCGCGCGTTTCGCTCCCTCCTCGTCCGCTCCCGCCACCCGGAACGTTCGATTCATCGAGCCATCCGGCGATGGCCGCATCCGCATCGTCTATGACGAAGTGAACCAAAAGGAGCTCGACGGCCGCGTTGACGATCGCGGCGTTCGGGAAATGCTCCTCGCCGCCACGCGCGACCCCGACGATCCCGCTCTTCGCGTCGACTCGGTCGAATTCCTGAAGAACCGCTGCGAGCGCGAAGAGGTCCGCAAAGCGTTTGTCCGCGCCCTTGTATCCGATCCTAATGAAGGCGTCCGGCTGAAGGCCTTGGAGGCGCTGAAGCCATACGCGAGTCAGATGGATGTCCGCGGCGCGCTGACCAAAGTGCTGTTAGCCGATCAGAGCGCCACCGTTCGTACCCAGACGATCGACCTGTTGGTTGGATCGCGCCGCAACGAATCCGAACTCGCCGGCGTGCTCCAGGAAATGATGCGCCGCGAGCCCAACTCCTACATCCGCCAGCGCGGCCAAACCGCTCTCCGGGCGATGAACGCGTCTCTAGAGACTTTTTAGTTCCATGCGCCGGGCCTAATCCCCCGCCCGTGAGCCACGGTACCGGTTAAGCAAGAATGGGCCGCGCCGCGGCGGAACACTTTGTCGGCGCCGGGATTGGGGAGCCAGGCTTCCCTCGCGCGCCGGGATTGCACTTATCGCGTCCCGCGACTTTCAGCCGCCAGCCAACCCCACCGCCTTCAGGCAGTGGTTGTTTAGAATCGCGTGACAATTTGAGGACAGAGCCGTCTTAATTAATGGGGACGGCCAGAACCGGCCGGCGCTTCCCCGCCATAGGAGAATCGAAAACAATGCTTGTCCGCTCTACCTCGAATCGCGTTTGCCGGGCCGCTACCGCGGGCTTGGCGATGCTTATTTTTCAGGCTTTTGCCCAACCTGCGCCGCCCCCCCCGCCGGCCGCTCCGCCCGAACCGCCTCGCGGCGGATATAAGGTGATGACGCTCGGCGGTTCGGTCAGCTACCTCGGCATCGGCGTCAAGGAGATACTCGCCGAGCGCGCCAAGGAGCTCAAACTCAAGGAGGAAGCCGGTGTCGAAGTCACCCGCGTGGATGCCAACAGCCCCGCCGAAAAGGCCGGCCTGAAGGCCGGTGACGCGGTGCTGGAATATCAGGGCAACCGGGTGGAAGGCGCAGA
Source organism: Bryobacteraceae bacterium (assembly GCA_046155405.1). Classification (GTDB taxonomy): domain Bacteria; phylum Acidobacteriota; class Terriglobia; order Bryobacterales; family Bryobacteraceae. The sequence goes on along the minus strand of JBJXFL010000122.1, from coordinate 6,714 downwards.
GCAGTTCGTGCGCTTCGTCCGCGAGACTCCCGCCGGCCGGCAGGTGAAGCTGAAGATCGTTCGCGGCGGCGCCAACCAGACGGTGGCGGCCACCATCGGCGAGCGGCAGGGCGGGATGCTCGGCCTTTCGGAAAAGGAGCGCGAACGCGTGGAGCAGGAGTTGGGGCGCGTCCGTGAGCGCTTCCGAAACCTTCCCGAAGTCCGTATGCCCGACATTCCGCACGCCGTGATGGGCTGGCGTAGCGGCATGCTGGGAATCGATGGCGAATCGGTGGAAGATCAACTCGCAGAGTTCTTTGGAGTGAAGGAAGGCGTCCTGGTCCGCGGCGTTCCCAAGGATATGCCCGCCGCCAAGGCCGGCATCAAGGCGGGCGACGTGATCGTCCGGGTGGAAGACACGAAGGTTCGCAGCCCGCGCGACATCAGCGCCGCCATTCGCGCCGCCAAGAACAAGAAGCCGCTGAAAGTCACTCTTTTCCGGCAGAAGTCCGAAATGACGGTCGACGTTCAACTCGACGACGAACGCCCCTCAAACCCGCGCGGCGTCACTGTCAGCCGGCCGCAGGACTTCGAGTTCTAGATTTTAGTGCCACGCGCCGGGTCCAACCCCCGCCTTTCAGGCGCGCCGCTTTCAGCCCCGGTACTTCGGAGCCGCTAGCCGCGGGGCAGGCTCGCGGTCAAGAACGTCAACAACGTGGGCAGCACCGCTCGCGAGTGAGGCACCAAGTTAATGGAGAGTGATTTAAGGCCGGGGATTGGCGGAGTAAGTCCGGGGCGTTTTTCCAGAGCCCGTGGCCGCGCTGTGGGAACTCGGTCTTGCCGCACACTGCGAGTCTCGGGGCCGGCCAATCCCACCGCCTTCGGGCGGTGGTTGTTTAAACGACCTTCTTTGAAAGGGCGCCCGGCCGCAATGCCGGGCGCCCTTTCGTGCGTGCGAATCCGAAGATATTTGGCCAATTGACGGCCCTGGGCCAAATCTTCCGCATCGACCCTCCTTTAGAACCGGGTATCATCCGCTTCCGGCGCCGCCGATTTGGTCACCGGATTGCATTATGGTGCGTTAAGGAGCAGGAAAATGCCTTTGCTAACTATCGTTGTGATGTTAATAATCGTCGGGGTCGGGCTGTGGGTGATCAACACCTATATTCCAATGGCGTCCAGCATTAAAACGATTCTTAACGTCGTTGTTGTGGTCGCCGTTTGCGTCTGGCTGCTGCAAGCGGCCGGATTGTGGAGCGATGTAAGCAATTTTCGCCTGACGCGATGATTGCGCCGGCGGCCCGAGATAAGACGATTCCGGACCATTTATTTGACCGCATACGGTCATAGGGACTTCCACCGTTTGACCGGTGTCGACGGGCCTTGAAATGCATATCAAAAATGAAACGGGATATACCCGTTCAAACGCCCATTTTCGCCGAATTGAAAGTGAACGGCGAGACACAACAAGTTACAAAAACTACGGAGGAAAATCATGAAATTATTTAAGTCGGCGGCGACGGCGGGCTGTATGGCCGTACTGGGCGCCGCATTCTTACCAGTCGCTAATGCCGACGCCTGGGACAAAAAGTCGGTGATCACGTTTAGCAGTCCCGTTTCGATACCGGGGGTTCATCGCACCGGGTTCGGCGTGTTGCCGGCCGGAACTTATGTGTTCAAGATCCTCTCTTCGCAGGGAAATCGCCACGTCGTCCAGATCTTCAATAAAGAAGAAACGACGGTCTATGCCACCATTTTGGCGATTCCGAACTTTCGCATGAAGGCCACCGATAAGACCGTGGTGACATTCAGCGAGAGGCCGGCCGGCGAACCGGAAGCGTTGCGAGCGTGGTTCTATCCAGGCCGAAACTGGGGCGAGGAATTCGTTTATCCGAAGGCGAAAGCCATGGAACTGGCCAAGTCGTCTAACATGCCCGTGCTGTTCACTACGACGGAGTTCCCGGACGAAGTGGCGGAGCCGAGCACGGCGGCGGACGGGCCTTTAGTCGCGGAACTGAATAAGGCGCCGCTAATGGCGTACTCGGCGGCGGGCCAAGAAGTGCAACTCGCGGACGCAGTTACTCCTCCGCCGGCGGAAGAGGATCAAGCGGCGGCGGCGGCGCAAACGCCGGTGGCCGAAGAGCGAACGGTCGCCGCAACTCTACCGGCAACGGCCAGTCAGTTGCCGATTATCACGCTGTTCGGATTCATGGCGCTGGCCGGAGCGGCCGCTTTACGATCGATTGAAAAACGCATTCGTTAGGCGTAGGCCGATTGACTCACGCGGCGCACCGCCCAGTTGGCGCCGCGTGAGGGGAGCGAGGAACCGGAAGAAAGGGTAATAAGCATGCGACCGAAAGTCATACCCCAACTGGCGCCCGCGCCCAACGATCGTAGGAAGGAGGACTACTGTTACGATACCAAGGCTCGCGGGATGACGGTGCTGAATTCCCCGATCCTGAATAAAGGAACGGCGTTCACGGCCGACGAACGAAAAAAGTTGGGCCTGACCGGTCTGCTTCCACCGGAAATCAGCACGCTGGAAACGCAGGTGAAGCGAGCCTATATACAGTACGAGCGGCTGCCGGATGCGGTGGGCAGAAACATGTACTTAACCGCCCTGCACGACCGCAACGAGGTGTTGTTTTATAGGTTGATTTCCGAGCACCAGCGCGAGATGATTCCGATCATCAACGATCTGACGGTGGGAAAGGCGATGGAGCATTACCTCCATGAGATCCGGCGTCCGCGGGGCGTGTATCTCTCGATCGACCATCCGGGGGCGATCGCGGAGACGTTTGCTAATTTCGAGGCCGGATCCGGCGAGATCGACTTGATTCTGGCGACCGATGCCGAGCAAATATTGGGCATCGGCGATTGGGGGGTCGGCGGCATTGAGGTGTCGATCGGCAAATTGGCGATCTACACGGCGGCGGGCGGGATCGACCCGACGCGGGTGATTCCGGTGATGCTCGACGTCGGCACGAACCGGGAGAGTCTGCTTGACGATCCGATGTACGTGGGAAACCGTCATCCGCGAATACGCGGGGAGCGGTACGACGCTTTCATCGACGCCTACGTCGATACCGTGACGAAGTTGTACCCGAATGCGCTATTGCAGTGGGCGGACTTCGGGCCTATCAATGGGCGCCGCATTCTGGAGAGGTACCGCGACCGGATTTGCACCTTCAACGACGATACGCAGGGCACGGGAGCGATTACGCTGGCGGCGGTAATTTCCGCGATTCGCGCCAGTGGAACGCCGCTGCGACAGCAGCGAGTGGTGATCTTCGGCGCGGGCGAGGCGGGCGTTGGAATCGCCGATCAGATTCGTTCCGCGATGATGCGCGCCGGCCTCTCCAAACGAGAGGCGACCGAACTGATTTGGTGCGTGGACCGGCAGGGTTTGTTGACGGACGATATGATCGGCCAGTTGCACGACTATCAGGCGACGTACGCCCGTCGCGCGCCCGAGAGCAAGCGCTGGATCCGAAGCGGGAGTGGAAACACAGTGAGTCTGGCCGAGGTGGTACGCCGGGTGCAACCGACGATGCTGATCGGCGCGTCGACCGTCGCCGGCGGCTTCACCGAAGCGATCGTGAAGGAGATGGCGGCACATACGGACCGGCCGATCATCTTCGCGCTCTCCAATCCACCGGCGCGAGCCGAGGCCACTCCGGCCGATCTGATCGCCTGGACCGATGGGCGGGCGCTGATCGCGATGGGCGGCCCCTTCGTCCCGGTGACCTACAAGGGCCTGACTTACGTTGTCGCGCATGTGGACAATGCCCTGCTGTACCCGGGACTTTGCCTTGGGGCGATCATCTCGCGAGCCTGCAGGATTAGCGACGGGATGTTGGCGGCGGCGGCCAGCGCGGTATCGAGTTTGGTGACGGTGCGCCAGCCGGGCGCGTCGCTGCTCCCGCAGATCGACGATTTGCGCAGTGTGGCGCTAACGGTGGCCCTAGCGGTCGCCGAGACGGCGGAGGCCGAGGGTTGGGCCCGAGTTAAACTAGGCGACATCGTGCAACAGGTGCAGGACGCGATGTGGCAACCGGAGTATCCCCGGATGCGGGCGACGTGAGCCGCTAACCGCGGGGCAGGCTCGCGGTCAAAAGCAATGGAAACTTGGACTGGGCCGCTCGCGAGCGAGACGTCAAGTTTCTGGAGAGAACTGGAGCGGAATGTGCAAGAACGACGGTTTCCTGGGCTGCCTATACCGCTCCTGATCGGTTTGGCGAGTATGGCCGCGCCGCAAGCGCCGCCGGCGATCGACGGGCCGGCGGCGCGGCCTTTCGAACTCTCCGTGAACGTCGATCTAGTGGTGTTGCACGCCACGGTGCGCGACCGGAAGGGCCGGACGGCCGCCGATTTGCGCGAACGGGATTTTGAGGTCTACGAAGACGGCGTCCGGCAGGCGATCCGGTTGTTCCGGCACGAGGACATACCGTTGACGGCGGGACTGGTGATCGATCACAGCCGGAGTATGCGCCCGAAGCTGCCGGAGGTGGTGGCGGCCGCCCGTACGTTCGTGAAATCGAGCGGCGCGGAAGACGAGATGTTCGTCGTCAACTTCAACGAGAAAGTGACGCTTGGCCTGCCGCGCGCGATTCGATTCACCAATCGTCCGGATGAACTTACGGCCGCCATCTCCAATATGCCCGCGGCCGGTATGACCGCGCTTTACGATGCGACTTTCGAGGCGCTGCACCGATTGAAAGCCGGGAGCCGCGACAAGAAAGTCCTGATTGTCGTCAGCGACGGCGCCGACAACGCGAGCGCTCGCCGCGAAACCGAGGTATTGAAAATGGCCGGGCAATCCGGGGCGCTCATCTACACGATCGGCGTCTTTAGCGACGACGATCCCGACCGGAATCCCGGAGTGCTTAAGCGACTGGCGCGGACCACCGGCGGCGAAGCTTATTTCCCTCGCCAACTGAGCGAGGTGGTGGAGATTTGCGAACGCATCGCCCGCGAAATTCGCACCCAATACACGATCGGTTACGTTTCGGCCAGCGCGGCGCCGCCCGGCGTTTACCGGCATATTCGAGTGGCCGCGCCCACAGCCGCGCACGGCAAACTCGTGGTGCGCACCCGCGCCGGCTACTACCCCGGCGAATCGACGCCGGTGAAAGACGAAGGCGCCAATTGAGACTTGTGTTCGCACCGACGCGGGTACGCCGGACGTTGCGGTGGGCACGGCTCGGGCTGCTTGGCTTGGCGCTGCCGACGCTCGCTTATTGCGGTTTCATCCTGGTGAATAGCTGGGCTTTCCAGGAAGTGGAGCGGGTCGAATTCGAACGGTTGTTAGTGGAGCGTCGAGCCGCGCCGGCGGATACGTCGATTCCAGCTACCGGTATGATTGGACGCATCGAAATCGCACGACTCGGCCTTTCGGTGATGGTCATGGAGGGAACGAGCGGATGGACCCTGGCGCGGGCGGTGGGACATATCTCCGGCACGGCCATGCCCGGACAACCCGGCAACGCCGGTTTCGCCGGACACCGGGACACCTTCTTCCGTCCGTTGGCAAACGTCCGGCGCGACGACCGCATTACGCTCACTACGTTGCGCGGAGAGTACCGGTATCGCGTCGTGTCAACCCGGGTCGTGAGTCCAGAGGAGGTTTCCGTGCTGGCTCCCAGCGCAAGTGAAATCCTGACCTTAGTCACGTGCTATCCGTTTTACTTTGTGGGCGCGGCGCCCGAAAGGTTTATCGTAAGGGCCGAACGAGAATGAGAATTCGCGTTGAACACTCCACTGTGTACCGCTATAAAGACGCGGTGGTCCTGGAGCCGCACACGTTCCGGCTGCGTCCCCGCGTGAGCGCCACGCAACGGCTAGTCGAGTTTGAGATGCAAATCGCACCGACGCCGGCGGGTACCACCGAATGCCTGGACCAGGATGGCAACGCGGCGCTCCATGCGTGGTTTAACACGCCCACCGGCGAGTTAAGCGTTCGAAGCCGGTTTAGCGTTGAACTGCTTCGCGAAAACCCATTCGACTTTGTGCTGGACGGCTCGGCGTGCAAGCTATCCTTGTGGTATCCCGCGCCATTGTGCGACGCGCTGGCTCCTTACCGAAACGACGCGCAGGTGGGGGAAGGGGTGAAGCAGTATGCGAACGTGGTCGCGGGCACGGCGCAGTGGGACCTATTGGCTTTTCTAACGGCCCTGAACCGGCAACTTTTTCACAGCTCCCGCCATGTGACCCGGCCGGATGGACCTCCCTGGCCGTCGGACTTGACGTTACGTTTGCAGGAGGGGTCTTGCCGCGATCTGGCGGTATTATTTTGCGACGCTTGCCGAACGGTGGGTATCGCCGCACGGTTCGTCAGCGGATATGAATGCGCCACCGCCGGGCGGGACGATTCCTACATGCATGCGTGGGCGGAAGTCTATCTTCCCGGCGCCGGCTGGAGGGGCTACGACCCTTCTCGCGGTTTAGCCGTGGCGAACGCGCACGTGGCGGTGGCCGCCGGTTTCGATCCTGAACTGGCCGCGCCGATTTCGGGTTTGTATACCGGCGGAATGGGGTCGCGGATGGAGACGTTTTTACGATTGGACGTCGAGCCGGACGTGGGTTAGTTTGGGTCAATCCGGGTTATCTTGGGTTTCCCTTGGGTTTCCGGGGGTTGTTTCTTGGGAGGTTCCGGTGAGTAAGTCCTTTGTAATCAACAAATATTGGGAGATTCCCATCATTTTGCGGTATTCTCAGCTTTGTCCGTCACCCCTC
>JBJXFL010000116.1:0-20319 GCA_046155405.1 Bryobacteraceae bacterium | reverse complement strand
TCAAGGCCGGATTCGGCCAAGAATCCACGCCTGTCCCGTGGTGGGACGGACGGCCGCTGACCATAAAGTTTCGGTAGAGGGCCCCCAAAAGTTAGGTGACTATTTGGCGTGAAAATTCAGGCTAGTGAACATGCTTTCCGATGCGGGCCTGGAGGTTGATTTCCGCATCAAGCCACCGTCGCGGCGCGTGGTGTAGGAATCCTCCGGCAAAGGGCGTGAGTTTAGTGCCGTGGTCGAGCGGGATATCTTCCCTCCCCTCGACATGACGAACACGAGCTACCGAGTCGATTTGCCGCTAAGACCCGCACTCGGATACACGCCTGTACGGGGCGGCAGCACCGGCGGTTCCCGATGAACTCCAGCCTGGAGCGAGCCGCAGCCTGGCAGCGAGTTCGTGCCGGCCAACACCTTGGGCGGCGGTTACTCTACGGTAGACGACCTGGCCCGTTTCGCACAAGCGCTGATGGACAATCGAATCCTCACCCGACAGACGACGGCAAACATGCTAACTGGCGCTATCGATGCGGATTATGGTGCTCGTGACGGTCTCGGATTTGAGACGCGGATAGCTAACGGCGTAAGAAGTGCCCGGCTCGCTTGCCGGTTCCTCGACCCAGGTCGAGTTCTATCCAGACCTCGGGTACGTCCTAATCGTACTGGGCAACACCGAAAGTAGCGGCACTCAGAACATTGCCTCGCACCTGCGCTCCCGGATGACAACTTCAAAAGTGAACTGAAGGTGCAGGCTGTCGTCGTGGTGCCTGGCCCACAGGCGGGCAGCGGTGATGCTCGCGACGGACTCGCACGTTCTTGTGTCGTCGGTCGGTTGCACGTTTTCCGTCGATGTCACTTTTCCCGACGCCATGCCGCAGGACGGGAAGTGGAGGGCGGGATTTCAGTTCTTGGTCGTTCACAAAATCCGGAGTCGATCCGGGTCCGCGCGGCACCGCTATGTCGCACTGTGCCCTGGCGCGGCGTGGATTATCGCGATCAACGGCGCAGTGTTTCCTATCCATGAAGCGGGGGCGTCGAACGCCGTCGCTAGCCCTTCCCTTCCCGGCGAATCCCCTCGGCAATCCACATTCGGAGTTGCGTCTGATAGCCGACCGACTTAGCGGAGGCGATCTTTTTTGCCGCAACGATTTGCTCGGCACCCAATCGAATCGAAATGGGCGACTTTCGGGCCGAGTGCCGTTCCTGGATGGACCTCGTCAGCGTCTTTGATAGTTTGGCGGGCTTGGCGACGGGCAATTGATCCCAGACACCAGCCAAGGAGTGCGCAGCCAAGTATTCGGCGGCGGCTTCGTCGGAGGCAAATTTCGGGAGCGGCGCGTTGGCCAATGGGAGTGTCTTTTTCATAGCTTACCTACTTCCGGCGAAACAAACGCCGCTCACGATCTTCCATGTCACGGGCCGTGACTGTACGGATGAGGCCCTTTGGCAAGCGGCGGAAGACCACGAACGCCAACCGCCCATCGAGCGTTTCGCCTAGGGCGATGTACAGCCCTTGGCTTGTTTTCCTCACCTTGTGATCGCCGGCAAATACTTCTTCCACTTCCTCGGGCGTGAACTGGTGACGCTCAATGTGGAGAACATTGCCGTCGTCCCATTCAAACCCGGAGATAACCACAATTTCAGCGTAGCAGAATGTATATACGTTCCGCTACAGGTGCTTAACGCGGATTTGCTGATCGAGCGGGGTCTCGACAGCGACCAAGGCATAACCGCGGAAGTAGCACGCGCCCTCAACCGAATACCGCCCGGTGTTCTCGGAAGTTGCATAAGTTCGGGAGCCCGAGCGTGGATCGCTAGCAGCCGAGATCACTTTGGCCACCCTTATTTTAACGCCTACGCCTTGGGAATTAGTCTCCGCTATCCTGGTCACAATGCGGATTTTCACATTCCTGCTGTTCGCCGCCGTCCTCTTCGCCGCGGACCGCAATCGCCAATCCAATTCGCTCGCGGTGGACTCGCCGGCCGGTACTCCGGTCCGCCTTGAAATTCCGGCCGCCCGCGGGTTCTCCGTCGACTCGCTTCGCCTGTATGAAGAAGCCGGCCGCAAGCCTATACCCGTGAAAGTCGAGTACCGCCGGCCGTCGGCGGTTCTGCACTTCGTCTCCACGGGCGCGGGCAAATACGTCGCCACCTGGGACGCATTCGGTCAGGGCGAAACGGAACGGATACCCGCGCTCGCGATGGTCGGCAGCGGTGATCGAGTGACCTATGGCCGGACCGGCGTTCGGGGGAAACTCGCCGTCGGGCTTTACTCGCACCCCGCCGCTATCGACTGGGATAACGACGGCGATCTCGACTTACTCGTCGCTTCGCCCGACCGCCCTTACAACGGGACTTACTTTTTCCGTAACATCGGCTCTACCGCGGAGCCTTTATTTGATCGCGCTGTCTGGCTCGGCCCGGCCCTGAAGGATCTGGCCACCGGCGATGTCGATGGCGACGGCAAGATCGACGCCACCTCCGCCGGGGGCCGGTGGTTTTCCGACATTCGCCGCAACGGCTTCAGCGAGCCTCGCCAGTTCAACCTGCAGCGCTCCTATCATGTCGGCCGCGACGATCTTTGGCTTCCCGTCGATTGGGACGGCGACGGTAAGATCGATCTGCTCAATGGCGTCAGCGATTGGCGAGACTACGGCTGGGACGATGCTTTCGATGGCAAGGGCGAATGGCTACGCGGCCCGCTCCACGGCTATGTCTACTTTTGGCGAAATACCGGGACTAACATTGCGCCCAAGTACGATGAGCCCGTCAAACTTCCGGTCGACTCCTATGGTTCCCCCGCGCCGCAACTCTTCCGATGGAATTCGAATGCCAAACCAGACTTACTGCTTGGCAGCTTTCTCGACTATGTTACGCTGCACAAGCGCGATGACTTGACTAAGTCGGTGGTCCTGCCGTTCCGGCTGGATCTGGAGATGATCCAGCCGCGCGTCATTGAATGGCATAAGGATGGCCGCCCGTCGCTGCTGATCGGCGAGGAAGGCGGCACGCTGACGTTTGTCGAAAACCTTTCACCCTTCGGCCAGGAGCCGAGATGGGCCAATCCAAAACAGCTTGAACAACTCGACCCCTATGTCAAAAGCGGTTCCCTTTCCCGGCCCGTCGCAGCCGATTGGAACGGCGATGGCAAACTCGATCTCGTGGCCGGCAACTCGGCCGGATACATTGAATGGTTCGAAAACACCGGTACGCGGGAGATACCGGAATTCACATCTCGCGGCTACCTGCGCGCGGGCGGCGACCCCATTCGCCGGGTGGCCGGAAAGAATAAGTCCGTGCAGGGTCCAGCCGAGGCGAAATGGGGCTATTCCAATCCGACGGTCGCCGATTGGGACATGGATGGGAAGCTGGATCTTGTCGTGAATGATATCTCGGGCGAAGTGGTATGGTACAAAGGCTCGGGTAACATACAGGAGTTGGAGCAGGCTCGTAACATCGAAGTGGAATGGAACGGGCGCACGCCGAAGCCGGAGTGGATTTGGTGGGAGCCGCGCGGCAAGCAACTGCTTACCCAGTGGCGGACAACGCCGGAGGTAGTCGATTGGGACCGCGACGGCCTGCCAGATCTGGTGATGCTTAGTCACCAGGGTTATCTGTGTCTTTTTCGCCGGGCGAAGCGGAATGGTCAATTGATCCTTGGCGAGCCGGAGCGTATCTTTGTCACCGAATCGGGCCGTTTTCTGAACCTTTCCGCCGGCCGCGCGGGCGCCAGCGGGCGTCGCAAAATTGACCTTGTGGATTGGGATGGCGATGGGGATCTCGACCTTCTCACCGACTCCGACCAAGGCCCGCTTTGGCACGAAAACCGCGGCGGCGCGGAACGGGCGGTGATGGCTCTTCGGGGCCTGGTGGCCCGCGCCCCGCTCGCGGGTCACAATCCCACGCCGAACGCCGCCGATTGGAACGGCGACGGCAAACTCGATTTATTAATTGGCGCCGAAGACGGTTTCTTCTACTTCTTTGATCGCCGCTTCATCGACGCGCGGCGGCCTCAATCCCAGTGACACGCGCTTGCGGTAAAATTTGTGGGTGCCGAATAACCCACGCCGCCGATTTCTTCAACTGTCTGGTATCGCCGCTGTCGCCGGATGCAGCAAGCCGGCCGAGGAAGAACAGCTTCCCAGCGCCCTCGGTAAACCCATCCGCGCCTATGGCGAACGCTCTCAATTTGAAACGGCCAAACGCGCCGTGCCCGATCTCAAACGCCCGCAAATAGGCTCCACACGCACACCGTTGGCCGAGACCGAAGGGATAATTACTCCCTCTTCGCTGCACTTCGAACGACATCATGCCGGCGTCCCGGATCTTGACCCCGCCAAGCACACGCTGCTTTTGCATGGCCTGGTTGAGCGCCCGTTGGTCTTCACTCTTGCCGATCTAAAGCGACTCCCTTCGGAATCGCACATCTATTTCGTCGAATGCGCCGGCAACTCCGGCGGCGAATGGAAAGCTCCCGGCGGACCGAACGTCTCGACCGGATTTGGTCTCGCCAGTTGCAGTGAATGGACCGGCGTGCCGCTGAAAATTCTTTTGGAAGAAGCAGGCCTGAAGAAAGAAGGCGAGTGGTTGGTAGCGGAGGGCGCCGACGTCTGCAAAATGAGCCGAAGCCTGCCAATCGACAAAGCGCTGGATGACTGCCTGATCGCCTATGCCCAAAACGGCGAAGCCATTCGGCCTGAGCAAGGATATCCGCTGCGCCTGGTCGTGCCGGGCTACGAAGGCAACGTTAACGTGAAGTGGTTACGCCAAATCAAGGTCGTCGACCAGCCAAACCAGACCAAAGACGAAACTTCGAAATATACTGATCTACTTGCCGACGGCACTTCTCGCCAATTCACTTTCGTTATGGACGCAAAGAGCGTGATCACTCACCCTAGCGGTGGCCAAAAGCTGAACGGCCCGGGCTTTCAAGAGATCCGCGGTTTGGCCTGGAGCGGGCGTGGAACGATTGTCCGTGTCGATGTCTCCAGCGACGGCGGCAAGACCTGGAAAAAAGCGGCGCTGCAGGAGCCACGGCTGCCGATGGCGTTTACGCGCTTCCGTTTGCCGTGGCAGTGGGACGGCAAAGAGACGGAGTTAGCGGCTCGCGCGGTCGATTCTTCCGGTTATACGCAACCCACCCGCGAAGAGCTAACCGAAGCGCGCGGCATGAACTCGGCCTATCACTACAATGGCGTTAAGACATGGAAGATCGCCGCCGACGGGAGCGTCAAGAATGGGTAAGTTACTTGGCTTGGCTCTACTGACTATTTGCATCTTCGCCCAAGGTCCGAAGTACCACGCCGGACGGCCGGCGACGCCGGAAGAGATTAAGGCGACTGACCTATTCATAGCTCCAGACGGAACCGGGCTGCCTCCCGGCAAGGGCACTGCCGCCGATGGCCGCGACACGTACAGCCGGCGTTGCGCCCGCTGCCACGGAGCGCAGGGACAGGGCGATGAAGAGGGCCCAGTGGTCGGCGGCACAGGGACGCTGAAATCCGCCAAACCGCTTAAAACCGTCGGCAGCTTCTGGCCCTACGCTACGACCATCTATGACTATGTCCGCCGCGCCATGCCGTTTGACAATCCGGGCCTGTTGAATGCGGACCAGACTTACGCAGTCACGGCGCTGATTCTGCACCTGAACGGCATCATTGGCGAGAAGGACGAAATGAATGCCCAGACACTGCCAAAAGTGAAGATGCCCAACCGGGACGGCTTTGTCGGCGACAATCGCCCGGATACGGGCAAAAAGAAGAAGTAACTTACTTTCCGCCGCGCTTGAAGTGCCGGTCGGCGAAATTCATCCATTGCGTCCAGTCGTAGTCGGTAACATCGTGCTTGCCGCTGCGGATGTGGTAGCCAATCGTGCCGTCGAGCGATGGTTTCTCCACCGGTGGATGTTCTTTCACCAGCAGCCCTGGCATGCCGAGGAGACGGTAAACCGGGTCCGCCCCCAGCGCGCCCAGGAACTCGCCCTTCGGGTCGGCCCAGGAATCTTCGAGCGCCGAATTCACGTACAGCGGCCGCGGCGCGATCAGCGCCAGCAGCAGGTGCTGATCCACCGGGATCGAGTCTTCTTTGTCGTTGTACCGCTTAAAATTCCCATCAAACCAATGCGGGAAGGAGGTATTGATCCGCGCCGTGGTCTCGCCGAATCTGCGGCGAGCCAGCGCGGCGCCGCCTTCGCCCGAGTCGTTGGCGATCACGATTGCGAAGCGTTCGTCCTGCGCCCCGGCCCACAGCGTCGCTTTCCCCAGCCGCGAATGGCCGTGCAGAGCCACCTTTGACGTATCAATCTCTTTCTCTTTCTCCAACACATCCATCGCGCGGCTCAGTCCCCACGCCCACGCCCCCAGCGAGCCCCACTCGTTTTTCTCCGGCCGCGTTTGCCCCGGTTTGTAGAACAGCTTGTGGACGCCGTTCTGGAACCCGTCGTCAAAATCCGGATCGATATCCCCGTAATAAGCGGTCACAACCGCGTATCCCCGCTTTAGCACCAGATCCACCGGCCAGCGGCTCGCGCCCGCGCCGCGATCTTTTTCGCTCGCCTGATTGTTATTGACTTTCGAACTCACCCAGCTCTTTGTCACCCGGATTTCGGAATCCGGCTGCGTTGTGTGGTTGCCGCCAAAGTTCAATCCGAGAAACGCCGGCGACTTGCCCTTCACGCCATTCGGTAGATAGATCAGTAAGTCCATAGACGGCGCGTCCGCCGCCGGCCCAAACCATACCCGGACCTGCTTCCGCGTGGCCAGTCCGCCATGCGCGGTCTTGTCGATTTCCAAGACTTCAGTCCGCAGCTTGATCCTGGTCTTTGGCGTGTGCCCATACACTTCTTCCGCGAACAAACCCAGGATTTCCGGCCGCCGTTGTTTCCGCCACATCGCGGCGTCTTTCACCGGCGTGCCATCGGCCATCACCAGTGGATCCGGCAGCGTATACTTGGGCACCTTGGCTTCGTCGTAATTGAAGCCGGCCGGTTGGGCCAGCACTATCGGGAGGACTACTATCAAGCACAGCAGTGGGCGTTGCATTGATCCCGATTATAAGAGAATGGACGGATGTCGATGCGGAAGAGCGAATTGCCCACGCCGGCGCTGCTGGTGGATCTGGATCTGATGGAGGCCAACATCGCATCCATGCAGGCCGCCGTTACGGGCGCGGGGAAGGTATTGCGGCCGCACGCGAAGGCGCACAAGCGAGTGGCGATTGCGAAGCGGCAATTGGAGGCGGGGGCAGTGGGAGTTTGCGTGGCCACTCTATCAGAGATGGAGTCGATGGTTGGGGCCGGAATCGGGGTTTTGTTGACTACGCCAGTAGCGGCGAGGGTGAAGACGGATCGAGTGGCGGAATTGGCGGCGGCGGGTGAAGTCGCGGTGGTGGTGGATCATCCGCGGCAGGTCGCGATGTATGAAGAATCGGCCGAAAGGGCCGGTGTGAGGCTCACCGTCCTGGTGGATTTGGACATTGGAGACCATCGGACTGGAGTGCCTTGCGATGAGCGGGCGGTAGAGCTTGCGATGGCGGTGGAGGCTTCACCGCATTTGCTCTTTGGGGGCCTGCAGGCTTATTCCGTTTCGGGGTCGCACACCGTTGGCCGAGTTGAACGAACGGCGCATTCAGCGGCCGCGCTGGCGTTGGCGGTGGGGATTCAGAAAGAGCTATTCGCGAGGGGATTGAGTGCGGTTCGGCTGACGGGAGGGTCGACGGGGACTTGGGATATCGATATTGCGATTCCGGAGTTGACGGAGTTGCAGGCGGGTTCGTATCCATTGATGGATGTGGCGTATGGGAAGATTGGCGGCGTGCCGTTTGCGGTGGCGATGACGGTTCTTGCGACGGTGATCAGCGCGTCGCACGCGGATCGAGTTACGGTGGATGCGGGGTTCAAAGCGTTCGCTACCGACCGGCCGTTTGGGCCGGAGGCGATTGGCATACCGGGCGCACGCTGGCAGTGGGCGGGCGATGAGCATGGCTTCCTGTTTGCGGAACGGTTGCCCTCGTTGGGCGATGCGGTTTCATTTGTGGTGCCGCATTGCGACCCGACCGCAAATCTGCATGAGAAGATGTACGCTTGCCGCGGCGATACCGTGGAAGAGGTTTGGACTCGATGAGTTTGGTGTCGATTGGGGTGAATATCGAAGCGTTGGAGCGGGATCTCGCCACGGAGGTGACGGGAGAGGTGCGGTTCGACAAAGTGACCCGGGCGCTCTATTCGACGGACGCCAGCGTTTACCAGATCATGCCCGTGGGGGTGGTGATTCCACGCACCCGGGCGGACGTAGTTTCAGCCGTCGCGGTGGCCGCTCGCCATCGGTGTCCGGTCACAGTGCGCGGTGGGGGGACGTCGCAGGCGGGGCAGGCGATTGGCACGGGGATTCAGATCGACATTTCGAAATATTTCAACCGGCTGTTGGAGGTGAACGCGGAAGAACTTTGGTGCCGCGTGGAGCCGGGAATTGTTTTGGATGAGTTGAATGCCGAGTTGAAGCCGCATTCGCTACGGTTTGCGCCGGATATTTCGACCGCGAGCCGGGCGACGATTGGCGGGATGATGGCCAACAATTCGTCGGGCGCCCGGAGCGTCTATTATGGCAAGACCATTGACCATGTGCTGGAGCAGACGGTGCTGTTCGCGGATGGGTTCGTTTGCGAGCTACGGGCGCTGTCGGGGGAAGCTTTAGAGGCTGCCTGTTTGGGAGATTCGATTCCGGCGCGGGGGTATCGAGTTGTGCGGAAGCTGGGCGTGGAGTTGGCGGCGGAGGTGGAGGCGAGGTTTCCAAAAGTGCTGCGGCGCGTGATGGGGTACAACCTGGATGCGTTTGCCGATGGATCCGTTTGTGATTTAACGAAGCTGATGGTGGGTTCGGAAGGGACGCTGGGTGTGGTGCTGGAAGCAAAACTGCGGCTGGTTCCGCTGCCGAAAGCGAAGGCCGTGGTGGCGATTCAGTTTTCTGAACTGCTGGACGCGTTGGGAGCGACGCCGTCCATTTTGAAGCATGGACCTTCGGCGGTTGAAGTGATGGACAGCTTTATTCTCGATCACACGAAGCAGAACGCGGCGCTGCACCTGCAGCGCCAGACGTTTATAAAGGGTGAGCCGGGCGCTTTGCTGTGTGTGGAGTTCTACGGGGACCGCGCGGAGGATCTGCCGCCGCGAATGGCGGAACTGGAACGCGACTTGCGGGCGCAGGGAGTGGGGGACCGGTTTTACCACGCGATAGACGCGGCGTCGCAGGGAAGAATCTGGGGTTTGAGAGAGGCGGCGTTGGGGCTTTCGATGTCGATGAAGGACGACAACAAGTCGCTGTCGTTTGTGGAAGATACG
Organism: Bryobacteraceae bacterium; assembly: GCA_046155405.1. Lineage (GTDB taxonomy): Bacteria > Acidobacteriota > Terriglobia > Bryobacterales > Bryobacteraceae. The sequence continues at coordinate 10,991 of JBJXFL010000116.1, read as the reverse complement.
GCGGTGCCGCCGGAGAAGTTACGCGACTATATTGATCGGTTTTTGCAGTTGATCCGAAAGCACAATACGTCGGCGGGGATCTATGCGCACGCATCGGTGGGGTGCCTGCACGTTCGGCCGGTGGTGAACTTGAAGACCGCGGAGGGCGTGGCAAAATTTCAGGCCATCGCCGATGACGTGGCGGCGCTGGTGTTGGAATTTGGGGGGGCGCTTTCGGGGGAACATGGCGACGGCATGGTGCGGAGTCCTTATATCCGGCGGATGTTTGGAGACCGTATCTACGAAGCGTTTCGTACTATTAAGAAGACGTTCGATCCGGATGGGATCATGAACCCGGGGAAGATCGTGGACTCGCCGCCATTGACGGCTAATTTGCGATACGGGGCGGACTATGTGACGGCCAAGCCGCCGACGTTTTTTTCTTTTGACGAACACGGCGGCTTTGGCAACGCGGTGGAGATGTGCAGCGGGCTGGGCGCTTGCCGGAAGAAGCTGGAAGGGACCATGTGCCCTTCCTACATGGTGACCCGTGAAGAGAAGCATTCGACCCGCGGGCGGGCGAATGTATTGCGACTGGCGATGGCGGGACGGTTGGGCGAGGCCGGGCTGCATGAGGATGGAGTGAAGGAAGTTCTGGACCTGTGTTTGGAGTGCCGGGCGTGCAAGGCGGAGTGCCCGGTGGGCGTGGACATGGGACGATTCAAGAGCGAGTTTCTGGCGGCCCGGTGGGAGCGAATGGGAGGGCCGTCGCTGCGGGCGCGCGTTTTGGGGAATGCGGCCGGGTTGGCTAGATTAGGGAGCGCGATGGCGCCGTTGTCCGGCATGGTTGCGAATGCGTCGCCAGTGCGTTGGTTGAATGAGAAATTGACTGGAATCGACGCACGGCGGCCGGTTCCGCGATGGCGGCGAAACACTCTGCGGGATTGGTTTGCGGGGCGTTCGACTTCGGACGTCTCGGCGTTGCTGTTTGTGGATACCTTCTCGAATCATTACGACCCGCAGATCGGGATTGCGGCCGCGGAGTTGATGGAACGCGGCGGCGTGCGCGTGGGGATGGCGCCGAACGTATGCTGCGGGCGGCCCTTGATATCGCAGGGGCTGCTGGGCGAGGCGCGCGAATTAGCGAAGGAGAACGCCGCCCGGCTGTTTGATGCGGCGTCGCAAGGTACGTCGCTGGTGGTTTGCGAGCCGAGTTGTTTATCGGCATTGCGTGAAGACGCGCCGGATCTATTGCGTGGCGAAGAGCGGGAACGGGCGCGAATCGTGGGACGGGCGGCGGTTTTGGCGGAAGAGTATTTGCTGGGACTTCCGCTATCGTTTTCGGCGGGGCCGGGCGAGATTGTATTTCATGGACACTGCCACCAGAAAGCGATGGGCATGGCGGCGCCGGCGGTGGCGTTATTGTCGAAAATTCCTGGCGCTGCCGTTACCGCGTTGGATTCCGGCTGCTGCGGGATGGCGGGTTCGTTCGGGTACGTGAACTATGACGTGTCGCGGCTGATCGGCGAACGGCGGCTACTTCCGGCGGCGCGTGCGTTGAAGCCCGGAGCGGTACTGGTGGCGGCGGGGACTTCGTGCCGCCACCAGGTGTATGATCTGGCCGGCGTGGAGGCGGTTCATCCGGCGGTGCTGCTCCGCGGTTTGGTGAACGAATGAACCCAGGAGCGTTGACGCTGGCGGCGCTGGGCGTAGCGGTTTTGCTGAGTTGCGTTACACGTTTAAACGTCGGGTTGTTGGCGATGGCGCTGGCCTGGGTAATCGGCGTGTACTTCGTTGGCTTATCCGTGAAGCAGGTGGCTGCGGGGTTTCCAGTGGAGCTGTTCCTGACACTGACTGGAGTGACGCTGCTGTTCAGCCAGGCGGGCGTGAATGGGACGCTGCAGCGGGTGGCGCAAAACGCGGTGCGGCTGTGCCGCGGTCGCGCCGGGTTGGTGCCGATTCTGTTTTTTGTGCTGGCGGCGGTGATGGGGACGTGCGGGCCGGGCAATATCGCGACGACGGGGCTGCTGGCGCCGGTCGCGATGGGGACCGCGCTGCGCATGAGGATTTCGCCGTTCTTGATGGCGATTATGGTCGGAAATGGCGCGAATGCGAGCTCGCTATCGCCGTTGGCGCCGACGGGTCTGATTGTGGGCGGGTTGATGGAAAAAATTGGGTTGCCGGGGCTGGAGTTGACAACTTGGTGGCTGAATTTGACGGCGCACGCGTTGGTCGCGTTCGGGGGCTACTTCCTATTTGGCGGGTGGAGGTTGTTGAAAGAAAAGGCGTTGGGCGGCGCGGAGGTGGAGAGCACGCCGCTGGAACGTGCGCACTGGTTGACGCTGGCTGTGATCGCGGCACTGGTGGCGGGGGTTGTATTTGGGAGGGTGCAGATTGGAATGGCGGCGTTTGCGGGAGCCGTTGTACTGAGCCTGCTGCGAGCCGCGGATGAGGACGAGGCGATTCGGCGGGTACCGTGGGGAACGATTGTGATGGTGTGCGGCGTGACGGTGTTGATCAGTCTGCTGGAGAGGACAAATGGGTTGGAACTATTTACAGGACTTATAGCAAGTGTGGCTTCGCCGGCGACAGTTATCCCCTTAGTGGCCCTAATTGTGGGCCTAATTTCGGCTTATTCGAGCACTTCCGGCGTCGTTTTACCGGCTTTTTTGCCCTTGGCGCAGGGGCTGGCTGCGAAGTTGGGGATGGAGTCGGCCTTCGGGCTGGCGGAGACCATGAATATTGCCGGACATCTGGTGGATGTTTCGCCGTTGTCGACGATCGGGGCGTTATGCATCGCGTCGATTCCAGCGGGGGACGCGAGCCGGTTGCTTTTTAATCAATTGCTGGTTTGGGGGCTTTCGATGATGGTTGCAGGGGCGGTATTCTGCTGGGTGGTGCTGGGATGAAGTGGCTGCTGGTTTTGGCTGGACTTTCATTGGTGGCGCATGACCTGGGTGTAACCGGGGTGCAGGTGCGGATTGAGGGAGGCCGGACCCACGTTAGAGTGCAGGCGCACGCCTTGCAGTTGCAGACTGGACCTGATTTGGCGAAGCGGCTGCGGCTGCGTTTGGATGGGGAGTTGTTTTCGGAGGCTGGCAAGGTCGTGCCGGCGACGGAGAACGGCATTGTGGCGTGGGAGGCTTCGCGGGACGGTGTGCCCGGTTCGATTGTGATGGATGCGCCGCTATTTCCGGAGGATGAAGCGGACAGAACTTTGGTCACTTTAATGCGCGACGGCGTACCGGCGGGGGAAGCGATATTGGCGGCGACATCGGCGCCGGTTGTATTAGGAGAGAAGGGATCGTCGGCGTTGCTTCGGTTCGTTCCGGTGGGGATTGAGCACATTTTGTTCGGCCCGGACCATATCGCCTTCTTGTTGGCGCTGCTATTGCCGGGGGGGCGGATGCGGTCGCTGTTGATGGTGATTACGGCGTTTACGGTGGCGCATTCGGTGACACTGGCGCTCGCGGTGCTTGGGTTCGTTCGGCCGATTCCCTGGCTGGTGGAAGGGGTAATCGCTCTCTCGATTGTCGCGACGGCGGGGGAGAATCTGCTGTCGAAGGGAACGCGTGGAGCGGAAATCCGGGCGGTGTACGCCGCGGGATTTGGGCTGGTGCATGGATTTGGGTTTGCGGGGGCGTTGGGGGAAGTAGGGTTACCGGCAGAGGTATTGGGGTGGGCGCTGGCGGGATTTAACGTGGGCGTGGAGATAGGGCAGTTGGGGATTGTAGTAGTCGTGGTGCCGCTGTTGGCTTGGATTGGCCGGCGGGATATGGTGGTGCGCTATGGATCGATGGCAATTATTGCGGTTGGGCTTTATTGGACGGTGGAGCGGTTGTTTTTGGTTTGAGTTTGACCTTTTGGGGACCGCTCCGCTACCCTGGAGAGAACTCGGTAGAGGAGCGAAGGTCACAAGTACGGCAGCCGCGGTTTCCGTCGCGCGGAAGGCTGGTGGAAAAGGGCAACTTCGCCGAAGTTCTTCCGGCGGGGCGGCACGCGGAAGGGTTGGGGAGTATGGGTAAGACCGGCTCACTGTCATCCGGACACTTGGCGAAACGCCGATGGCCGTCCGGATGGGGCGCTACGGAGAAGTGACGGGCTTCACCCGTTTACTCTCCCGGCGTTTGGCTACCAGCGAATGGAGAGTATGGACGTCTTCGCCCTCACAAGAAACCTCGTTGACATTGAATCGATCACCGGCAATGAAAAGGCTGTTGGCGATTGGCTGTTCGACCATTTGCGGCCGTTGGCGGCGGAATACGGCGGCAGGGTGGAGCGCATTGAGGTCGAACCGAATCGCGATAATTTACTGGCGAGGTGGGGCGATCCGTTGGTGACAATGTCGACGCATCTCGATACGGTGCCGCCGTTTTTTGCGTCGCGAGAGGATGACGAGTTTGTCTGGGGGCGCGGCGCTTGCGATGTCAAGGGTATTATCGCTTGCATGATTCATGCGGCGCGGATTTTACTGGCTGAGGGCCGGCGCGGGTTTGCGCTGCTGTTTGTGGTGGGGGAGGAGCGGAACTCGGCGGGCGCGTATCACATGGCCAAAGTGCCGCTTGGTTCGAAATATCTGATCAACGGCGAGCCGACGGAGTGCAAGCTGGCGTTAGGTTCGAAGGGCTCGCTGCGGTATGAATTGATCGCATCGGGGAGGATGGCGCATTCGGCGTATCCGGAACTGGGCGAGTCGGCGATCGAGAAACTGCTGGATACGCTGGAACGCTTGCGGCGCGTTGACTGGCCGGTGCATCCGGTGTTGGGGCCGTCGACAATGAACATCGGAACGATTACGGGAGGACGGGCGCCGAACGTAGTGCCGGACGTGGCGAAGGCGGAGATCCTGATTCGACTGGTCGACGATCCGCAGCCGGTGCGGCGCTCAGTGGAAACGGCGTGCGCGGGGCTCGTAGAGGCCAAGGAACAGCTTTGCATTCCGGCGATTTTGATGGAATCGCGGCCTGGATTTGAGACCGCGGTGATGAAGTATACGACCGATATCCCCGCCTTTGGCGGCGCGTGGGGTAAGCCGCTGCTGCTGGGGCCGGGCACGATTCACGTGGCCCATACCAGCCAGGAGCGCGTCGCGAAATCGGAACTGTTGAAGGCCACCGGGCTGTATGCGGAACTTGTCCGGCAACTGCTTGAAGAAGGAAAGAACGAGACATGAAGATACCAGTTGGCGTGCTTGGCGCCACCGGAATGGTGGGACAGCACTTCGTAAAATTTCTGCGGAATCATCCGCGATTCCAATTGACCTGGGTGGGCGCGAGCGACCGGAGCGCGGGGAAGAAGTACCGCGATGCCACGTCGTGGCGGCTGGACGGGACGATGCCGGAGACGACGGCGGATTTGACTGTGGAAGAGTGCAAGCCGGGCAACGCGCCGAAGCTGGTTTTTTCGGCGACGGACGCGTCGGTGGCGACGGAGATCGAGAGGGCGTTTGCGGGTGCGGGGCATCTGGTGGTGTCGAACTCGAGGAACCACCGCATGGATGACGACGTACCGTTGCTGGTGCCGGAGGTGAATGCGGACCACCTGGAGGTGGCGGCGCTGCAGAAAGCGACGCGCGGGTGGGATGGATTGATCGTCACGAATCCGAACTGCTCGACGATTGTTTTGACGATGGCCTTGGGGCCTTTGGCGCAGTTCGGCATTCAACGGGTGGTGGTGACGACGCTGCAGGCGATTTCGGGCGCGGGTTATCCGGGTGTGGCTTCGATGGATATTACGGCGAACGTGGTTCCGTACATTGGCGGTGAAGAAGAGAAGATGGAGATCGAGACCCAGAAAATAATGGGCTCGGTTTCCGGCGGCAGGATCGTCCCGTTAGCGGCGAGAGTAAGCGCGCACTGCAACCGCGTTCCCGTGGTGGATGGGCACACGGTAACGGTGTCGGTGGAGTTTGCGAGTAAGCCTTCGCTGGCGGATGTCCGGAATGCGTTCGATAGTTTCCGCGGGAAGCCGCAGTTGTTGAACCTGCCGAGCGCGCCGGCGCGGCCGGTGATTTACATGGAGCAGCAGGACCGTCCGCAGCCGCGGCGCGATGTGGAACGGGAGCGCGGAATGGCGGTTTTTGTGGGCCGATTGCGCGAGTGCCCGGTGTTCGACTGCAAGTTCATCGCGCTGGGTCATAACACGGTGCGGGGCGCGGCCGGCGCGGCGGTGTTGAATGCGGAACTGATGCATGCGGAGGGGCTGTTGTAAATGATCGTAATGAAGTTTGGCGGCACGTCGGTTGAATCGGCGGCCGCCATCGAGCGAGTGGCGGGGATCGTCAAGGCGCGGCTGGACCGGCAGCCGGTGGTGGTTGTGTCGGCCATGGGAAAGACGACGAACCGGCTGCTGGCGATCGCTTCCGCGGCTTGCAATGGCGAGCGGGACGAGGCGGCGCGTTTGTTGGAAGAGTTGGCCGCTTATACGTTGCGTGAGGCGGGGCCGGAGGTGGCGGCGTTCATCGACGAGCATTTTCAGGAGTTGGCGGCGCTCCTGGATGAATTGGCCGGCCTGGGAGAATTTCCGCCGCAGTATGTGGATTTGATCTCGAGTTATGGCGAGCGGTTGTCATCGCGCATCGTGGCGGCGGCGTTCCGGAATTTCGGTATGGACGGCGTGCATGTGGACGCTCGCGAAGTGATTGTCACCGACCGGCGTTATACGCAGGCGGGACCGCTTTATTCACGGTCATACGCGAAGTTGGAAGAGCGCGTGCGGCCGCTGACGCTGGCGGGCAAGGTGGTGGTGGTGGGCGGCTTCATCGGGTCGACCCAGGACGGATTTACGACGACGCTGGGACGAGGCGGATCGGACTTCAGCGCTTCGATCGTTGGCGCCGGGATTGGGGCGGAAGAGATACAGATCTGGACCGATGTCGATGGCATGTTGACGTGCGATCCGCGCATAATGCCGGGCGGGCATAGGGTACGGACGATATCCTTCGCCGAGGCGGCGGAATTGGCATACTTCGGGGCCAAGGTGCTGCATCCGGCGACGGTGGTTCCGGCGGTGGAGAAGAACATTCCAGTGCTGATTCTCAACTCTCGGAATCCGGAATCGGAAGGGACGCGGATTGTCGCCGAGAGCGTGCCGTGCGCAAATGCGGTGAAATCGATCGCGTGCAAGCGGAACCTGGTGGTGGTAAATATTCAGAGCATGCGAATGCTGATGGCTCATGGTTTTTTGAAGCGGATATTCGATGTGTTCGACCGGTTCCAAACGCCGGTGGATATGGTGACGACATCCGAAGTGAGCGTATCGCTGACGATCGACAACACGGCGCATTTGGATGAGATTTGCGCGGAGTTGCGGAAGATCGCGGAAGTTACGGTGGTCGATAGCCAGTCGCTGATCTGCCTGGTGGGCGACAATATTCGGGAGACGCCGGGATTGGCGGCGCGGGTGTTTGGCGCTCTGCGGGCGATTAATGTTCGGATGATTACGCAGGGCGCTTCGCTATTGAACCTGAGCTTAGTGGTGGCGGACGCGGATCTGCGGGCGGCGGTGGAAGCGCTGCATTTCGAGTTTTTTACAACGCTTGATGAAAGGGTGTTTGAGGCATGAAACTCGCGTTGATCGGTTACGGGAAGATGGGCCGGATGTTGGAGCAGTTGGCGCCGGAGTATGGATTTAAGGTGACGCTGATTTTGGACATTCATAACAACGTTGGCGCGGTGGGTATTACGCGGGAGAACTTCGCCGGAATCGATGCGGCGATAGAGTTTTCGACACCGGAGTCGGCGGTGGTTAACGCCGAGCGGTTGGCGGCGATTTGTGTGCCGGTGGTAATCGGCACAACGGGCTGGCTGCATGAGATGGATCGGGTGAAGGCGGCGGTGGCGGCGGGGAATTCGGCGGCGGTGTGGAGTCCAAACTACTCGGTTGGCGTGAACGTGTTTTTTCGGCTGGCGGCCGAGGCGGCGAAGCTGCTGGCGGGCCAGCCGGACTACGGCGCCTGGGCGTGGGAGATCCATCACGACACCAAGAAGGACGCGCCGAGCGGAACATTGTTGAAGGTGGTGGATGGGATGAAGCGGGCGGGGTATGAGCGCAATATCGACATATCGTCCAACCGCGCGGGGCGCGTTCCCGGTACGCATGAAGTCGGCTTCGACAGCGTGGCGGATACGATCACGCTACGGCATACGGCGAGGAGCAGGGAAGGCTTTGCGCGCGGCGCGCTGCAGGCGGCGAAATGGATTGTCGGCAAGCGGGGTTTTTACGAGTTCAGCGAGACGCTTTTTTAGAGGAGGTGGCACATGTTTCAAGGATGCGGCACAGCGCTGGTAACGCCGTTTAACAAGGACGGCAGCTTGGATGAAAAGGGACTGCGGGCGCTGGTGCGCCGGCAGATTGAAGACGGCATTCACTTTTTGGTGCCGTGCGGAACGACGGGCGAGAGCCCTACCTTGACCCGCAAAGAGCATCTGCGCGTAGTGGAGATTACCTTGGAAGAGGCCAAAGGCAACGTGCCGGTAATGGCCGGATGCGGCGGGTACAACACGGCGGAAGTGGTGGAATTGGCCAAGGAACTGGAGGGGCTGGGAGCGGATGGCTTGCTATCGGTAACACCCTACTACAACAAACCCACGCAGGAGGGGCTCTATCAGCACTTCCACGCCATCGCCGCCTCAACGCGGCTACCAATCGTTGTGTATAGCGTGCAGGGGCGAACGGGCGTCAACGTGGAACCGTTGACGCTGAAACGGCTGGCGGCGATCGACAACATCGTTGGCGTCAAAGAGGCGAGCGGGAACATTTCGCAAATGGCCTTGGCGCTGTACCACGTGCCGGCTGATTTCGCTGTTTTGAGCGGCGACGATTCGATCACGATTCCGTTGATTTCGCTGGGCGGCCGCGGGATTATTTCGGTGGTTTCGAACGAGATTCCGGGGCCGATGGCGCAATTGGCCCAGCGAGCTTTGGATGGCGACTACGCGGGCGCGAGAGAGTTGCAGCGGAAGTATCTGCCGCTGATGGAAGTGAACTTCGTGGAGTCGAATCCGGGACCGGTGAAGTACGCGATGGCGCGGATGGGCCTCTTGGAACCGGTGTGGCGGCTGCCGCTAGTGGCACCGGCGGAGGCGAGCCAGAGGAAGATCGACGCAGTCTTGGAGCAGTGCGGCTTGTTGGCCGCGGAGGGCGCGGTTGCTGGGCGCTAATGGAATGCGCGAGGCGGTGGAAGACGCCTTCGACAATAAGCCCGCCGCATATGGCGAGGAGCACTTCCGGTTGTTTGCGGACTTCAAAGCGGCGTTGAACGCGGGCGAGATTCGCGCGGCATCGCCCGACGCTTCGACCGTTACCGGATGGCGCGTGAATGGTTGGGTGAAGAAGGGCATTTTGCTGGGGTTCCGGCTGGGTTCGATTGTAGATATGTCGGTGGACCGGGCGCGGCAGCCGTTCTTCGACAAGGCGACCTATCCCGTGAAGCAGTTCGGAATCGACAGCGGCGTGCGCATCGTTCCGGGCGGGTCGTCGATCCGCGACGGCTGCTATGTGGGCCGTTCGGTGACGTGCATGCCGCCGATGTACATCAACGTGGGCGCGTATGTGGACGAAGGCACGATGGTGGATTCACATGCGCTGGTGGGGAGTTGTGCGCAGATTGGCGCGCGATGTCATCTTTCGGCCGCCGTGCAGATTGGCGGCGTGCTGGAACCCGTGGGCGCGATGCCGGTGATTATCGAGGAGGACGTGCTGGTGGGCGGCAATTGCGGAGTATATGAAGGCACGGTGGTGAGAAAGCGCGCGGTGTTGGGCACCGGAACGATTCTCAACCGTTCGACGCCCGTCTATGATCTGGTGAACGGGACGGTGTTGCGGGCGACGGACGAGGAGCCGCTGGTGATTCCGGAAGGAGCCGTGGTGGTTGCCGGTTCGCGCGCGGTGACTAGCGGGCCAGGTAAGGACTGGGGCGTCTCGCTATACACGCCGGTGATCGTGAAGTACCGGGATTCGAAGACAGACGCACGGATTCAGCTTGAGGATCTGTTGCGATAGGAGCGCTTATGTTGCTGATGCTAGCGTTGGCTGGACTTGCTTACACACCGGAGCCGCTGCCGATGGGCGAAGGGCGGTTCGTGATGATGTACCGGTCGCATCCGCTGGAGACGAAGCAAGTGAAGGCGCGCCGCGCGCTGATTGTGATCCATGGCGCCGGCCGGAATGCGGATGACTATTTCCCCTCGGGCATGGCGGCGGCGTACCTGGCAGGCGGGTTGGAGGACACGATTGTCGTGGCGCCGCGGTTCGCCGGAACCGGGTCGCGCAACTGCGACGACAAGCTGGCCCCGGGGGAAATTGGCTTCGCCTGTAGCGGCAACGATTGGAGAGGCGGCGGCCCCGGTGTGGGTGTCGCGCCGGTGACGACTTACGACGTGATCGATGAGTTGATCCGCCGATTCGCGGAAAAGAAGCGGTATCCGCAACTGCGGCACGTTGTGCTGATGGGGCATTCGGCGGGCGGGCAGTTTTTGAGCCGGTACGCCGCGGCGTCGAAAATGGAGCCGCCAGGCGTTTCGATTCGCTACGTCATTTCGAATCCATCCAGCTATTTCTATTTGGATGCGTCACGGCCAGGCCCGACCGAAGGCTGCACGGGATTCAATCAATGGAAGTACGGTATGGAGAATCGTACGGGCTATGCGGCGGCGGTGTCCGATGAGGTGATGCGGAAGAACCTGGCGCGACGGGACGTTGTTTATTTATTGGGCGAGTACGACGTGACGCCGCAGTTCGGATTCGACTCGACGTGCGGAGCGATGGCGCAGGGGCCGAACCGGCTGAAACGCGGGCTTGATTATTTTGCTTACATCACGGACCGGTACGGCGCTAAGCATCGGCTGGTGAAGGTTCCCAATTGTGGTCATAACGGGCGTTGCATGTTGGTGGCGAATGAGGCGCGGGAGGTTCTGTTTCCGTAGTCACGGACCTTAGAGCGTGTCAAAAAAGCCCCAAAACAAAAAGTTGAACTTTTGTTTCGGCATGCGGTATTGAGAAGGAATGGAAAG
>JBJXFL010000093.1:0-56922 GCA_046155405.1 Bryobacteraceae bacterium | reverse complement strand
CGCCACCAGTTCCGGAAACCTCCGCCATTACCGCATCCCGGCAGCCACGCATTGATCACCACCCGATCCACGCAATCGTACTGTCCTTCGAGAAGATCCTCGTATTGGCTGGTGAACTGGTCTGACAGGAGCGCATCCGACGGCAGCATACCTCAACCCAGCCGCAGTGATTCCCGACCCTCCGAAATCTTCCATCCCGGCTGCCCCAGAGGGGCCACTTTTTCTGAACGCAGTCTCAGAAAAAGCCTAGAGTCTGCCGCGCGAAAGACGCTGCGGTCGCGCACTACGCGTTGGACAATCTGCCCAACAAGATTCTCGCCCGTGAATATCAGTTGGCCCTGCCCAAAGAGAACGAGGGGGGCGCCAAAATAAACAAATTTTGACAGTTATGGTACTAACTGTGTGGGAGCCGCATTAAGCGCAACCATCCCGCGCCACCAATCACCCTCGGTGTGCCTGAAATCCGAACGAACCAACGAATCGCAGCCCGCAAGTTCTTGAAAACAAATAAAACCGGGTAAAAAATTGCAAATTGCAATTTAGGCGCAAATCCACTTAAGCCTTCTTCCGTACCATTCCCCGGAGAACCAGCATGATCACCACCATCAGCGCACTCGCCGCCGGTAAAACCATCAGCGCCCCGCTTAACCGCTGCGGGTCATTTCCCCCCAGCGCCCCGATCACCCGTGAACTAACCGCCAAGCCCACCCAGCCAAACGTGATCACAAATCCCATCGCCGTCGCCGTCCCCTTTGGGAACGCATCGCCAACCATCCCCAGCGTCGTCGGGAACACCGGAGCCATCGCGATCCCCGCCGCGAACACCGTTCCCCACGCCATCGATGGCTCGGTGGTCCGCAGCAGCACATAAGTAGTCACCAGCATCAGCGCCGCGCTCGCCAAAAGCACCGTTGACGCCGGGATCTTGATCAGAATACGGCTCACCACCACCCGGCCGACAAGGATGCCAAACGCAAATCCGGAACCCACGATGTTCTGCGCCGTCTTCGAGTCAGTCCCGCGCGATTGCAACAACTGCGCCAGCCAATTCCAAACGCCAATCTCGGCCGCGACATACAGGAAAAGGAAGCCCGCGAACAACCACAGCGAAGGCTTTGAAATCAGTTCCCCAATCGCCACGCCGCCGCCCACGCCGCCTTTCGGGCCCGGCATCGGGGTCGTGAAGTGAACCACAAAGGTCACCGCCGCCAGTACCGCCGCCAACAAACACAGCATCTGCGGATCGTTGTTAACGACGTTCGCCGCGATCAGCGGCGTCGCCATCCCGCCCAGCCCAAAGAACAGGTTTAGGAAGTTCAAGGTCGATGACCGCCGCTCTTCGTTCACGTCCCCGGCCAGCGCATTCGCCGCCGTCACCAGGATCCCACCGCCCAGCCCCAACACAAACACCCATAGCATCTGCTGTTCATACCCCGTCGAACTCCGCAGCAAAAACAGGGAGATCGCAATCAATCCCAAAGCGGTAACGAGAGCCAACTTCTTGCCCTTAGCATCAATGATCGGTCCCGCCGATAAAGAGGCGATAATCATCCCGATCGCCTGCGCGAGCGCGATGTTCCCATTCTGCTCCGGCGTCAGATTAAACGACGCCAGCAGCACTCCCAGCATGGCGGCAATCACGCCATACACAAAGATAGCCAGAATGGCCGCGAACACAATACGCCCTGAGTTGTTCTGTGACAAAGCGGTCTCCCTGAATTTGATCGATCGGACTAAGCGAAGCTCTGCTTCTGCGTCTTGCTATCCCACAGCACTTTCTTATTGCTGCGCAGGGATAACGTCGCCAGATGGCCCGACACCGCCGCTTGTTGGCCCACTTCCACCGGGGCGATCACCTTCTCTTTGCCCAACACCGCATTGATGAAGTTCGCCGTATGCGCCTGTACCGCGGGAATGTCGTTACCCGGCTTATCTTCCGTGAACTCCTCGCGCGCTTTCACGGCCTCCGGCGCCCGCCCGCGGAACTTCTCGGTGAAGAACCGCAGCGTCTGCCGGTTCAACACTTCAATCGTTCCTTCGTTGCCCATAAACTGCTCGCCATACCCATACTGCTCATTGCCGAAATAGCACGAGTAGTTGATGTGGAAGCGGTCGGGATACTCATAGATCGCGCTCAGCGTATCGGGCACTTCGCGGTCGTCGCTCGCCCCGGCCCAACGATAAACCCCGCCCGACGCCATGCACGACAACGGCTCCGCTTTGCCGCAAACAAAGTTCGTAATATCCGTTTGATGCACTAACAGGTCCGTCGAGATTCCACCCGAATAGTCCCAATACAGCCGCCATTGATGGTAGCGTTGCTTGTCGAACGGCCGGTTCTTCGCCGAGCCCAAAAAACGCTTCCAGTCCGTGTTCGCCTCCGTCGTATCCGGCGGAATCGCGTATCGCCATGCTGGATTGTCCTCCAGCGAATTGCGGTACCAGAATGCGCGCACATAGTGAATCTCGCCGATCATCCCTTTGGCCACCATGTCCTTGGCCTTTTGGTACAACGTGTTCGATCGGTTCTGCGTGCCAACCTGCACCACTTTGCCGGCCTTCTTCGCTTCGCGCACAATGTCCTGGCCTTCTTCAATCGTGTGCGCCAGCGGCTTCTCCACGTAAATATTCTTGCCCGCCCGCAGCGCCGCAATCGTCATCGCATGATGCAAGTGCTCCGGCGTCGCGATGAACACTGCGTCAATCGACTTGTCCGCTAACAACTCCTTGTAGTCGATGTAGGTCTTAGGCGTGTTCTTCCCCATCGTTTGGATCTGGTCCTTGCCCTTCGCCAGGTTGCCCGCATAAGTGTCACAGACACCGGACACCACCACGCTGTCCGGCACGGCCTGATACATCATCTTCATAACGTGCATGCCGCGAGTGCCAGACCCAATCCAGCCGACATTCACTTTTCCGCTTACATTCTGCGCGGAGAGTAGACCGGGCGCGCCCGCTAACGCCGCGGCCGAAACTCCGAATACTTGGCGACGCGTGATTTCGTAGCTCATGGTATTCGAGAATATCACTTTGCCATGTTCATTCTCGACGCCAAGCCAATTCAAAGGAATGTCGAAGGCGCCACCGGCATCGGCAAGATGAACTTTCGCCGCACTGGCTACTCGTTACGCAGCGTGACCGCCGGGTCCAGTCGCGTCAACGCCAGCGCCGGCAGCAGGCTGGCGGCGCCAACCGCAAACAACAGCACCCCGGCGATAACCGTATAGGTCAATGGGTCCACCGTCGAGACTCCATGGATCATCCCAGCAAGTACGGTGCGGCCCAGGTAGAGCAGCGGGGCGCCAGCGGCGACGCCGGCCAAAGCCCAAAGCAGTCCGGGCCTCATTGCCTTTTGGATGACGCCCGGAACAGTCGCGCCGAGCGCCATGCGAATGCCGATCTCGCGGGTCCGCTCGGCCACCGAACTGGCCACCAGCCCGTACACGCCCAGCACGCATAGCATCAGCCCCAATACGGACAGGACGCCCAGCAACGACAGCAGCAAGCGCTGCATGCCCAGAGTCTGGCTCTTAATGGCCACCGGTGTCGTGAACTTCGACAGCGGCAGCATCGGGTCCAACGACTGCATGATTCCCTCCAATTGCCGCGACAACACTTCCGGCTGCAACCGGCTGCGCACGATCCATGCCGGCGAAAACCACTGATGCACTAAAGCAAAGTTGGTCATCTGCGTTAAGGGAATATACGTCGCCGCGGCCGGTTCTAACGGCGCGCCCCGTTCGGAGTTCCGTTGCGCAGTATTTCCGCAAACCCCGACAATTTGCACGGGTTCTTTCCCGCCCAACCGGATAAATTCGCCCACGCCTTCCCGGCTATCCAAAAAGCGGCGAACAAACGCCTCATTTACCACCGCGACTTTCGCCGACGTTTGCGTATCCGCCTCCCGCAAACCGCGGCCGCGCAGCAGCGGAACCCGCAGCGCGTCGAGATAGGCTGGCGTCGCATAAATGAGGTTGGTGCTGCGCCACCGCTCGCCAGGCACCGGCTGCGCGCCCACTCTCACCCCTTGGTTAAGCTGTCGTTCGTACGGGACCGTCAATCCGGCCCCCGCCGCTTCCACGCCGGGCAGTGCCTGAATGAGAGCCACCCCATCGCGAAACAGGCGCTGGATCTTTTCAGCGGGGTCATAGCGGGCATCCTGCAGTGAGATTCGAGCGATCAGCAGGTTCTCCGGATCGAAGCCGGCTTCCATCGTCCAAAGCGATAGGAATGTCCGCCCCAATAGCCCGGCCCCGACCAGCAAAGGAACCGCCAGCGCCACCTGCCCGGCCACGAGCAAACCCAAAGGAAACGCCCGCTTCCTTCGGGCTACGCTCTGCCATGCCGGCAGAATCCCGGCGATTAAGCCTGCCGCCAAGGTACACGCTATGCCAACGGCCAGTGCCCGGCTATCCACGGCGGCGGACTCCACCAATCCGAACATCTTGTCGTTCAACCAGCGCAGCCCGTCCAGCGCGACAAAGGCAATGGGTATGGCCAGCGCGCCGCCAATCGCTACTGGGACCATGCTATCGAGCAGTACGTCCCGGAAAATCTGAACGCGCGATGCCCCCAGCGCCATGCGCGTGGCCAGCTCCGGCGCCCGTCCACTCTGGCGTGCCAACAGCAGTCCGCCGACATTGATCGCACCAATGAGCAACACCGTTCCCACCGCGCCCAGCAGCAAGAGGAGCGGCTTCCGCAGATCGGCGGTGCGCCCTTCCAGCAGCGGCTGCATCTTAAACCGGGGTACCCATACCGCCCCATCCCGTCCTGGATTCGGATCCGGCAGCGCCTTCGATATGTTGTCCAATTCCCCGGCAGCCGCGGCGAGCGAAACTCCTTTCTTAAAGCGAATCATCGCCTGATAATTGTTGCCCTCACCCTCGCCGCGGATCGATGGCTTGAGCGGAGTCCACAGATCGACATTGACGCCGCTTCGAAAGCCGGCCGGCATCACGCCAACGATGGAATAAGGCTCACCCCGCAACAGCAACTTCTGCCCTAAAACGTCCATGGAGTCACCAAAGAGGCGGCGGCGGAGCGCATCGCTGAGTACCACGGCCCGGGGACCATTCTCGCTGTCCTCGACGTTCGTGAATCCCCGCCCAAACGCCGGCGGCACGCCAAGCACAGCGAAGAAGTCGGCCCCGACGCGCTGTTGCTGGACGAAGAAAGCCCGGTCGCCCGCTCCGCAATTTACCCCGGAAGTCCATTCCGAATAAACCGCCGGCTGGACGATATTGGCGTTGTCCCGAAGGACCTCCCATTGCGGGCCGGTCAGCACCTGCTCATTGGCCGCGCGCCCGGCCGACTCATATGAAATCGAGATATACGCCAGCCGCTCCGGCTCCGGGTATGGCAGCGGCTTGAAGAACGCCACATCGATTAGCGCGAATATCGCCGTTGTCACGCCCACCGCCAGCGCAATGACCAGAGCCACTGTTGCCGTGAAACCCGGCGATTTGCGTGCCCTTCGTAAGGCAAAGCGCAGATTGCGAAAGAACAATTCCAGCCGGTTCCAACCCCACATCTCCCGCGTACGCTCCATCGCCAGCGCCGGACTGCCGAAGGCCCGCAGCGCGGCATTCCGCGCCGCATCGGGCGCCAGCCCCCGCTCCCGCAACTCTTCCGCTTCCATCTCCAGGTGCGCGCGAAGTTCCCGCGCCAGTTCCTCTTCCCGCTCTTTTCGATTCATACAGGTCGCATCACCTTTCCGATTGCGGCTACCAGTAGTGCCCATTTGTTCTGCTGCGCAACCAGTTGCTTTTTGCCGCCCGGTGTCAGCAGGTAATACTTCACTTCCCGGTTCTTCCCGGGGGCTTTGTCCCATTTCGTGGTTACCCAGCCCTGCCGCTCCAGTCGATGCAGCGCAGGGTAGAGTGACCCATGCTCCACCAGCAACGCTTCGTCGCTGGTCCGCTGAATATGTTTAGTGATCGCATGGCCATGGCAAGGGCCAAATAGTAGGGTCTGGAGCACCAGCATATCCAGGGTACCCTGCAATAGTTCCACGCGTACGTCGTCCGATTTGTCCATATCGATAGTAGACAGTCTACTATCAGTACGAGCGGTTTGCAATAAGGTTCCGGGAAATTTTCAAATCCCCGACAGATTCGGCCAGACCTTGTGAAATCCCCGCTCCACCGCCCACACGTCGAGCGGCAACAGCGACAATTCGTCCACTTCCGGGATCAGTTCCAGGTCGCGCTCCGGCAGCAGCAAATGGATGTACGCCAGGCACGTTTGGCATGTCTGCGTCCTCACGTGCGGCGATCCATCGGCCGTGTAGAAGTGGATCTTCTCCGGATCGATCTCGGCGCATTCCGGGCATGTTGTCCGGCGGAAGGCCCATTCCTGGCGGCAGAGCGAACAGGCCAGAAACAGCGCGTCGCCATTGCCAGCCGGCCGCAGTACGCCCAACTGCGGCGCATGTCCGCAACGAGGGCATTCGTTCGGCGCCGCGTCCGCACACGTCAGGGGCGCATGGCGTGCCCACGCCTCCAACGCCATTCGCGCAAAGAAGCTTGCGGGCTCAAACGGATTCGGGCTGTTGTAGTAAGCCGCGGCGTCGGGCTCCGCGTCCCGCACCGGCTCCGGCGCACGGTCACGCAGCGCCGCATGCAGACGCTCCGCCAATTGTTGAACCTCGGCGAACGCCGGCCGCGCATCACCGATCAAATCGTACGCGGCGGCCACCAACTTGAGGACCTCCGCCGCCTCCGGATGGCGCGCGGCCAGAACCCTCGCGCGCTCCGCGCTCACCGCCCGCTCACGTCCCGGTACCATTTGCCATGGTGCGAACGCGCCCAGCCTTCGCTTACCTTCCCATGCAACATCGCCTGCAGCGCACCCGGTACCGCCAGCGTGCTCATGTAGAGGTGTACGATGACGCCCGCAATTGAGACCGTCGCGCAGATCGGATGCACCAGCACCGCAGTGAGCCGCAAGCCGCGTGGAGCCATCTCCGGAAACCACATCACAATGCCCGAAAGCATCAGAAAGAACGCGCTGGCCGACTGCGTCCAAAAGAGCATCTTCTGCCCGGCGTTAAATCGGCCGCTCTCCGGAATGCCCGTGTGGAGGTTCTGCGCGTAGAGGTGGCTCTTGGCCAGCCAGATCTGGTCATCGTCGTCCAACTGCATCTGCTTTGACCAACGCGCGAACATAACGCCGAGCGCGATCGTGAAGAACAGCCCGGCCCACGGATGCCACGCGCGCACCGTCTCCCCGCCGCCGAAGACGCCCGACAACCAGAACAACCGCGGCGACCACAGCGCCAAGCCCGTGAATGCCGCATACAGGAAGCACAGCGCCGATATCCAATGCGATACCCGCTCGGCGAACGAAAAGCGATCAATGAGCGTCGTCATCGTCCGCCTCCTTGGGCCCAAACTTCAGGTAGTGCACCATGGCGCCCAACGCCGTACCGAGGAATATCGTATTGGCCACCCACTTCAGCGGTCCCTTCCACAACGCGACCGCCCACGGAATCTTCGGATCCTTCGGCAAGCCATATTTCTCAGGCGTTGAAGCGTGCTTCAGCACATACAACACGTTGGTCCCGCCAACGCCCGGGCCATCGTAGACGCCCGCGTCCTCAAAGCCATCCTCTTTCAGCTCCGCCGTCCGCTGTGCGGCCAGATCCACCAGGTCCGTGCGGGAGCCGAACGTCAGGCAGTTCGTGGGGCAAGTGCGAATGCAGGCCGGCGTCATCCCCGCTTCAACGCGATCCGAACAAAGTGAGCATTTATAGACTTTCTTCGATGTTGGGCTCAGGCGCGGAACGTCGAACGGACACCCGGTGATGCAGTAGCCGCAGCCGATGCAGTTGTCCTGCTTGAAGTCCACAATGCCATTCGGCAACTGGACTATGGCGCCGGGCGCCGGACACGCCTTCAGGCACCCGGGATCGGCGCAATGCATGCACTGATACTTCGCCATCAGCCAGCTATTCGCGCCGTCCACCACGTGCTCGTTGAACTTGATCAGATTCCAGAAATTGGGAGTCAGATCCGGCTGCGTCTGATACGTGTTGTTGAAAACGCCCAGCGTGAACTCCTGGTCGTTCCACTCCTGGCACGCCACCTCGCACGCTTTGCAACCGATGCAGAGCGACGTGTCAACCAACTTTGCGACTACGGTGGCCGACATGAATTATAGCTTCTCCACGTTCACCAGAAAGCCCTTATATTCAGGGGTTCCGGAGTTCGGATCGAACACCGATGGCGTGAGGTTGTTCACCAACGGACCGCGGATGCGTCCGACGTACCCCCAGTGAATGGGGATGCCAACGTGATAAACGGTACGACCGCTAACGGTAAGCGGACGCATGCGCTGCGTGACCATCGCCGGCCCTTCCACACTGCCGCGGGCCGATGAGACCCGCACCAGATCGCCGCCCTCAATGCCCTTCTCCTTCGCCAGCGCTTCCGGTAGCTCGACGAAGAAGTTGCTCTGCAGCTCGCTGCCGCTCGTCAGGTGTTTGGTCCAATAGTGGAAGTGCTCGGTAAGCCGGTACGTGATCGCGACGTACGGATACTTATCGGGCGTGCCCATGGCGTCGGCGCTACTCGTCATCACCGCCGCACAGGGATTGGCCGAGGCGTTCGGATGCAGCGCGTTTTTCACGGGCGACTCTATCGGTTCGTAGTGTTCCGGAAATGGCCCTTCCACCAGTTCGTTGGTATAGAATTTCGCGACGCCTTCGGGCAGCATGATGAACGCGCCGTACTCGTGCGGATCGGCGTCGACCTTGTAATCCGGCGTGTCCCCGTTCCAACGCGTGCCGTTCCAGCGAATGGTCGCGTGCGTCTGCGACCACGGATTCCCGTCGGCATCATTCGACGCGCGGTTGTACAGAATGCGCCGATTTGCCGGCCAACTCCAGGCGTAGTTCGGAAACAGGCCCAGACCCGTTGGATCCTCCTGGCCGCGGCGCGCCATCTGATTGCCGGCCTCCGTCCAGGAACCGCTGTAAATCCAGTTGCCGCAAGACGTGCCGCCATCGTCCTTCAGCGCCGCGAAACCAGGCACTTGCTGACCGGTGGCCACATCGCGCCCGTTGATCTCTCTCGCCACTTCTTCAAGCGACGGCGCGAATGGCTGCGTGTAATTCCACTGCATGGCCATTAACGGCTCCATGCCTTTGCCGCCCTCCTTCTCGTAGAGTGCGCGGACGGCCAGAAAAATGCGCGCCATGATCTCGTGATCCGGCTTCGCCAAGCCTGGTGGCGGCACGGCGGCCTTCTTCCACTGCAACCAGCGGGAACTATTGACGAAGGAGCCATCCTTTTCCGCGAAGCAGGCCGCGGGCAGCAGGATCACTTCCGTCTGAATCTGCTTCGGATCGACGAAGCTCGGATAGAACTTGTCGCCCAGCTTCTTGGCGTTCCAGAAAGCCGCCGTCTCCGTCTCAAAGTTCTCGACGACGACCAGCCAATCCAGATTCGCCAGCGATTCGAGCATCTTCTCCGTATTCGGCCCGTTCGCCACCGGGTTCATACCGAAGCTGATGAAGCCATCCATTTCCTTGCGATGCATCCGATCGAAGAAGAAGCCCCAGCTCTGGTTTTCGGTCTCGCCCAGTTTGGGCAGCCAGCCGTAGCCGAAGTCGTTGTCCTTCTTCGCCGCCGGCCCGTAGTAGGACTTCAAAAGGCTGGTGGCGAACTTGGGCGTATTACCCCAATAGTTCATCGAGTTCGGCCGCAGCGGTTTCGGCGTAGTGGCCTTCAGATACGAGTCGTACGTCTGCCACTGCACGCGCGGCAGCCGCAGATAGCCGGGCAGCATGTTCCACGCGCCCATGTCTGTCGAGCCCTGAATATTGGCGTGACCGCGCTGCGCGTTCACGCCGCCACCAGGCAGGCCGATATTGCCGAGCAGAAGCTGTAGCATCGCCGCCGTATGGATCAATTGCACCGAGTGCGAGTGATGCGTCCAGCCGAGCGCATAAAGAATAGTGCCGACTCGCCCAGCCCGCCCGGTACTGCAAATCACCGCCGCGGCCTTCTTGAAATCTTCCGCCGTACAGCCGCAAATCTCGGCCACCTTCTCCGGCGTGTAGCGCGAGTAGTGGCGCTTCATGGACTGGTAAACCGACCGCGGATTCTCGAGCGTAGGGTCTACCTTCGCGAACCCGCCGCCATCGAGTTCATACTGCCACGACGCCTTGTCGTAGGATTTCGTCTCTTCGTCCCAGCCGCTGAAATGTCCTTCGCTGAACCCGAAGTCTTCCCGCAAAAGGAACGGCGCATTGGTATGCGCCCGGACATAGTCCATGTGGCAAAGGTCGTTGGAAATGGCGTAGTGGATAAGGCCGCCGAGAAAAGCGATATCCGTGCCGGCGCGCAGCGGAACGTAGGAATCGCTGACAGCCGCGGTACGGTTGAAACGCGGGTCGACACAGATCAGCTTGGCTTTGCGCTTGCGCTTGGCTTCCATGACGAAGCGGAAACCGACAGGATGATTCTCCGCCGGATTGCCGCCCATCACCAGCACAACATCGGTGTTGGCGATGTCGCACCAGCCATTGGTCATTGCCCCTCTTCCAAACGTGGCGGCCAAACTGACCACCGTGGGACCATGTCAAAGCCTGGCCTGGTTTTCGTAGGGTATGATGCCCAGCCCAAAACGAAACTTGCCGAGCAGATAGTTGATCTCGTTAGTGTCGGTGCAGCCGCCGATCATACCCAAGGTGTCCAGCCGGTTGACGGTGCGCCCCTGCGCGTCTTTTTCGACGAAGCCCTTATCGCGTGTGTCCTTGATGCGTCGCGCAATCCGCTGAATCGCGTCATCCCAGCTAATGCCGGTCCATTCGCTCGAGCCCGGAGCCCTGTAGAGCGGCTTAGTCAGGCGCCGGTCATTGACAACGAATTCCTTAAGCGAGATGCCTTTCGAACAGAGCGTGCCGCGGTTGATGGGATTGTCGGCATCGCCCTCTATGTGAATAACGGTGGGCCGGGCGTTCTTCACGCGTTCGCCGGAGGTGTGGATCACCACGCCGCAACCGACGGCGCAATACGGACAAACGCTTTGGACCTGATTCGTCCGGGCGATCTTTAACTCCCGCGCCGCGGCCGTCGCGGACTCCAGCCGAAATCCGAACGCTGTGGCCGTGACGGCGGCGCCGGCCTGCAGAAACTGTCGGCGATTAACTTGCGGCATCATCGGGAACCATCATATCCCGGCTAGGCTTGTTCAGCGTCTTCGAAGGGGACGTTGCGGTAGATCCCACGCAAAGGTATCTCGATACCGGCTGAGGTTAACGAAAGAACAGCGTCTTCTCCGCGCAGCGGGTAGAAAATCCACTGGCCGTTCTCCAATCGAAAAAGATCGATTGCCATCTCGTGTTGCGAGACCAGGACGTATTCCCGCAACGACTCCAACTTGCGGTACTGGTCGAACTTGACACCCCGGTCGTAGCGCTCTGTGCTGGGAGAAAGGACCTCAATGAGTACCGTCGGGTTGGTTATGGAATGGCGAAACTCCTTCGCGCCTTGCGCCGGCCCGTAGACGATGGAAAGGTCGGGATATGTAGCCATGCGGGCGGCATCAATGACCACGCGGACATCAGCCGAATAGGCACTGCAAGGGCCGTCGGACAAACCTTCGTCCACTCGACGCGCAAGGGTCACCTGAAGGCGGCTATGGGCGAGGGATCCGCCCGCCATTGCGAACATCTGCCCGTCGTGATACTCATGCTTCACGCCAAGCTTTTGTTCCAAAGCAACGTACTCTGCGGGGTTGATTCGAAGTTGCGGTAGGCTGGCCATTGCTCCCTCTATCTTAATACCCCATCTGGCTCATGCGCTTCTCAACAATAGCCCCATACTGATTCATCGCCGCCGGCCGGCGCCGCCTCGGTGCGGGCACGCACGCCGCCAGTCGCGCCGCCTGTTCCCGTGACAACGACGACGCGGGAACATGATAGTGATAACGCGACGCAGCTTCCGCCCCATACACCCCCGGTCCCCATTCAATCAAGTTCAAATAGAGTTCCAGAATCCGCTCTTTGCCGAGAATGAAATCGGCCGCCGGCGCAAGCGTCCACTCCACCATCTTCCGCACCGGATTCCCGTGCGTGGTGAAGAACAGGTTCTTGATCAACTGCTGCGTTAGCGTTGACGCACCTCGCAGACGCCGCCGCTTCTCAAGGGCATCGCCGGCGGCGTCGGCCATCGCGTTGAGGTCGAGCCCCCAATGGGTATAGAATCGCCCGTCCTCCCCGGCAATAATCGCGTGCCGCAGGTGCGGTGAGATCCGCGCCAGCGGCACTGGCGTGAATCGCTTCTCGTATGACGCCTTCCGAAACCACGATTCGACGCGCCGCTGGATATGCACGCCGGTCGTAGGCGGCATTACCCAGCGAAACAGGATCAGCGAGCCAATCCAAAATGCATAGAAGAAAAGAACCGCCCTGACGGCACTGGAAACCACTCGCCGCCAGAGGCGCTTCACCGTTTCTTACGACTGACTTCGGCCAGCCTCATCCTGATACGGGCTATCTCTTCCTTATCCGCGGCATTCGAACGACCCTGTTTCTCTAGCTCGGCGTATATCGCCAAGGCGCTCTCGTACTGCGCCACCGCTTCCGCGAATCCTTTAGCCCGAAGGGCCACATCGCCTAGCGCTCCATGCGCCTCCGCCACCTCGCCGCGCGCCCCGGAATTCGCTGGATTTCGCTCGGCCAGCAGCCGCCTTTCCTCCAAGACACTGCGCAGCATCCTCGCCGCGCGGTCCATGTCACCCAAGTCGTTCCATGCTTTCGCTTGACGCAGCCGCACCGTGGCTAACAGTGTCCGGGCGCGCACTTCGTTCGCATCCGCATCCACTAGCGGCTGAAATTGTTCAACGGCAAGCGCGAACGAAGCCAATGCCGCCTTCGGATCACCCGCGACGCGTAACGCATTCCCCAGGTTGGAGTTCGCCAATCCCAGAGAGATTCGAAATTGCGCCTGCCCACTGTGCGTCGTATGCAGCGCCGCCTGAATACGCAGCGATTCCCGATAGTGCTTCACCGCGCCCTTCATGTCTTTCTCATGCATCAGGATACTGGCCATACGTGTGTGCGCGACGGCCAGACCCTGTTGATCGTCATCGCTGCCGGGATTGCGTTTTGCCAATTGCTCGTAGATCTGCAGGCCTTCCCTGCGAAGTTCGAGGACCGCCTGAAACTCGCCCATCATGGAGAGGCTGGCGCTGGTGGCCGTAAGGCTGGACGCCACGTTTCTTTGACGGGTGAGATCCGCGGGCTTGCGATCCAGCAGCCGCCGCCGCATCTCAAGCGCGGTCCGGTCCGCCTCCAGCGCCTGCTGGCCGTCACCGGTAGCCCGCAAAATGGAGCTGATGCGCATCAGCGTATTGGCCAACGCCTCCTCCCGGCGTTCGCGTTCCGTATCCGTCTTTGCGTCCGAAAGCAGCGTTCGGCGGATGCCCTCCGCCTTGCGATAGCTCTGCAACGACGCGGCGGTTCCGCCCAGATTTAATGAGCCGGGCCGGCCCTGCACGTCGCCCACTTTTTCATAGGCATTCGCCAGATCTTCCTGCAGTGACGGGTCGTCCGTCGATTCCTGCGCTAGGCTATCCAGATACTGCAACGAGTTGCGGACCATCGTGCCGCGCACGGCGGTGGACCCCGGAAGCCGCGCGATGGCATCGTCCATGTCGAAGATAAAGGTGTTGGCCAACCGCCGGACATCCTGGAACCGGCGCTCGGCCCGTTCGTAGTTCAGCCGCGCAATCCGCGCCTGCCAAAGAGTCATGCCCAATCCGCCGATAAGCGCCAGCGCGACCGCGGCCGTGGCCACCACAACCAGCCGATTCCGCCGCATGAACTTATGCGTCCGGTAGGACCAGGTGTGCGGCCGCGCCGCGATGGGACGAGACGACAGATGCGCGCGAACGTCTTCGGCAAAAGCCTCGACGGACGGATAGCGGCACGCGGGTTCGAACTCGGCGGCCTTCAGCGCGATATTGTCCAGGTCGCCTTCCAGCTTTCGATCCTCAATGCGCTGGCTGGGGCGCTGGGGCATTTCCTTTTGCAGCTTCTCGTAATACTGCATGGGCGTCAAGCGTTCCATGGGCATGGCCTGTTCCCAGGTGAGCAGGAAGTAGAGAATACGTCCGAGCGAATAGATGTCGGAGGCAATGCCGGCCGGTTCGCCGCGCAATTGTTCCGGGCTCGTCCAGGCGGGCGTCATGGCCGGTTGCGTGGTGCCGCCGGGCTTGGCTTCGGTTGTATCCTCGCTGGTCTGGAGCAGCCGTGAGATGCCGAAGTCGAGCAGCTTAATCCCGCCCGCGTCGTCCATCAGAATATTGCCTGGCTTCAGGTCCCCGTGGACTACTAGTTGGCGGTGCGCATAGCTGACTGCGTCGCAAATGGACAAAAACGCCTCCAGCCGCCTACGTAGGTCCATGGCCCGAGCGCCCTCGCTCTTGTCAAGCGGCGTGCCTTCAACGTACTCGGTGACCAGGTATGGCAATCCGTCGTCGGTGATGCCGCCGTCGAGCAACCGCGTGATGCCCGGATGGTGAAGCCGCGCCAGAATCTGCCGCTCCATTCGAAATCGCCGCAGCGCGCCGGGGGTGACGGCCGAATGGCGAATCAGCTTCAGCGCCACCGGCATCTGGTAGCCGTCCACTTCGCGCGTCGACAGGTACACCTCGCCCATGCCGCCCTGCCCGAGAAGCGACTCGAGATGATACGGCCCGATCTGCCTGCCCGCGGAGGTCCTCGGGTTGGCTAAGTCCACTACCGCTTCCTCCAGGAAGGCGCCCGCCTCGCCCAATGCCGCGATAAGCGAGAGAACCTCCTCGCGCAGTTCCGCATCGGTGCCGCAGGCATCATCCAAATAACGCGTTAATTCCCCGCGCGGGAGGTCCAACGCATGATCAAATACCTCCTTCACCCGCTTCCAGCGGGCGGCGGGAGCCGATTGCGACGGCCCGGTCTTCATGAGATTTCCGGTTTAGCCTGTCCCTTGGACAATTCGCGGAACAGCCAGGCTTTGGCCGATACCCAATCCCGCTTCACGGTCGATTCCGACACGCCCAGCACTTCGGCCGTCTCTTCTATCGATAGGCCCGTAAAAAAACGGAGTTCGACAACGCGCGCTTGCTGCGGGTCCACCTCGCTGAGCGTCTGCAGCGCGTCATCGAGCGCTTCCAATTCCAAGTCCCGCCTTTCGGAGACCCCAAGCGCTTCATCGAGCGACAGGGCAACGGCGCCGCCCCCGCGCTTGGCGGCGCGCACACCGCGGGCGTGATCGACCAGAATTCGCCGGATCATCTGCGCGGCGATCCCGAAAAAGTGCGCGCGATTTTGCCACTGCACCGTATGTTGGTCAACCAGACGCATGTATGCCTCATGCACCACCGCAGTGGGCTGAAGAGTGTGGTCCGAGCGCTCCCGGTGCAGATAAATCGCCGCCAAGCGGCGAAGTTCGTCATAAACGACTGGCGTCAGGGAATCCAGCGCCGCACGATTCCCGTTCGACCATTGTTGCAGGAGTTGCGTTAATTCCGGTGTCGTCATGCTGGCCCCGATAGGCAGTATAACGTTTTGGCGTAACCATGCAAGCGGAGGGGCGGTATGGGCAAGACCCTCTCAAGATGCGCGGCGCTTGGTTTCCGTGGGTTCGTTTGTGCTGATAACATCTACTTTCGCCATGAACCACCAATGGATCCTCGTCTCCCGCCCGGAAGGGCTGCCAAAAGTTAGTGACTTTGCGTGGCGGGAGGAGCCGATACCGGTCCCGCGCGATGGTCAGGTATTGGTCCGGAGCATTTATTTGTCGCTGGACCCGGCGATGCGCGGGTGGATGTCGCGGGATACCTATGTTCCTGCGGTGCCCCTGGATTCCGTGATGCGGGGAGGGGCGATTGGCGTGGTGGAAGCGTCGAATCATCCGGGTTTTTCCGTTGGCGAGCAGGTGCAGGGGATGCTCGGGTGGCAGGAGTATTTCCTGAGCGATGGGAAAGGGCTGGCGAAGTTACCAGCACTTCAGGTGCCGTTGGCGGCGCGGTTCGGGCTGTTGGGGCATATCGGATTTACTGCGTATTTTGGCCTGTTGGAGTTGGGGCAGCCGAAAGAGGGCGAGACGCTGGTGGTGTCGGCCGCGGCTGGGGCGGTGGGTTCGTTAGTAGGGCAGATTGGGAAGATCAAGGGCTGCCGGGTGGTGGGGATTGCGGGCAGCGATGCCAAGTGCGATTGGATTACGAAGGATCTTGGGTTTGACGCGGCGATCAATTACCGCACGGAGAATTTGCATAAGGCACTAAAAGAGCATTGCCCGAAGGGCGTCGACATTTACTTTGAAAATGTGGGCGGGAAGACTCTCGAAACCGTGCTGAACCACATGAACGATTTCAGCCGGATTCCGGTTTGCGGGATGATTGCGGGGTATAACCAAACGGCGCCCGAACCGGGGCCGGGTAATTTATTCCAGATTATTGTGCACCGGATTAGGATGCAGGGGTTTATTGTCACCGACTTTCTGCCGCGGGCGCCCGAAGCCGTTCGGGATCTGATCGCGTGGCATACGGCGGGGCGGTTGCAATACCGCCTGGATATGACGAATGGCTTGGAGAATGCGCCGGCGGCGTTTTTGAAGTTGTTCGATGGATCGAATCAAGGGAAAGTAGTGGTTCAAGTTAGCGCTGAGAATTGATAAGATCAGGCACATGGCGCCGTATGTAGTCTTATTCATTTTTGCCGTGCTTCCATTGGCGGCGCAGGAGGATGGGCCGGCGTTTTTTGAGAAAAATGTACGGCCGCTGCTGGCGGCGCAGTGTCTGGGATGCCATTCGGCGGCGAGCCAGCCGATAATGGGCGGGCTACGGCTGGATTCGCGTGAGCAGGCGCTGAAAGGCGGGGGGCGCGGGCCTTCGATAGTGCCGGGCAAACCCGCTGAAAGTCTCCTTTTGCAAGCGGTGCGGCATACGGCCGTAGCCCTGAAGATGCCGCCCGGGCCCAAGATGAGAGAAGCCGATCTGGCCGTATTGACGCAATGGGTCCAGATGGGAGCGCCTTGGGGCTCGGCGGCGGCTGTATCGCAGGCCACAGGGGCGAAGTATTGGGCATTTGTGCCTCCGATGGAACCGCCAGTGCCAGCGGTCAAGAATATGGCCTGGGTTCGTTCGCCGATTGACGCATTTATTTTGGCGGCGCTGGAGGCGAAGGGTTTGACGCCGGCGAAGGCGGCGGATCGACGAACGCTCATTCGCCGTGCCACGTATGATCTGACGGGATTGCCGCCGACGCCCACCGAGGTAAAGGCGTTTTTGGATGACGCGTCGCCGGATGCGTTTGCAAAGTTGGTGGACCGGCTGCTGGCTTCGCCGCGGTACGGGGAACGGTGGGGGCGGCACTGGCTGGACGTGGCGCGCTACGCGGATTCGAATGGGCTGGACGAGAATCTGGTTTACAAGAACGCGTTTCGTTATCGCGACTATGTGATCGCGGCGTTCAATAAAGATAAGCCTTTCGATCAGTTTTTGACGGAGCAGTTGGCGGGTGATCTGTTACCGGCGGCCGATCTGCCAACTTCGATTGAGCGCTGGACCGCGACGGGATTCCTGACGCTGGGCGCGAAGATGCTGGCGGAAGACGATCCGATGAAGATGGAAATGGACATCGTGGACGAGCAATTGGATACCACGGCGCGGGCGTTTATGGGTCTGACCGTTGGCTGCGCGCGGTGCCACGATCATAAGTTCGACCCCATTTCGCACGCCGATTACTACTCGATGGCCGGGATCTTCAAAAGTTCGAAGACGATGGAGAATTTCAAGGTAGTGGCGAAGTGGCACGAGTATGTACTGGCCCCGAAGGAAGACCGGGAGCGGTTGGCGGCGCATGAGGCGCGGGTAGAGGCGAAGAAGAAAGAGATTGGGACGATTACCAAGGGCGAGAATGAGCGGTTGATTGCGGCGGCGATGAAGCGCGTAGGCGCGTATTTATTGGCTTCGGTGCGCGTGAAACACAACGAGGAGATGCGGTCGGCGCCGGTCGAATCCGCGCCGGGCGCGATTGTCCGGAATGCCGGGAGCTTCGACGCCGGGAATGTGCCGCGGGCGTTGGAGAGGAAGAAAACCAATGTTCCGAAGGATGGCAACGGCCCTCACTTCGCGGAGTATCGGATCGAGATCGGCACGGCGGGCGACTATCAGGTAGACGTCTTCGAGGAAGAGAAGGGCGCGGGTACGGCGGATGTCTGGGTGAATGGCGTGTGGATGAAGAAGGGTGCCGACCCGGTGCAGAATCGAGCGGCCTCGCCGGAGTCGGGGGGCTGGTCCGTTGTGGCGGTAGTGCCGCTGAAGAAGGGCGTAAACACCTTACGGCTGGAACATGCGTCGCGGTTCCCGTATTTCGAGAAGCTGCTGGTGGCGCGCAACACCCTGGCGCAGACGCTGCGGACGGTTGTGCAGATCGCGGCGGATTTTGGCGTGAATCCGGGCTTTTTGGAGCAGATGGTGGACTATTTGAAACGCTCCGATGGGGCGGTGGCTTCGCCTTTGTATGCCTGGGAAGTCTACGGAACGTCCGCGCCGATGGCGGCGTGGAGCTCGCCGGTGGCGAAGCTGTTTGCTGGGTTCGAGGCTTCGAGCTCGGAGGACCTGGCGAAGAAGTATGAGGCGCTGTTTTTGGGGGCGTTGGAACAGGGCAAGGACAATACGGATCCGGGGATGAAGGCTCTGTATGAGTTTCTGAAAGAGAAGTTTGGGCCGTTCCGCGCGCCGGGCGATGCGCGGCGTTACTATGCGGCCGCCGTGCGGACGCAGTTGACCGGGATGGACAGAGAGTTGAAAGCGCTGGAGGAGGCGACGCCGGACTATCCGCGCGCGATGGGCGTGACGGAGAACAGCAAGATCGACGATCTGGCGATTCATCTCCGCGGGAGCCATTGGACGCTGGGAGAGAAGACCCCGCGACGATTCCTGAAGGTCATCGCGGGGGATCAACAGGCGCCAATTCCTTCGGACAGAAGCGGGCGGCTGGAGCTAGCCCAGTGGATGACGCAAAAAGACCATCCGCTGACTTCGCGGGTGATCGTGAACCGTTTGTGGCGGTGGCACTTTGGGCGGGGAATTGTACCGTCGGTCGATAACTTCGGGCGGCTGGGGGAGAAACCTTTGAATCAGCCACTGCTGGATTGGCTGGCGCTGCGGTTCGTCGAGCACGGTTGGAGCATGAAGCAAATGCACCGGACCCTAATGCTATCCAGCGTGTATCAAATGTCGAGCGAATTCGATAAAAAGGCCGCGGAGGCGGATCCGGATAATACCCTGCTGTGGCGGATGAACCGGCGGCGGTTGGAGGCGGAGGCGATTCGCGATGGGATCATGTCGGTTTCCGGCGGTCTGAATTTGCAAAGTGGCGGCGGCTCGATTCTTTCGTACAAGGACCGTCAGTATGTCGCCAATACAGCCAAGGGCGGGACGGTGGACTATGATCGCAACATTCGCGCCGTCTATATTCCCGTGGTGCGGAGTTCGATGTACGAAGTGTTCACGGCGTTCGATCTGCCGGATCCGACCACGTCAAATGGCGACCGGGACGCGACGGTGGTGGCGCCACAGGCGTTGTTCATGATGAACGGGTCTGTGATGCTGAAACACAGCAAAAAGATGGCCGAGGGGTTGTTGGCGCGCACGGATCTCAACGATGCGGGAAGGATCCGCGAGGCTTATGAGCGGGCGCTTTCGCGGCCGGCGACTGGCTTGGAAGTTGACCAGGGACTGACCTTCGTGACGCGCATGCAGAAAGCTTGGAAGGGCAGCCGCGTGAGCGCATGGCAGAGCTTTTGCAAGTCGCTATTGGCGTCGAACGAATTCATTTACATTAACTGAGGCTATATGAACCGGCATTGGAACTCCTATTTGAATCAGACGCTGTCGCGGCGGGAATTGCTGCGGGTTTCGAGCGCGGGCTTCGGCAGTTTAGCGCTGGCGGGGATGCTGCAGGCTTCGGCGGGGCCGCTAACGGTAAAACAGCCGCATTTCCCGGCGAAGGCAAAGCGCGTGATCTTCCTGTTTATGCACGGCGGACCATCGCAAGTGGACACGTTCGATTACAAGCCGCTATTGAAGCGCGACCACGGGAAACCGCTGCCGTTTGAGCGGCCGAAAGTGGTGTCGAGCGAGACGTTTAATTTGCTGCAATCGCCGTGGGCGTTTAAGCAATACGGGCAGAGCGGGGCGTGGGTGTCGGATCTTTTTCCGGAGACGGCGAAGATGGTCGACGATATGTGCTTTATCAAATCGATGTACGGGTCGAACTCGCGGCATGGCGGCGCGTTGCTCGAACTGCACACGGGTAGCGACACGTTTGTGCGACCGAGCATGGGATCGTGGGTGACGTACGGCTTGGGCAGTGAAAACTCGAATATGCCCGGATTCATTACGATTTGCCCGACACAGAGCCATGGGGGCGCGAATAATTTCGGATCGGCGTTTTTGCCGGCGCCTTACGCGGGCACGTCGATTGGTTCCGTCGGCATTGCGGCGCGCGACGCGAAGATTCCTTTCATCTCGAATAAGGAAACGCCTCGGCCTATTCAGCGGATGGAGATCGACTACAGCCAGGAGTTGAACCGGAAACAGTTGGAGTTGACGGGGCCGGACCGTTCGTTGGAAGGCCGGATTGAGTCGTTTGAATTGGCATTCCGCATGCAGGCCGAGGCGCCGGAATTGCAGGACTTGAACGGGGAATCGGAAGCGACGAAGAAGTTGTATGGGCTGGATAGCCCGATTACCGAGGACTTTGGGCGGCAATGTCTTATGGCGCGCCGGTTCTCGGAAAAGGGCGTGCGATTTGTCCAGGTGAGCCATACGTATAAGTGGGACCAGCATGAGCGGTT
This sequence comes from Bryobacteraceae bacterium, assembly GCA_046155405.1. Taxonomy (GTDB): domain Bacteria; phylum Acidobacteriota; class Terriglobia; order Bryobacterales; family Bryobacteraceae. The sequence goes on along the minus strand of JBJXFL010000093.1, from coordinate 36,061 downwards.
GAAGCGTGACCATGAGCAGAATGCGCGAGAGGTGGATAAGCCGATCGCTGGTTTGTTGCGGGATCTAAAATCGCGTGGATTGCTGGAAGATACGCTGGTTCTGTGGGGCGGTGAGTTTGGGCGGACGCCAACGGCGCAGGGTTCGGATGGGCGGGATCATAATCCCGAGGCATTTACCATGTGGATGGCGGGCGGGGGTGTGAAGGCGGGACTATCGTACGGGGCGACGGACGACTATGGATACTATTCGGTGATTGATAAAGTACATTTCCATGACTTGCATGCGACGATGCTGCATCTGTTGGGCATGGACCATTTGAAGTTGACGTTTAAGCATGCGGGACGGGATTTCCGGTTGACGGATGTGCATGGGGAAGTGGTGAAGGGGATCATGGCGTAGGGGGAAGCTATGAGCGAGTCGGATCGTGTCCCCATCTCTCGAAAACGGTTTTTCTCGACATTGGGGGGATCGGTCGTTAATTTGCTGCATGCGCAGGACGGCTCGATTTCCAATCTGACTGCTAAGCTTGAAGAGACGATTCCGGAATTGCTTCAGACAACAGGAGTTCCGGGTTTGGCTGTTGCGTTGATACATGACGCGCAGGTGGTTTGGAATCGCGGCTTCGGGGTGAAGAGCGCTGACGCAAAGGACCCAGTGGATGCCGATACAGTATTCGAGGCGGCTTCACTCAGCAAACCGGCGTTTGGATATGTGGCGTTAAAGCTGGTTGACACCGGCGAATTAGGCCTCGACACGCCGCTTTCCGAATATCTTCCCGCGCCATTCGTTCCAAGCGAACCGAGGCTTAAATTGATTACGGCCAGGATGGCGCTCTCCCATACCTCGGGATTGCCGCATGGCCGCCCAGCGGGAGCGCCCATCACGCTTCGATTCGAGCCAGGGTCGCGTTTCGCCTACTCCGCGACCGGGTTTGAGTATCTTCGGGCGGTTGTTGAGCGCCTGAGGAAACAGCCGTTGGCGGAATTGATGAAGGCGAATCTGCTGGATCCGTTCGGGATGAAACACAGCAGCTTCGGGTGGCTTGGAAGGTTTGAAAAAAACTACGCGAAGGGACACGCGCGGAACGGAAAGATGGGACTTTCGGGGAACGGAGAATATTTAGATGCGACGGACGACGAGAAGCGGCAAATGGCCAAAGACTACCCCGAATACCGTTATCCGTCGGCAGCGGCGGGAATGTACACGACGGCCGGCGATTACGCGAAGTTCTTGTGCGAGATCATGCAATCGAACCCAGATGAGTATCGACTATCGCCGCGCGGCACGGCGGAAATGTTGAAGATGAATGTAAAGATCAATGATTCGATTGGATGGGGTTTGGGATGGGGCTTGGAATCTACCGGGGCGGGCGACGCGTTCTGGCACTGGGGCGATTGGGGCGTCTTTCGGAACTTTGCCATCGGTTATAGGAGGTCGCGCAGCGGCGCCGTCGTGCTGACCAATAGCTTCCATGGCCCGAAAGCGTATAAGAAGATCGTTTCAACGAGTACGGGCGGAAACCATCCCGCGTTTTCGTGGGTGGATGAATATCGGGGATAGGTCCGGCGCCGCCGCCGCCGGGCCATGTTTCCGCTTGACCTAAAGATAGTCTTCATATAGAATGTCTCTATATGGATCTCCTGCAGGGAACCTTGGACATGCTGGTTTTGCGGACGTTGGTGTTCGGACCCCTTCATGGATATGGAGTCGCGAAGGCGATTCGGGCGAGTTCGGACGAGACGCTGCATATCGAGTTTGGGTCGCTTTATCCAGCGCTGAAACGGTTGGAGTTGAAGGGATGGATTGCGTCGGATTGGGCTGTGTCGGAACACAATCGTAAGGCCAAGTTTTACCACCTTACGCCTGCCGGCAAGGAGCAACTCGGGCGGGAACGCTCCGACTGGGAACAGTTCGTAAATGCCGTCGCTCGCGTAATGGGGCCGGTGTAGTATGTGGCCGTTCTATGACAAAGCTAAAGAACGCGAGATGCGCGAGGAACTCGATGCGCTGGCCGAAATCGCGGGCCGGCGGGAATTGGGAAGCTTGATGCTCGCCGCCGAGAATGCCAGAGCCGAATGGCGCTGGACCTGGCTGAGCAACCTGGCGTGGGATGTCCGGTATGCGATTCGCGGGTTGGTTCGCGACCGTGCGTTCACCTTGGTCGCCGTGCTTTCGATCGGGCTCGGCGTCGGCGCCAATTCGGCGATCTTTTCCCTGGTCGACCAGGCGTTGTTCCGCTTGCTCCCGGTGCGGGAACCGGAACGGCTGGTGTTGTTGAATTGGAGTGGAACGCCGATCGCGTCCGGGTGGGGCACTACCAATTTGCTTTCCTATCCGTTGTATCGGGACTTGAGCGCGGAGAGCGGCGTCTTTGACGGATTGATCGCCCGCCATCCCACGCGGGTGCAGTTGACGATGAGCGGGGCGGCGGAAGAGGTGAACGCGGATATCGTCTCGGGAACCTATTTTCGCGTGCTCGGCGTCATCCCGGCGCTGGGGAGATTGCTGGACGAGTCCGATGACGTGCGTCCCGGTGAACATCCATTCGTGGTGGTTTCCCACGATTTTTGGAAGAACCGGCTGGGCGGAGCGAGCGATGTAATTGGGCGGAAAGTGTTGGTCAACACGTTTCCGATGACGGTGGTGGGGGTCGCGGCCGACGGGTTCCGCGGGCTGGACTGGGGTGAAGTTCCGGCGGTGTGGATTCCGACGATGATGAAGAAGCAGGCAACACCGTCTTTCGATTGGCTGGACGACCGGCGCGGGCGGTGGGTGCATATTTTCGGACGGTTGAAGCCCGGCCTTACCGCCGAAATGGCGCAGACGGGCTTGCAGCCGTGGTTCAAAGCGATGCTCGAGGCCGATACGAAGAGACCCGGCTGGCCACAGGTAACTCCGGAGCAACTCAAGCGCTACTTTGCATCGACGCTGGAGGTGCTGCCGGCTGGGCAGGGTCGATCCGACATGGGGCGGCAGCTTGAGAGTCCGCTGCTTGTACTGCTGGCCGCCACCGCGCTTATCCTTTTGCTCGCGTGTTTGAATATAGCCAATTTGTGCCTTGCGCGCGGCTACTCGCGAAGGCGGGAGACGGCCATTCGGATGTCGCTGGGTGCATCCGGCCGGCGGTTACTGCAAGGGATGTTGATACAGAGCGGGTTGCTGGCGGCGGGCGGAGCCATGCTCGGTCTGCTGCTGGTTCCCCTGGTGGCGCGTGCGCTGATTTCATTCCTGCCGAACGATGTTGCGCTGACAGGCGGCGTCAATTTGCAGGTTCTGCTGTTTTCGATGGCGGCGGCGGTCGGGACGAGTTTTCTGTTCGGCCTGGCACCGGCGATACACGCGAGCCGAACCAAGCCGGGCGCGGCGATGAAAGAGGAGTCGGGCGGTGTGGCTGGCGGAATCGGGCTCCGTAAGACTTTGGTGACGGGGCAGATTGCATTGGCGCTGGTGTTGCTGATCGGCGCGGGATTGTTTGTACGGACGCTGGCGGCGCTGAAGTCGCAGGGGCCGGGCTTCAACGTGACGAACTTGTTGCGATTCCAAATCGAGCCGGTGAAGAGCGGTCATACGGGATTGCACGCCAAACGCCTGACCCAGGAGATTCTGGAATCGGTGCGGCGTATCCCGGAGGTGCGAAGTGCAGGGTTGTCCTTTCAGGAGTTGCTGACCGGATACGGTTGGAACCAGCGGATTATGATTCAAGACGGCGAACGCAGGGTGACGGACGGGGGAATCTATTGCAACGGAATCAGTCCCGGATTCCTGGAGACGCTCGGAGTACCAATCCTTGCCGGCCGCGGTTTTGACGATCGCGACATGCACGACAAGGCGGACGTTCGGTTCCGTTCGGCAATTGTCAACGAGACTTTCGCCCGGCGTTACTTTGGGGAGAGAAGCCCTCTGGGAGTCCGCCTGGGGTTAGGCAGCGCGCCGGACACACGGGCCGATATCGAGATCGTCGGGGTGATGGGGCCGTTCCGGTATCTTGGACTACGCACGCTGGACGAGCAGGTTGTGTTCCCGGCGTTTGAAGGGATGAATTCGGGAGGAACGATTTGGGTTCGGAGTAACATTCCTTCCGAATCGGCATTTCCGTCGATCCGGGAGGCGGTGCGGCGAGTGGACCCGAACCTTCCAGTAAAGGCGCTCCGGACGGTGGATGATCAATTGGACCAGTCGCTACTGAAGGAGCGGATGCTGGCGACGCTGGCCAGCGCGTTTGCGGGGCTGGCGATCCTGCTGGCGGTGTTGGGGCTGTATGGGGTGATTGCTTTCGTTGTGACTCGGCGTACTCGCGAGATTGGCATTCGGCTCGCATTGGGGAGCTCACGCGGGGGCGCGATCCGGCTGATTCTTCGCGATGCGTTTGTGATGCTGGGCCTCGGCGTCGCGATTGCGATTCCGGCTGTGTGGGGCGTGGGACGGCTGGTGGAGAACCAGTTGTTCGGGGTTCGCCCGATGGATGGGGCGACGATTGCCGGAGCGATTATGGTGGTGGTTTTGGCGGGGCTGGGGGCGAGCCTGATTCCGGCGCGGCGGGCGGTGATGCGGAGTGTGACGGAGACGTTGAGGTATGAGTGAAGCGGCGTTGGCCGTCTTCCGGCCGAGGCTTTCTTCGTAGAAGTATGATAAAAAAGTGAATCTGACGATTGAGCTGGATCGCGAGGAAGATGGTCGCTGGATCGCCGAAGCGCTTGAGCTTCCGGGAGTAGTGTGTTACGGCCACACGCAGGACGACGCGATCAGTAACGTGGAGCGCTTGGCTATCGAGGTCATCGCCGACCGCATCATCCATGGCGAGCTTCCGTCGTCCGCGCTCGGTATTTTTTTCACTATTCCAGATGAGCGATTGGCCCGCCAGTAAAGCGAGGCGCGTTCTTGCCGCACTTGAGCGGATCGGCTGGCGGGTGAATCGTCAGCGCGGCTCTCATCGGCGTTACCACTGATTATCGAACTGCGCAAAATCGGCGGCCGCACACGACGCTTGAGACGTTACTGATAGAACTCTTCAACGGCGATAACCGCGGTTTGGGAGCGTAGCGTGGTGACGCCGATGAGGTTGCCCATGCTATCGAAGAGACCCCCGCCGGCGGTGGCCGCGGAAACCGGAGAGTTCGATACCAGCAGCTTGACGTTGCCTTGCGTTTTGGCCGCTTGGAGCGTGCCTTCGGCGAGGGCGCCGGCGCGAACGGTAAACGTCTTTTCGCCCGCGCTTAAATCCTGTGCGTAGCGGACGCCGTTTACCGGCTGGAGACGGATGCCGCCCGCCTCGAGCACGCAAAGCCCGGCGACGCGCTTGGCTTTTGCGAGGCGGACAGACGTAGTAACTAGCTTTCCGTTCTGGTAAAGGCCGGTCGAGCCCGAGTTTTCCAGCACGTCACAATTGGTGACAAGCAGACTGTTCGATACAGCCACCGCCGCCCCCTGGAACTCCGAGGCTTCGGGCTTTAACTGGGAGGCGTCGCCGGCGGTGATGAGCGAGTAAACCGCGTTGCCGACTTCCTTCCAAAGTGTGGTTGGATCGAGGGGTTTCGAGAGAGTTCCGGGCGGAAGATCGGAGATCCCGCTGGACCACGCGGGCCAGGAGGTGCGTTGGGAAACGGTGGGCGGCGGGGGAGGCGGGGCGAGTCGCTCCTGGGGAGGCGGGGCCGAGACGGCGGGAGCGGGCACCGGCGCGGCGTCAAGACGCGCAAGTTGGAGCCTCACCTGCTGCGCTTCGGGGGAATTGGGATCTTTCTTCAAATAGTTCGCAAAGCTCTCTTTCGCGCCTTTAATGTCGTTCTTCTGGGCCAGGATGACACCCAAGAGTTGATCGAAGCGCGGCATTTGCCCGCGAGGGTCGAGCTTGCTGGCTTCGCGCGCCGACTTTTCCGCGTCGTCCATCTTGCCGAGATTCAGGTTCGACACGGCGTTGACGTAGTGCAGTTGGGCGTACTCGAATGGATTCAACTTAATGCCCTTGGCGCTGATTTCGGCGGTCTTTTCCCAGTCTTTTTTCTGGGCGTGGATGAAGGCGAGGTTGACGTATGGCTTGACGTATTTTCCATCGGCGGCAATGGCGGATTCAAACGCCTTTTGCGCGTCATCGGGACGCTTCTGCGTTTCGTAAAGACGACCCAGGTCGAACCAGGCGACAGCGTACTTCGGATAGGCGGTGGTGGCCTTTTCGATCTCCAACAAGGCTTCGGGCAGCTTCTTTTTCTTGACAAGATCCAGACCCTTGTCGTAACTCTTCTTCGCCTCTTTGGGGGCGAGCGCCGTGGTCATGCTGAAGGTGAAACCCTCGACGTTGGCGAGGCGGCGAAGGATCATGGTGCCAACGTCGGGGTTGTCCATGAACCGCCGACCGGAGAGGATCACGCTTTCGCCGCGGAAGCCGGGAAGGTTAGCGCGGATCTCGCAACCCATCAGGTCGCGCTCGCTGATGCCGCCGGAGTTGCCGAGGCCGCCCATGCCGGGATTGCGCGCGCCGCCCATGTTGCCGGATCGGCCGAAAATGCCGTCATCCGCGCCGCCGGAGGTGCTGGCATCGGCCATTATGGCGTTATTGCGGCCAAGTTCGATACTAAAGTGGCCCTTCGAGTTGGTGTAGCCTTCGGGGCGAACGACGCCGTTGCAGATGCGTTCGATGGTGACGGAATCGGGCGGCGGAGTCCCGTCTTCCAGGATCACCTTTCCGGAGAGAAAGATCGGCCGGTTCTGCTGCATGTCGGGGAAGCGGTTCCGGTCGTTCGGATCCGTACCCGGGAATGGGTTTCGACCCGGATTGGTGGGGTTCGTGTTGCCGATGCCGCCAGGGTTTGTCGGGTTAACGCCCCCGCCACCGATGCCGCCGGGATTAGTCGGGTTAGCGGCGCCCGCGCCGGGCCCGGCCGGCTGGGGCTGCTGGGCGGACAAAACGGCTGAAAGAAACGGAACGAAGAGGAAAGTTGAAAGTCGCACGGGACTCCCTCCAGGATGGCAGTATTATGTCATAAGGCGCGGGTGGTTCCGTGTAAACTCGCGGTAACGATGGATGCCGGCGAGTTATCATCACTTGTAGTGGCGCTGCGCCCTCGCTATATGAAATTTGTGCCGGTGCTGATTGCATTCCATTGCACTGTCACGAGCTACGCGCAAGGATCGGCGCCGGAGACGCCATTTGCCGGAAAACGTATCGGTGCGATCCGCTACGTTCCGGAGACGCAACCGTACTCGCTGTCGATGTTGGAACAGATGAACCCGTTGAAGGCGGGAGAAGTTTTCGATAGCCGCAAGATCGGCGCGGCGATCGAACGGCTGTACGAGACCGGCCGATTCTACACGGTGGACGTGGATGCAGCGTTATCGGGCGAGGATGTGGTGCTGGAATTCCGGACGGAACCGGCGTGGTTCGTGGGGAGGGTGACGGTGAATGGATCGGCCGATCCGCCGAACGTCAGTCAATTGATTTCCGCGTCGCGATTGGAGTTAGGGCAGGATTTTACGGAAGATTACCTTCTACAGTCCAGCCAGAACATTATCGCGATGATGCGGGCGAACGGGTTGTACCGGGCGACGGTGAATCCTCGATTCGACTATGAGCCGTTTACGCAGCAAGTGAACATCACGTTCGACTTGAATCACGGGCCGCGGGCGCGATTCGCGCAACCGGTTATTACCGGGACGCTGAGCCGATCCGCCAATTCGATTTTGCGGACGACGCGGTGGCAGCGGCTGTGGGGATTGGCCGGGTATAAACACGTCACGGAGAACCGGGTGCAGACGGGCTTGGAACGTATCCGGTATTCGTTTCAGGCGCGGGATTTTCTGATGGCGAAGGTGGCGCTGGAGAAGCTGGTGTACCTGCCGAGATCGAATCGGGTGCGGCCGCATCTGCGCATTGAGGAGGGACCGAAGATACGGATTCGCGCGGAGGGTGCGCGGTTGTCACGCGGCAAACTACGGCAGTTGGTGCCGGTGTTCCAGGAGCGCACCGTGGACCGGGACCTGCTGACCGAAGGGGGCCGGAATATCGCGCAGTATTTTCAGGCGCAGGGATACTTCGACACGACGGTGGATTTTTCCTCCTCGGCGGTGGAAGCGAGCGGGGAGCAAACGATTATGTACTCGGTGGAGCGCGGCCCTCGATATAAATTGACCGCGCTGGAGGTCAAGGGGAACGAGTACTTCGACGACAGGACGATCCGCGAGCGGATGGCGATTACGCCGGCGACGACGCTGCGGTATCGCAATGGCCGCTACAGTGAAGCGCTGCTGCGGAAGGATGTGGACTCGATTGAATACTTGTACCGAGCCAACGGTTTTCGGGATGTAAAAGTGGCGACGCGGGTGGAGCCGAGTCCGCGGGGCAAGGATGATGAGGTGACGCTGCATCTGACGATTGTGGAGGGAACGCAATGGTTCGTTTCCGGAGTGGAAATCAGCGGCGTGAACCTGCGCGACTTCGACTACGTGACAGGCTTGCTGCAGACCGCGGAAGGGCAGCCATTCTCGGACACGGCGCTGATTTCCGATCGGGATACAATCCTGAACTATTACTTCAACAACGGATATCCGGACGCGACGCTGGAACTGCGGACGGAACCCGATGACGCGGCGCGGCGGATGAACGTAAAGATTGAAGTGGCCGAGGGGAGGCGCAATTTTGTACGGCGGGTGCTGGTCAGCGGATATCGCACGACGCGGCCGCGGCTGATCTACGACCGCATTCCGCTGGAGACGGGCGATCCGCTTTCGCAAAGCGCCATCATTGAGGCGCAGCGCCGTTTATACGACCTGGGCATTTTTGCGAAGGTCGATATTGCGCTTCAGAATCCGCTGGGGAAAGAGCGGGATAAGAGCGTTTTGTACCGGCTGGAGGAGGCGAGCCGGTATAGCTACACCATCGGGTTTGGGGCGCAGTTGGCGCGGATTGGCGGCGGGTTGGGGACGTTCGACTCACCGGCGGGCGCGCCGGGCGTCTCGCCGCGAGTGAATTTCGGCGTGAGCCGGGTGAACTTCCTGGGGGTGGGGCACACGTTGAGTTTCCGGAGCCAACTCTCGAACTTCCAGAAGCGAGCCTTGGTGAACTACTACGCTCCGCAGTTCACGGGCAACGACCGGCTGAACCTTAGCTTCACATCGCTATACGACGACTCGCGGGACATTCGGACATTCGCGGCGAAGCGGCTGGAGAGCAGCGTGCAACTTGGGCAGAAACTGTCGAAGGCCAACACCGTGCAGTACCGTTTCACGTTCCGGCGCGTCCAGATCGACGAATCGACGCTGTCGATCGACCCGGCCCTGATACCGCTGTTCTCGGTGCCGGTGCGGCTGGGGATTGTATCGGCGTCGTTCGTGCAGGACAAGCGCGACGACCCGGTCGATTCGCGGCGCGGGTCGTACAACACGGTCGACTTTGGCTTTGCCGGGAGCTATTTCGGCTCGCAATCGGACTTTCTGCGGCTCATTTTCCGCAATTCGACGTACCATCGGATCCGGCGCGATATGGTGCTCGCGCGGCTGACCACATTGGGCGGAATGTATAGCCTCAGCGGCCGCAGTCCGGAGAAGGACGTTCCGCTGCCGGAGCGGTATTTCTCCGGCGGCGGCTCGACGCATCGCGGGTTTCCCGATAACCAGGCGGGGCCGCGCGACCTTTCGACGGGCTTTCCGATTGGCGGGAAGGCGTTGGCTATGAACACTCTGGAGCTGCGTTTCCCTCTGATCGGGGATGCCATCGGCGGCGTGCTGTATCACGACATGGGCAACGTCTATCGGGATCTGGACAAAATTTCGTTTCGGACTTCGCAACGTAGCGTGGAGGACTTCGACTACATGGTGCACGCGGCGGGCTTTGGAATTCGCTACCGGACGCCGGTGGGGCCGGTGCGATTCGACATCGGTTTCTCGCCGAATTCGCCGAAGTTCTTCGGGTTCAAGGGCACCCGGGAAGAGCTTGTGCTGGGCGGCGGCAGCCGGCTGGTGCAACGGATTAATCAACTGCAGTTTCATTTCTCGCTGGGGCAGACATTTTGAGGAAAACGAGCCTTTTATTTGTGTTCGCACTGGCGACTGCGGGGGCCATCGTGGACGGCATTGTCGGGACAGTTGGGCGAGCGGTGATTACCGACAGCATGGTACGGCGTTCGCTGCGGACCGCGGCGTTCATGGCCAAAGCGCCGTTGGAGGAGACGGCGGCGGTATGGGAGGAAAATCGCAACCGGCTGATTGAGCAGGCGTTGATGAAGGAAGAGATTCGCATCAGCCGTTATCCGGTGGCTCCGCCGGATGAAATCCGGGCCGGGATGAATCAGATAAAGGCGCAGTTGGGAGGGGAGGCGGCGTTTGGTTCAAAGCTGCAAGAATATCGGTTGACGGAAGCGGATGTGGCGGAGAACGTCGCGTGGCAAATTACGTTCTCGCGCTTTATTTCGCAGCGATTCCGGCCCGCGGTACAGATGACGGATGAGGCGCTGCGGGCGTACTATGCGACGTGGAAACCGGCGGGCGAGAAACCGGCCTATGAAGCGGCGCGCGACCGGCTGGAAACGGAATTCATTGCCGAGGAGTCGGCGCGGTACCTTGACCGCTGGCTGACGGAAATCAGGCAGCAGACGCGAATCGAAACGTTTCAGCCGAAGGACGGGCGCCCATGAAGCGATTCTTGCGCGGCGCCGCTTTCGCGATTACGGTATTGACGTTAGTGATCTGCGCGGGATTGTGGTGGCTGCTGCGGAGCGAATGGCTGCGGGAGACTCTGCGAGCAAGGGTGGTGGAGGAAGTTGAGAAAGCCACCGGCGGAAAAGCGGAGTTGGGGCGTTTCGATTTCGATCCTTCCTTGCTGGGCGCGAGCTTTGACCGTTTCATATTGCACGGAACGGAGCCGGCGGGCGCGGCCTCGCTGGTGCGTGCGGAGCGGGTTCAAATCGGGCTGAAGATCGTGTCGTTTTTCAAACGCGATGTAGATGTCAGGCGGATTGAGATTGTGAACCCCATCGTGAATCTGATCGTCGACGCGGACGGGAAGACGAATCTACCTTCGCCCGCCGCGGCGCGTCCGGCTTCTTCCCGCGGGCCGGTGGAGCAACTTCTGCGGTTGGCGGCCGATGAGTTTGTAATCGTGAACGGGGAGTTTTCCTACGACGCCAGGAAACATCGTTTTGCCATGCGCGGACGTAACTTGCAGGCGAACTTAAACTATGACGCGAATGGCCCGGTTTATCGGGGCGCCGTGTCATCGGACTCGTTGGAACTGCAGGCGGGTAAACTCCCGCGGCAACCGGTGAACGCGGCGCTGACAGTACTGATTGAAAAGGACGCGATCGAGTTTTCGACACTCCGGCTGCAGTCTCATATAAGCGCTGTGACGGGCAAGGGGCGGATCGAGAATTTCCGCGCGGCGCGCGGAAATTTTGAGTTGGCGATGCAGACGGACCTATCGGAATCTGGGCGGCTACTGGGCGCGCCGGCCGGCAGTGGAATTGTGCGTTCCACCGGTCGTTTGGATTGGCTCGGCGGTACGGAGATTCGCTACGAGGGCGAATTGCGCGCCCCGTCTCTCGACGTGCGGGTGGCGGGCGCGCGCGTGCGGCCGGTGGCGGTGACGGCTCATGTGGTGGCGACGGAAAAAGATCTTGCGTTGACGTCGGTGCGGGCATCCGCGGCGGACGGAGTTTTCACGGGCGCCGTTTCGCTGCCGGGGTATTCCGGATATGTGGTGGACGGCAACGTGGACCGGTTGGCGCTGAGCGCGGTGTTGGCCCAGACGGGGAATAAACCGATCGGCTATAGCGGCATACTATCGGGGCCGCTACGGCTGGAGGGCGCGTGGTCCGGAGGGCTGGCGGCTGATGCGGATTTACAAATCGCGCCGGCTGAGGGAGATATTCCGCTGGACGGGAGAATCGCGCTGCGCTATGACCAGGCGACAAAGCGGATTGTACTTCGGGATTCCTATCTGGCGACGCCGCATTCGCGATTGGACCTGGCGGGAACGCTGACGCAGACGATGCGGGTGAAGTTTTCGGCGACGAATCTCGACGACTTGCAGCCGGCGTTGACGCTGGCCGGGCAAACGACGCCGCTACCGGTGCGGCTGGCGGAAAATGGATCGGTGCTGTTTGAAGGCACGGTGTCGGGTGCGTTGCGGGAGCCGCTCGTAGCCGGGCAACTTCGAGCGCTCAACGCGCGCTGGCAGGACGTACAAGTGGACGCTTTGAGCACGACGGTGCTCGCGTCGGCGGACAAGTTGACATTGACTCGATTCAGCGTGACCCAGGGCGGCGCGACGGCCACCGGCAATGGGACGATAGCGCTGCAGAACTGGAGGGCCGGCGGGGGAGGCGCGATCGACGTGCGTGCCGAGGCGCGGAACCTGAACGTCGGCACTCTGCGGCGCCAAGCGGGTATTCAGCAGCCGGTGGAAGGCCTGCTTCACGCCACTGCGCAAATGCGGGGCACGCTGGACGATCCTCTAGGCGAGGTACAGCTTGACTGGTTCCGGCCATCGTACGGGGACGAGCGTGTCGATCGCATTCGCGGCTCCCTGCGCTTGGCGCGGAACACGCTGCAGGTGACCGCTTTCGAAGCCATGCGCGGGGCCGCGCGTCTGACCGGAACCGGGAATTATACGCATGGACGGTCCGACTGGCGGAACGGAAACCTTTCCATGGATTTTCAGCTTGCCGGCCTGGAACTGGGTTCGATTTCGGCCGTGCAGTCGTTGCGGACGGGAACTCAGGGAACGCTGACGGCAAACCTGAAAGCGCAGGCGCGGGTCGTGAATACGAGCGTGCAGCTAACGGCGATTGAGGGGGGGAGCCGGTTGGCGAATTTGGTAATCGACGGCCGGCCGTACGGCGAGGTGGCGGTGACCGCATCGACACCCAACAATGGGGAAGTACAGGTCAACGGGAGCGGCTCCTTGCGCGGCACGACGGTGACAGCCACATCGCAGTGGCGGCTCGAGCCCGGCCATCCGGGGACGGCGCATCTGGAGTTCGGGGAGCTTCCGTTTGCCGTCTTGAACGAGCTGCGGCCGTCACAGGTGGTGGCGGAACCCTGGCCGTTTACGGGTGCGTTTCGCGGGAGCGTGGATTTCCGCGGACCCGCGTTGGACATCGACCGCTGGAAAGTGGATGTGATGTTGCAGGATCTCTATGCGCGCGCGGCGCGGCGCCAGACGCTGCCCGGCAAAACGGCGGCGCAGGAGTTTGAACTGCGCAACGACGGACCGGTTCGGTTCAGCGCGGAGGGGCGCACGGTCACTATCGGTGCGGCGCGCTTCGTCGCCAAGGACACGAATCTTTCAGCGTCGGGCACCTTCTCGCTGGCCGAGCGGCGGCCGTGGGATTTGAAGGTGGACGGGCAATTGAACTTGGCTGGTTTGCGTACGTTCAGTCCGGACATCGTAGCGACCGGTGTAGCGACTCTGCAGGCGAACGTGCGCGGTGAACTCGCGAGTCCGCAGGTATTCGGCGCGTTGGAACTGAAGAACGCCACGCTGAGCATGGAAGGGATTCCGAACGGCTTGGACAAGGTGAACGGCAGGGTGCTGTTTGACCGGCGGCGGGCGACGATCGAGAACAGGCTGACGGCGGAATCCGGCGGCGGTGGATTGGCGCTTGGCGGCTTTATCGAGTTCTCAAACGACGAAGCGTTTTATCGTCTGCAAGCCGAGGCGAATCGCGTGCGCATCCGCTACCCGGAGGGCGTCAGTACCGTGGCGGATGCGAACATCAGCCTGAGCGGCACCACGGACAGAAGCCTGCTGGCCGGCACGGTGACCGTGCTGCGTTCCGGTTTCACGCCGCGAACGGACTTGGGCAGTCTGTTGGCGGAATCGAGCGGCGGTGTCAGTACGCCGACAGAGGCGAACAGATTCCTGGCCAATATGCAGGTCGACGTGAAGGTTAGAACGGCGCCGGAGACGCAGTTTACGACGTCATTGACGAACGATTTGCAGGCGGAGGCGAATCTGCAGATTCGTGGCACCGGCGCGCGTCCGGTGGCGTTGGGACGAATTACAATCAGCCAGGGCGACATTAATTTTTTCGGCAACAAGTACACCATCAAGCGTGGCGAGGTGAGTTTCTACAATCCCACCAAGGTGGAGCCGACGTTGGACTTGGATCTGGAAACGCGGGTGCGCGGCGTGGACGTGACGGTGAACTTCACGGGTCCGATCGACAAACTGAATGTCAGCTACCGATCGGACCCGCCGCTGCAGCCGACGGAAATTATCGCGCTGCTGACGGTGGGCCGGTCGCCGTCGAGTTCGACGCTGGGCAGCAGTCAGAGCGGAGCGCGCGGATCGTTTCTGGAAAGTGGCGCGAATTCGCTGCTCGGCAGTGCGATTTCGGCGCCGATTTCCAGCCAGTTGCAGCGGTTCTTCGGCGTAAGCCGCATTAAGATCGACCCGACCATCGCGGGCCTGGAAGGCACGCCGCAAGCGCGCGTGACCGTGGAACAGCAGGTGTCGAAAGATATCACCATCACGTTCGTCACGAACTTGAACCGGAGCCAGCAGCAGGTGGTACGGCTGGAATGGAACCTGAGTAAAGAGTGGTCGGTGATCGCGCTGCGGGATGAGAACGGCGCATTCGGAATGGATTTCCAGGTGAGAAAGCAGATCAAATAGAACATGCGTCTGCGGGCAGAAAATAACCGTCTCAAGATTGAGCACAGCATCCTGGACGGCGTCCGCGGAATGCTGGAGCGGCTGCTGCGGGAGCGCGGCGACATTCGATCCGTAGTTCCGGGGCGAATTGCGATTGTGCGGGACGCGCGCGGGCCGGTGAAGGTGCGGGTTACGGTACCAGTGACGAATGGGTGGAAGGCGATCGCGTTGAGCGATGGCGCGCGTCAGGAGTTGTTCATCAGCACTACGCTGGGCAAGGACGAATTGGAAGCGGCGCTGCGGCGAGCGGCGGGATAAGCGTCTTTGGTTAATGGTTAACGCTACAATTAGAATGAATCCCACCTGTTTCGTAAGGAGCATCAAACTACATGGCAGTGAAAGTTGCGATCAACGGCTTTGGCCGCATCGGCCGGAACGTTGTCCGCGCGGGCCTTCATAACCCCGAAATCGAGTTCGTCGCATTGAACGACCTCACCGACAACAATACCCTCGCCCACCTATTGAAATACGATTCGACGCTTGGGCGGCTGGACGCCGAGGTTTCGCACGACGCCGAGTCCATTACCATCGACGGCAAACGTATCCGCGTATTCGAAGTGAAGGATCCGGCGGCGATCGATTGGCCGGCCTATGGAGCTGAAATCGTCGTGGAATCCACCGGCCGGTTTACCGACGCCGTCGACGCCGCTAAGCATCTTCGCGGCAGTGTGAAGAAGATCGTCATTTCGGCGCCCGCTAAGGGCGAAGACCTGACAATCGTTCTCGGCGTTAACGATGAAGCCTACGAACCGGACAAGCATAAGATCATCTCCAACGCATCCTGCACCACGAATTGCCTGGGGCCTGTCGCTAAGGTTCTGCATAAGAACTTCACGATCCTGAAAGGTTCGATGACGACGATTCACAGCTACACGAACGATCAAAATGTCCTCGACTTCCCGCACAAGGATCTCCGCCGCGCCCGCGCCGCCGCGATCAACATGATTCCGACTTCGACCGGCGCCGCGAAGGCCATCGGCCTGGTGCTGCCAGAGTTGAAGGGTAAGCTGGACGGCTACGCCATGCGCGTTCCGACCTCGAATGTCTCGGTTGTCGACTTCGTGTGCGTTACCGAAAAGAACACGACAACGGAAGAAGTGAACGGCGTTTTGAAGGCGGCGTCGGAAGGCCCGATGAAGGGCATTCTGGCCTACACGACGGACCCGGTAGTGTCCACGGATATGTTGAAGAACCCCAATAGCTCGATTGTCGATTCCGACTTGACGAAAGTCATGGGCGGCAATCTCGTGAAAGTGGTCGCCTGGTACGACAACGAGTGGGGCTACTCCAGCAGGGTGATCGACCTATGCGTTTTCCTGGCTAAGAAGGGCATTTAGCGGGTAGTGCTCCCGGCAATTCGTCCCTGTCCGATCGCCCCGGAAACTGTGCCGGCCTAACGATCCGCAATCTATATCCGGCCTTTGCGCCCAAGCGTCGGCGAGATGTTTGCCGACGCTTGGCATAGTGGGCGATAACGAGCGGCTGGTACGTTTCCATCTTCGGATCGAAGGCCTTTTCGATGCGAAGGGCCATATCGCCGATTAGATCGATTTTTGTGTTCAGCGGCCCGGACAGCGCCTGACGCGACACGCCAAATGCTTTGGCGGCATGGGCTACGGTCAGTCCATTCACCTCAATGATTTCGGGTCACTTCGCCGGGACGCGGCGGGGTGTGCATAGACATGAGTTCCTCCTAATGGTAATCCTCAAAGTTCACGTCTTTACGCATCCAATTGGCTGGTTTGTCCACTATCCGGCCAATCGTGATGCTCGCGCGGAGCTAACTCAAATAGAATGCAAGGCTCAGGGGCGCGTGCACAGCCTCTTCGGCATTACCGCCTTCGCCTTTCATCCCCGCTCACGCGCGTTTGGGCGGCATCGGCTTTAAGAGCCTTGCTAGGAAGCCGCACGATTTTCGTGATATTCAAGACGGCACGCAGGGCCTTATTAACTGCGGCGGCGGTTGGGAATACCTCGGCCAACTTGGGATCGAGGAGCACAAGATTGGTGCCCGCGCGATACCGCTGGGTGTACTTGCCCCGAACGCCGCCCTTCATCGACGCGAAGTCGTACTCCGGGCGCATATCGTTTGCGGATTTGGTACTAGCCTTCTTCATAAAACCTTTGTTCCCGACGCGTTGCTCGTCTGGCGCTGATCACCCGGATCGTATCGGCTCCTTCAGCGTGCACCACCACCAGGAGGCGTCTGCGGCCGGACAGGCCGACCGTTACGAACCGCCGCTCGACACCGGAATGGTCGAGATCGGGGAACGTCGTTGAAAGCGTGTCGTCCAGTACAGTCGCGGCTTCGTGGAAATCGATCCCATGCTTGTTGAGGTTACCAGCGGCCTTCCTTGGATCCCACTTGAAAACCACAACCCAGTATACGCTCTCGTCGCGATCACCCGCCGCCGGAGTATGGCTGCGAACCTCGGACAGCGGCCGCGCGACCTTCTGATCCCGCCCTGCCAACTCCCGAAACGTCGCCATATCGGACTTGTGGTGGAGGTACCTCCACTGGACGAGCCGGGCGCAAGGTACCGCGCCGCGCCAGCCGGGTTTAACTGAACCCTACTTCATCGCATGGCGAGCATCCTGCAGCACTCGCTTCGCCCGGCTCGGATTAAACACGCCGCAAGAGCAAAACCGGGCCAAATAGGTCACCGCATCCTCTGGCGTGCGCCGCCCTTCCTTCACCCAATCGATCATCTTCTTGGCCAGCGAATGACTGATCATCCCGTGACCGCACATGGTGGAGAGCATCATGGTCTGCGTGTTGGGCAGCTTCTCCGTTTTGCCTTCAAAGCCGAGCGAATAACCGACCGAATGGCGCGGAATGCCCACTTCGTGGCAGCACGCTTCGGCGTTCTCCACCGAGGTCGAAATGTTGATGCTCATGCCGAGATCGGCCTCTTTGACTTTCTTCAGAAAATCAATGGCGGCCACGCGGTTATCGAATACGGCTGCGACGGTGGTGGGCGCGTCGAGACCTCGAACCACTTCGTCCAAATCGGGCGTCATGTCGCGCTGCCAGTGGTTAAGCGGGCTCAACCCGCTCGACGGCCGCAGGCACCCGCCGTGGCGCGCATCGCCGAGATTGACGGGCTTGAAGGGAATGGCCATCTGCAGGAACTGACGCAGTTTGGGCAGCGCGTCCTTGTCGTTCTTGCCGCGTGAGCATATGGCGAAGACAACGTAGTCGTCCTTGAACGACGCGGCCGGTCCATATCGATGAAGGGTATTTGTCACTTGGCGGCTCCCGCGGGCTCGCTCTCAGCGGCCGCAATCGTCTCTGGATTCGTGATGCGGCCCAGACCGATGTTGGTCTTGGCGCGGTGCAATTTGTAGCCGAGCCTTTCGAGGATCGGCGCAACGATATTCTCGTCCCCGTTGGCATCGCAGCGGACGCCGACGCCGAGCACGACGACCGTGTCGATCTCGCTCTCCACTTCCTTGACAATGCGGATAATCTCTTCCGTCCGATCAACCGTGGTCTTGATCTCGAGAATGGCCGACATCACCTTTTCGTCAAGAATGTCTTCACGAAGGCGGCCGGTCTTCTGGTCTGACATCAGCGTCGTAACGGGGTTCTTTTTTTCAAACTCCACGCCGGCGGCGGCCAACTTCATGGACATACGCTCGATTTCATGGAAGCGCGCGCCAACGCCGGGGCGGCCGAATTCAATGGTGAAGCCCACTTCGCCTTCCTTCACGCGTCCGCTGATGTCGTTGGTTTTCACCTCTTCGGTACCGCGGCCTTCAATGCCGGTGGATTCGTGGGGCACGCGCGGGTCGGAGAAAGCCCGGCGAACCACGCGCGGCCAGACGAGTTCGTCGGGCTCGAAGGCGTTCGTCGGACAGACATCGGGCTCCGGATCGAAGCGCAGCCGCATCATCTGGAAAATCTTGCGCATGGTACGCACCATGGTGGGGTTAAGGTGCTCTTTGCTGAGGCCGTTGTAGCACGCGTAGCACTCCACGCATTCATCGCGGTCGATGGTGGCGCGCTTGATAGCCGGGTCGATGTAGATGGCGCCCATGGGGCAGACGTAGGTGCAGTTGCCGCAGGCAACGCATTTGTCGGGATTAATTTTCATGCGATGTCGCTCCGGGTTCGGACCTGAACAGATGACGCGAGGCGTCGATACCAAGATATAAAATTCCACCGGCAATGCAAAATACCGCCGCGACGTAGAAGGGGACGTTCCAGCCGAACGACGTGACAATATAGCCCAGCGCGACGGTGGAGATCGCGCCGCCGACGTTGCCGAAAGTATTCATGACAGCCGACACCGAACCGGCGAAATCGCCGCCGATATCGAGCGGAACGGCCCAGGACACGCCGACGGTAAGCTCCAGCCCGAAGAAGGCGAGGCACGTGTAGGCGACGCAGATTTCCGGATCGGACGTCATGGTGGCGGGGACGATTCCGAGCGCGGCGATGGCGAAACCCGCCGCGCCAACGCCTCGGCGCGCGAGTCTCAGATTGCCGGAGCGCTTGGCCCACCGATCGGAAAACCATCCGCCAAGAAGATCTCCAACCACGCCGGCGAGTAACGGCAGCGAAGCGTAAATCCCCATCTGCTTCAGGTCGTAGCCGCGGAACTCCTTTAGGTAGGTCGGCAACCAGTCGAGATAGATGGCGAGGCACCAGCCGTAGCAGAGGTACATGACGCCGAGCGTCCAAACGGAGCGGCTGGTGAGAATGGTTTTCCATGGAACGCCGCCGGAGCGCGCGGGCCGTGGGCCGCCGAGAGATTGTTGGATCAGTTCGCGTTCGGCCGCATTCACCTGGCCATGCTCCTCGGGAGTGTCGCGATACCAGAAGAACCAGACCAACGCCCAGCCAATTCCCATGAGCCCGAAGGAGAGGAACGGCATGCGCCAGCCGTAGGCCAAAATCATCCAGGCGACGATGGGCGGCGTGAACGCGGCGCCCAAACGAGAGCCGGCGTGCGTGACACCCTGCGCCCAGCCGCGCTCGGAGGGCAGCATCCAGCGAGAGAGGCTGCGCGTGGCGATTGGAAACGCTCCCGCTTCGCCGACGCCGAATAGGAATCGGCAGATGGCCATGCTGACAGACCCGGTCATGACGGCGGTTAGCGACGTGAACGCGCTCCACCAAATGACGATCAGCGTGAGCGCGCGCCGCGGACCGAAACGATCTCCCAGCCATCCGCCGGGAATCTGGAAGAAGGCGTAGCCCCAGCGGAAGGCGCCCAGGATAAGCCCCATCGTCTCCAGACTGAAGCCGAACTCTTCGCGGATTTTCGGGGCCGCCGATGAGATCACGACGCGGTCCATGTAAGTGATCATGTAGGCCACCACGGTGAGCCACAAGACCATGTGCCGGACGCGGGTCGGACGTTGCTGCATCCCGAGAGTCTATTACGGACGCGGTCGCTCGTGCAGATATGTGCAGTCCATCAGGCGGCTGTTGCCCGTGCCATCGTTCACCGCGAACTTCCGCGAAACGAATCCGGTGCCGCGGAACTGGCCGCTCCACAGTGAGCCGCCGGCGAACGCGCCGTCCTTGCGCAGCGCGTAGAAGTTGATGTCGAATTTGTCGAACCGCTTCAGGTCGTTGTCGTAATTCCGCGAAACCCTTTTCAACGCATCCATAACCGCATCCTGCGGGCTCATACCGTGCCGCATGTTTTCGACGATCGTGTGCGCGCCAGCGACTCGAATGTTCTCCTCACCGCGACCCGTGGAGCCGGCCGCTCCCACTTCCTGATCCACATAGAGGCCCGCGCCGATGATCGGCGAGTCGCCAACGCGGCCGGGAATTTTCCAGGCCAGGCCGCTCGTCGTCGTGCAACCGCTCATCTCGCCTTTTTCATTCAGCGCCAGGCAGTTGATGGTGCCGGTGGGCGGGTGTACCGCCATCTCATGCGCCCATGCCAGCGTCTGTTCATCGGTTTCGGGGAAAAGTCTCAAAAGCGCTTTCGGCGATTTTCCGGGCGGCGCGTCGACGCCGTCCGACCAATTGCTGTGGCCGGTCTGGTCCTTCAGTGTACGCTTCCAAACCAGGAACGCCAGCCGCGACTTTTCGGTAAGTAGATTCTCTTCCGCGAAGCCCATCGTCTTGGCGAAGCGCAGCGCGCCGTCGCCCACGAGCATGATGTGATCGGACTCTTCCATCACCAGCTTCGCGATCTTGGACGGCGTCTTGATCCCGCGAATAGACGCGACGCTCCCGGCGCGGCGCGAGGGGCCATGCATCACCGACGCGTCGAGTTCCACTATCCCCTCTTCGTTCGGCAGCCCGCCGTAGCCGACGGAGTTGTCGTTCGCGTCCAGCTCGTTGACGTTGACGCCGGCGATGACCGCGTCGAGCGTGTCCTTGCCGGCGCGGAGCCAGCTCATCGCGATGTTGCAGCACTCAACGCCGTTCGCGCTCGAGATCACAATGTGCTTCGGCTTCCCCGAAGTCTGCGCTTGCGCGGCTGCGGGCAAGGCCGCGACGCTTGTCATCCAATTCCGCCGGCTCCACATGGTAGACACTCCTAAAGCGATAGACTGATCGGCATGACGACGGGCGTTCGCTTGATCGCGGCGTTTCTGCTGATTGCCACATTGTTGTATGCGCAGGGCAAGAAAAGCAAGAAACCCAAAGGGCCGGATGCGGTTATTGAGAAGATTGAAGTCCGCCGCGATGGCGACGTGGTGCTATTGGACGGTACCGTGAAGAACCTTGGGCTCAAGCCGATCCATGGCATGACGCTGCACTTTGAGTTCTTCGCGCCGAACAAAGAATCGTTGACGATTCAGAGCGGCCCGGTGGACGCGGCATTTATAGAGCCTGGCGACGAAGCGGAATTCCGCTTGCAGGTGAAGTATCCAACTCGGGCTATCGAACTGAAAATCGAAGCGCGGGACAAGGATCACCGCGATCTGAACCTGGACAAGAACGGGCCGTACCGGATCGATTAGAACCACTTTCCGGTTCGCCGGGAGAGCCACTTGTTCCGCCCGGCGCAAGAATTTGCCACAGTTGGCAGATGGGAGACAAGCCCTTTCCGGTCTCCGACCTGCTTCTGCAGTTCGACCCGTCCTCCGAGCTGCCCATGTACCTGCAGCTCTACGAACAGTTGCGCGCGGCTATCGTGAACGACTGCCGCATCCCGCGTAGCGCGAAGTTGCCATCGACGCGCGCGCTTTCCGAATCGCTTCGCGTCAGCCGCAATACAGTGATTGCGGCGTTTGAGCAGTTGCTGGCGGAAGGCTATTTGGAAGGCCGCATCGGCTCCGGGACCTATGTCGCCCGCGCGCTCCCGGAGGCGTGCCTTGGCGCCCGGCCACAGGCGTCGGCGCCGGGGTATGGCCGTCCTCCGGCCCGGGTGTCCGAGCGCGGGCGTCACATGCGGCGGTTGATGCCGTCGACGAATATCGCCCACGTTGTCCCGGCGCCGACGAAACCGAAAGCGTTCCGTCTCCATACGCCGTCGTTTGAGTCGTTTCCTTACGATGTGTGGCGGAAGATCTCACATCGGACGTGGGATCTCATTCGCCCGGAAATGCTGGGGTATGGATGTCCCGCGGGCTGGCAGCCGTTGCGGGAAGCGGTCGCGCACTATCTCCGCGCGGCGCGGGCGGTGCGGTGCGATTGGCAACAGGTGATCATTACGAATGGCGCCAAGCAAGCCATGCATCTGGTCGCGCAGACGATGACCGACCCGGGCGATCCGGTATTCATCGAGAACCCCAGCTATAGCGGTATCCGCATTGCGTTCACGCTGTCGGGAGCGCGGATGCTGCCGGTGCCGGTGGATGGGGAAGGACTCGAAATTGCCACCGCCGAACAGATGTGTCCGGACGGACGGCTGGTGTATGTGACGCCTTCGCATCAGTATCCGCTGGGTACCACGATGTCTTTGAACCGGCGACTGGCGCTGCTCGATTGGGCGCGGCGGCGCGATGGGTTTGTCATCGAGGACGACTACGACAGCGAGTTCCGCTATCGCGGCCGGCCGTTGGCTTCGTTGCAGGGATTGGACCGGGAGAATCGCGTTTTGTACATCGGCACGTTCAGCAAAGTTCTGATGCCTTCACTGCGGCTGGGGTACATGGTGGTGCCGCCGGACCTGGTGGATACCTTCATTGCCGCTCGCGCTCATTACGACTGGAGTTCGCCGGTGATTGAGCAGGCGACGCTGGCGGAGTTCATGACGCAGGGCCATTTCGCGCGGCTGATCCGGCGCAATCGCGCGCTCTACGCGGAACGGCAGGAAATCCTGGTGGAGGCGGGCCGGAGGCATTTGCGCGGCCTGCTGGAGTTGCCGGCCAAGGAGTGCGGCCTGCATTTATTGGGTTGGTTGCCGACCGGCGTTGACGACCTTGCATGCGCCTCCGTATTGTTCGAAAACGGCATTGAAGCCCTGGCCCTCTCACAGTTTGCGAGCGCGCCGGCGAACCCGGGCGGGTTGTTGCTCGGCTACGCGCCGTTCGACCGGCGGTCTATCGAAACGGGCGTGGAAAAGATGGCGGCGGTGCTGGAGCGCGCAATTGCGGCGCCGGCCGGAGCCCCGCGTCTTGAGCGCGGCTCAAGGCGCTTCTGAAGATGGAAGTAAACCTGCGCCGCATTGCGCCGAATCTAATTTGTTGTCCCCAAGTATCGAAACTTGGAACCAAATGGTTAAATGGCTCCGTGGCGTTACCGCCATCGGCGATCTGCTGCCAGCCAAAGACACACCTGTCAAGTAGGATCGACCGCGATGCGTGGTTTCCTATCCTTTGGCTTCACTGCTTCGGGAGAATGAAGTTGTTTGGAAGCAACCTGAAGACGAATTGCAGGACGTTTGCTTGGGGAGTAATCGCTCCAACCAGACGCCTAGGTGCGCTCGTTACCTATTGATACAGAAATGTAGACTTGAGGTTCCCCGAAATCGAACTACAAGACCCGCATAGTTTCAAAATGAGCCAATCTTTGTCTGAACGCCTTCATGAGACCCTCCAACGGCCGCTCTGGGCCGTGTCGGAACGACTCCGAAGACGAATTAGACTCTCACGCTAACTAGTTGAATCTATTCAACTTATAGCGGGACGCCAGTGAATATTTGGACCAGCTATAACTTATTGGTTGCGGAATCGCTGCCGGATCTGACCGGGCTGGACGGCTACTGGACCGGCAGTTCCGGAGTGTCGTCGTCGCCGGGGACGTCGTCCGCGGCTGGCACGACGCTGGCGGCGGCGACGTGATCGCCTTCCTCCATCTTGACCAGGCGGACGCCTTGGGAGTTGCGGCCGACTTGGCGAATCATACCCGCTTCGATGCGGATGATCTTACCTTCGGCCGAAATGATCATGAGGTCCGTATCTTCTTTTACCCGCATGACGCTCACTACATTGCCCACCTTTTTCGAGGTGTTCATGTTGATGACGCCCTTACCGCCGCGGTGCGTAAGGCGATACATATCGACCGACGTTCGCTTGCCGTAGCCGTGCTGGCTGATGGATAGAATCAGATCTTCGGCCTTGGCGATCTGGGCGCCGATTACTACGTCATCCTTGGCCAGATCCATGGCCTTGACACCGCGGGCGGGACGGCCCATGGCGCGGACTTCGCTCTCTTCGAACTTGATAGCCATGCCCTCTCTGGTAGCGAGGAACACGTAACTCAAGCCATCGGACAGGCTGGCTTCAATTAGCTCGTCGCCTTCATCCAGACCCAGCGCGATGATACCGCGCGCCATGGGATTATCGAACTCACTCAGCGAGCAACGCTTGATAACTCCCTGACGGGTGACCATCACTACAAATTGACCTTCGACAAACTCACGCACTGGCAGAAATGCCTGCACGCCTTCGTCTTGCTGCAGGCTGATAAGACCCGTGATGTGCTTGCCCTTTGAAACGGTGCCGGCGTCTGGGATGGCGTAGTTCTTTAACCAGTAAACGCGGCCCTTCGTGGTGAAGATGAGGAGATAGGCATGGGTGCTGGCGATGATGAGGTGTTCAACCACATCCTCGGTCCGCGTAGTCATGCCAATGCGGCCTTTGCCTCCGCGCGTCTGGCGGCGGTAGGTATCGACAGTTGTCCGCTTGAGATAGCCGCTGCGGGTCACGGTGATGGCGACGTCCTCTTCCTGTATGAGGTCTTCCATGTCGATGTCGCCGGTATCTTCAAGGATGACGGTCCGGCGCTCGTCGCCGAAATCCTTCAACATTTCGCGCAGTTCCTTGACGATGAGAGCGCGGAGAATCTTCTCGGAACCGAGGATTTCGGAATACTCGGCGATCATGCGCTGAATGTCCGCCAGTTCGTCGAGGATCTTCTGCTGCTCCATGTTCGTGAGGCGCTGCAGTTGCAGTTCGATGATGGCCTGCGACTGGCGTTCACTGAATTCGAAGGCGGCAATGAGACGATCCTTCGCTTCCCTGGGCGTCCTGGACGCGCGGATCATAGCGATCACTTCGTCGATGTTATCGAGCGCCTTCTGGAAGCCGAGCAGGATATGCTCGCGGTCGCGCGCTTTGCGGAGTAAGTAATCGGTTCGCCGGCGGACGACTTCGACGCGGTGCTCGATGAAGCGTTTAATGCAATCGACGATGCCGAGTTCGCGGGGCTGGCCGTTGACGATGGACAGCATGATGACACCGAAACTGGTGCGCATCTGCGTCTGCTTGTACAGATTATTGAGAACGATATCGACTTGCTCGCCGCGCTTCAATTCGAAGACGATACGCATGCCGTCGCGGTCGGATTCGTCGCGAATTTCGGAGATGCCGTCGATCTTCTTTTCGTTGACAAGGCCGGCGATGTACTCGATCATGCGAGCCTTGTTCACTTGGTACGGAAGTTCGGTGACGATGATGGCGTCGCGGTCGCGGCCGATCTTTTCGGTGTGGGTCTTGGCCTGGAGCTTGATGCTCCCGCGCCCGCGCGAATAGTAATCGAAGATACCGGCGCGGCCGAGGATGAAGCCGCCGGTGGGGAAGTCGGGACCGGGGACGATGTCCATGATTTCCTTGAGCGAGGTGTTGGGCTGGTTGACTAACAGGATTGTCGCTTCGATGATTTCCCGGATGTTGTGGGGCGGGATGTTAGTCGCCATGCCGACGGCGATGCCGCTGGAACCGTTGATCAGAAGATTGGGGACGCGGGCGGGCAGGACTTCGGGCTCGTGTTCGCTATCGTCGTAATTAGCGCGGAAATCGACCGTCTCCTTGTCGATATCCTCCAAAAGTGACGCGGCGATTTTTGTTAACCGGGCTTCGGTGTACCGCATGGCGGCGGGAGGATCCCCGTCCACGGAGCCGAAGTTACCTTGACCGTCGACCAGCGGATAACGCATCGAAAAGGGCTGGGCCATGCGGACCAAGGCGTCATAAATGGCGGAATCGCCATGGGGGTGGAATTTACCCATGACTTCGCCGACGATTTTGGCGGATTTGCGGGTTGGGCGGTTGTAGTTGAGGCCCAACTCGCTCATTCCAAACAAGATACGGCGGTGAACGGGTTTCAGGCCGTCGCGAATATCCGGCAGCGCGCGGCCGATGATAACCGACATCGCATAGTCGAGATACGACTTCTTCATCTCGTCTTCGATGTTGACGGGAATGTGATTCCGATTATTGTCGCTGAGGGGTAGACTACTCCCACCACCGGCCGGTGGTACGGGGGGCTGGTTCGGATTTTGTTCGTCGGCCAATTGTTACTCCTCGAAAGTGTCGGAACCTACTATTCTAGCAAGTGAATGGTACCTTTTCTCCTATTCGTCGCCCTAAGTTCCGGGATTGCTTTTGGCCAGGCGCCGCCGACCACCGGAGCGTTGACTGGAAAGGTAGTAGAAGCCACCACGAAGGAGGGGATCCGGAAGGCGACGGTGTATGCGACCGTCCAGATCGCTCCTCCGGCCCAGGGGGCGGCGTTGAGTTTCGCGCCGCCGCCTATGTATTCGGCGGTGACGGACAATGCCGGCAATTTCCGCTTTCCGGCTCTGCAACCGGGGACAATTGACCTGCGGGCGGAAAAGGCGGGGTATCTGCCCCGGGCAACCGGGCAACCGGCGCGGGCGGTGGTAATGGCGGGGCAGGAGGCAACGGCGGCGGAGTTGACGATGGTGAGACACGCGATCATCGCCGGACGGGTGACCGACAGCGATGGCGAACCGGTGGAGCAAGCGACGGTGGTAGCGATTCCTGCGCGGCGGACGCGACCGGCTGGTATAGGAGGAGGCGGCCAAGCTATGACGGACGACCGCGGCGAGTTCCGCATTCCGCGGCTGGCGGCGAGCACGTATAGGCTGCTGGCGACGAAGCCGCAGAACACGTTTGCGACTCCGAACATGCCGGCGGCGGAGGAGCCGATGATGGTGAGCGCGCCGACATATTTTCCGTCGGCACTGGATCAGGCGTCGGCGTCCAGTATCACCGTTGGCAGCGGCGACGAGCGAACGGGAGTGGAAATCCGATTGCAGAGGACGGCGGCGGTGCGAGTCTCGGGACGGGTAACGGGGGAGACGGGGAACACACCGGCGATCTCGGTGACACTGCAAACGGCTGGAACGGTGGGGGCGGGTATGCCGCGGGGGTTTGGGTTCGCGATGAACAATTGGCACGCGATGGCGGGCGCGGATGGCCGGTTCGTGTTTCCGAATGTGATTCCAGGCGAGTATTTTGCTTATGCGAATCTGCATCGCAGCGCGGGTGGCGGAAGCTCCACGCTTAACGGAGTGACGCGAGTGCGCGTCGGGCAGCAGGACGTGGAAGAGCTCGTGATTCAACTACAACCGCTGGCGCGGATAAAGGGGAAGGCTACGGCGGAGGGCGACGCGAGACTACCGTATGAGCAGATCAATATCGGCCTCGCGTCCGCCGAGATTGGACTGCCGGGCGGAGGCGGCGGCCAAGTGAAGCAGGATGGGACGTTCCTGATAGAGAACGTGCACCGAGCGCGGATGAAGGTGAATTCGATGGCGCCGCGAGGATGGTACTTGAAGGCGGTATGGGTTGGCGGCGAGAAGAAACCGGGGTTGGAGTTGGATCTCACCGGCGGCGATACGGAGGTCGAGTTGATCTACGGCAACAAACCGGGCACGGTGGAAGTTTCGGTGGAAGGATTGCCGGTGGATGGTCCGCTCGCCTTTGCGGCAGCGCTGCCGGACGGGGAGGGCGGCGCGCCGTCCTTGACAAATCTTTACAAGACGGTTGCCGTCCGGGCGGGGCAGAAGATGTTTAAGATTGAAGATGTTCCGCCCGGAAATTACCAGATTGTGGTGTGTCCGCCGGGAGCGGTGGAAGCATTCAGCGATCCCGCCGTTTGGGAGCGGCTGAAATCGAAGGCGGTAGCGGTGAAGGTGGAGGAGGGCGTAACGGTTTCGGCGGCGCCCCGTCTGATAGTGGAGAGCGATGTGGACGAAAAATAGCGTTGTCTGCTTGTTTGCGGTTTGCGTGTTTGCTCAGGGACCGCCAGGACGTGCGCCGGTTCCGCGGCCGGCGGCGGCTACTGGGACGGCGTCGATTGCCGGGCGGATATTGGATTCGGCGGGGGCTCCGGTGCGGCGGGCGGTAGTGAGTTTGGACGGTGAATCGGGCAGTGCGCGCGGGAAGGCGATGACGGGGGACGATGGGTCGTTTGTGATTCGTGAGTTGGCGAAGGGACGCTATTGGATTACGGCCGAGAAGACGGGGTATCTGCGCGGGAGTTATCGCGGGCGGACGAGCGGCGGATATGGCGATCCGGTTGAATTAAAGGACGACACGGCGAAGACCGGCGTGGATATTGTTCTTCCGCGGCAGGGTGTCATTTCCGGGCGGGTGTTAGACGAAGCCGGGGAGCCGGCCGAGCGAGTGATGGTGCAGGCGATTCCGGTGCGGAGAACTAGTTCGCGGAATGGTTTTTCGAATGCCGCTTCGACAAACGATTTGGGGGAGTTTCGACTTACTAAGCTGCCGCCGGGATCTTATCGGCTTTTGGCAAGCCGCGGGATGGATCGGAATGAGTTGATGGTGGAGCGACTGCCGGGGAAACCGGCGACAGCCGAAGCGCCTACTTATTTTCCGGGCGCCCTCGATTCGTTATCGGCGAGCCCGATCAAAGTGAATGCCGGCGAAGAGCGGACGGGCGCGGAAATTCGGCTGCAGCGATCGACGGTCGTGCGTTTGGCGGGGAGAGTGGCGGGCGACATTCCCAGCGGCCGGGGGACCCGGGTTGGGATTCGGGCGAAGGAAGAGGCGGGTGTGTACCGCGGCGGTTTTGCGGGCGGCGGAAACGACGGGGCGATTGGCCCGGATGGGTCGTTCGAGTTCCGGAACGTACGGCCGGGGGAGTATGTATTGACGGTGACTTCGGCGGACCGAGGCGGGCCGAAAACGCTGGGGAAAAACGTGGTTGTGGTGGGGCAGCAGGATGTTGTTGGGGTGTCGATTAATGCGGCGGCGGCTCCGAAAATCGACGGGCGGGTGCGGGCCGATGGGGAACCGCCGTTTGCATTTGGGAAGTTGGAGATTTCGTTGCAAGGACTAGGCGGCGGACGGGACTTCGGACCGCCGGTGAACGCGAAGACGGATGAGAATGGCGGGTTCTCATTTGGGGCGGTTTCGAGGGAGCGGCAGACCCTCTCGGTAAAAACGCCGGCGGGGACGATTGTGAAAGCGGTGTATGCGGCGGGGCAGTTGTTACCGGGGCTGGAAATTGACTTTTCCGTTGTAACCGGACCGCTGGAAATCGTACTTAGTAACAAGCCGGCGACAATTACGGGCACGGTGGAGGGGACGAACCCGAATGCGCCGCGGGTGGCGGTGTGGGCGGTGCCTGACGGGCAGCCACTGACGATTGAAAACTGGAGTACGAAGAAGGCGCGGATTCCGTCGGACGCTCCTACTTTCTCGCTGGATTCCTTGAGGCCGGGAAGTTATCGTTTGGCGGCGTTTGAAGATGTGGAATCGGATGTGTTGAATGACCCAGCGGTTTGGGAGCGGTTTAAGGCGCAGACGGCGACGGTGAAGGTTGGCGAGGGAGAGACGGGGCAGGTTAAGTTAAGGTTGATTGGGGCGAGGGAGTTGGAGGGGAGTTAGGTTGGAAAGCCGAGATACACTTGGATTGCTTCGGCGGCGCGGGCGACGAGTTCTTCGATTGACGCTCCGGTAACGAGGATAGTGGGCAGTTCGGGTACGTAAGCGCTATAGCCGTTAGAATCGCCTTCGATCGTCAGGGAATATTCGCGGGTCATAAGTTTAGATCCAATGTACCTCACTTTGCCGGCGCGTCGTTGTGTACGCCACTTGATCGCTTAGTTTCGGATACACTTGAGGTAACTCTTTGAATTACAGAAACAATGGCGAAAGAATTAAAACTTAAGAAAAGTGCCGACGAGATTGCGGCGATGGCTTCCCGTGGAGAAGATATCTCCGGATACTTCACCAACACGTTTTCTGTACATCGCGCACCGGAAGGGACCGTTTGGTTCGGCGGCGACGTGGACCGATTCCGCATCTCGCTTTCCGTGCGAGGAGAGGGCTTGGATCCAGACGTAATCACTTCGATTCTTCAATGCCAGCCAACGAGCGTTAGATTCAACCAGACCGCAAAGCTGATGGATGGGACCGTCATTTCAACGGGGTCGCAATGGACGGTTGATCTCCGGTCGGAGGAGTGCGACGGCGGGATCTGCATCGAAGACGGCGTGCAACTGCTTCTTGCTAAACTCACTGGCGATTTTGACGCGTGGGCGGAACTGACAAAAGCTTACACGGTCAGATTTAGTTGCGGCCTTTTCCTGGAAGCGGAGAATCGGGGATTCGTCTTCTCACCCGCGGTTTCCCGCATGGTGGCCGAACGGAACTTGACCATCGGCTTCGACATCTACTGCTCCGCGCCACGTCCGGTCACGGCAACTTCTTTCCACTGAGCATCCGCCAATGGATGCGGGCGACGTCGCCCATGTAGTCCTGGGGGGCGAGTTCGGCGGCGCGCTGGGCGTGTACCTTCGACGCGTCGCGTTTGCCGCGTGTTTCTTCAAATAGCGCCAGATAGAGATTGCCGTAGAAGTTACCGCCGCGGCTGTCGGCGGCGGCGTTTACTACCCGCTCGACGGACCCTTCGCCCTTCCACAACGCATGTAACTCGCGCATGGGGACACGGCCGTCCTCGCGGATGGGAATCAGCTTCTTTTGGGCTTCCTTGAATCCATCGATACGAGCGGCGCAGAGCATGTGCCAGGCGGCGTTTTCGAAGTCTTCCGGGTTGACGGTCCGGTGGAGCTCGAACTGGGCTTTGCAATCGGCGAAGCGGCCGGCGTAATAGAGGGAAATGCCGCGCTGCCAGTGCTGGGCGGCCTGGTCCGGCCGGGCGGCGATTACTTTGTCGAACGCGGCTACCGACTCGGCGAATTTGGCGGCGCGGAAGGCGTCTTCGCCCTGACGCTGGTAGTCCGCCGGGGCCTGCGCGAAAAGGAACAGCATTAACATGGTTGGCGTCATTACGGTTTGTATCATTGTAGGCCATCGTAGACTGTTAGGTTGGCCCCGGCGAAGACCAACGCGATGAGAATTCTGGAGGGGATGGGGATTCCCTTCGAAGTCCGTGAATACGAAGTGGACGACGAGCATTTGGACGCCCTGACGGTGGCGGGCAAAGTGGGTCTGCCGCCGGAACGGGTTTTTAAGACGCTGCTGGTTCGAGGGGATAGGACCGGGTGTTCGTTCGCGGTGATTCCGGGGAATATGGAGCTGGATTTCAAGGCGCTGGCTAAATTGACCGGCGACAGGAAAGTGGAAATGACGCCGCTGAAGGATCTCACGCCGTTGACGGGATACGTCCGGGGCGGCGCGACGGTTTTGGGGGCGAAGAAAGCCTTTCCGGTTTTTGTCGATTTTACGATCGAGCTTTGGGACGCAGTCGGTATTTCCGCAGGGCAGCGGGGAGTGCAACTGGTGGTTGCGCCGGCCGATTATTTGCGGGCGGTGAATGGGAGGGTTGGCGAAATCGCGCGGTTTTAGCGAACGACGGAGCCACGGTCAGATTTGTGCCCGGCTCAGGACGCGGTTAAGGCGTTGGACGAAGGCGGCGGGGTCGTCGAGAGCTACGCCTTCGATTAACATCGCCTGGTCCAGGAGGAGCCAAGCGGCGTCGTCGACGAAATCGTTGTCGGCGGCTCCTTGCAGTTTTTTGACGATGTCGTGGTCCGGGTTGACTTCGAGAATTGGCTTCGAATCGGATAATCCGGATTGGCCCATGGCGCGGAGCATCTGGCGCATCTTCATGGACGGCTCCTCTTCATCGGACACAATGCAGGAGGGGCTGCCGGCAAGACGCATCGACGCCCGGACATCCTTCACTTTGGCGCCGAGCACGGTTTTCAATTTTTCAAGGAGCGGTTTCAGGTCTTCGCTCTTGTCCTTGTCGTCCTCCGACTTCAGGTCGTCGCCGGCGGAGGTTTTGTTCACCGCCTTCAGTTCGACGTCGCCGTACTTGTCGATGCCGGAGAAGACGAACTCATCGATCTCGTCGTCGAGCACCAGGACTTCGATGTCCTTCTTCTTGTAGATCTCCAGGAGCGGAGAGGTGCGCAGTTGGGCCGTGGGGCCGCCGGTAATGAAATAGATAGCTTTCTGGCCTTCCTGCATGCGGCCTTTAATTTCGGCGAGGCCGGTCCAGCCATCCGCTTTTGTGGTCTTGACGCGAATGAGGTCGAGGAGCGCGTCGCGGTTGGCGAAGTCACTGTACAGACCTTCCTTGATGGGCCGGTTGAACTCGTCGATGAACTTCTTGTACTGGTCCGGGTTCTCCTCGGCGATGGACTTGAGTTCGTTGAGCACTTTCTTCACGCTGGCGGTGCGAATGGCGGCCAAGGTGCGGTTCTGCTGGAGAATTTCGCGGCTGACGTTAAGCGGGAGGTCTTCGCTGTCGATAATGCCGCGGAGGAAGCGGAGGTAGGTCGGCAGCAGTTCCTTCGAATCGTCGGTGATGAAAACGCGCTTGACGTAGAGTTTGACGCCGGGGGTGTAATCGGCCTGATAGAGATCGTAGGGCGCCTTCGACGGGACGTAGAAGAGCGTGGTGTACTCCATGGTTCCTTCGGCTTTGGTGTGGAACCAGAACATAGGATCCTGGTAGTCGCCGGAAATGGTCTTGTAGAGTTCCTTGTAGTCTTCTTCCTTAAGCTCCGATTTCGAGCGTTTCCAGAGCGCGCTGGCCGAATTGATCTGCTCGGTCTTTTCCCCTTCGGTGAGGAAGATGGGGAAGGCGATGTGGTTCGAATACTTCTTGATGATGTCGCGGAGTTTCCAGCCGTGGGCGTATTCCTTGCCGTCGTCATTAAAGTGGACGGTGACTCTAGTGCCTTGGCTGGCGCGCTCGGCAGGCTCGATTTCGAAGCCGGATTTGCCGTCGCTGGTCCAGCGCCAGGCGTTGTCTTCGCCGGCTTTACGGGAGACGACATCGACACGGTCGGCGACGATGAAGGCGCTGTAGAAACCGACGCCGAACTGGCCGATAAGGTTCGAGTCGCGCTTGGCGTCGCCGGTGAGATTGGACAGGAAATGTTTCGTGCCGGACCGGGCGATCGTGCCGAGATTGGCGGAGAGGTCTTCCTCATTCATGCCAATACCGTTGTCGCCGACGGTTAGAATCGCCTTCTCTTCGTCGAGCGAGAGTTCGATTTTCGGATCGAAGGCGAGCGACTTGAACGGCTCTTCGGTGAGCGTGAGGTACTTCAATTTGTCGAGCGCGTCGGAGGCGTTCGAAACCAACTCACGCAGGAAGATCTCCGGGTGCGAGTAGAGCGAGTGGACGATCAGGTGCAGGAGTTGATTGACTTCAGTTTGAAATTCGCGTTTTGGCATAACTTTTTCTCAAGATTGTATGGGCCCGTTGGGGACCATACACCATTTTTACAGAGTTCATCGGGATTGGGTTCGACTGGCTTCGTTCTCGCAAATTGGTCCGCGTCACCCGATTTCGATGATGCCGTGGCCGGCGCCCCAACGCTCGCGAGTTGGGCGATCCATCGGGAAGCCTTCGACCGTCATGCGGGCGAAGACCTTGGGCCTGGCGAGAGGGCCGATGGCTTCATGGGTTCGAGCGGAAGTGTTAGAGATGGCGGGCGGGCCAACGGTCCGCCCGCCGCCACTTGCGGATTCGCTAAAGGACTCCTTCAAGCCGAACATAGCTGGCTTCCATGCCGTGCTCCATGCCGCTCGCCAGCATCGCTTCGCGCGTCTTGGCATCCGGCAACGTCATCCGCATCGTCATCAACGTGCCGGTCCCATCCAGCTCAAAAGTCGTCTCAACGTGGTTGTCCGGCGTGGGATCGGGGAGGTGCATCCGCTCCACGTGAACGATGCGGTGGAACGGCTCCAGCGCCACGAATTCGCCGGTCAAATAGAAGCCGTTTCCTTCGCCATCGCTCCATTCGTAGCGAATCTTGCCGCCGGGCCATGCCTCGTTCAAGCAAACCGGCATGGTCCAGCCATCGGGGCCGAGCATCCATTTCTGGATAATCGAGGGTTCCGTGTGAGCGCGGTACACCGCTTCCGGCGCGGCGGCGAACCGCCGCGTCACGACGACATGCTTGTCGCCTTCGGTCTTCAGAGTCATCTTGGTCATTGTCATGGTTTATCCTTTCGTACTTCGGTCTGTGCTGCCAAAATCTTGTCCAGGCGGGCGTAGTTGGTCTCCAAGGCTTTACGCAGGAGCGCAAGCCATTGGTCGATCTCGGCGAGACCGCCCGGAGCGAGCCGGCAAGGTCGCTTCGCTCCCTCCACCCGGCGGGTGATGAGTCCCGCTTCCTCCAGCACTCGGAGGTGCCGGGAAATCGCCGGTTGGCTCATCGCGAACGGCTGGGCCAACTCCATCACCGTAGTCTCGCCCGTTGCCAGGCGGGAGAGGATGGCGCGACGGGTTGGGTCGCTGAGCGCCGAGAACGTGGCGTCAAGATTCTGCATCATATAATCAACATGTTATATAACATTATGGTTAACTGTCAAGAGGAATTCTCGAAAAAGAATGTTTGCCCCTTGGCGCCTCCAGGAATGACTGCTGGGCCGCCGTCGCACCGCCATTCCCTTTCTCCAGTCGGCACATGCCGAACTCTCTTAACCGCCGCCCTGAAAGTCTCCCGCATCGTAACCATCCTCACGGCGGCGGATTTTTCGCAAGGTTCGTCTCGCGTTTAAACGCTCGCTTTTGGCCCGCGGTTAACGATTCGCAGTGATTCTTTGAGCGGGCGCGAAGCAGTCAAGGCGCGCGGCGTTATGCGCGTTCATCTTCTCGCCCTCCGCGGCAATTTGTTAGCGGATCTTGTTAAGTTGCTGTAGTTTTCCAGCAACCATGGACGGTGCGGTATTGCATCGAATGCTGCCTCCGTGCGCCCGTAGTCCAGTGGAGCACTCCCACCAGCGAGCGTTAAGCGACCGTTTGAGGACAAGCATCGGGAGTGCCAGGTTTGGTAGAGCGGCTATACTGATAAGTGGATATACGACTATCCGCCGAGGAAGGCCATGCCCGAACCCGCAGTCACCCGTCTGACCATCAGTTGGTCCAAGGACACCGATCTAGCCCTACGCTCTCATCTTGGGTCCCAGGGACTCAAGAAGGGAGCCCTCTCGAAGTTCATCGAGGACGCCGTCAAATGGCGTTTGTTCAATCAGACCGTGGGCGAGGTCCGCGAAGCTTTCGCCGGCGTTCCCGCGGGCGACCTCGACGACATGATCGATGAGGCCGTCAAGAGCGTCCGCAAAGACAAGCGTCGGGAGCGCCAGGGCCGCACGCGGAAATGATGCGGCTGGTGCTCGATACCAACGTGCTCCTCAGTGCGCTGATGTCACCCGCTTCCCCGTCGGCTGAGATCCTGCTTCTTTGGCGCGACCGCAAGATCGCTGTCCTCACCGCCGCCGAACAGCTCGACGAAATCGCGCGGGTGCCGCGCTACCCGAGGATTCGCGACCGGCTCCTTCCGGCCCTCGCCGGGCGGCTAGTCAACCGTCTCCGCGACGTGGCCGTTGTGGTGGGGAATCTGCCCATAGTCGATCGGTCGCCCGATCCGGACGACAATTACCTCCTTGCGCTCGCCGAAGCGGGTGAGGCTCAATTTTTGGTCACTGGCGACAAGCCGCTCCTCGGGTTGAAGCGCCACAAATCGACCCGGATCGTTACACCCGCCGCCCTGCTCGAATTGCTGAAGAAGGGCAAATGACGGACCCGCCTCTCCCTGCCAATCCAATGGCAGCAGACCGAGATCCGCAACATGGCATCAAAGGGTGACAAGACGTGGGTCAAAGCCGCTACCTAACCTGGCGTAGCCGGAACTAACCCAACTTCCGCAGTTTGCCTCAGGATCCAGGAATTTTGAGGCATTTTTTCTTCCTGGGTAGTCCCGAAACATGACCGGGATCATTTGTTTTCAATGCCGGCTTTGACTACGGGCGGAGTTGAGTGCGAAACGTGCCGTGTAGTGAAGACCAAGCCTCTTGTC
>JBJXFL010000081.1:0-20215 GCA_046155405.1 Bryobacteraceae bacterium | reverse complement strand
GGGGGGCCGCGGCGGCGCCTGCCGCGCCGCGGCGAACGCGAATTGGCGTCTGGTCGGCAACTTCTCATGCTACCTTGGGTTTGGTTAATTTTCCCGCGCGTGTCTACCGATCCGAAAGCACCTGAAGCCGTACCGGCGCCGTCCGGGCGCCTCTCGCTGGCTCAACTGATGGCCGCGAAAGCGACGCAGACCGTGGCGAAGGCCCCGCGCCCAATGGCAGGCTCCGCCGCCAGACGCCCCGGTGCGACAGCCGCCCCGGAACGCGCAACCCCGAAGGAACGCCATCCAGCCACCTCCAACGCCGCCGCCCGAACCACGGATCGCTACTTCGAACTGAAATCCGAAATCCACAAAAAACTGATCGGCGTCCTCGACCTCGATCGCGTCTCCTCGATTCCCAAGGAGCGCGTCCGCAGCGAAATCGGCCGCGTCGTGGAACGCCTGCTCGACGACGAGCGCGTCCCCATGACCACGGCCGAGCAGAACAAGATCGTCGAGGAAGTCCTCGACGAGGTGTTGGGCCTGGGCCCGTTGGAGCCGCTGCTCAAAGAGCCAAGCATTTCGGACATCCTGGTGAACTCGTACAACAAGGTTTTCATCGAGCGCCAGGGCCGCCTGCAGCTCACCTCGGTGCGTTTCCGGGACAACGCCCACCTGTTGCACATCATCGAAAAAATCGTCGCCCAGGTCGGCCGCCGCGTGGACGAAGCGCAGCCGATTGTCGACGCTCGTCTGAAGGACGGTTCCCGCGTCAACGCCATCATCCCGCCGCTCGCGCTCGACGGCCCTTCGCTATCCATCCGCCGTTTCGGCCGGCACGTCATTACCAGTGACGAGATGATCGCCAACAGCACCGTCATGCCCAGCATGCTCCAGTTCCTCGCCGCCTGCGTGCAATCCAAGGCGACAATTCTCATCTCCGGCGGTACCGGCTCCGGCAAGACCACCACGCTGAACGCCATTTCTCGCTTCATCCCTTCCGATGAACGCATCATCACCATTGAGGACACGGCCGAGCTGCAACTGCAGCAGCGGCACGTGATCAAGTTCGAAACGCGGCCCCCGAATCTGAACAAGGAGGGCGGCATCAATCAGCGTCAACTGGTGCGCACCGCGCTCCGCATGCGGCCCGATCGCATCGTGGTCGGCGAGTGCCGCGGCGCGGAAGCGTTGGACATGCTGCAGGCGATGAACACCGGTGTGGAGGGGTCCATGACCACTATCCACGCCAACTCGCCGCGCGATGCCTTCTCCCGCCTGGAGGCCATGATCCTGATGGCCGATCTGGAAATTCCCACCCGCGTCATTCTGCAGCAACTGGCCAGCGCCATCAGAATGGTGGTCCAGGTTTCGCGCCTGCAGGACGGTTCGCGGAAAATTATCAATATTTCCGAAGTCGTGGGCATTGAGGACGATCACATCGAAGTGCGCGACATTTTCCGTTTCCGGCGAATCGGCGTTACCGCCGAAGGCAAAGTGCAGGGCCGGTTTGAATGGAGCGGCGAAACGCCGTCGATGTTGGAGCGGCTCCGCGTCGCCGGCATCGTGCTGCCGCCAAATATCTTTGACGAAGCCGTTGACGTCAACATATAAACTGAAGGGGTGATCTTTCTTCCCGCTTTCGATTGGTTAATTGCCGGCGGTATGATTGTCGCCGTCTTCCTGGTTATCATCATTGCGTTGCTGGTGAATCCGCCCACGGCGCTCGTAAACAAGATGCAAGGTAAGAACAAGGATCAGGACTAATGCCCTCCAAATTCAATCGCCGCCAGTTTGGATTGGCCGCCGCCGCGCTGTCCGCGGCCGCCGCCGCGCCGGCCGCGGAGACCGCGTATACCGGCGCGCTCGATGGCTTTGAGAGCAAGGTATCCATGCCCGCTTTCGACCCCGTCGGTTGGACCATGGAACGCCATTCGCGAGCGCCATTGGCGTTGACCTACAAGCCGGGGAACAAACGCGCCACCGAAGCTTGGCAGAAGAAGCTCCGCGCCAAGGTGCAGGAACTCGTCGGCGGCTTCCCGAAAGATAAAACGCCGCTGCAACCGGTCACACTGGAAGTGCGCGATTTTCCCACCTACCGCCGCGAGAAGTTCGTCATCCAAACCCAGCCCGGAATGGCGCAACTGGGCTATCTGCTCACCCCGCTCAATGCCAAGGGGCCGCTGGCGACGATGATTTGCGTGCCGGGCCACGGCCGCGGCGTCGACGACATCGTCGGCATCGACGACAAGGGCCGCGACCGTACCGATAAGGCTGGCTATCAGCACGATTTCGCCATTCAAGTGGTGGAAGCGGGCCTGGCGGCGGTGGCCGTGGAGCCGATCGGATTCGGGTGCCGGCGCGACGAACGTACCAGGAAGAAAACTCTGGGCACGTCGGCTTGTCAGCCCGTGGCCGGGGCGGCGCTGCTGCTCGGCGAGACGATGGTCGGCTGGCGCACCTATGACGTGATGCGCACCGTGGACTGGATTGAAACGCGCAAGGATCTGGACCCGGCGCGCGTTGGCCTGATGGGCATCAGCGGGGGAGGAACCGTGACGACGTTCGCGACGGCGCTCGAACCGCGCATCAAAGTGGCCATGATCAGCGGCTATTTGAACACGTTCAAAGCTTCCATCGTCGCCATGTCTCACTGCATCGATAATTATGTGCCCGGGATTTTGAACTGGTGCGAGAACTATGACGTGGCGAGCCTGATCGCGCCGCGGCCGCTCTATGTGGAGAGCGGCGACCGCGACAATATTTTCCCGATCGCCGCGAGTAAAGAGGCGTTCGCGAACGTGAAGCGGGTCTACACGGCGCTGGGCGCGCCCGAGGCCGCGCAACACGAAGTTTTCAGCGGCGAGCATCTGTTCCACGGCGGCGCGGGCATCCCATTTCTGGCCAAGCATTTGAAGGCATGACGACTCCCTTGTTATTTGCGTTTCTATCCGCGGTGGATCCATGCGAGTACCTGCCGGAAAAGGACGTGCGGCAGGTTTTTGAGATCCCCGAAATGACGCCGATTCGCATTGTTCGCTCCGACAGTTGCAACTATCTCTGGATGGGCTTGCCGCCGACCGGACCGCAGCTTCGTGAAGCCTTGATGGCGGGCAAGCGGGTACCGCCGCGGGCCAATGAATCGCTGAGCCTGCGCATCGAAGCGGTTGTAAATGCCGTCAAGGAACTCGACGCGCGGTTTGAAAAGCTGTCGAAAGGCTACACAGTGGAGCGCGACGGACAGCAGTTAACCGTGCGTCCGCAGCAACTCGAATGGGTTCCGAACGTGGGCGAAAAGGCTTACTGGAATTTGTCATTGAACCAGCTTGTCGTGGCCCGCAAAAACGAGCTGTTTTCGCTGGTAGTGAAGAAGCAGTTGAAGCCGGCGGAACTCCTGGGCGTCGCTACAACCGCCGCGCAGGCGGCACTGCGGAAGTAACTTAATCGGATCTCAGGGCGGCCATTGGATCCAGGCGGCCGGCCCGCCGCGCTGGGATAATTCCCGCGATCGCCGCGAATACCAACAACGGCAGCACAGCCCAAATAAGCGTTGGAAACTCGACCGGCTCCACTCCGTAAAGCAACGCCTTCGCCATGCGCCCGAGAACCATTACCGCGGGCACGCCGAGGACGATCCCGCAAACCGCCAGCGCCAAGGCTTCACGCAGGATCAACCAAACCATTCCGCTCCCGGTGGCGCCGAGCGCCATTCGGATGCCGAATTCATTCGTCCGGCGGGCTACGCCATAGGCGAGGATGCCATACAACCCGATGCAGGAAAGCGCCAGCGCCAATCCGCCGAAGGCCATCGAAAGCGTCGAGACGAGCCGTTCGTTAAGCAGCGATAGTTGTACCTGCTTTTCGATCGACGAAACGTTGGTGATTAGAAGCGAAGAGCGGACGCTTCGGATTTCCCTCGTCACCGGCGCGGCCAGTGTCATGGGGTCACCCGAAACGCGGATAGCGAGCGCAAGCCTATTGATGTGATCGATCGATTGGGGGATCGGAAAATAAATGAAGCGCGTCGGCTGCTCCCGTAAACTCCTGTGCTTTGCGTCCTTAACGACGCCGGCGATCTCATAGGCTGGGAGGTTCCGTGGAATCTCAAACTTCACCCGCTCCCCGATTGGAGACGCGGTTCCAAAATAGAATCGAGCCGCGGCTTCGTTCAGGATGGCAACTTTCGGCGCCGTGCCATTGTCTCGCGCCGTGAACCGGCGCCCCTGCAATATCGACACGCCAAAAGTCTCGAAGTATTCCGGCGAAACCGATATAACATGGATCCGCTTGTCGGATGGGGTTCCCGGAACGTCCAGAAGGACACCGCGGTCACGTCCGCTCATCGGGCTCATGGTAGACCAGCTAACTCCGGCGACTCCAGGCATCCGGCCGACCCGCTCAAGGATTTCACTCTGAAGACCGAGCCATTCCGGCGTGCCGTTCAACTGCCGTTCCGGAGCGATTTCCATCGTCAATGTCCCTTCCCGAATAAAGCCGAGGTCCACCGACTCAAGTTGCCGCAAACTGCGAATGAATAACGTCGCCCCCGAAA
Organism: Bryobacteraceae bacterium; assembly: GCA_046155405.1. GTDB lineage: Bacteria > Acidobacteriota > Terriglobia > Bryobacterales > Bryobacteraceae. Next base: position 15,684 of record JBJXFL010000081.1, on the reverse strand, counting down.
GCAAGACCATGGAAAGCGCGACTTGCAATATCACCAGCGCCCGGCCGAGCCGTAGCGTGCCCCGATTTCCGGTGACACTTCGCGAACCGCGATCGGCCGCGGCGGCGCGGAATGCGGGCAGTAGTCCAAAGGCAAGCCCCGTCAGGGCCGAGACCGTTAGCGTGAACAGCAGCAGGCGGCCGTTGATCGACAGATCGAGCAGGATCATGTTGTTACCCTCGGCGAAGAATGCCGCGAGCACCTGTTGCGCCTGAATGGCAATCAGGATTCCAAGCGCTGAAGCCGCGCCCACCAGAACCATCGATTCTGTCAGCGTTCGCCGAATCAGCCGGAGTCTTCCGGCTCCAATGGCAAGGCGAACCGCGAACTCCTTTTGACGGGCGGCGGCCCGCGCCAGCATCATACTGGCGACGTTCGCGCAGGAGGCGAACAGCACCAGACCCGCCAAAATCATCATGGCCATTAAGGGCGTTGAAAACTGGTTCCGAAGACCATCCGTCCCCCTCGCCGCGGGCGCCAGTTCGATCCGATCGAACGAAAGTTTGCGAATTGCCGGCTGGGTTGGCAACGTCGCCATATACGCCTGGAACAGCGTGTCCGCCTCCGCACGGGCCTGCCCGCTTGCGACCCCCGGCTTCAGCCGGGCAACCACGTCCAGCCACCAGGAGCTTCGATCGCGAAGAGTCGCCGGGTTGGAGAACATTATCGGAGCCGCAATATCGACAGGCCTGCCAGGCTCCAGCGACATCGCTTCCGCCGGCATAACGCCCACGATCGTAACCGAACGGCCAAACATCGGAAACGCACGTCCGACGATCGCCGGGTCACCGCCGAATCGCTGACGCCAATAGGCGTCACTGATCACTGCGACGGGGCTGTCGTCCGCGGCCGAAAGCGTTCTGCCCCACAGCGGCCGAACCCCCAACAGGTCATAGAAATTCCCGGAAACCCAGATGCCACGCAACTGTTCGCGATTGCCGTCAATGATCATTTCCATGCCGGAAGCGCTGAAGGCGGCCATGGCTTCGAAACTTTGGGCCTGGTTGCGAAGCAGTTCGAAGCAGGGGTAGGGCGGTCCGCCGCTTGGTCCTTGCGTGCCTACGTTCTGCACAAATACGAGCCGTTCCGGATCATGCACCGGAAGGATTCGCAGCATAACCGCGTCGAGCAGTCCAAAAATGGCCGTGTTCGCCCCGATGCCGAGGGCCAGCGAGACTACGGCTGTCGACGTAAAACCGGGGTGATTGCGGAACATGCGAAACGCATAACGAACGTCCGCGCGCAGTTCGTCGATCCATTGCAGACCCCAAGCTTGGCGGCAGTCGTCCTTCGTCGCCTCCACTGCGCCGAATTCGATCCGGGCACGCCGCTCGGCTTCGCTGCGTTTGACCCCGGAACGAACAAGATCATCAACATAAGCGTCAATATGGAAGCGCAGTTCGGCGTCCATATCGTTCTCGAACCGCTGACGGCGAAATAACCTCATGACTCCTCCGGGATGGCGCCGAGCACGCCGGCCACGACCGCCGAAAACCGATTCCAAGAGTCCGTTTCATGCTTGAGCCTTTCCTGACCGGCGGGCGTGAGCGAGTAGAACTTCGCTTTTCGCTTGTTCTCGCTTTCGCCCCATTCGGAAGCGATTAGGCCCTGTCGTTCCAGCCGGTATAGCGCCGGGTAAAGCGATCCCTGCTGGATTTGCAGCCGCCCGCCCGTGAGTTGATGCAGACGGACCAGGACTCCGTAACCATGCAAGGCTCCGAGCGAGACGGCCTTCAAGATCAGCATGTCCAACGTACCCTGGACGAGTTCGACTTGCCTATTCATTCCTAGATCCTCTAGGAGAATATTATGCCACTTCTCCTAGGCCGTCAAGGAGAGAGTTCTGTTTTTGGTTCCTGGGTTCCGTCCTGGGTTCCAGTTGTTTGTTTTCAATAACTTCTGGGACCCTCCGCTGGCTGGGAATTTTTTGGCCCAGTGATTACGACCCGGGTTTCCTGGGTTCCGTCCTGGGTTCCGGTTTTTTGTTTTCAATAACTTCTGGGACCCTCCGCTGGCTGGGAGTTTTTCGCCCTGGTGATGACGACCTGGGTTCCTGAGTTCTATCCTGGGTTCCAGTTGTTTGTTTTCAATAACTTCTGGGACCATCCGCTGGCGGGGAGTTTTTTGGTCCCGGTCATTGCGGCCTGCCTGCCTCAAGCTGATTCTATCGCGCGGGTCAACGGGAACCGCTTAGAGGCTGGCCGTAAGTTGTTGATTTTAAGAGAGAAAATTCTTTTCGATCTAGCATGACCGGTCGAGACGCAGACCGCGTTCGCGCTACCGCTTACCGTCACGGAAACAGTAGAGCCCTTGCTGGGTACGCAGGTAGAGCGAATTGCCCACTATCGCGGGCGTGGCGAAGATCTCTTCCTCCATCGCAATGGTGCCGGCCACGCGGCCGGCCGCTCCCGCCTCCAGTACCGTGATCTTGCCTTCCATGCTGACGAAATATACGTGGCGGCCGGCCGCCACCGGGGACGCGTAATAATCGCCCAGCGCGCCGGGCAGGCGGAATTCTTTTTTCACGTCGCCGGTGGCCGCCTCATAGATTCCCACCACGCCGCCGTTGCGGACGGTGTAGACAAGCCCCCCGGCTACCAGGGGTGAAGGCACGTTTGGCACCGCGCGTTGGACGCGCCATTCGATGGCGGTTTTGGTAAGGTCGCCACGACCCTTCGGACGAATCGAGAGCGTGGCGGAGGGTTGCAGCGCCTGTTCGCGGAAGCCGGCCCATTCGGTCTCGTCGATCTGGCCATTCCGATTACGATCGACCGTCGGAAACACCGCTCGCGGCACGCCTTTCGCTTCGTCCCGATCCAGCCGCTTGTTCCCGTTCACGTCCGCGGCGAGCACGGCGGCGAACACCGGAATCTGCGACTCTTCGGCCATCGCGTTGACGGACATGACAATCCGATCACCGGACACGGCGGGCGAAGTTTTGGCCTGGCTCGGCAACCCGGAGACCCACCATAGCCGCTCGCCCGTGCGCAGCGAATAGGCCGAGAACTCAATATCGCCGAGAACGCCGAGCACCGGCTCCGGGCCGCCCGTAAAGATGACCGGGGATGAGTAAACGCCGCCCGGCGAATCCGGCCGCGGCTGGCGCCAACGAATTTCGCCGTTGGCCGAGTTGACGGCCAGGACAAAGGAATCGCGGGCTTGATCGATGACCAAAAAGACCGAGTCGCCGTGCAGCACCGGAGAAGCCGCCACGCCCTGCATGCTGCCCATCGCATCGAGCGGGAGCGTCCATTCTTCCTTCCCGTCGAGTGTGTAGCCGGCCAGGCCGAACTCGGCGAAGAAGACGACCACGCGACGTGCGTCGGCCGCGGCCGTTGGCGCCGCGGCGTCATTGAGCTTATGGCGGTTCTGCGTATTGCGGCGCTTCACCTCGCGGCGCCAGAGTTCGCGGCCGGTGGCGGCGTCATAACCGACAGTGAGAAAACTGCCGCCATTGTGCCCGGTGAGAATCAGCTTTCCGTTGACGATTACCGGCGACGATTTGCCCAGCGGCGGCGCGGCTTTCCAGACCAGATTCCTGGCCGGACCGAAATCGGCCGGGGGATTCCCCTCGGCTACGCCGGCGCCATTCGGTCCGCGGAAACGCGGCCAATCGGTGTCGGCTGTCAACCCAAGCGCCCCGGCCAGCAAAACGATCAAACGCATGCAGGCATGCTATCACCTGTGAAAGAATAAGCGGCTTATGCCGTACCGTTACCGGATGTTGGGGTTGTTGATCCTGCTGTCGATCATCACCTACCTGGACCGCGTGTGTATCAGCGTGTCGGGCAAGCGAATGCAGGATGATTTGTCGCTCAGTACGGAGCAGTGGGGATGGATTGTCGGCGCCTTTACGATCTCCTACGCCGCATTCGAGATACCCGCCGGTGCGTGGGGCGACAAGTACGGGCCGCGCAATATTCTGACACGCATCGTGCTGTGGTGGTCGGCGTTCACGGCGATGACGGGTCTGGCGTCGAACTACTATTTCCTGCTGGCCACGCGATTCTTCTTCGGCGCGGGCGAGGCTGGCGCGTACCCGAACATCTCGGCGATGGTGGCCCGCTGGTTCCCGGCGCAGGAAAGGGCTCGAGCGGTGGCCTTCACCTGGATGGCGTCGCGGCTGGGCGGCGCGTTGTCCCCGCTCCTCGTTGTACCGATTCAGCAGAACTACGGTTGGCGAGCGACCTTCTTTGTTTTCGGCGCCGTGGGTGTGGTGTGGTGCGTCTGGTGGTGGTGGTATGCCCGGGATAATCCGCGCGAGAAGCGAGGAATCAGCGAGGCGGAGCTCGAACATATCGGCGCTCCCAAAGTGGCCGCGGGGCATGTGGCGCTGCGATGGAACGAAGTAAAAGGCTCACGCAATTTCTGGATGATCTTGTCGATGTATCACACGTATTGCTGGGGCTCGTACTTCTATCTAAGTTGGCTGCACACGTATTTGCAGCGGGGACGAGGGTTTAGCGAAGACGAGATGAAACTGTGGTCGACGCTGCCGTTTATTTTCGGCGCGTGCGGGAATCTTATCGGCGGCGTGACCAGCGACTTACTCTGTAAGCGATACGGTCTCAAGATCGGACGCTGCGTAGTCGGCGCGGGCGGCCTGGCGCTGTCTGGGGTCTTCATGCTGGCGACGACACAAGTGGCAAGCAAGGAACTCGCCGTCCTTTTCCTCGCGTTGGGGTACGGAAGCATGGACTGCATGTTACCGGTCTCGTGGGCCGTGTGCATGGATGTCGGTAAGAAGTACGCCGGTACCGTAAGCGGATCGATGAATATGGCCGGGCAGGTGGGTAGCTTCGCGAGTTCCGTCCTGTTCGGCTACCTGGTTACCTGGTTCGGAGGCGATTACAACAAAGCATTGATTCCGTTGGCATCCATGCTGCTGGTGAGCGCGTTTCTTTTCACGCTGATTGACCCAACCAAGCAGATAGGCGAGGAGAAGGCCAGCACGCCGAAACCGGAGCCGGTGCTTGCGTTATGAGCTGTTTAGAGGCCAGCGCCGGGTCCAAATTGACTAGCTGTGAGCTGTATGCCAGCATTGTGCAACCCGGTTTCCTCCTATGGCATCCTCCTTACACTTTCGAGCCGGTCAAGTCTTTTTCGCCCTGTTGTGGTTCTGCCGGACAGTTGACGCCCAAAACATCGCACCGGTTTACCTGAACCCTCCCGACCAGAACCCGTATGGCTCCGGTTTCTCTTCAGGCGTAAATTCTCACGGGCAGGTGGCAGGGTATTACCAGAAGTCCGGCGAGCAATCTTACACATTGTTCGCTTGGCAGAACGGCAACATCCTTGTCACCCAGCCGCTTGACAACTTCGGCTCTACTGGTGCGATAAACGACGTGGGGCAGGTTGTCATCGGGGACAATGGTGGGGTGCCACCGCAAATCTGGCAGAACGGAATTTATAAAGCATTGCCCACGGTGACGCACCTGGCCGTTGCCACTGGGATCAACAACCAGGGTGAGGTTCCTGGCTGTGAAGTCGCGATCGCCTCCCAAATAGACTTCTTCTACATTCCCGCCTCGGTGGTTTGGAAAAATTACCGGCTTACCCGAGTGGGGCTTCAGGGCGACGCGATTCGCAGTTGCGCGAACGGCATTAACAATTCCGGGCAGGTGGTCGGATACACTCGAACCGGTCCATTTTCGACGGGATACTTAGCCGACAACGGAACTGTGACTAACATTGTTGCCGGTAACGTAACGTCCGCCTACGCGATTAACGATTCAGGACAGGTGGTGGGGAGTTTTTACAACGCTGTAGCCGCTGGTTCTGGACCGCAGAAAGCCTTCCTGTGGCAGAACGGCGCGAGTCAGGAGCTTACTCCTCCGGGCACAACACAAAACGCCGCAATCAGCATCGACTCCCAAGGGAGGGTGCTCATCTCCAGCAACGCTAACAGCGACGGATGGGTGTGGAAGAACGGCACTTTCTTCCACCTCGATCAGGTTTATCGTGTGAGTTCCATCAGTTCCGTTGGGTCTGGCGCTATAGTCGCGGGAGCGTGCCGCAACGTTTTGCCAGAGGGAGGGACTTTAGCAGTCCCGTGTATCTGGAACGTGCCATAGCGCACCCCGCCTCCTGCGCGCGGTAAATGCAGCCGCGTTTCCAAATGCCGCTCCGGCGAAACCAGTGCGGGGCAAGCGCCGCTGGGCGGTAAGTACAATGCGCAGTCGTCGAATCCGCGCGAAGGAAAATCCTGTTCCTCCCTCATACCATTCGGCGGATGTCACAGCCAGATAGAATGATTACAGGGCAAGGATGTGCGCTGAGTGCCGCGGGTGGTGATGCGCGGTGAGATCATTGAGGATTACCCTGAGGACGTTCGCAGCCATAGCTGTTTGTTGCTTGGGATCGACCTCGAAGGAAGACGGTTCATGTCGTATGTTCAGCGAAGCCTGAATTCTTAGCGATCATTACAGCGTCGGGCCTGAGTCTAAAGAGTGGGATGCGGCACTCAAGGTGAGGAAGAAGTCATGAAAGACGAACAAATGAAGTGCATCCACTGCGAAGGACGGATGAAAACAGCCGCGCCTTGCCACGTCGTAAAGGGCACCATTTGTCACTCGACGCCGTGCCTGCGCGGATGTGTGGCCAGTGGCGGGCGGAGCACGCTTGCGACAGTTCAGAACTATATCGTCCACTGCGAAAAGAACTGGCGGGACAACGGACCTCTCCGAGCCTTCGGGGCATTCGATTGTGGGACTGGGCGACTCATCGGAATCATTGAGGCAAGCCTCGCGATCAAGCTTGCCTCATGTGCACCCATCTGACCGCCTCCACGGATTTGCTGCAAATCGTTCTACGCGTTGGGTCCGAGAACCTCCCCTCCCTGCAGGTGGCCGAGAAAGCGGCAAGCCGCCGGATTGGCGCTTTCGATGAGCCCGAGGGTCGCGTGATTCATTTTGCCGTCGATCTCCCCACCAGTGGGGACCGAGACCGTTAACTCCTGTGAAGTCGCGCAGTATCCCGCAAACTGGAACCGGGCGGACTCTTGTACCGGGGGCCGGGCCCGCGAGAGCGGTCCGTGGTACGGAGCCGAGGCCAGGAGCTCCGGCGGCGGCCCCCTACAAGGGCTGAAGCCCGTGACCGTGAGGAACGGCAATGAAGTCTGAGTACGATTTTTCGACGGGCGAGCGCGGCAAATTCTTCAGGGCGGATGCCGAGTTACGCATGCCTATTTACTTGGACGCCGACGTGCGGTGTTACCTGGCGGAAAGAGCGGCTGACGAAGGCGTTCCTCTTGGCGAGAGGGTCAGCGGGCTCATCGGCTGTTCCGACTCGTGCGTCGATAGGCGCTGACTTCGCGGAGTTGGCGTCCGTCACCCGCCTGTCCGCAAAGGAATCCGAAGACTTGGGCGGGCGCGCGGCTGGTTCCCGTGATCGCCGCCAATGAGGAACTATCTCCGGTGAATCAGACCGATCCGTCGCCAGACCTCTTTCCGGCGCTATGCGCCGGTTCCAATGCAGGGACCGTATGACTGACTTCCCAGAGATAGACTGGGTTCCCATCCGGATCTTCGAAATCAACGAAGTTGCCCTCTGGAGCCCGAATGACCCCGCCAACCTTCACTCCGTGCCCGGTCAACCTGGTGATGGCCCGCTCGATGGTTATCCCGATCTCAAGTCCCAACATCATGCCACCCTTGGTCCCCGGCGGAGGATGCTTCGCGGAGGCGGGATGTAGTCCGATGGTCAATCCCTTGCCTGCGTCCACGGTGGCCCAATGGTCTCCGAAACGGTTGGTAAGCCGGAGCCCCAATACCTCCGTGTAGAAGCGAACCGCGTTGTCCATATTGGAAACAAAAACTGTGGCATTGCCGCCTGTAATCATCGTCTTCTCCTCCAGACAATCATGGCCAATGTGACGCACAATGGAAAGAGCCAGTTCATGGAACCACTTTCCAGCGGAATCCGGTTGCCGGAAATCCCGCTTGATCGAACGCGAGCCGCTGCGCGAGCAAATTACACGCCACGCGGCCAAGGCAATTCGGGAAGGCAACCTTCGTCGCGGCTGCCGGCTGCTGGCTGCCATGCTCTACCTGCGGCATCCGGATCGGCGATAGCTTCGCGCTGGCCGCCGTTTTTTAGGCGAGTTGACTGGCTTGCGGGCCGACGGCGGGCTATTTCGGCGCCTCGCAGTTTACCATCCACTTAACACCGAACTTGTCTGTAACGATACCGAAAGCTTCGGCCCAGTAGGTTTTCTCCAGGGGCATGACGACCGAGCCGCCGTCCGCAAGGTGGTCAAAGAGTTGCCTGGCCCGTTCCGTATCGTTCAGTCCGATGGCTAGACTGATGTTGCCATCGCCGGCAGCCGGTTCCGGCGACGGATCGTCGCACATCATGATCGTCGAATCTCCAATCTTTATCGTGCAATGCATGATGTTTGCCGCCGGCCCCATATCCGACATGGGCGATTCACCCACCGTCTGAATGAACAACACGTCAGCGCCCAGCGCGGTCTTATAGAACTCAATCGCTTGCCGGCAATTGCCTTTAAACGCGATGTACGGATTGACTCCCAGCATTAATCGCCTCCTTGGTGTTAGTCCCGAGCGTTCATGTTATCAAAAGCCCGCCGAATGGTGACGGTGATCACCTTCGATGGCGGCCGGTCCGGTCAATTGCACGCGCCTCTGGTATCACGAGGTCCCGGCGCAACGTGGAGTTGCGCCGGGTCGATGCCAAGTGCTCTTCTCGCGACGGCACCCGCCGGTTAACTGGCGGTGTTGGGTCTCATTATGGCGATCAGCGTCATTGTTCTGGTCGGGGCGGAGCGCCGGTTGCCGGACTGAAAGTTTTGGCGCGAGGCGTTTGCGGGACGCCTGACGTTAGACGGCAGGCCGCTGAGGACACTGGGCTGGCCGCGGGTCGGGCCGCCCAAATAACTCAGGAAATTCGAGCCGTAAAAACCAAGGCGTTGGGGCGCTCAGGCAGTCCTATCGGCGGCGAAGGAAGCCGATGAGCAGGAGACCGGCTCCCAGCAGCAGTCGGTAGGAGGGTTCCGGAGTTTCGGTCAATGGCGCAGGGGCGGCACTTAGTAGCGTCTGGCTGTAACTTGGACCTCTATTGGGTACCCAGAAGTTGATGCCGGTCGACGACTGACCGGCACTCGCATATAACATGGAGCCGGCGAGGGCGTACGCCTGCGCGTTGGTGTTGCCGGTGATCTGCATCAATCCGGAGTGCAGACTATCGTCGTTGTTGTCCAGGACCACTTCCCAGATGGCGATCTGAAGCGCGGCCGCTTCCCAACCTTGGGTCAGGATCGGATTGTAAGTGTTGTACAACCAGGCCATGCGGGCGCCGTTGGCGAAGACGGTGTCGATAACCGGCGATACGTCCGTCGGTCCTAGGCGGAGCCAAGTCAGAGGATCCGCGCAGTACATGAGGGCGGGAAAAATGCCGTCGATCTGGACGCCGATCTGGCCGGCGCTCACGTTCAAGACGTTTCCGTTCACCTTGACCTCTACGTTATGGAACAAGTTCGGTAATGAGTGGTCGTAAGTAATGGTATGGGTAAAGGCCGGCATTCCGGCAAGCAACAAAGGCAAAAAAATCTTCATAACGCCTGTGTGTGCATGCCGTCAGCCAACCTCTAAGTTGTTGGAAGCAAACGTATCCGACGGTCCCGAAACGGGACTAGGTTTCAGTTTGGAAATCCCGGATTGGAACAGCTATACGAGCCGAATGTTATTTGGATCCCAACCAATGGGGCTCCTCTTCTCGAGACTTAGGTTGACGGCGAGGCTTGGGCCGGCGGTCCGGGAGCCGAAGGTCGAGTCCTCGAAGAATGGCTTCCGGGTGCGCAGAGCCGTGACCCAGTTTTGGATGTGATCGATGTGGGCGTTGTGGCCGCGCGGCGGCGTGTACCGGTCCGAGCCGTCCGGGCGCATGGCGTCCGGGGTGGGGCGCTGGGCGGGGTATTTTTGGCGGTAGGCGGCGAGGATCTTACTCTGCGTCGCCCTATCGAACGTTTCGACGGTCGTGCCCGGTTCAGCTTCGCGGGGCTTGCGGTCGAGGGTGACGCCACCCATCGTGACCTCCATGGTGCCTTCGCTACCGACGAATTTCAAGCCGAACTTTTCGGGCGGCGCGGCGCCGCTGGCGAGGTTGACTCGCAGGGCAAAAGTGAACTCGGAGTGCCGGTCCGTCTTGGGGTAGTCCATGAGGGCAAGGACGACGTCGTAAGCGTCGCGGCCATCCTTCCAGTAGCGGACGCCGCCGGTGGCGAAGATGCGATTCGGCCCAAGGCTGTTAGTGGCGACATGGAGGCCGGTTAGTAAGTGGACGAATAAGTCGCCGCTCACTCCGGTACCGTAGTCCTTGTAATTCCGCCAGCGGAAGAGGCGGATGGGATCGAAGGGGTGTTTGGGCGCGTTGCCGAGGAAGCGGTCCCAATCGATGCGTTCGGGCGTGGCGTCGGGACCGGGCATGGAGTACTGCCAGGCGCCAAGGGCGGTGTTGCGATCAAGCCAGGCTTCGACGAGATTGAGATCGCCGAGCGCGCCTTGCTGGATGAGTTGTTGGGCCTTAAGGAAGACCATGGCGGAGGCGTACTGGCTGCCGACCTGGAGAATCCGGCCGCTTTTGGCCTGGGCGTCCATGAGTATTTTGCACTCCGGGAATTTGTGGACCATGGGCTTTTCGACGTAGACGTCCTTGCCGGCCATGAGGGCGTCGTGGGCGATTTGGGCGTGCCAGTGGTCGGGCGTGGCGACGATAACGGCGTCGATGTCTTTTTTGGCCAGGATTTCACGGTAGTCGCGGGTGGTGAAGACTTGGGCGCCCCAGCGTTCCTTGGCGCGTTCCAGGCGGCCTTCGTAAATGTCGCCGACAGCGGCGATTTCGGTGCCGCCGAGGGACAGGCAGTCGGTGGCGTCACCGGTGCCCATGCCGCCGGCGCCGATGAGGGCAAAGCGGATTTTGTCGTTTGGAGAGGCCATGGTTAGTTCACCTGTATTGAAATTGGGGCGCTGGGAACGCCGGAGACGGTCAGTGTCAGGTCGTGCGCGGAGCGACGTATGTGGCCGGGGCGGTTTCGGTGACCCAGAGGAGGCGCTCCGCCTTGAGGGTTGCGCCGTCGAAGAGCTGCAAGGGTGACGTGCCGGGCTCGGTGGCGGCGGGGATGAGGATGTTGAGTTGGCTGTTGGTGCCGCCGACGACGGGAGCGGGGTTGGCTCCGAAGGCGGCGGCGATGGAGCCGCGGGCGACGGGGCGGTGTTCGTAGTTGGCGGTGTTGACAACGCCGTAGCGGGAGAGGCAGGGTCCTTCGGCATTCGCGCAGGAGCTGGACCTTTGGCGGGCGGGGAGGCAGCCTTCGACGTTATTGAAGACGGCTTCGCGGATTTCGGGGAGGAGGGGGTCAAGGGGCACGCCTGGGCATTCGGTGCGGCCGGTGGCGCGGGGCGAGAGGCTGGCGGCTTGGACCGTTTGGGCGATGGGGTCGAGAGCGTAGCGCCGGGCCTGCCGTGTTAGTAGCTCGACTAACTTATTCACGGCCGATTGGGAGGGGGGCTGATCGGTGTAAGTACCGATCACTGAGATGCGGCTGGTGCCGGTGGGATCAATGAGGAAGTTATACCCGATGTCGGCCCAGCCGTTGCCCTTTACGTGAAGTTCCCAAAAGAAGCGCAGGACGGCGGGCCAGTCGGAAGCCGTGTTGGCGCTGGCGGTGTGGTGGACGATGAGATGGGTGGGAGTTGTCGTTGAGGGGCTGGCGCCTTTGGGGCAGACGAAAGGGGCGGGGCACCATTGGGCGCGGCCCTGGATCTCGGGAGTGACGCCGGGGTCGATGAGACGGATGCGGGCGTGAGTGTGCCGGCCGCCGGCAGGGATTCCGACGGCGCGGAATGTGCCTTTGGACACAGTTCGGGTGCGGGGCTGGGATGACAGTGTTAGGGCGGCGAATAGGAGCGCAGTCAGGCCTTGGCTTCGCATTTAGCCGCGTTCCAGAAAAGTGTCTTTTTCTCGAAGTAACTGCGGTTACTAAGTAACGCCGGGCCGGCGGCGCGGAGGCCGAAGAGGGCGTCTTCAACAACCGGTTTTCGCGACTTGACGGCTTGCAGGAAGTTACGGTGGTGATCCAGGTGATCGCTATAGTTGCGCGGCGCGCGGTATGTGTCTTCGCCCTGGGGGAGCATGCCGTCGGCCGTCGGTCTTTGCGGCGGGTATTTTTCGCGGTAGGCCTTCAGGAAGTCGTCCTGGACCTTGGCGGGAAACGTTCCGATGGTGTAGCCGGGCTCGGTTTCGCGGTTCACTTTGGAGATGGTCACGGCGTTGCCGACGGTCATGACGCCTTCGCTGCCGACGAAACGGAAGCCGCTGGTTTCGCCGGCGCCGTTGACGAAATTGACTCGTAAAGCCAAGTTGAAGGCGGGCATTTTGTTCTGGGCCGGGTAGTCATAGAGGCCCATCATGATGTCGGGTACGTCGCGGCCATCCTTCCAATAGCGAAGGCCGCCGGTGGCGAAGACGCGCTCCGGACCTTCGACGCCGGTGATGAAATGCAGGCCGGAAAAGAGGTGGACGAAGAGGTCGCCGGCGACGCCGGTGCCGTAGTCCTGATAGTTACGCCAGCGGAAGAGGCGAATGGGCTCGAAGGGGCGCTTGGGGGCGCTTCCCAGAAAACGATCCCAGTCGATGTTGGCGGGGGAGGCGTCGGGCGGGATGGAATACTGCCAGGCGCCGATGGCGGAGTTACGGTCCCACCAGGCTTCGACTAAGTTAAGGTCACCGATGGCTCCGGCGGCAAGTAACTGGCGGGCCTTGTCGTATATAACCGATGATACGCGCTGGCTGCCGACTTGTACGATGCGACCGGTCTTGCGGGCGGCCTCAACGACCAAGTGCCCGTCGTCCACTTTCTGCACCATGGGCTTTTCGATGTAGACGTCCTTGCCGGCGTTCATGGCGTCGACGGCGATGCGGGCATGCCAGTGGTCGGGAGTGGCGACGATGACGGCGTCGATGTCGTTTTTGGCGAGAATTTCGCGGTAGTCGCGGGTGGTTTGGATGTGGGCGCCCCAGATTTCCTTGGCGCGGACGAGACGGCCGTCGTAGATGTCGGCGACGGCGACGAGTTCGGCGAGACCGGAGCTGAGAGCGGTGTTGACATCGCCGGAACCCATGCCGCCGGCGCCGATGAGGGCGAGACGGATTTTGTCGTTGGGCCGGGTGGTTTGGGCGAGTGCGGCTGGGACGGCGGCGGAGGCGGCGAGGAAATGGCGGCGGGTGGGCATGGCAGGTATCTCATTTCGATTGTATTTGGTTAGAGGAGCGGTTTGTCGATGAAGCCGAAGCGGACTTTTTCGCGTTCCTTCTTTTCCGAGGCCGGGAGGAGTTGCGGCGTGTCGCGGACGGCGGCCGAGAGGGCCAGGGCTACCGCCATGACGAGATCGTCGTGGGCTTTCGAGTGGCCGGGGTGGGTGGTGTCGCCGCGGAGCTCGACTAGCTCCTCTTCGAAGAGGTCCCAGTTTGGCAGGCCCTCTTCACATGTCAGCGAATGGGCCGCCATCGTCAACAGGAGAGTGGTTATCAGCGACCGCCTGGGAATGCCGATGTAGCCGCCGGTAAGCGTGTTTTGGCCTTTGCCGCCGGTGATAATAACGGGCCGAACGGCGACGTTGGCGGACAGCGTTTTCCGGAGGCGGTCAACCATGGGCGGGCCGGGGCCGCCGGCGTCGACGACCAGTTCCATTGTCTGGAGGCGGGGGGCCTGGTGGTGAAGAGCCAGGCGGGCGGAGACGAGTTGGTAGAGTTCGTCATAGTCGGTTCCGAGCGGAAAACGAGTGAGGGAGCGAATGGCAAGCTCCGGCTGGTAACGGTCGGCATAGGTCAGTTGGCAGCGGCCGCGCGGGGCCCAGGTGAGTTCCAGGGCGGCGAGGGCGGAATGGTCATGGCGCTGACCGAGGTCGAGGCCAAGATAGGACTTGGGCTCGGGATGGCGTGTGTGGCACGGCACGAAGTTGACGAGGCCGGCGGTGTTTTCGTAGTTCTCTGGCATTTTGTGTACTTATTGACCGGGATCTTTCTTGCGGATAATGGAACGGGCGAAATCGACGTTGCAGAGGCGGTTGGCGGGTTGGACAAATTCGCAGAGGAAGTCCTGTTGGTATTTGATGGGGTTGGCGCGGCGTTGCATTTCGAGGAATTCCCGGTCGATTTCGGGGCAGTCGTCGACGTTCGAAAAAATGCGTTGCCAGTATTTGGACTTGTCGTGCCAGTAGTTATAAAAGAAGCCGGACTGGCGGCTGGGCGTGGAGAGCAGCCAGATGGAGCCGTGGGTGCGGGCGACGAATGGCGAGACGGAGAAATACACTTCGTCCTTGACCATGGCGGCTTCGTCGACAACGAGGACGTGGGCGGTGCGGCCGAGGCTGGTGTCCTGAGTGTGCGGGACCGCGCAGATGCGGCTGCCGTTGGGAAGTTTGAGCGAAAAAGGGTGGCCAAGGACGCGGCGGGTGGGGTGACCGAGGGTGATGGCGAATTCAGTGGCGTTCTCAATCAAGATGCCGGCTTGTTCCTTGCAGCGCGAGATGACGACGATGTTGTGGCGCGGGAACTGAAGGGCGCGATGGAGAACCTTTATGGCGATGGTGGTGGTTTTGCCCCACTGGCGGTTGCAGCAGAGCATGAGGTATTTGGCATCGACGTCGAGCACTTCGGTTTGGCGGGGGCTGGGTTCAAAACCGAGGAGTTTTCGGGCCCATTCGGAGGTTTGGGCGGGCTCTGGCGGCGGTGGTTCGGTGAGCGGGAACGCGGAGAGCTGGAGCCGCGGACTGGCCGTCTTGAATTTTGGGCACACTTCACCTGTGAGCGCGAGAATGTCCTGGAATACAAGGCGGCGACGCATGGCTGTCAGGCCACTTTCCGGGGCGCTCGCGGCATGTTGTCCTCGCGGTCGATGCCTTTGGCGACGTTGTCGGGCGGCAGGATGACGATGCGGCGGCCGGGAAACTCGTTTTTGTAGGCGGCGATGACGGACGGGACGTTTTCGGTGACGAAGAGCGGTGGTTCGTTTTCTTCGCATTCTTCGGGTTGGGTTGGCGTAAGTTCCGTGTTTGCAATGACGGCTTCTTCTGGCGGCTGGGTTTGTTGCGGCCGTGCCGGGGCGAAGTCGGGAAAGTTGGCGTGGATGAACTTGACGCGGCGTTCGGCGCGGGCGAGGACCTGCTGGAGGCGGGCGATTTCGCGGTTCAGCTTGGGTAGCACGCCGTTGCCGGAGAGGAGTTCGGCGGAGGCGTCGGCGAGAACCTTCAACTCGTGGAGTTCGGGCGCGAGGGTATTGGGCTTTTTGCCGGCGTTGATGAGGGCGAGGTTCCACTGCATGGTGATGCAGCGGTTGAGGCGGTCGAGTTGCCAGCGGGCGGAGGCCATGTCGCCGACGACGGCGAAGGCGGCCTGGTTCTGGGGTTTGTAGATGGCGACGAGTTCTTCGACGAGGGTTTCGTAGTCTTCGCGGCTCTCATTGCAGAGGATGGCTTCGTGCGGCGGGACGAAGTGGCTGAGTTTGGCGGCGTGGTCCCCGTCCTTGAGGGCGTTACGGCTGGAGCGGGCTTTGCCTTCCTCGGTTTTCGGGCCATGGGATTTGGCGCCGTTTTCGCGGGCGATTTTGGCGCGTTCTTCGGTGGTCAT
>JBJXFL010000080.1:0-57408 GCA_046155405.1 Bryobacteraceae bacterium | reverse complement strand
TACGAGAGCGTATAATAGGCATGAATGTGCTAGTATAGGCCTTTGTCCCTGGGAACTTTGCATGGCCGAGGAACTTCCTCCCCGCGAATTTGAGCCGGCGGCTCACGACGGCTCTCCTCCGGCGCCGCCCCCCCTCGTCCTCGGCCTTAATAATCCCTTTGTCTTCACCGACGAGCCGCCGGAAGTCCCACCGGTGGAGCCGCCGCCCGTGGTTACTCCTCGTCCGGTTCCCGCCCCCGGCCCCATTCCGCGCCTGCTCGCCGGGCTGGAAAGCGGCATTCTGGGAGCGGCTGTCATGATCGGTTGGTTCGCCGTGGACTCTCTCCTCGAACGCCAATACTGGTGGGCCATGCTGAATCTCTGGGGCGCCAGCGTGTATCACAATCGCGTTTTTTCGATGGGTTTTGGCGTCGCTACGCTCGCCGGCGCTTCCACCCATTTCTTTTTACATGGCCTCGGCGGCGCCCTTTGGTCCCTCCTGGCCGGCCGAATGTCGAACTATTGGCTCCACCTCATCGGTTCGTTTGTAGCCGCCGCCGTCTGGTATTACCTGCTAATGCACGCCTTTTGGCCGGCTGTAGCGCCCGTTGTCAGCCGGATAACCCCTCTTCCGGCCACTTTGTTGGCCTACTTTCTCTTCGGTGCCGCGTTGAGCCGGAACGCCCAACGCGCGCGGCAGTTGGCTCCATTTGGGAAACGTAATGTTTCCGAAGTTTGAACCGATTCCTCCGGATCGGTTAAACTGGATAGTTTGTGTGCCGAATCGAGGAAGGCTGCTTCACCTGCGTGGAAA
The DNA here is from genome assembly GCA_046155405.1 of Bryobacteraceae bacterium. Taxonomy (GTDB): domain Bacteria; phylum Acidobacteriota; class Terriglobia; order Bryobacterales; family Bryobacteraceae. The sequence goes on along the minus strand of JBJXFL010000080.1, from coordinate 56,615 downwards.
CCGGGAACAGTCCCGGTGCGTCACCAAGAGAGTCGCAGAGTGGAAAGGATCTACCGCTTAATGAAGCATGCCGGGCTCGGACGCCTGCAACTTCTGACAGTATTGTGTATCTGTTTCGGAGCAGGATCACTGTATTGCCAGCAACCACCCGCCACACCTCCTAAACCAGCACCTGCGAAGCCGGCCTCGCCGAACCCGTTTGAAACGGTTCCGCAGGCTGCGGAGCCAGCTAAGCCGGAGGCTGCCCAGCCGCCGCCGGCCAAGCCCGGCGCTCCCCAGTTGGAGGCTCCCAAGCCAGCCGTCGAACCGGCCGCGGGGAAGGTGGAAGACGTTGTGGAACTCGTGGAATTTCGCGGTGCGCGCCGCGTTCCACAGGACACTCTGCGCGCGATGATCCTCACTAAGAAGGGCGACCGGCTCGATGAGGAAACCCTCCATCGAGACTTCATGTCGCTATGGAATACCGGACGGTTTGACGACATTTCCCTTGAACGCGAAGCGGGCCGCACCGGCTACATCCTCCGTTTCGTCGTGGTCGAGCGCCGTATCGTGCGTTCTATTAAATACGAGGGCGCCAAGTCCCTCACCGTTTCCGAAATCCTAGATCGGTTCAAAGAACGCCGTGTCGGTCTGACCGTCGAATCGCAATACGATCCGAACAAGGTGCAGCGTGCCGCCGTCGTCCTGAAAGAGTATCTCGCCGAGCGCGGCCGCCAGTACGCCACCGTCGAACCGGAGCTCCGCCAGATCCCGCCCTCCACCATGGAAGTGGTCTTTAAGGTAAACGAAGGCCCGAAAGTGAAGATGGGCGATATCAAAATTGAGGGGAACAAGATCTTCGGTGACCGGACCGTGATCCGCGCCATGAAGAATCTTCACCCCATTGGCATCCCGCGTTCGATTTTCCTCGAGAACATCTTCGCCAAAACGTATGACTCGTCCAAGCTCGAAGAAGACAAGCAGCGGGTGCAAAGTTTCTATCAGGAGAAGGGCTATTTCACCACTCGCGCCGGTGAGCACACGATTACCATTCGTGATACGGGCGGTAAAGGGCTGAAGATTCCCATCTTCAAACCCAACAAGCCGGGCAAGAAGGCGGACCTCACCCTCAACATCGAAGAGAGCCGTCTGTATAAACTACAGAACCTGAACGCGGTGGGAATGAAGCTGTTTCGCACGCCGGAAACCATTCTTACCAACATCTTCCAGATGAAGGTCGGCGATACATTCTCCACCGCGAAACTGCGCAAGGGTCTGGAACAAATCCGGAAGCTCTATGGCGAGTTCGGCTACATCGACATGGTTCCGGAACCGGACATCAACCCGATACTCGGTACCGACAAAGTCGACTTCACCCTGAACGTCGACGAAGGCAAACAGTTCTTCGTCCGCCGCATAGATTTCTCCGGTAACACCACCACTCGCGATAAAGTTATCCGCCGCGAGATCCTGGTCGACGAAGGGGATATGTTCTCGACGCGCATGTGGGAGATGAGCATCCTGCGCCTCAATCAGCTTGGCTACTTCGAAGCCCTGAAGGAGGGCGAGGCCGCCGAAATCAAACGCGATACCCGCACCAACACCGTCGATATCACCCTGAAGGTGAAGGAGCGCGGCAAGAACTCCGTCCAGTTGTCGGGCGGCGTCAGCGGTATCGCCGGCAGCTTCGTGGCATTCGGCTATTCGACGAACAACTTCCTTGGGCTCGGCGAGACGCTAGGCATCAATAGCCAGATCGGCGACCGCATCCGCGATGTCACTTTCAGCTTCACCGAACCTTATCTTTTGGACCGCCCTATCCAGACCGGATTCACCATCTACATGCAGCGGTTCAACTACGATCAGGCGCGTGAGGTGTCGCTGTTGAGCGGCCGCAATCTGATCCCCCTTTATCAGCAACTGGGCACCAATAACCTATTGAACTACGTGTCCAACGGGCGCGGGTTTACGGTTTTCGCATCGGGGCAGTTCCGCCGCACCTTCGCCCGCTGGACCATGAGTTACGGTTACGATGTCTCGAAGATCCAGACCCTTTCCGAATCCAGCACGCAGTATTTCCAATACATCAACTTCCAGGGTCTTGGCGGCCCGAATCAGTTGAGCGGTATCCGGACCAGCAAAATCGTCCCATCGTACCAATACAACACGGTTGACCACCCCATTACCCCCAGCCGCGGCAAGAGCATCTTTTTCTCCACCACCTTTGCCGGCAGCTTCCTCGGCGGCAACGTCAACCTGATTGAACCCACCCTCAGCCATACGTTGTTCCGCGCCGGATTCAAGAAGGGTCACGTCATTGGCTACCGGGTTCTCGGCCGCCTGGTCGCCGGGTATGGCGGCAAAACGGCGCCTCCTTTTAACCGCGTTTACATGGGCGGTGAAAACGACGTTCGCGGATTTGAAATCTACGGTGTCATCCCCATGGCGTACATCGCTTCGGAGTCCGCCGTTCCCGTATTGAACGACGACGGTTCCGCTCGCCAGCAGAAAGTCGTGCAGGCGGACGGCACCACTGGTTTCCTCCCCATCACGCAGAATATCCCCACCTATCAGCTCATTTTCCCTGGCGGCGATACCCAGGGCGTCGCCAACTTTGAATATCGCATACCCATTTTCGGCCCGGTCACGCTCGCGGCTTTTTTCGACGCCGGCGTGAACAAGATCGCCCTCCGAAGCCAGCTTAAAATGAACCAGGACCGGGTGGACTCGCTTAATTTCGGTTATCCTTCGGCCGGCTTTGACAACCGTGTTCTCGTGGCCCCCGGCACGGAAAAACTACGCACTTCCACCGGCCTGGAAATGCAGATCATGATGCCGGTCGTCAACGCCCCCTTCCGCTTCTACTGGGCCTACAATCCCACCATCGTGCAGCAGCTCCTGCAACCGCCGGTGGTTCTCGACCGGTCCTCGTTCTCGAACCAGGCGACTTTTCTTAACGCAGTCACAAATTCCAGTTGTTGCCAGGCGTTTCCGTTTTTTGAGAAACGGAAAACTTTCCGTTTCACGATCAGCCGCACGTTCTAGGGGCTTCACCGCCCGTGCGTCCGGGTAACTTTAGTACAATAAATTGTTTTCAGGAGTCTTTCAAAGTGAATCGAACGATGCTCTGGCTGCCCGCCGTACTTGCCGGCGCCACTCTAATCTTGCCCGCTCAGGCACCCTCGAAGATCGCCATTATCCACCTCCAAAACGCCATCATCGGCACGAAGGATGGACAGAAGGCGGCCAAGGAACTGGAAACCAAGTTCATGCCCAAGCGGAAGGAAATTGAATCGCGCCAGGGAGAAATTCAGGCGCTTCAGCAACAGCTCCGCACAAGTTCCAATACGGCCAGCGAGGAACAGAAGAATAAGCTGATGCGCGACATCGACGTCAAGCAAAAGGCGCTCCAGCGCGATGGCGAAGACGCTTCCGCCGAGCTCGATCAGGAACAGCAGAAACTCTTTCAGGACATCGGCGGTAAGGTGATGGCGGTCATCGACAAGTATGCCAGTGACAATGGCTATGCCGTTGTTATCGATGTTAGCGCGCAAGCCAGTCCAGTTCTCTACGCCGCCACTTCCAACGATATCACCCGTCAGATCGTGGAGCTTTTCGACAAGAACGCGCCCGGCGCCGCCGCTCCCGCAGCCGCCAAACCGAAGTTGATACCGGAGGAGAAACCTTTATCTTCCGCCCCCGCGGCCGTCCCAGCAGCCCCGGTGCCGGCCAAGCCCAAGCCCGCGCCGGTTAAATAGTTTACCCCACCCGCAACGTAATAACGGGGGACGATCCTCACAAGGATCGTCCCCCGTTTTCGTTATTTCACGGTTCCAAAGGAATAGGATAACCGCGATAGGTCAGGAATGGCGGCGACGGATTTCGATAAGTGACGCCCAATGTCTTGGCGCAGAAGCGCACCGCGGCCGTGTATTCGGCTTCCTTGACTATGTTGTTCGGGTAGAGTGCCGTTTCCTCCCGGAAATCGTCACGGTTCCAGAGGAATCGGGTAACCACGATAGGTCAGGAATGGCGGCGGCGGATTTCGATAAGTGACGCCCAATGTCTTGGCGCAGAAGCGCTCTGCGGCCGTATAGTCGGCTTCCTTCACAATATTGTTCGGATAGAGCGCCGGTTCATCCGGGAAATTGTAGAGCAACGCTTCAAGAACGCTAAGCCGGACAGATTTTTCAAACGCGCCGGGCACGTGGATTGTTAGCGGCGTCCGTAATCGCTCCGCTATCGCTTTCAGGCTGCGCGAAGCGCCGATCAGAGCCAGCGATCCGAGCGCGCGGCCGAGCGCCTTGCCGTCCCCCGCCGCCTCCGCGTTCGCGGCCAGCGTGAGAAACTCGTCTTCTATATCCTCGGCGCCAAGGGCGGCACGGGCAATCTTCGCCGCTTCCACGTTCTGCCATTGGGGCGACCCGGCCAACCGATCCACTAGCGCCCTCGCATTGGGAGATTTGGCTTTGGCCACCAGAAGAAAAGCCTCCTCCGTGGGCGCATCCTGGAGAGTCTTAACAATCGAGTATTCATAGCGGGCGAGATCGGGTCGCGTGACCAGTTTCCGCAAGGCGTCCATGGCCGCCTCCCGCCCTAGATCGGGTTTAGCCAGTCCGGCTTCCGCGAGCAGCGCGAGGATCCGCGGGTGGCGCAGCACGTCCGCGCCCTTGGGCGTGAGCGGGTCCGTACGCCGCCCCATGTCCACCAGGAGCGCCACGATTCTTTCCCGCACCGATGGGGTCCCGCCGGCCAACTCCTTCCCCAGGATCTCGAGCGCGGCGCCATCCGGCTGGCCGCCAACTATTACACCAGTCGCGGGAGGGGCGAAGTCCTCGCCGCGCTGAAAGGCGGCTACATAATCTTGAGCGTTCTGTGGCATGGTACTTCTCCCCGATTTATTACGCGCCGCCGGCTGAGCGGTCAGCAGGCAGGTCAGCATGATCAGCGCCGCGGTATGTTTCATTTTTGTCTCAACGCGGGATTGTCTCCCACTGGTTCTCGGTTCCGCCTCCTCGATAAATGGTGCGGGGACAATACCGGAGCCGGTAGTCGGTCCAACCTTGGTCATAGTGCATGAAATCCGTCTGGTCGTCTATGTCCGTAAGTGCGAGAGCCCGATGACCCACCTCATGAAGAACCGTCCACTTAAGGGTAAGCAAAGGTTGAGCGCCCTCCGTAATCAAGATCGGATCCGCGCCCCAGCCCCCCGCCATATACTCAAGCGACGCCCCACTGGCATGAGCCTTCGTCAATGCGGCGGTGAGGGTGATCGTGCTACCCGCGATGCTGGTGATTTTTACATTTTCCGCGGACGCTCCGGTTCCAAGTACAAGTGTCGTCCGGGTATCGAACACACGTCCCGCCGTAACGGTTATCGTTGTATCGCCGATGGCGGCGGCGGCGCTTAGGTAATAGAATGATCGCAAATTCCGAATAATGGCGACTCGCACCTTGGTTCCCGTACCCGTCATAGCGGCCTTGATAGCGTCAAGCTCCCGGCCTCCGGCCGCGCCGATGTCGTAACTCATCGCGCCGTTCCCATCGAGGTCGTAACGCACATCGGTCTCGGCGTTGGCCGCGTCATAGTTGGTCATGTTGAACTTCACCACGGCTTCCTTCAACTTTGCGTTCGCGGTGGGTGCGTGCGAGGCGTAGTCCGCTGTATCAAAGTTGAGCTTGGTTGCCGCCACGGTGCTGTCGTGAATCTTGGCGACAACGACGTCAACCTCTTTTTCCTTGTACACGCGCACGTCGATATGGGCGAAGGACGCGGCGCCCGGACATTTGACTTTGGCGTGGAGGGTGGTGTGGTCCTTTGTCTGGGGCCCGGCGTCCAGACGTAGGTCGAAGGACGCGGTCCCTCCCGGAGCGACCGCCGTGCAAAAAATCGGGTGGTCGCAGGTGAAGTTGAAGTCCGTGCCCAGCGCCCCTCCTTCAATAACCACCGCCAGGAAGGTGTGGTCGGATTTCTTGATGCAGATATGGTCGTCCAAGGGATCGGCCGGCGTGTCGAAATCGTCGTGGCCATATCGCTGAGTCGCCGCGGCCGAAAATGTGACCTTGGCCACGGTCACCTTCACCGTTTTGACAATATCGGGACAGCCGGCGGCGGTGCGCGTCACCGTGATTGTCTCGTCGTCGCGGCTGGCGCTGGGATTCGCGAGCGGGGTCACAGTCACCGTGGCGGTGTTGGCATTGGTTAGAGTGATCTTGGCGCTAGCGGTCGTCCAGGTATAGGTTCCAGCCGCGATGCCCGGCATCTCGGTGGCGGACATCTGGACCGCGCCGCCGCCGACCTTGAGAATCCTGCATGGGGCGTTGATTACGAAGTCCGCGGGGCAGGGGTCCACCTTGGGTTCAACCGGTTGGACGGGTCCTTCGCACGGGGAGGCGCCGGCCAGGCGGTCGTAGAAACGGCAGGCGAAGGTGTCGCGGTCGGCGACGTTGGTGCGGCGATTGGCTTGAAACTGGCGGCGAGTGGCCGCGTCGGCCCAAAGGCGTTTGACGCAGCCCGCGGTTCCCTCGGAGGCGCGGGGGCACGGCCAGCGATTGATATTGATCTTCGTGCCGGGCCGGAACAGCAGCGCCATCACGCGGCGATTGATGGAGTTTTCGGCGTTGCGGTCCGTCTTGTCGGCGGCGTTGGCGAACGCCGTGTTCTCGTCGGCGGAGAACATCATCTGCGGGTTGAACTCGGAGCACCCCTGGTAGTCGGCCTTGCCGCCGGCGTCTTCGCCGCGACCGAGGAAATCGGTCTTCGCGACAGTGACGGGGCAAAGGAAGTCCATGTACGCCTTGAAGAGTTCCTTACGGGTATCCTTGCCGGGGTCTCCGTCGTCCTCCAGGCCCTTTTTACTTTGAAAGGCCTTAATAGCGTTCGTGGATTGCGTGGTCACGGAACCGGAGGTGTTGCCGGGGTCGAAGCCGAGGGCTTTCAGCATGATCTGAAGATGGCTGAGATGCCAGTCGTCGCCGGTGCCCTCGGAATCGTTGTAAAGGGTTTCCCATATATCGGTATTGCGAGTAATGACGGCGTAAACGGCGCGGACGCGGCGGCCCGAAAGCGCTTTGTTGTAATCGTCGTCGCCGACCGGGTCGGCATGGCCGAACATAGTGAGCGGCGAACCGGGGTGAGCGCTTTTCAAGGCGGCGAATTCATCGAACTCCGGCTTGGCGTCGGGAAGCACCATGGAGGAATCGAACAGGAAACGAAGATCCTCGATCTTCCAGCAACCAACGGGAATCAACTCTTCGCGGAGGGTGATCTTCTCTTTTCCGTGCGACGGCGCGGCGTGGATCGGGAGAGCCGCGTATCCGGGGTAGGACGATGCGTGGCCGCCCTCGGTTTTCTTATCGCCGTATCCCACTTTACCGTGCCTCCGGCCTTCAAATTTCAGTATATGGACGGGGGAACGCCCCGTCACATATTAACGCGGAGAAGAGCGGTGCAAGCCCGCGCTCTTTTTCAAATTTCCATAAGGATCGGGCTTCGCGCTTTCCGGGTGAGCCGGATGCCCCATACGTCCGGCGCCTTCCTTTCCGCATCCCGCGCGAAATCAGCGTGCCGCTACACTGACTCATCAACGGACTGGACCGGCCCTCCCTCCCGTTGCATTTGGCGCCGGGTGAGCCTATAGTTATTTCCGCGTCTGGTGTCATACCAGCCCGCAAATACGACTATGGAGAATCCAATGCTCAAATCGTTCGCTTTCGCTTTATGCGGACTCGCCATGACTGTCTCAGCCGCCGACTTAGCCGGCGTCTGGAAACTAAACGCCGCCAAGTCAAAATACACTGGAATGACCGCGAACAAAGAAATGACGGTCACTTACACTATGCAGGGAAGCGGATGGATTTACTCCGCCAAGGGCGTGTCCGCCACCGGCGAATCCATCGATAGGTCCTACACGATTGTAAAAGACGGGGAAGAAGCGAAGGTGACCGGATTCCCGAATTGGGATGGCATCGTCGTTAAGAACTCCGCCGGCGCTAAGGGTTCATCGACGTTCATGCGGCAAGGAAAGGCCGTCGGGACGTCCACGCGCACCATTTCCCCGGACGGCAAGACGATGACGATAAGGGGCAATGTGACTCTACCCGACGGTAAGAAAGCCAGTTTCGTCGCCGTTTACGACAAACAGTAGCACTTCTGGAACTCTGTGCCTGGGAGAACATGCTTCCGTTCTCCCAAGGAGAATTTTCTCATCCCGGCGGCATAAATCCCCCGCCGTTGTCGCGTATTTCTTTGACCATGCATATCCAGATCGTTAACTTCAATCTCCACGAAATGTCCGATTCAGACTACGCCGAAGCCTGCGATACACTCTTCGCCCCGGCTTTCCAAAACGTAGAAGGACTGCTCGCAAAAGTGTGGCTTCGCAACAGCCGAACGAACACGTATGGCGGCGTCTATACGTGGCGCGACAAAGCGGCCATGGAAGCCTTTCAGAAGACGGATCTCTTCGTCGCCGTCCTGACCCATCCGCATTTGGTCAATCTCACCTCCCGCGACTTCTCCGTTCTTGAAAACCCCACGCGCATTACTCGCGGCTTAGCGGCGGACACCGTTACCGCATAGGTTCTGAACAAGCGCATCGTCTTCGGCTGGGGGGTAAGGCGACAATACCGACGGCCTCGCTCCCGATTCGACGACAGTCGCAATCCAACTTACGGCCCCTCCCCCTGGACAACCGTCACGTTGATACACGCCGGAATCAAAGAGGCCCAGTAGGCCGAACATGCTAAAGACTAGCGCCCGGCTCATTATAACGTGCGTTTCCCTGGCGACATGCGGCACGTCAGCAGCCAACGTCGCAGGCAACGCCGCGCCCCGCCGAATGGATTTCGCTACTGACGGTGCAGCTTGGGTCCCACGCGATTGGAACGGCGGCTATCGAGGGTGAATTCAATGAGGGCGGCGAAGACAACAAGAATCGGGATGAGCCCGTTAGAGTATCTCAGCGGCAAGGCGATAAGTCTGGGCGTGGGCGGCGGCGGTGATCTCGATGGGGTCGGCGTAGCCGCCGCCGATGGTGATGACGAGGGGGGCGCCGTAGTTGCGGGCGGCGGTGAACACGCGGGCGTCGCGGGCTGCGAGGCCTTCCATCGTCAGGTCGAGTTTGCCGAGGGTGTCCTCTTTCAATGAGTCCACGCCGGATTGGTAGAAGACGAAATCCGGCTGGAATGCAAAGGCCTTTGGGAGGACGGCGTCGAGGGCTTCGAGGTAGGCGGCGTCAGTGGTGTGGTCGTCGAGGGCGACATCGACGGTGCTTTGCCACTTGTGAAAGGGGAAGTTGTTGCGACCGTGGAGACTGAGGGTGAAGACGTCCGGGTCGGCGGCGAAAATTTGGGCGGTGCCGTCGCCTTGGTGGACGTCAAGGTCGATGACGGCGAAGCGGCGTACACTCGTCTCGGCACGAAGATGGGCGATGGCGATGGCGAAATCGTTGAAGACGCAGAAGCCGGAGCCTTCCGCGTAGAAGGCGTGGTGTGTGCCGCCGGCGAGGGCGCCGCCGACTCCGCGCTCCAGCGCCGATTCGGTGGCGGCCAGCGTCGCGCCGGCGCTGGCGAGTGTCCGTTGGACCAGTTGCGGGGACCACGGAAAACCGATGCGGCGGATGGCGGCGGGATCGAGGACGCCATTGAGAAATGCGTCGACATAGGGCGGGTGATGGGCGCGGACGATTTGGAGGCGCGCGGCGAGCGGGGCGGGATGGAGCGTGAACCGGGCGTCTCCTTGCAGAGACTCCCGGAGGAGACCGTATTTGCGGGCCGGAAAGCGGTGCTCCGGCGGCAGACCCAGATCGTAATGATCGCAATAAAAAAGTTGCACTACTGCGCTTTGGGTTCCTCATCGCGCTTGGACAGGTCGCGAATCCAGATGTCCTTGAAGCGCATGTTGCCAGTTCCGCCGGAGTGGAGTTGGAGCGAGATGCCGCCGTCGAAGCTCTTGGGATTCGGATCGGTGAAATCGATCATGACGACGCCATTGAGGCGGGAGACGTAGTGGTTGCCTTCCACCTTTAACAGGTATTCGTTCCATTCGCCTTGGCGGACCACGGTCTCATTTTCGGGAGAGGGCCAGACGATCCACTGGCGGCCGTCGCCGTAGATGCCGCCGGTGTGCTGGCCGATGGTGCAATCGACTTCGAATTGCAGGCCCTGCGTGATGCTGGGGGTACCGGGCTTGAATTCAGAATGGAAGAAGACGCCGCTGTTGCCGTCGCCTTCGCACTTGAATCTGAGCGACATATGAAAGTCCTTGTAGTTCTTGACGGTCTTCAGGTAGCCATACTCCTTCGAGATGGCTTGACCGTGGATGGTGCCGTTGTCGACGACCCACTTTTCCTTACCGATTTCAGTCCAGCCGGATAGATCCTTGCCGTTGAAGAGTTGGACCCAGTCTTCGCCCGGGAGTTTGGGGCGTTTAGGGCGTTGGGCGAAAGCGAAGGAGGCGCTGAGCGCGAGGAATAGAGCGAGGTGACGGGTCCGCATGTTGGTTAGTTTATCGCGAGTTTGGATGCCTCCATGCGAGAGCCAGACAGAACGCCGCTAGAAAAAGCCCGAAGCCTCGCTTCGATCCGCATACCAAGCGCAGAGAGGAGCGCGGCGGCGATGTTAGTCGTCAAGCCAGGCCGAGACCAGTCCGCCAGCATCTCAATGCTTGCCGGGCTGGGCTCCCTCGGAATCCCCAATACGATTGACGCCGGCCGCATGGGCCTCTTTTCTCGCAAGTGGCGAAGATTGTGGGTCGACTATGCGGAACGTTCTCTCTTGAGGGCTTCGTGCAGCAGCATTTTTATATAGGTTTGGTATGGAAGCCCCTTCTCGAGCGCCAGGTCCTGAGCGGCTTTGATATCCGGCACGGGTAGCCGCATGGTGACAGTCTTCAAGAGCACCGGCCGCTTAGCCTTGCTGGATTTGATCGCGCGGCTCATGATCTCCGTCGCAACCTCCGGATGTGCGTCCCACCAGTCGGCTTCTTCGGCTTCGGTGCGGAACTTCGGAATGGTAATCGGCTTTTTGGACATGGTCATTTCCCCTCGAAGTAGAATCATTGCTGTCGTTTTGTCATTTCATAAGCCGTGACGACGCGAATTTTGCCGTGCCGCCAAGTATACAAGATCGTAAGCGGGCGGCCCGCCTTGGTGCGCCCAAAACAGAGCACTCGTTCTTCGGTTTCGTGTTGTTGAACCGCCGCTTCCAATGGCGCGATCACGGCCGCCTGCTCGGTATTGCCCGGAAGCCTGTCCCGCAGCTTGGCGTCACGGCCGCAGATGAGAAGGACGTGATCGCCATCGACCTTGCGTCCGGAACGGGCCGCGAACATGGCGCGATCAGCATCGCCATCAAAGGCGACAGCGAGATCGGCGTTATGGGCGACCACGGCATCCTGGATCTGTTCCATGTGCAGCTCACCGCAATGAAGATTGACAGAAGTCGCCCCCGGCGCCTAAACTGGCGGGCATGGAAGTACATCTCACCCCCGATCTGGAACAGCAGCTCAACGACGTGGCGGCAAAAGCCGGCCGTGGCGCCGATGAGCTGGCGCAAGACGTCATCGCCAGTTATCTGGGCGGGTTGGCCGAAGTGCGGGGCATGCTGGACAGCCGGTATGACGACCTGAAAACCGGTAGAGTGAAGCCCATCGACGGCGAAGTTTTTTTTGAAAGCTTACGCCAGCGCGAAGAAGAACTGCTTAATCGTTCCCCACGATGACCACTGAGCGGGGCTTTGACCTCCACCCGGAAGCGGCGCAGGACATTACCGACACATGGGAATATATCGCCACCGATAGCCCGCAAGCCGCAAGGCGCGTCCGTGAAGAAATTCTGGAGGCGATACGCGCCATTGCGCTTTTTCCGCATCAGGGACACCGACGGCCCGACCTTACGAACCGTCCCCTGCGGTTCAAGGTGGTGCGAGAGTATCTCATTGCTTACGCTCCTGATGAAAGCCCTCTGTGGGTTATCGCTGTCATGCACGGCCGCCGTAGCCCCCGCGTGATGGCCGCGATCCTCAGAGGCCGCGAAAGCTAGGCCGCCCGGCGGCGCCGGTACTCTCGCCAATCGCGGGCGTGACGTGTTTCAAATGTCCGTTTCAAAATTAGCGGCCACGCAGATTCGCGGCTTTCCGCTCTACGGCTCGTTAGGAGCCGGGAAACGTCACGGACATTGCATTACGCCCGCAACTCCCGCTGAATGGCATTAGCGATAAGTTCCGCGTGGTGGCCCACGCGGTCGAGCGTCGTTCCTTCCACCATCACGCGGGCGAGCGGCTCCGTTCCGGAAAAGCGGACGACCACGCGGCCGGCTTCGCCGAACTCGTCCTGGCAGGAGCGAATGGCGGCCTGGACCGAATCCAACTCTTCGAGCGGGCGCTTCTTGCCGAAGCGCACGTTCACCAACGTCTGGGGAAGGATGTGCAACTCCGCCGCCAGCGCGTCGAGGCCGGCACTCTGCCGCACCATGACATCCAAGAGCCGGAGCATGGTGAGCATGCCGTCACCGGTGGTCGCGTGTTCATGAAAAATGATGTGGCCGGACTGCTCTCCGCCAATCGCAGCGCCTAACCGGATCATCTCTTCCAACACGTATTTGTCGCCAACCGCAGTCCGCGTGAGACGAATCCCGTGCTTCTTCAGCGCGAGTTCAAGACCGAGGTTCGACATGACGGTGGCGACGACGATATTGCCCGGAAGCCTGTCCCGCAGTTTGGCGTCACGGCCGCAGATGAGAAGGACGTGATCGCCATCGACCTTGCGTCCGGAACGGGCCGCGAACATGGCGCGATCGGCATCGCCATCGAAGGCGACAGCGAGATCGGCGTTATGGGCGACCACGGCATCCTGGATCTGCTCCGTGTGCAGCGCGCCGCAATGAAGATTGATGTTTCGTCCGTTCGGGAAGCAGTGCAGTTCAACCACTTCCGCGCCGAAAGATCGCAGCAGTTCGGGAGCAAACGAACTCGCCGACCCGTTGCCGCCATCGACGACGATTTTAAAACCGGCGAGGCTCCGCGTAAATGTCCCACGGAGAAAATCAATGTAGGCCTGCCCGATGCCGGAGTGCGACTGAATCTCGCGGCTCTCACCCGCCGGGCCGGCGGCGAGAGCGAAGATGCGTTTCTCCAATTCCAATTCTTCCGCATCCGGGACCTTATAGCCGGAGTGAGCGAAAACCTTCAGGCCATTGTCCTGGAAAGGGTTGTGAGAGGCGGAAATCATCAGGCCGGCCGCGTAAGGGCCGGTCTTGGTGAGCCATGCCACGCCGGGAGTGGTCAAAACTCCGGCAACGTCGAACGCAACGCCCTCCCGCTCCAAACCGGCGGTGACTTGCGCCGCGAGGCCGGGACCGGATTCGCGGGTGTCCATACCGATAAGAACGCGCGGCGTGGACGAATGGGTGAGAGCCCATTCCCCGAGCGCTCGGCCGAAGGCAAAAACCGTGCGACCGTCGAGAGGATATTCACCGGCGACGCCGCGGATGCCGTCGGTGCCAAATAGTTGACGCCCCACCTTTACCGCTCCAACCCGGAACCGATTCGTTCCATTACGAGCCGCACACGGACCATCGAATTGCCGTCAATGCGCAGTTGTGGATCGTCGACAAAGGTACTGACGCGGGTTTCCGACTCGGTAATAATTCCGTTGAGGTCAATCGGGTCGGTGTCAATCGACTGTAGTTGCTCCACGCGGCTGCGCGGTCCGATCACCCGCAGATGATCCGGAGAAAGCTCATGGCGGGCGATCCGATAACCCGGCATGGGGTTGCCGGCATAGCGAATCTGGATTGGCACGTCGCGGGCAAACCGTTCCTCAAAACGCATGCGGATTTGCGTGGGAATGGTGCGTTCCAATTCCAGTCCGGCGGGAACACGAATAGCGCGGTTGTCCAAATTAAAAGTCCAATCTCCGGGACGTCTCACTCCTTCCAGATCGACCACAACCGCCACATCCTTAAGAAATGAGTCGTTCATCTTGCCCGACGGACCGCTCACCAGGATGTTCACTCGATTCACCATGCCGCTCGACACCTCGAACAACTTGGGGAAATTGCGATACTCAACCGGAACGTCAATGGCCGTTGCGAGTTCGTGTTCTCCAACGATCGCCATCCAGAGAAAAGAAGCGATGGCGAGGCTCATAAGTTTTGCGCCGATGTTCACCGTGAGCAGGCGCTGGGCGGCGGCGATCACGTCTCCGACTCCTTGACCGACGCGAGTTCCGAGACGCGCGCGGGAGCCGGATCGGAGAATCGTTGGGTGAGGCGTTGTTCGACGCGATCGATGGTAACGTCGTATTCGATCTCATTCCGGGCGGCGACGGAAATGCGACCGGTCTCCTCACTGACGATCAGCGAGATGCAATCGGTTTCCTCCGTGATGCCGATACCTGCGCGATGGCGGGTACCGAGGAAACGGAGCAGTTCCGGGTTCATGGTGAGAGGGAGAAAGCAGGCGGCGGCGGCGACGCGGTCCCCTTGGATGATCACGGCGCCATCGTGCATGGCCGCGCCGGGATAGAAGATCGCCAGCAGGAGATCGCGCGAGACATTGGCGTCGAGCGGGACGCCGCTCTCGATAAACGTTCGTAGGCCGACCTCACGTTCGATGACGATAAGAGCGCCGATTTTCTGTTGCGAAAGCTGCTGCACCGCGAGCAGGATTTCTTCCACCGTCTCGCGCCGATGGAGGCGAGTGCCCCAGCCGATCACGCGGCGCTGCCCGATGCGGGCGAGGAGACGCCGGATCTCGCTCTGGAACATTACAATCACGCCGAAAGCGGTATAGGGCGCAAGCGTCGCTAAAATTGTCCGCAGCAGCTCCAGCTTGGCGTAAACGGCGACCAGATAAACCAGCACCAGTACCAGCAAGCCGGCTAGCATGGCCGCCGACCGGCGTCCGCGCACAATAATAATGAACTGGTAGAGGATAAACGCGGTCACCAAAATATCAAGCGCCGCGTACCACGTGAAGCGCGGCACTTGAGACAGTAGCGACTCGATAATTGGCATCATAAAAACGTGTAATTAAGCGTTTCGGGAAGTGGAAGCGGGCTGTTGGATCATATCCCATGATGGCGGCGCCGTGAGCGCCGTTACCTATGGTTTCAGTTACAGTTTTGTTTCCAACTCGGGGAGCGAAACCGGCTATGACTGACGCGCCGAGGTTGGCGCGGCGAACATTACTTCAACTCCATTATGCCGTAGCGACAAATTTCAGGTCTATCAATTCTTGTACCAAACAGACATTTCGGTTCACGCGGATTTGATTTCCGTCCACAGCCTATCGCGAAGGCGCTGGGCTTCGGGCGTAACGGTCGCGAACCACTCGGCGCGGGCCATCACTTCGGGTGGGGGGTAAAGAGTCGGGTTGTTTTGCGTGGCGACGGAGAGGAGCGGGCGCGCGGCGGCATTGGCGGTCGCCGTGCGCATCGTTTCGGCGATGCGGGCGCTGACGGCGGGTTCCAAAAGATAATTCAGGAATTGGTGCGCGATGTCCTTCCGGGGGCTTTCACGGAGGATTACGGCGCAGTCGAGACTCAGCGGAAAGCCATCGCGCGGATAGACGAAGGCGAGATCCTTGGATGCGTCGATGGCCTGTTGCGCGGTTGTCGACCAAATCTGCGCGCCGAGGATGTCGCCGGCGACGGCTTGGTCGCGAACCTCGGTATTGAGATAGGCGCGCAGGAGAGGTTTTTGGCGGACGGCTTCCCGCTGGGCGGCGCGAAGTTCGTTGGGATCATGGGAATTCAGCGAGAAGCCGAGCTTACGGAGCGCGGCGGCGAAGACTTCAGCGGGGTCGTCAAGCATCGTCAGATGGCCCTTCCAGTGAGGCTCCCAGAGATCGGACCACCGGGTGGGCGCGGGGGTGACCTTTTTGTTGTAAAGAATCCCGGTGGCGTTCCACATGTAGGGCGCGGAGTGCTCAAGGTGCGGATCGCCGACGGGGTGCCGGAAAGCCGGGTCGAGGTTTTTGAGATTGGGAAGTTTGGCGTGGTCGAGACTGGCGAGGAGGTTTTGCTCGCGCATGGGCGGGACGATGTAATGGGTGGGGAAGACAACGTCCCAGCCGGAGTTGCCGGAGAAGACCCGGGCGAGCATTTCCTCGTTCGATTCGTAGATGCTGTAACGCACTTTAACGCCGAACCGCTTTTCGAAATCGGGCACAGTCTCGGGTGCGACGTAGGCCGACCAATTGAAGACGTTGAGGCGGCGGGCGGCGCTGGGAACGCAGCCCGTCAGTCCAGCGATGGAAATGGTGAAAGCGCGGCGGTTCATCCGGTTTTTTGCATCCGTTCGGAAAGGAGAATCAGGGCGCCGAAGCCGAGGAATATGACGGTGGAAATCGCGCTGACGACGGGGTTGGCGCCGCGGCGGGCCATGGCGTATAGGACCATGGGGAGGGTTTCCGAATCGACGCCGGCGACAAGGCTGGTGATCACGTAGTCGTCAAAAGAGACGGTGAAGGCGAGGAGCGCGGCGGCGGCTATGCCGGGCTTCAGAATCGGCAAGGTGACGAGACGAAAGGCCTGCCATTCGGTGGCGCCGAGATCGAGCGCGGCGTCTTCCAGGGCGGGTTCGGCGGTACGCAGGCGAGCCATGACGACCAGCAGCACATAGGCGATGGAGAAAGCGACATGGGCGAGGATCACCGTGTGCATGCCCAGTTGGACATGCCAGTAGCGGAAGATCCATTGGAAGAGCGCGAGCAGGGAAATACCAGTGACGATTTCGGGCGTGACGAGGGACAGATACAGTGAACCGCTTAGCCATTTCGAATTACGTTTCCACAGGCCGTAGGCGCAGAGGGTGCCGATGACGGTGGCGAGGAATGTGGACGCGAGCGCGATGACCAGGCTGTTCCAGGTGGCTTCGCCGAGTTGGGAATCGGCGAACATGGCCCGGTACCATTCGAGCGAAAAGCCTTCCCAAATGGTGAACCGGGAGCTATTGAAACTGAAGGCGCAGAGGATCAGCAGGGGTACGTGCAGAAAAGCGTAGACGAGGACGGCGAACACCGCCAGGAAGCGGCCTTGCTTCATAGCGCGTTCTCGCCATCGCGGCGCATGAGCGCCAAGAGTAGTATCATCACCACGGCCATGAGCGCGAGTGAGATGGCGGAGCCGAAAGGCCAATCGCGCGCGGTTGTGAACTGATTCTGAATCAGATTGCCAATCATGATGCTCTTGCCGCCACCGAGCAAATCCGGCGTCAGATAGGCACCCAGGCAAGGGATGAAAACTAGAATGGCGGCGGCGCGCAAGCCGGGCGCGCACAGCGGCAGCACGATGTGGCGGATGGTTTCCCAAGGCGTAGCGCCCAGATCCGCGGCGGCATCAAGCAGGTTTTTGTCCAGGCGGTCCAGATTACTGAAAAGCGGCAGAACGGCGAAGGGGAGAAAGCCATAAACAAGCCCGACGACGACGGCGGTTTCGTTGTAGAGCAGCGGCAGCGGCTCATTAATAATCTTGAGCGAGAGCAGCACGCTGTTGATGAGGCCGGAATCGCGGAGGAGGAACATCCACGCATAGGTGCGGACCAGGAAGCTGGTCCAGAACGGGAGGATGACAAGATAGAGATAGATATTCTTCCAACGCACATCGGCACGGGCGATAAACAATGCGAGCGGGAAGGCGATGAGCACGCAGAGAGCCGTGGCGGTTATCGACATGACGAGCGAGCGCCAGAGAATTAGGCCGTAGAGAGGATCGAACAGGCGCCGGTAATTCTCGAATGTCCAGGGGCCGATGACGCCGCCGTAGACGCCTCGGGTGAGAAAGCTATAGCCGATAACGATCGACAGCGGGACCAGGAAAAGAACGACGGTGAAGACCGCCGATGGTGCCAGAAAAAGCGCGCGCAAACGGGTCATTCGCGCACCGGCAATTCGTCGGCCGAATGCCACCAGACATGGACCCGGTCGCCATTCGCGAACGGTTCTTCGTTATGCGGCACCTGGGCGGTGATGGCGACGCCCGCGCCGGTGCGGGTTTGCACGTGGAAACAATCGCCGAGAAAGATGCTGGTTTCCACCAGCGCTTCGATCGGGCGCGCACCATTGGCGGGAAGCTGGCGGGAGATGCGCGTGGACTCCGGACGTATGCCGATGCCGTCCACCCAGTTCACGGCGCCCAGGAAACCGGCGACAAAACGAGTGGCCGGGGCGAGGTAGATTTCGCGCGGCGTGCCGATCTGTTCGATCTTGCCCTTGTTCATCACGGCAATTTGATCGGAGAGCGTGAGCGCTTCTTCCTGGTCGTGAGTGATGAACAGGAACGTGATGCCAAGACGCTGTTGCAACTGCTTCAGTTCAATGCGAACGCGTTTGCGAAGGGCCGGATCGAGGGCGGAGAGCGGTTCATCGAGCAGCAGGAGTTCGGGCTCGACAACCAGGGAGCGCGCGAGAGCGGTACGCTGCTTTTCACCCCCGGAGAGACTGGCGGGAAAGCGGCCGGCTTTCTCCTGAAGGCCGACCAGCTCGAGCATTCGAGTTACTCTCGGCGCAATGGAACCGGGCTCGTCGCCGCGACGTTCCAGTCCGAAGGCGATGTTCTCGGCGGCCGTTAAGTGAGGGAAAAGCGCGTAGCTTTGAAATACTGTCGTGACCGGACGTTCATAGGGACGGAGCCCGTTAAGCCGCCGCCCGTTGAGAACAATCTCGCCACGGTCGGGTTCGGAGAATCCGGCGATCATGCGGAGAATCGTCGTCTTGCCGCAGCCGGAGGGGCCGAGCAGGGAATAGAAACAACCTTTCGGAACGTTGAGTGAAATGCCGTCAACGACGCGATGCGAAGGAAATGACTTCGTCAGTTCCGTTAGTTCGAGGGCATTTTCCATGTAAGGCTCAATAAGGTACTTTAGCGGAAAACCGCTGCCAGGCGAGAAATGGTTCGTCGGCGCATTCGCGGAGCGTCTGAGCCATGGGGATGATTCGCTGTTCCGGATCGAGGGACATTTGCCCGTAGAAGAGTGAATCGTCAAAGCCGGCGGCGGTGGTCTGCCGGTGCGACGCCGCGTACCAGATCCGGTCGAGTCGCGCCCACAAAATCGCGCCGAGGCACATGGGGCACGGCACGCAACTGGTGTAGATTTCGCAACCCGACAGGTTATGGGTTGCCAGCGTCGAACCGGCTCGGCGGATAGCGGTGACTTCGGCATGAGCGGTCGGATCGAAAGTAGCGGTGACGAGGTTGACTCCTTCGGCCACCAGTTCCCCACGTTTTGTAATCACGGCGCCAAACGGCCCGCCGGTTCCGGAAGTGACATTTTCCGTGGCGAGTGAAATAGCGCGGCGCATCCAACGCGACGCATCGGGGGATTCAGGCATCTCGTTGTTATCATAGGAGAAATGGCGGAGCGCGAAATAGTGGAAGAGTACCGCGCCAAGACGGCCACGGCACCGGCGGCGGCGAGGCTGGCGGCGCTAACCGCTCGGCTGGAATCGTCTCTGCGCGGAAAAGCGGAAGTGGTCCGGTTGAGCTTGGCCTGCCTGCTCGCCCGCGGCCATCTGCTGATTGAAGACGTGCCGGGGGTCGGCAAGACCACGCTGGCAAACGCGCTGGCGCGCGCGGTGGACTGCGGATTTCACCGGCTGCAGTTTACAGCCGATATGCTTCCGGCCGACGTTACGGGCGTGAGTGTGTTCAATGCGCACCTGCATGAGTTTGAGTTCAAGCCGGGGCCGCTGTTTACGAATTTTCTGTTGGCCGACGAGATCAACCGGGCGACGCCGAAGACGCAATCCTCGCTGCTGGAGGCGATGAACGAGGGGCAGGTCAGCGTGGATGGACGCACCTATCCGCTGGGCCGCCCATTCATGGTGCTGGCGACGCAAAATCCGTTGGAACACCACGGAACGTACCCGCTGCCGGAGTCGCAATTGGACCGCTTTCTGATGCGGCTGCGCATCGGATATCCCGACGCGGCGAACGAGCGCGAAATCCTGCGGCGCGGTCCCGGCGATCCGCACGCTCACGCCCCCGCGATTCTGACGGGCCAGGATGTGATCGAGTTGCAGGAGCAGGCCGAACAGGTGCGAGTGGATGAGTCGATCGTCGATTACATTCTGGCGATTGTGGAACGGACGCGAACGCATGAATCGCTGACATTGGGGGTAAGCCCGCGGGGCGCCCAGGCGCTCTACCGGGCGGCGCAGTCAATGGCGCTGGTGGATGGCAGATTGTATGCGACGCCGGACGATGTGAAGCGTCTAGCGGTTCCGGTGTTTGCGCACCGCGTGGCGCTATCGACACGGGTAGCCGCGGCACAGCGGACGGCCGTGGCGGCGGAGCGGATCGTGGAGGAAATCTTGACGCTTACCGACGTGCCGCTTTAGTATTCCTTGCCGTAACCTGGTGACGATTATCCCGCGGCGGCGGTAACAAGTTGGAGTTGGCTCAGGTGGCGAAAGTCCTTGGCGTTATTCGTCACGAGAGGCACCGACAAAACGAGTGCGGTGGCTGCGATCCATACGTCAGCGGAATTCATTTGGCGTCCCTTTCGCACGCTCTCGTCCTGAACAGCCGCCCAGGTGGAACATAAGAGGTTGTCAGAATGGAGCACCAGAAAGCCGGCCAAATACGCCTCCAGCACGTCGCACTTTCGCGGCCCCCAATTAGCCCCCAATGCCCCCAAGCGCATCTCGGCCACTGTCATGAACGAGATAATTAACCTAGGCCCGCGGATGATGCCCAAATAGCGCGGTGCGAATTCCGGATGTCCTTTGAAAACAAAACTGGCGACGTCGGTGTCAACGACCATTCTTGCCGTTTTGGCTGGTGAATTTATCATTCTGGCGAGCCTCATAGATGAGGCGTATGAATTCTTCGCATTCTTCAGCCGGACCAGGGTCGGTATGGCTCATCAGACGTTCGAACGAAAAAGGGCGGACGCCGATCAGATTGGGCGGATCCTTGACAGGCTGTTTTGATACTTTTTTCATCCTGACTACTATTCTAGCGCGGCTGCGGCGGGCGGGTCTACGCCGGTCTACGCCGCTTTAGGTTTGTTCGGCGACTTGACCCGCGGCCTCGCATAGTTAGGCCGCTGCGAAGCGATGAGCGCGGAAACGACGACGAAAGCCCCCAATATCGGGAACCAGTCCCCGGCGCGAGAGAAGACCGTGATCTCCTCGACATAACCGAAACCCACCCGCGCGGAGCGGCTGTCAAAAGACGGCAGTTGTTCGCGAACCGCACCTGCGGGATCGACCACGGCGGTGATGCCGTTATTGGTGGCCCTGACAATCCAGCGACGATTTTCCGCGGCGCGCATACGAACCAATTGCAGATGCTGTTCACGGGCCGGGGTGCGGAAGAAGTAGCCGTCGTTGGAGATGTTGAAAAAGACGTTGGCGCCGTCGCGGGCGAAGTTGCGCACATGGTGCCCGACCGCGGATTCGTAACAGATAAACGTTCCCGCTTTATGGCCGCCCACCGGCATCAGCGCGAGTTGATCGCCTGGAACATAGGCCCCAACTTCGTCGGATACCTGGTTGACGAAACCGAATGGTCCCGGGACGTATTCACCGAACGGGACCAGGAACATTTTGTCGTAACGAATGCCGGCCGGGGCGATGAGCGCGGAGTTGCGGGGAGCGCCGGAGCGATCCCGCCAGATGGTGCCTAGAATTACGGGCGCGTTGGCGGCGGCGGTCACGTCGCGAACGCGGGATTGCAGGTCCGGGTCCGTGTCGTAGAACATCGGGCCAGGCGTTTCGGGCCAGACGACGACATCGACGGGGCCTTCCAGCAGCGCCTTCAAGGAGTAGTTCACCAGTTGGATCTTGGCCTCGGCGAAGGACTCCGGCGACCACTCATTGGCGGTGGGCAGATTGGGCTGGATAAGGGCGGCGTGCGCTTGCGGGCGAAGGCCCCCGGGCAAGGAGGGCAGCAGCGCCGGGACTAGCGTGAGCACGGCCCAAATGACGTGCTGGCGCGGCCGTTTGAGCAAAATTGCGGCGAAACACGCGGCCGTTAGCGCGAAAAGAAATGAGATGCCGTAAACACCTGCAAACGGCGCGACGCGCAACGGAAGCGCCATATCGATACCCGCGTCGCCGAGCGTCAGCCAGCCGAAAAGCGTCAAAGGTTCCTGGGTTCGTTCGAGCACCGCCCAGAGCAGCGCGATGGCCGGCGGTGCGAACCAGTGGCGGATCAGCACGCCGGCCAGGAGCCCGAAAACACCGTAGTGAATGGATTTCAACAGGCAGAAGAGAGCGAACGAACCCCAGCCCCCCGCCGCGCCCATACCGCCGTGGACCGCCAGTACAGGCGCAATCCACCAACAAACGCCGGCCCATAAAACCAGGCCGCTCACATACCCAAGGGCGAATCGCGCGGCGGGCCGATATTCGCTTCCCAACGCGAGGCACAGCGGCGTGAGCGCGAGGGGCGCGAGCAACGCGTAGCCGAATGGCGGATAGAGCAGGACCAGCAGAAATCCGGTGCAGAGCGCGAGCAGAATGCGGATCGGCACGCTAGTGCGACGTGGCCTGTTCGTTGACGAGGTCGGCCATATAGCTGGACCGGACGAAAGGACCGCTGAATACCATCTGAAAACCGATGGACATGCCGTAGGTTTGGTACGCCGCGAACTTCTCCGGAGTTACGTATTCGGTTACCGCCAAGTTGCGGCGGGTAGGCTGCAAATACTGGCCAATCGTGGCCACATGGACGCCCGAGTCGCGAACGTCGCGGAGAAGCTGATGCACTTCCTCCACCGTTTCCCCAAGGCCGACCATCAGACCGGATTTCGTGAGCGCCTCCGGCCGGTATTTGCGGGCGAAATCCAGAACGGCGAGCGATTGCCGATAGTCCGCCTGCGGCCGCACCCGGCGGTAGAGGCGGGAGACGGTTTCCATGTTGTGGTTATAAACGTCCGGCTCGGCGTCGAGAACGCGCGCGACCGCATCCGTATCGCCGCAAAAATCGGGCGTCAGAACCTCAATTTTGGCGTTGGGCAGCGCCTTGCGAACCTCGCGGACAGTTTCCGCCCAATGCCGGGAACCGCCATCGGCCAGTTCGTCTCTATTCACGCTGGTAATTACGACATAACGCAAGTTCATTTCCGCCGCCATGGCGGCAACGTGGGCCGGCTCGGCGGCGTCGAGCGAAAATTCGTTCTTCGCCGGAGAGCCTTTTGGAACGGAACAGAATCCGCAACCGCGCGTGCAGAGGTTGCCGAGGATCATGAACGTGGCGGCGCCCCGATGAAAGCACTCATGAATGTTGGGACAGCGGGCCGATTCGCAAACGGTGTGCAGATTCCGCTGGCGCATTCCGCGCTTCAGCAGGTGTACCGATTCGAAGTGCGTGCCGGATTTTCGGAGCCATTCGGGAAGGCGGGGTCTCGCAACGTCGATCTGGACAAAATCGCTCACACTAGAATTTTCGCAGGATTGCGCCGTCGACGCCGATTTTCTTCAACCGCATTTTCGTGTCGGCAACGGCTTCGCTGTTACTCAGCGGACCGATGACAACGCGGAAAAGCGTCGGCGAAGAGCTGGGCGTGACAACCGCCGGGAAGCCCTGCTTACGGTAGGCCTCCGCCATGCCCGTGGCGCCAGGGCGGTCCGTGGCCACAACTTGGAGATATTGCCCGGCCGCCGGAGTTTGTTGAAACAGGCCGCCGCTCGCGGCGACGGGAGCCGGCGGCGGCGGCGCGGGTTCCTTCTTCTTTTCGACTTCCTTCTTCTTCTCGGCTTCCTTCCCGCTTGGCTCCACCGTTACGGGTTGGGCGGGGGCGGGCCGCTCGATAATCGATGGACTGGGCTTGGGGGACACCGCGCCGGATGTCGGATCCACGGTCACGGGGGGCAGCTTGCCTGCCGACGCCACCTGCTGTTTCACAGCGGCCAGGCGCACTTTTTCGTCGCTGGGGTTATTGCGGCCCACAATGTAGCCCATCGTGAAAAACACACCCAGCAGAACCACCAGAATGAAAAGAACGCTCAACAACTGCCTGTTGCCGAGCACCAATTCCATCTCGCCATCTTCATTACGAGGCATGTCCGTTAGCTCCCTTTTAACACTTCCTGAGAATATCCTGTCCCGCTCACCGAAACAACTTATTGTAATAATGTTTTGTTGGCGGCGGCGCGGGCGGCGACGCGCAGCAGGAAAAACGCGGCCACGGCGGGCACGCATGCGAACGCGGCCACCGGCCATTGGATCGCGCCGGGCACGAGCGACCGGCAGAGCCACGGAACGGCGAGTAATACAGCCAGACCAAGCCATTCGGGAAGGAGTCCGTAGCCTGCGACGCCTACGCCGACTACGGCCGTGGCCAGTGCGGCGGCGGCGCCGCCGCCGGCATCCAACATTGAGAGCCGGTAGGCTCCGCAGATTAGAAAGACGCCGCCCGCAACGCCCGGAATTACCCAACCGGGCAGGCAGAACTCGGCGCAAATCAAGACAAGTCCCACGGCGGCGCATAGCAGCGCTCCGTTGGCATCCAACTGCGACAGCATTCCTCTACAGTTTAATCGGTTACACTGCCGCGATGGAGATATCCGCGCTCGTTCAACAAATGGTTCAGATCGATTCGGTGAACCCGTCGCTCACCGCGGGAGCCCCCGGCGAGCGGGAAATGGTGCGTCTTCTGCTTGACCGATTGCGTTGCCTGCCAGTCGAACTATGCGTCCTCGAAGACACGCCTGGCCGGCCGACACTGGTGGCGACGAAGCGCGGGACGGGCGGCGGGCGAAGCCTGCTGCTCAATGCGCACTGCGACACCGTTGGCGTGGAAGGAATGCGCGATCCATTCTCCGGCCGCATCGAAGGCGGGCGAATTTACGGCCGCGGGAGCTATGACATGAAGGGCGGATTGGCCGCCGCGGTGGAAGCGTTCGCCGCGGTCGCCGTTGGCGAACCTTTGCGCGGCGACCTGGTATTGGCAGCCGTGGCGGATGAGGAGTTCGGCAGCTTAGGCACGGAGGAACTGTTGCGCCACGTGCGGACGGACGCGGCGATTGTCACGGAGCCAACGGCGCTCGATCTCTGCACCGCGCATAAAGGATTCGCCTGGGTGGAGGTAACGGTGCGGGGGCGCGCCGCGCATGGGTCTCGTCCGGATCTGGGAATCGACGCTAATATGAAAACGGGCGAGGTGTTGACGCGGTTGGCCGAGTTGGCGAACTCGCTCGAGTCCCGCCCGGCGCATCCGTTGTTGGGACGACCCTCTTTGCATGCGGCGACTTTGCGCGGAGGTACCGCGTGGAGCACCTACAGCGCCGAGTGCGTTCTGCAGGTCGAGCGCCGGTTGCTGCCCGGAGAGAACGGAGAGTTAGCGCTACGCGAAATTGCGGCCGTGGCGGCGCCGCATGCGGCAAGACTCGTGTTTCATCGAGAACCGTTTGAGACAGCGTCGGATTCGCCCTTTGCCAAGGCGGTGATTGGGGCCGTGACGGCGGAGAGGGGAGACCCGCCCGCCATTACCGGACAAACACCCTGGTTTGACGCGGCGCTATTGGCCGGCGCGGGAATTGAAACGCTAATTCTCGGTCACAGCGGCGCCGGAGCGCATGAACATGAAGAGTGGGCCGACTTGCAGTCGCTCGACACGCTCCGGCGAACTCTGATACAGGTGGCTATGCGTTGGTGTTCGTAACAACCTATGAATCGAGCCTCCACCGGGTGTCGAACTCGGACAAAGCATAATGTTTCCCGGCGGGATCCATGTACGATATGCCGGCTATGTCGATGGCATTGGATCGATAAACGCTATACCATTCCGGACGGCGTATCCGTTGGCGCTGCGCGGCTTTTTCGGCACTTTGCGGTAGTCATCCGCCATGACCCGGCTAGCAGTTCGCGCAGGACATCGCGATTGACGAGCGGCAGCCGGACCAGAACTACCGGATAGCGTCGATAGTGGTCGGTGACATAGTACGTCTCGGGCGCCTCCTCCAGGAGGCCTTCGCGCTCCTCAAAATCAACCCTCACAACGAGTGTGTCTGGTTCCGCGGATGCGTTCATCGCCAGACCAGCCATGAAGACGCCATGAATTTTGAGCACAGGTGACCCGTCGTACTTCGTGGTCGCCTCGACGTTTGGCAAGCTGCATCCAAGCTCCCTGACAATGTCGAAGGCGTCCGGCCGTCTAAACTTCATCTGTCCTCGGTTGCGTTTTCGAATTGCTTCAGACATCGGCGAGCGCTAGCGGGCGCGGAGCGTTGCCGTCAATGTCCTTAAAGCCGTACTAGGTCCCCAGGCTCACCGCCACCAGAACCGTCCCAGTGTGTCGCACGATATCACAATCCGCACCCAATGCGATGACGGCGCGTCCAATGAATTCCGGGGATTCTGAGTTGCTGAGATCGAGCCAGGCCGCGATCATCTTGTCAGTCGCCGCTTTGGACACGTCATAAGCGATGTGGCCGATGTGCTTCCGTGCCGCCGAGAACGAGATATTCAGGATCAGTCCGCGCCGGCGCGCGACCATAGATCGGGCTGCCAGTTGGCTCGCGTAATAGTGGGCGCGCACACCGGCGTCGAACATTGCATCCCAGCGCCAAAGCGGCTGTTCCCAAAATGGCTTGCTTCACGTGAACCCACCTTCTTCCACCATCCGCTCGTAGCCGCCCCAAACGTTGTTGACCAGAGTGCCCGCGCCGGGATGGTTTTTCGCATGTACTCTAAAGATGGAGGGCTTCTTGTATGGCAAGCTTGGACTGGTCGCAATGCCCCGCCGTTGAGAGCGTTCCGGGCAAGCGGAGTGGGGCAGTGGTATTTCGTGGAACGCGCACCCCCGTTTCGACGGTCTTCGAGAACCTACAGGACATGAGCGTCGATCAACTTATTCAGGAATTTGGCGTCACCCGCGAGCAGGTCGAGGCCGTATTGCAGTTTGCGGCGCGGAGCACCGAAGCGCCAGTCGCGGCCCATCGTTAATGTTGGTTCTCTTCGACAACGGCACACCACGTACTCTTGCCCGTTTTCTGATTGACCATCACACGGTCACCGAGGCCCGCTCCCGAGGTTGGGCGGAGTTGGAGAACGGAGATTTGCTTAGCAGGGCGGAAGCCGCGGGCTTCGAAGTGCTGGTCACGACTGACAAGAATATCGGCTACCAGCAGAACCTCTCGGATCGAAGGATAGCCGTCGTTGTCCTCGGCAAGGGTCGCTGGAGTCTCATTGAACCACACGTTTCGCAAGTGGTCGCGGCCGTGAACGGCTCCAAACCAGGCAGCTACGTCGAAGTTGACATTCCATACGAATAATCCGATCTTGCATGCCTTCGCCCTTCCTCCACTGACGCCACAAATACCGGACCGAACTTCCGAATCGAGTATTACCGCTACGTTAGCCGCCAAACAAACTGGCCGTTGACGATCGACGCCACCTGCCCGCCGCGGAATTCGCGGCCGTGGAAGGGCGAATTGCGGCTCTTCGATTGCGACTTATTCAAATCGAACGTCCAAGGGCGGTCGGTGTCGAAAATCGAAATGTCGGCATCACCGCCGACCACCAGCCGTCCCTTGCCCAGGTTCAGAATCAGGTCTGGATTCACGGTGAACATTTCGATCATTCGCATTAGCGACACACGGCCGGTGTGCACCAAATGCTCGAGCGAGAGGCCGATGGCCGTTTCCAATCCGGTGATGCCGAAGGGACACCGCTCGAACTCCTGCATCTTCTCCGAACCCGGGTGGGGCGCATGGTCGGTCGCGATCACATCGATCGCACCGGAGGCCAGGCCCTCCGTCACCGCCGCGACATCGAAGCACGACCGCAAGGGCGGTTTCATCTTGTAGTTACTATCGAACGGCAGAATGTCGCTGTCGGCCAAGGTGAAATGATGCGGACAGACTTCCGTGGTTACGGCGAGGCCGCGCGTCTTAGCGAAGCGCACCATCTCAACCGAGTGACGTGCCGAGATATGCGCGACATGGTACCTGGCTCCGGTAACTTCGGCCAGCAGAATATCGCGGGCGACCATCACGTCCTCACTGCACGCCGGGATGCCGCGCAGCCCCAAGCGCACGCTCTCAAACCCTTCGTGCATATCGCCGCCGGCCGACAGATTCAGGTCCTCACAATGATTGATTACGGGCAAGCCGAAGGCCCTGGCGCTCTCCATCGCCCGCCGCATAACACGCGCGTTCATCACCGGCCGGCCGTCGTCGGAGATGGCGACGATACCGGCTTGTTTCATGGCGCCGATGGCGGCCAGTTCTTCGCCCTGGCTCCCCTTCGTAATCGCTCCAATGGGGTACACATTAACTGGGGAGAGACGCCGCGCGCGCTCAATTATGTAAGTGGTTACAACAGCCGAGTCATTCACTGGATTCGTGTTCGGCATGCAGCAAACACTAGTGAATCCGCCGGCCGCGGCGGACCGTCCGCCGGTCTCGATCGTCTCGGAATGCTCGAATCCGGGCTCGCGCAAGTGTACGTGCATGTCGATGAAGCCGGGGGCGACGATCAGGCCGCTGGCATCAAACACTTCGGCGCCCGCGATGTCGATATCCTTCCCAATGCCGGCGATCCTGCCGTTCTCGATAAACACGTCGGCCACCGCGTCATGCCCGCTTGCCGGATCCATCACCCGGCCGTTCTTGATGCAAATACGGCTCACTCCGTTACGCTCCCATTACCTTTTCCAACACGGCCATGCGGACCGCCACGCCATTTTCCACTTGATTCAAGATCACCGAACGCTGCGAATCGGCGACTTCGCTCGATATCTCGTGGCCGCGATTGATAGGTCCGGGATGCATGACGATCGTTTCCGGTTTGGTAAGCGTCAGATGCTCGGGACGAAGCCCATAGAAGCGGAAGTAGTCGCCGGGCGGAAACGGCGTTTCGTGCTGCCGTTCCAACTGGACGCGGAGCATCATAATAACATCCGCGCCATCGATGGCCTCGCGAATATCGTGGGTCAGCGTCACGCCGGCGGCGAGTTTCCCAAGATCGGGCGGGAGCATGGGGGCCGGACCGCACAGGACCGTTCGAGCGCCGAACTTGGAGAGCAAGTGGATGTTCGAACGGGCGACGCGGCTGTGAACGACGTCGCCGATGATAGCGATGCGCAGCCCCTCCAGGGCCGGCTTGTGATCGAGAATTGTCAGCGCATCGAGCAGCGCCTGGGTGGGATGTTCGTGCATGCCGTCGCCCGCGTTGACGATAGGCGTTTCGAGATAGCGCGCGAGAAAATGCGGCGCCCCACTGGCGGCATGGCGCATGACGATGGCGTGGGGGCGCATGGCGGCCAGCGTGTTGAGCGTGTCGACCAGGGACTCGCCCTTAGCTACGCTGGAGCCGGACGACGAAATAGAAATCGTATCGGCCCCGAGCCGCTTGGCGGCGATCTCAAAACTGGTCCGGGTGCGCGTGGAGTTCTCGAAGAAAAGATTCACCAGCATCTTGCCGCGCAGCGTATCAAGCTTCTTGAAGTCGCCCCCGCCGTGCGATTGGAACGCCTTGGCGCGGTGTAGATACGATTCGATCTCGCTCCGCTCCAGCCCTTCGATACCCAGAAGGCCCTTGCCCATCGCGCGTCTCAGTCCTCTACCTTTTCAACCAGCAACACTTTTTCCATCTGGTCGATCTCGTGGAACTTCACTTCGATGATTTCATTCATCGCGGTCTGAATTTTGCGTCCGACATAACGGGCTTCGATGGGTAGCTCCCGCCAGCCGCGGTCGATGAGGACGAGGAGTTGAACGCGCGCGGGACGGCCGTGCTCGAACAGCGCGTCGAGCGCGGCGCGGATGGTGCGGCCGGTGTAGAGCACATCGTCGATCAACACGATGTCCTTCCCGGTGACATCGAACTGGATATCGGTGGCGTTGAGTTGCGGGCGGTCCCCAACCGTGGACAGATCGTCCCGGTACAGGTTAATGTCGAGCGTGCCGACGGGCACGTCGCGGCCTTCCAGATCCTTGATCTTGGTCGCGAGGCGGGTGGCCAAGGGGATACCGCGCCGCCGAATGCCGATGAAGGCCAGGCGGTCGTGGTCCTTGGTTTTCTCTAAAATTTCATGTGCGAGACGCACCAGCGTGCGATCGATTTCGCTCGCGGTCATCAACTGCGATTTCAAACGAGTGTTGCTCATTATCTTGTAATCCGGACTTTTCGAAGCGTAGCATAGCCTTACGCCGCCGCCGATACCGGAGCGAGAATATTTGCGGGCTTTGTTGGATGAAGCGTACGAAAAACAGGCGTGGCACACGAGTAACGGCGATCTCCGGCCGGCACGCGACGGGAGGGCAATACTGACCCGGTCCCGAGAACACGAACATCTGCGCTAATTTGGGGGAGATGATCGTTTTCTCCGATTTAGACGGCACGCTGCTGGACCGTGACTCATATAGTTATGCGCAAGCGGAGCCGGCGATTACTCACTTGCGGGAGCGGGGCATCCGGCTGGTGCTGGTGACAAGCAAGACGCGCGCGGAGGTGGAGGCTCTGCGGGCGGAGATGGGGAATACGGATCCATTTATCGTGGAGAACGGGGCGGCGGCGGTGATTCCGGAGCGGGGCGAAATTCGCCTGGGCGCGACTGCGGCGGAGGCGCGGGACGCGTTGCGGCGGGCTTCTAACGCTTCCGGAGTGCATGTGCGAGGGTTTGGAGAGATGTCCATCGCCGAGATTTGTGAGCGGTCGGGGTTGACGCCTGATGTGGCGGAGTTGGCCGCGCGGCGGGAGTACGGCGAGCCCTTTGCTGTAGTGGCTGGCGACGTGGCGGCGTTGACCGCGGCGCTAGAGGAACTTGGATATCGGGTGACGCGGGGCGGGCGATTTTTCCATGTGCTGGGCGGGTACGATAAGGGGCGGGCGGTGGCGGCGGTCGCGGAACGGTTGGACGATACAGATACGGTGGGGCTGGGGGACGCGCCCAACGATATCGGTTTCCTGAAGGCGGTGCGCCAAGCGGTAATTATTCCGTCGCCGCACTTGGATGCAATGCGGGCGGCGCTTCCGGAGGCTATAGTGGCGCAGGAGCCGGGTCCGGCGGGATGGAACCGGGCGGTGTTGGCGCTGGCGCGTAAATGTCCGTAAATCTTACCCCGATTCCGAAGAATGTGTCCAAAGTACCAGGACTTTGGTATTAAAGTGTTGAGACTAAGCCTATTGACCGTTCTGGGTAGTTCGCATTAGTCTGAGGGTGACGTGAGTGAACAACGGAAGAACCAACGGTTTGAATTGAAATTGCCGATCGAGCTATTAAAGGCTGGCGGCGAAGGCGTTCCCCAGATTGGGGAGACTCGCAACTTGAGCTCGGGCGGAGTTCTGTTTACCTCCGACGGGAAACTGCAAAAAGGAGATTCGATTGAATATTTGGTGACTCTGCCGACGCAGGGCACTCAGAACGATTTGCGGCTGCGTTGCATGGGTAAAGTTGTTCGCGTGGATGAGCGGTATAGGCCGGAATCCGGCGCGTCGCGATACCCTTTTTCCATCGCGGTGACGCTGGAGCGGCACGAATTTGTGCGGCGATAAACCGAACTTTAGTTGCGTTTAATGTGAGAGCGTGGTAGCAAAGAAAAAGCGAAACCACGTCTTATGAACCTCACGCTTGGCTTTCCCGACCCCGGGATTGAACAAAATGATCCGGGATTGACACTGCGCCGTCCAGCGGGACTGGAAGGCGCGGTGCTTCGATTTAAGGAGTGGATGGCGAAGCCAGATTCGCCCGTGCGATCAATTCAGCACCAACCGGCGCGGGAGGGCGAGTTCTCGCCGATTCCAGATTCCGTGGCGCCGGCCCTGGCGGCGGCGTTTCGAGGCCGGGGAATTGAACGTCTATATAGCCATCAGGCGGAGGCGTTTAGCGAGGTGGAAGCGGGGAAAAACATCGTCGTAGTGACGCCGACCGCCAGCGGCAAAACGCTCTGTTATAACCTGCCCGTCCTCAACCGGCTGCTAGCGGAGCCTGGGGCCCGGGCGATGTACTTGTTCCCGACCAAGGCACTGGCGGAAGATCAACTGCAGGAGTTTCAGGCGGCGGTGGATTCGATCCGGGTGGAGGGGAAGTCGCCCGAGATCCGCGCGTTCACGTACGACGGGGACACGCCGCAGGACGCCCGGCGTGCGATCCGGGAGCGGGCGAACGTCGTATTCACGAATCCGGACATGCTGCATGCGGGGATTCTGCCGCATCACACGAAGTGGGCGAAAGTATTCGAGAACTTGCGGTATTTCGTCATCGACGAACTGCATTATTACCGCGGCGTTTATGGCAGCCACTTGGGGAACGTCATTCGGCGGGTGCGGAGGATCTGCGAGTTCTATGGGTCGACGCCGCAGTTTATCTGCAGTTCGGCGACGATCGCGAATCCGCGGGAGCTGGCGGAGGCGCTGTGCGAGCGGCCGTTTTCGCTGGTGGAAAAAAATGGCGCACCGTGCGGAGAGAAGTACTTTGTTTTCTATAACCCACCGGTGGTGAACCGCGCGTTGGGGATTCGGCGTAGTTATCTGGCGGAGTCGCGGCGGCTGGCGCTGGAGTTTTTGGACCGTGGGCAGCAGACGCTGGTGTTCACGAATAGCCGGCTGGCGACGGAGGTTCTAACCACCTATCTGAAAGACGCGGCGGAGCGGATTCCGGCGTTGAAGGGGCGGATCAGCGGATATCGGGGCGGGTATCTGCCGAAGGAACGGCGAGCGATCGAACAGTCGATACGGACTGGGGCGATTCGGGGCGTGGTCGCCACGAACGCACTGGAATTGGGCGTCGATATCGGGTCGTTGGATGCCGTGGTCATGGCGGGTTATCCGGGGACGATCGCGTCGACCTGGCAACGAGCCGGACGGGCGGGGAGAAGGCAAAAGGCGTCGCTAGCGGTGCTGGTGGCCTCAAGCGCGCCATTGGACCAATTCATCGTCGACCATCCGGACTATTTTTTCGGCCGGCCGCCGGAGCATGCCTTCATCAACCCCGACAATTTGGAGATTCTGCTGAACCATATGAAGTGCGCCGCGTTTGAGCTGCCGATACGGAATGGGGAGAAGTTCGGGCCGCATGATACGGGGGATTTGTGCCGGTTCCTCCAGGAGTTGGGCTTGCTGCACCTTGCGGGGGACACATGGCACTGGACGAGCGATACGTATCCGGCGGACGCAGTGAGCTTGCGGGCGGTGACGAGCGACAATTTTGTCGTAATCGACACGTCCAATGAGAATAAAGTGATTGCGAAGGTGGATTTTCCATCGGCGCTGACGGCACTGCACGAAAAGGCGATTTACCTGCACGACGCCCGGCAGTTTCAGGTGGAGCGGTTCGATTATGACGGGCGGAAGGCGTACGTAAAGGCGGTGGAATGTGACTATTTCACCGATGCAATCGACTATACGCAGGTGAAGATTATTCAGGAATTTGACCGGAAGGAGCTGCCTGCGGAGACCCGGGCATTGCACGGGGAAGTACGTGTGAACCGCCAGATTGTGGGCTTTAAGAAGATCAAATTCTACACGATGGAGAATGTAGGCGCGGGAAAGCTGTCGACGCCGGAGCAGGAGATGCATACGACATCGTTCTGGCTCCACTTCCCGGAGAGCTTCCTGGCGCGATTTCCGGATTTGACGCCGACGGAGAAGCAGAATGGCTTGGTCGGATTGGGGCACGCCTTGCGAGCGGTGGCGGCGCTGCTTTTGATGTGCGATCCGCGGGATTTGGGCGTCACGTTGACGGAGGATTCGAATGAGTTATCGAGGAGTTCGCGTAGTAAGACGGACGCGGTCGCGGCTTTTGCGCTTTCGAGCGACTACCAGCCGAATTTGTACCTCTACGATAACTACCCCGGCGGGATTGGCGGAAGTCAGCCGCTATTCCGGATGCACGAGCGGCTCCTGCGTTCGAGCGCCGATCTGATTGCGGGTTGTCCGTGCGAGCATGGGTGCCCGAGCTGTGTAGGCCCGGTGGGGGAAGCGGGCGAGCGGGGAAAGGAAGTGGCGCAGCGAGTGTTGCGCGAAATGTTCGCCGTCTCAGCGGAGAAGGAGTTGGTAGCCGGGGTCTAGCTCGGTCAGCAGCAGGAGTTGATGGACCTGGTAGGGGTTCGTTTTTCCGCCGGTGATGTGGTTACGGAAGACCTCGAACCCATGTTCGATGCCGCTGGATTCATCAATGTCGATATCGGCGGCCAAGCGGCCCGTGGCAACTTCCCGCATGAGAGTGAACTGTATATTGGCGTTGGCGTCGCGACTCTTGAAGCTGGCGCGGAGCTCGAATCCGGGGAGGGGTTTATGCAACGTGTCCGGCGCGGATTTGAAGCGGTTGTTGGAGACGAGGAAGGCTTCGATTTCCGGGGCCACGGTGCAGAATACACGGTCCTGGTCCAGACGGATAAGGGACTCGACGAAACGGAATGAGCGGGCGGCGGAGGCATGTTGAGCCCTGGCGAAGACGTTGAGCAGGCAGGCTTTACGAAAGGGATCGAGGCTGTCGAAAAAAGTGGGGGAGGGGAGGATGGCCTGGAGGCTCGGGTGGAGGGGCGGGGCGGCGATATCCTTAACTCGGGAGGGATTGATGGCAAGGCGAATTTTGTTATCGCTCGCCTTGGCGGTTACGCCGTCGTGGATCATCTGGGTGAAGGCGTATACCCGGTAATTGCGGCAGTCTATCCTGACACCGTAAAGCGTTCCGGGGCCGGAGCGGCATTCCAGATTGGAAACGGTAAATTGCGTGGCGGCCGGCGCGTCGAAATCCACGTCCATTATGGATCCACCGGTGTTGGCGATGGGTTGGAAGCCAATGTGAATCTTGCCCTGGATCGGGGAAAAAGACAGATCGGTAAGGTCAAACTGCAGGGAGCCGGTGGCCATTTATGAATTTGAGAGTAACCTATTTGTAAGCATGCACTCAAATATCGACTTTGGTTATCCGTGGTTCTTGACGCATGGGCATTTGGCGGCGGCGGCGGCCGGTTTCGCGCTGTTGGCGTTGGGGAGGTGGCGCGGGTGGGGCCGTTGGGTGATGGGAGGGCTGGGGCTGTTGACGCTGTGGGCGGTAGCCGGATTTGCGATTGCGCGTTTTGTTTTGGACTTTAATGGGCGCCCAGTGCTGCCGACGGAGACATTTTTGGCCTCCGGGAAGGGCAAAGTACTTGATATGGGGGCTGGTACGGGTCGATCGGCATTGATGGTTCTGGAATCGCGGCCGGACGTTACGCTGGTCGCGATCGATTCCTTTGAACAGTCGTACGTCGATCACTTCGGGAACATCGGCAACTCGCGAATTGTGATGAATTTGACGAGCGCCGGCGTGGAGCGGCGGGCGACGGTGCAAAAGGCGGACATGCGGCAATTGCCGTTTGGGGCGGGGGAGTTTGACGGGATCGTGAGTGCGTATGCAATCGATCATTTGAACCGCGAGGGCATTCAAAAGTCGTTAGCGGAGGCGGCGCGGGTGGTGAAACCGGGCGGGGAATTCTTGTTGATGTTGGTAAATAACGACTTTTGGCTGCGTTTCGCATACGGTCCGCTCTTTATGCATGGGTTCACGCGCAACGCGGGGCAATGGGCCAAGCTTTTGAACGACGCGGGGTTTGAAGTTCTGGAACAAGGCCAACGCCCGGCGACCAATTTCCTGCTGGCCAGAAGGCGATAACCGGGTGGCCGATCTCCAAACTGGAACCCAGGGAGCTATCCAACTACCTGGCGAAGATCCCGCACAAAGCGCTCGTATTCTTCCTCGTACGACGACGTCTCCGGCAGGCGCAGCAGCGCCGATGGATGAATGGTGACCATCAGGCGTTTGGCCCAGAGCGTGGACATCCACTTTCCCCGATCCTGTAAAATGCGAACGTCGCGGCCTACCAGCGACTGCGCGGCGGTTGCGCCCAGACACACGATGGTTTCGGGTTTAAGGCGCCCAAGCTCCGCTTCAAGCCAAGGGCGGCAGGCGGATATATGTCCGCCGCCGGGCTTTTTGTGAATACGGCGCTTACCCCGCTCTTCAAAGCGAAAGTGTTTCACGGCATTAGTGACGTAGACGGAATCGCGGTCGATGCCGGCATCCTGTAAAGCCTTGTCCAATATCTTTCCGGCTGGTCCGACGAATGGACTGCCGGCCAGATCCTCTTGATCGCCGGGCTGTTCTCCCACGAACATTACCTTCGGCGATTCCGGGCCTTCTCCAAAGACCGTCTGCGTGGTGTGCAGATAGAGTTCGCAACCCTGGCAGGTCCGGGCGGCTTCGGCGAGTTCCTTCAGCGAACCGTCCGGGGGAACGAATGGCTTGGCGGAGGTGGGCTGTTTTCTTACCATGGAAACTACCCGCTCGTCGGCATGATGCAGCAGATTACTGATGAGTGTCGCTTCCGGCAGAGTGCCCCAGTGCCGAACCGGCATTTCGGCCGTCATAGCGGCCAGATTGACGCGGGCGGGATTGAAAATCGAGGCATAGTAGGTCAGCCAAAGGTCTTCGATCCGGTCGTCGGACGGCGCCGCCTCGCGGGGCAGTCCGGGTCCGAAGCGCAACTCCTTCTGATCCCAATAGACGCTTTCGTCCGGCGTCAAAATGGCCCAGTCGATAGAACCGAAGCGGCGAGCGAAGAACGGGGCGTTGGCGCGGACAATATAGTGTTCCGGCCGGTACCAGGCGACAAAGACCGGCCCGGGAGCTTCGCGAAAGCGAACAAAAGCGCGCATTTTATGCATGTCCCGCCCCACGGCCTTTTCCATGATGCGAAGCTGGCGGATTTGCGGGTCGGCGTGGTCTTTCAGCAAATGGGATTGGCCGTGGGTCAATCGCCAGAGGACCTGGTAAAGGCTGTTCCAACGGTCCGGATCCCGGAAACAAGCGACCTTTTCCGCCAACTCCAGAAACTCGCGCGGAACTTTAGCCGTGGAGACGGCCGATTCGCTTTCGGCGGCTGGCTCGAATGGGAGGAGCGGCTGGCCCAGTTGCGGACTGGTGAAATGTACCTGTTCCGGCGGAATCGACTGGCGCAAGATATCTCGCGCCTGGGTTCGCCATTGCGCGAAGTTCTCCGTGAGTATTTCTCTCATAGCTCTCCAGTGACGGCGCCGAATAGCGAGAGTTGCCGCGGTTCCGGAGAAAATTTTGCGGGAAGCCGAGGGCTGTCGATCAGCAGTACCGCCGGATTGTGATCGGCGGTCGTAATGAAGAACTTGGTCTTCTGGACCGAGATTCGCAGGCGGGCCAAGTCTTCGAGACGCAAGGCCCGATAGCGCCGGATGTCGATGATGCGCTGCACGTTCTGCACCCCGATCCCAGGTATGCGCAACAAAGCCGAACGCGAAGCCTTGTTGACGTCCACGGGGAAAAATTCGCGATGGCGCAATGCCCACGCCAGTTTGGGGTCCTTGTCCAGCGCCAATTGCGGCTCGCCGGGCGGCGTGATTTCGTCGACGCGGAAACCGTAGAAGCGAAGCAGCCAATCGGCCTGATACAGGCGATGTTCACGAATCATGGGCGGCCGTTGCACGGGCAGACCGGGATCGGCGTGCGGAATGGGACTGAAAGCGGAGTAATAGACGCGCCGGAGTTTGTACTCCCCGTAAAGCTGGGAGGCCTTTGCCAGTATCGTCGCATCCGGCGCGGGCGTGGCGCCGACGATCATTTGCGTACTTTGCCCGGCGGGCGCGAATACCGGAGCTGTTCCTTTACGATTGGTCTTGTCCTTCGCTTCGAGAATTCCGCCCTTGATTTGCACCATGGCGCTTTCAATTTCCGAGTGCTGTTTCGCCGGAGCGAGGGATCGCAGTTCGGCATCGATAGGAAGCTCTATGTTGGCGCTCAGGCGGTCCGCCCAGAGTCCGGCTTCCCGGTAGAGTTCGGGAGAGGCGGAAGGGACGGCCTTCAGGTGGATATAGCCGCCGAAACGATGTTCGGAACGAAGTTGCCGGGCGACGGCGATCAATTGCTCCATGGTGTAGTCCGGGTTTTGGATAATGCCGGAACTTAGGAACAATCCTTCGATGTAGTTGCGCTTGTAGAAGTTCAGCGTGAGCGCGACCACTTCCTCCGGCGTGAAGCGGGCTCGAGGTGTGTCGCTCGAGATGCGATTGACGCAATAGCTGCAGTCGTAGATGCAGTAGTTTGTGAGGAGCAGTTTAAGCAGCGATATGCAGCGGCCGTCCGGCGTATAGCTGTGGCAAATGCCGATTCCCTCCGTGTTGCCGATCCCGCCTTCCATGCGTTTGCGGTAAGAGCCGCTGCTGGCGCACGAAGCGTCGTACTTGGCCGCGTCGGCGAGAATATGCAGCTTTTGGTCGATTTCCATAATTCCTCGATAGGCGAAGAAACGGCGTAAGTATCCGAGTATAGCCTGAGCGGCGGATTGATTGGGATCAATTTCTAATGGCCTGGGTCAACTCCGATAATCGGAACGGCCGATTTTCTTCAGAAGCGGCATCAACCGATCACGAAGCGACTTGATGGTCTCGTCGAACGGTGCAACGCCGTCGAGCCGATTTCGTTTGAGGAAAGCGATCCACTGTGCGGCCTTGTCAACGGCAAACTCGTCGCTGAGACCAATTGGTTCCGCAGTGGGTATCGTAGTCTGCCGCCGCTCAAAAGTGCGTGCTACCGCACAACATAAGATTTCCTCGTCCAACTCGAAGCGGGCGAGGAGAACGGTGAGGTCAAAAAAATCCTTCAGGCGGCTATTTTCAGCCCCCAGGCGCACAAGTGCCTCTAATTTTTCCGCGATGACGGTGTACACCGGATAGGCGCGAAGGGGTGCGGCCGGCAGGTCCGAGAGCATGCGGGGCAATTCGACGAACTCAGCGGCCGGTGTGACAGTGTCGCCAAAGCCGACGTCGACTTGCAGCCGGATTAATGCCTTATCAAGATTCGCCGTCAGGCGAACTCGAATTCCACTGTGGACGTTATCCTCCCGGATGCTCTGAGCGGTCACCGATCCCGCTTCAAACTGTAACCCGTCGTCTGGAAAGCTCAGTCCGGCGATTTCTTGGACGATGCCGGCCATCTTTTCGACGTCCGGCTCTCCAAACCCAAGCAGATCAACGTCCCGGGTAGGCCGATGCATCTCGTGATCCGGCGACCATATCGCGAATAGAAGAGCCCCCTTGAGCAAGAAATGTTCCCGAAAGCGGCTTTGGCTCAAACGGAAGAGAAAACGCTCGGAGGCAAAACGGACGAGCACCGAATCGAATTGTTCATTCCGCCGCTTGCTTAGGTTAAGCAGCCGCTGCCGCACGGAAGCGGCGGAGTTCGATTTTTTCATTCGGAGACAATCGCCTCCATATATGGACGCATCACTTTATCTACCCGGCAAATCCTGGCGTAGCGTCGAAGCTCTTCGCTCGTCGCCCGGCGTTCGCGCCACACTTCGCGAAGCGCCTCCAACGCTACGTCAAGGCCAACTTTGTGGCGGAACTTAAAAAGATCCGCCACGGTCTTCGCCACCGAGTAAACCTTGACGGGTACTCCTTCGATTTCATGAGTCTCGACACCCTCAGTCAGAGAGGCTCCAGAAAAATGCACTACTCTGGTCGAGACAAAATCAAGCCGCGGTCTCCAACTGTGAGGCGGAATTGCGATCCACACCTGGTGTGAGTTCTGAGTTGTGAGGTTATGGAACGTAAGCGCCGAGAGAAGGCAAACGACGCCGGCCGGCACCCGTTCCGCCACCTGTGCGAAAGAGTGGAACTCTGTAATATCCGCGTCCGCGAACCGGTAGAGACCTCGACCAATGCGCTCAAGCCTCCCCCGCAAAATCTCCGTGCGAAGCTGGGCCGGCGAGAGCCCGGATTTGAAGAGACCTCGCCGTTGTGTGACTGTTGGCCGGGAAGGCGCCGTTGGATTCTCAAGCACAACCATATTCCTCGTTCTTTATTATTATAGAACTATGTTTTGTATGTTCGCTAGCCGGTAACAAAGCGCGTCTGGCTCCATCTACAATTTTGGAAGCCAGGAGCAAAGAAGGCCGAGCCGATTCGTCGCCCGTTCAGAGGGGCAAGCGACCGCGCCCGCTCTCTAAAGACCGCGTTCGAACCGCGATGCTCGTAACCTTTACGGCGATCGCTACCGCCGTTTGCCTCGCCCTGGCGGTCCCCTTCGTTCCCGCCATCACCTGGGCCTTGGCGCTGTCCGTCGTCGCTCATCCGATCCACGAGTGGATTCATACGCGGCTACCTCGTAAACCCGAGCTGGCATCGGCGCTCGCCACAGGCGTCGTAGCTATCGGACTTCTCGCTCCCATTGTCTTGATTGTTCAACAGTTGGCGATGCAGACTTCAACCGGGCTCGGACAGATCCAGGCGATGGTTGAGTCCGGTGAGCTGAAGAAGAAGCTGGAGAATGATCCGCGCGCCGCCGCCGTCACTCAGTGGATTGAAGCCAATGTAGACCCGAAGAAGGAAATTGAAGGTCT
Organism: Bryobacteraceae bacterium; assembly: GCA_046155405.1. GTDB lineage: Bacteria > Acidobacteriota > Terriglobia > Bryobacterales > Bryobacteraceae. The sequence goes on along the minus strand of JBJXFL010000080.1, from coordinate 16,328 downwards.
TTCCGGCGCCTTCAAGCAGAGCGTTGGACGATGGATCCAGGGAACCGTTTGGACGGCGATGCAACTGCTGATCACGGTCTTCCTGCTCTATTATTTATTTCGTGATCGGGTCACCGCGTTGAAAGCGCTGAAATCGTATCTCCCGCTTTCCGGTCGCGAATCGGATCGCGTTCTGGATCGGATTCGTTCGATGATTCACGCGACGATCTTTGGAACTCTCACCGTGGCCTGCCTGCAAGGCGTTCTTGGCGGGTTGATGTTTTGGATTCTTGGCGTCCCCGGAGCGCTTCTTTGGGGCGCTGTCATGGCGATATTCGCCATTATCCCGGTTGTCGGAACGTTCATCGTCTGGCTGCCGGCCGCCGCGTATCTGGCCGCCCAGGGAAGTTGGGGGAAAGCCTTGATTCTGGTGATCTGGGGCGCGCTGGCGGTTAGCCTGATCGATAACCTTCTTTATCCGATCCTGGTTGGCCAGGAAATCAGGATCCATACCGCCCTGGTTTTTATCGCAATTGCGGGCGGGTTGATACTTTTTGGCATTTCAGGTCTTGTGTTGGGTCCAGTCGCCCTGGTGACGGCGATTGGCCTGATCGACGTCTTAAGCCGCAGGACAAATGAAGCCCCTGAGGCAAATCAAAGCCCCTGAAATGAAACGCCTTGCATGGACGGTCGATCTGTCCTTTAGGCTGACTGCGCCCGCGAAATGGAGAATGTTCTCGTAATGGGGACCCGGCTAATTGGAATTGTTTTTGTCGGCCTCGCCTTTGTTCCCGCGGGTTGCACCCGGCAGACCGCGGATGCAAAACCGGAGCAGCCGCGCACAGTTGTTTCCACCTCCGCGGTTTCTCACCCCGACGACGGCCAATGGCTGATGGCTTCGAAGGACTACGCCAACAATCGTTTCAGCGGTCTGGACCAAATCAATGCGGGCAACGTTCGCAATTTGAAATTGGCCTGGTCGTTTTCCACCGGCGTCTTGAGAGGCCACGAAGGCGCTCCGCTTGTTGTAGGCGAAACGATGTACTTCGTGACGCCGTATCCCAACGTGCTCTATGCGCTTGATCTGAAGAACCAGGGCGCGAAGAAATGGGAATACAAACCGAAGCCGGCGTCCGCCGCTCAAGGCGTCGCTTGTTGCGACGTAGTGAATCGAGGCGCGGTTTATTGGGAAGGCAAGATTATCTACAACACGCTCGACGCGCACATGGTCGCGGTCGATGCCGTCACCGGCAAGGAAGTTTGGAAAACCAAGTTGGGCGACATCAACCTGGGCGAAACGATGACCATGGCGCCCATCGTTGTGAAGGGCAAAGTGCTGGCTGGCAACAGCGGCGGGGAGTTCGGGGTCCGCGGTTGGATTGCGGCTGTCAACGCTTCGGACGGCGCTATCGCCTGGCGTGCCTATAACACCGGACCCGACGCCGACGTCCTGATCGGCCTACGGTTCAAACCTTTCTACGCGAGGGACCGCGGCAAGGATCTTGGCGTTTCCACATGGCCCGCGGACCACTGGAAAATAGGCGGTGGATCCGTCTGGGGCTGGATCTCCTACGATCCCGATTTGAATCTGATCTACCATGGCACGGGCAATCCAGGTCCGTGGAATCCGGAGATGCGCCCCGGTGACAACAAGTGGACCGCGGGGATCTTCGCGCGGGATCCCGATAACGGCGAGGCCGTCTGGGCATATCAATGGAGCCCGCATGACCTCTATGACTACGACGGCATCAACGAGAACGTCCTGCTCGATCTCCCCATTAACGGACAGCCGCGAAAGGTTCTTGTACGGCCGGAGCGGAACGGATATGTTTACGTCCTCGACCGCCAAACCGGCGAAGTGCTTTCGGCGGACAAATACGTCCACGTCACCACATCCACCGGATTCGACCTCAAAAACGGCCTCGTGCTTGAGGATAAGTCGAAAGCCCCCGGATTAGGCCGCACCGCCCGGAATCTGTGTCCCTCCGCCCCTGGCGGCAAGGACTGGCAGCCGTCGTCATGGTCGCCGCGCACGCGCCTGCTATATATTCCCCACAACAATCTCTGTATGGATATGGAAGGCCTTGAAGCCAACTACATCGCCGGTACGCCCTACGTTGGCGCCTCCGTAAAGATGTATGCCGGCCCCGGCGGCAACCGTGGCGAGTTCAGCGCCTGGGATCCCGTGGCGAAACAAAAAGTATGGAGCGTCAAGGAGAAATTCCCAGCCTGGAGCGGCGCTCTCGCCACCGCCGGCGACATTGTGTTCTATGGCACGATGGATCGCTATTTCAAAGCCGTCGACGCGCGGTCGGGAGAAGTTCTATGGCAATTTCGGACCGGCTCCGGAATTATTGGACAGCCCATAAGCTTTAAGGGCCCCGATGGAAGGCAATACATCGCCATCGCCGATGGCGTCGGCGGATGGGCCGGAGCGATTGTCGCCGGCGGCCTGGACCTGCGCGACGAGACCTCCGCGCTCGGCTTCGTCGGAGCCATGAAGGATTTGCCGTCACATACCAGTCAGGGGGGCGCTCTTTATGTGTTCTCACTTCCATAAGTTGGCGGCGAATTTCGCTCTTATGGCCCTCTCTGGCTGTGCGCCATCCGGTCCCGGCGTAGTGCCCCCGCCGGGGAAGATTGTCGAGGGGAACCGGCAAAGCGTTCTCCAGCCCGGCGGGCCGCGGCCGCAGCGGACGGCGCGCAACCCGTTTGAGGGAGACGAGGAAGCCATCCAGACGGGCAAGCGCCTTTTCAGCCAATTCAATTGTGCCGGCTGTCACGCGGCCGGGGGAGGCGCCATCGGTCCGGCACTGATTGACGATCAATGGACCTACGGCAGCAGCTCCGAGAATATTTTCTGGACGATTATCGAGGGCCGCCCGCAAGGAATGCCATCTTTCGGCGGCCGTATTTCGGAAGACCAGGCGTGGCGCATTGTGGCCTTTGTCCGTTCCATAGCCGGCGGCTTATCGAGGGATGAAAAATCGGGTGTGGAGGCGGCGCCTTGAGGACGCATTGGAAATTGGCGAGCCTGCCGTTGCTGCTATGCGCGGGCGAAACACTCCGCGCGGTCGACGCCTCCCCTTCGACTGTCGCCCGCGGCCGGGACGTTTTTCTTCGCGGGCCCTGCGTAATGTGCCACACCATTCGCGGCACACCGAGCGGGAGCCGTGTCGGCCCCGATCTCACCCACTTCGCGTCTCGAAAAACCATCGCCGCGGGAACGCTGCCAAACACGCGCGGGCACTTGGCGGGTTGGATTCTGAATCCGCAGAATCTTAAGCCGGGAACGAAAATGCCCGCGACGCTTCTGGAAAGCCAAGACCTCCACGCACTGCTGGCCTATTTGGAGACCTTGAAGTAATGGGGTACAGCTCTCTTCTTTTCGCGTTTCTGCCGCTGGTATTCGCCGCCTGTTCCGACACTCGCGGAAATCCGGTCGCCGGTGGGCAACCGGAAAGGGGCAAGCACTTGGCGGCTTGGTACGGATGCGGCAGTTGTCACGAAATTCCAGGCCTACGGGGAGCGACCGGCCAGGTCGCGCCCCCATTGCATCGCATCGCACGCCGTGCCTATATCACCGGAAGCGTACCGAACACACCCGCCAATTTGATTCGTTGGATTCGCGCGCCTCGCACCGTGGACGCGCGCACCATCATGCCCGAAATGAACATTCCCGAACACGATGCCAAAGACATCGCCGCCTTCCTCTACACACTGGACTAATGGAGGAAGCGGCCAATCGCCCGATAGGAAGGTCTATGATTACACTCGAAGAAGCCAAAGCCATTATTGCCGCCGCCGAAAAGTCGGCCGCGACAATCGGTCAACCAATGAACATCGCCGTCGTCGACGATGGCGGCAACCTTGTCGCCCACGTTCGCATGGATGGCGCCTGGATTGGCAGCGTGGACATATCGATAAACAAAGCTTGGACCGCGCGGGCTTTCGATATCGAAACTGCCGCGCTGGGAGAAAACAGCCAGCCCGGCGAACAGTTTTTCGGCATCCACGCCACTAATCGCGGCCGCGTCGTCATTTTCGCCGGCGGCATCCCGCTCAAGCGCAAGGGTAAGGTCGTCGGCGCTATCGGGGTCAGCGGCGGCTCCGGTAAGCAGGACCAGACCGTTGCCAAGGCGGGAGCCGCCGTCGTTCAATAGCGCCGCGGGCGCAACAACAGACGGCTCGTCAACCACAAAGCCCCGGCGATGTAGGAGACACTGCCAACCACCAGCATGATGGCGCCGCCGAGTTCCTGGTCTTGCAGAGGACTCAGCCCGGCGGCGCCGGAATGGTGCGCGTAAAGTGGCCGGGGCGATAGCGCCAGCAGCGCGCCCAGCAGAGTCATGTGCATCAACGTAAGAAGCAGTGCCACAATCCCGATCGCTCCGCGCTCGGCACGCCTCTCGGGCGATCCCCCGAACACCGAGATCCAAAGCAAGAATCCGGAAGCGAGAAACGAGCCCTGCTCCGCCGCCATTGCCGCCCCGCTCCGCCCCGCGGCTTCGTGCAACAGCGGCATGTGCCACAGCCACACCACGACCAATTCCAACATCGACGCTACCAGCGGTGAACAACAGTCCGGCCAACGTCGTATCGGATCCCAATTGCCGCCGGCCAACCCCAGTGCCAGGAACGGCGCCGCGCCCGCTACCACCGTCATGTGTACAGCCATGTGCCCATAGAACGCGTGTTGGGCCAGTTCGGCCAGCGGCCCCCACCAGGCCGCCGCCAACGCCGCCACTCCCAGCAAAAACATTCCCGGACGCTTCATCGGCAGTCCCGTACGAAAAGCAAGCTCAAGCAAACGTAAGCGATAGCCACCGCGCTCAGTGCCGACAATAGGACGGTCGCCGCGCCCAGAAATCGGTGACGGTCCTCTGCGGTGTCCTTGTCAAACGGAGGATCGCCGCCATCCAGCTTGTATTTTCTCCAGCCGATTTTTCCAATCGCTCCGACGCAGACAAGCGCTAAACTGCCGAAGATAAAAATCCCCATCCGTATCACGTCCACTTCCCGGTCCCGGCCGGCGACGGCTCCGCACCAAATGGCCGCCGCGGCGTAACTCACCAGAAAGTGCGCCGCCCAGATCGACGGAGAAAGTACGAGTAGCCAAAGGCTCTGGCGCTCCTCCGCAACTTCGTGGTTGGGTTCGTTTGTCATCGAAGCAATGGAAATCCGGCGATCACGCCTACCGTCGCCGCGACCGTGATCGCAACGAAGTGCCAATAGAGAGTGACATTTGCGATGTCGATGTCATATCTGGCGGTCATGCATCCGGCATATCGCCGCGCAACGCAGTAAATCTGCATCACGATCCCGGCGGCCACGTGCAACATCGACCATATCGAAAGCAGCCACACCAAGGCCGGATACACATGGGCTTTCGGGTCCATCCCGGCCTGGTTGGGGCCTGCGATCAGCCCATACGCCGCACCGGTGGCCAACAAAATCGCCACTCCCATTCCGGCATAGAACGCCGGCCCGTTATCCTCCCGGTTCCAGCGTCGCGCCAGCATCGTCAATGCCCATGCTCCCAGCGCGGCCGCCAACCCAACGGTCGGCCACACGACACCCGGCCCCTCTATGGAAGCCGGCGGGAAATCCCGGTGCAGCGTCCAATAGAAGAAGTAGCCGAAGAGTAGGGAGACAAACGCCGTGATATCGGCCAGCATCGTGATCATCATGGCCCACCAGCCCGCTGAAGACGGCCCCGATACATACAGCGGTACCGTCACGCCATGCCCAATCGCTTTCGTCTCCTTTTCCGGAATGATGGCCGAGCCATGCCAAAGCCAATGGAGAATGCACCCCAGCGCGATAACTCCGCTCACCGCCATCGGCCAGTACAGCTTGAATGTGGGAAAGATGAATACTCCCCCCAGGAAGATCGCCGCGATCAACGTGATGAAACTAGGCCCGGGAATGCGAAGGCATTGCTCCGGCTTGGCGTCGATAATTGACGTCACCAGCATCTCGCGCTTGCCTTCCTCGGCATCCGGCATATAGAAACGTCCCTCGTCCACATCCCGAACGAAGTTCGGCTGCTCCCACAGCGGGTAGCGGCTGTCAATCTCAGGGATGCAACGAACTCCCCACGGCTTGCCAGGCATCTCCTGCAACCACTCCAGGCTTCCCGCCTCCCAAGGATTCCGTGGAGAGTCCGGGCGCTTCGCCTTTGGCCGGAAAATATCCCACATCACCACGCCGAATCCCGCGGCCAAGATGAACGCGCCGATCGAGGAAATGAGGTTTAGCTCTTCCAATCCCAGCCCCGGCGGATAGGTGTACACCCGGCGCGGCATCCCCCGCAATCCGGTAAAATGCATCGGCAGAAAAGTGATATTGAACCCGCAAAACAACAGCCAGAAAGCAATTCGGCCAAGTCTCTCGGAAAGTAGCTTCCCATTCAACAGCGGGAAAAAATAATAGGTTGCCGCGAGCACTGGAAAAATCGTTCCTCCAATCAAGACCGAATGCAGATGCGCCACCACGAAAAACGTGTCGTGTGCCTGAAAATCGAACGAGGCCACCGCGACCATCACTCCCGTCAAACCGCCAATTACGAACGTCGCCAGTCCGCCAAATACATAGAGCATCGGTACCGATGGACGCAAGCGGCCGACGTACACCGTCGCAATGAAACAGAAAAGTTGCACCCCCGTGGGAATGGCCACCGCTTGCGACGCCGCTGAAAATAGCGCCAGCGTTATGCCCGGTAAGCCGGTGGTGAACATGTGGTGCACCCAAAGGCCAAAGCTCAGGAATCCCGTTCCGATGGCGGAAAGAACGATCCATTTGTATCCGGCAATCGGCGTCCGCGCAAACGTCGGAACAATCATCGCCACCAGCGCGACCGAAGGCAGAAATATTATGTAGACCTCTGGATGCCCGAACAGCCAGAACAGGTGCTGCCACAGCAGCGGGTCTCCGCCTCGCGCGGCATCGAAAAACGGCCAATCGAAGGCGCGCTCCAACTCCAGCAGCATACTGCCGCTGATCAGCGGCGGGAAGGCGAACAGCACCATCGCCCCCGCCACCAGCACGTACCACGCGTAGAGCGGAATCAGGTGAATGCGCATCCCCGGCGGCCGGCATTTCAAGACACCGACGATAAGTTCCACGGCGGCCGCGATGGCCGAAACCTCAATGAAGGAAAAACCCAGCAGCCACATATCGGCGCCTATGCCGGGCTGGTACCGGCTGGTCAGCGGCGGGTACATAAACCAGCCGCCGGCCGGCGCGGCGTCGAAGAAGATCGACCCGCATAGAAACATCCCGCCAATCAGAAAGGCCCAGAACCCGAAGGCCGATAATCGCGGAAACGGCAACTCGCGCGCTCCCATCATCTGCGGCAGGAACAGGATCGACACGGCTTCAAAAATCGGGATGGCGAACAGGAACATCATCACCGAACCGTGCAGCGTGAACACCTGGTTGTACCGGTCGACGCTCAGGAATGTGTTGCCGGGCACGGCGAGTTGAATGCGCATCAGGAGCGCCAGTACGCCCCCGAACAGCAGAAAGAACAAGACCAGAGCGGTGTACCAGACGCCAACAACGCTGTTGTTCACCTCCGACCAGTAGCGCCATCCTTCCGGTGTTTTCCATGCCTTCAACAATCGCTCTTCCTGCGCCCGGCGCAACTCCGGCGCCGGCGCGGCCTCAAGTGGATGAGGATCGGAAGTCACGGTTTGGCCGCCCCTTCCGTGGCGTCCAGCCATTTCTGAAAGTCGTCCTTCGGCAGGACGATCGCTTCGAAAGCCATCTTGGCGTGGCCGGTCCCGCAATACTCCGCGCACGTCCCCCGAAACGTCCCCGTCCGATTCGGATGCAGAACCAACCGGTTCACCCGCCCCGGCATCATATCCATTTTGCCTCCCAGCGACGGAATCCAGAATGAGTGGATAACGTTGGAACTGTGCAGCAGGAACTCCACCGGTTCCCCCACCGGCAGCCGGATTTCGTTCGCCGTCTCAAACGGCGGCCGGCCCGGAACCTCATAGCGAAACCGCCACCACCATTGTTCTCCATGGACATGTATTCGCAATGCGTCCTTCGGGGCAACGGCGAGTAGATCCGGCAGCATCGCTAATCCGAACGCGAGAAGTATCGCCAGCACCACTGCCGGAGCGGCCGCGCCGCCGAAGATAATCCAATCTCCCTTCCGGGCGCGGTCGCCGGCCGGACGTTGTTTTGCCGCATGGAAGGCCAACAACATGACGCTCAACCAGACCACCCCGGCGCCAGCCGTCATCACCCAGAACAGATCCGCGATTCGCTGCGCTTCTTTTCCCGCCGGATTCAATGCCGATTGCGCTCCCGTGCAACCCGTTAGCAGAATGAGGGATGCGGATAAAAAGTGGCGAGGTGTCATACAAGGCAAACGCGCTACGCGAGATAGATCACGGAAAAGGCGATGCAGTTTCCCACAAGTTAATGCGCGGCTGGCCGAGGACGTTCGACCGGCACAATCGGAACCCCGTACTCCCGCAGGATCGTCCCAATCGCCTCACGCTTCCGGTCCAACGCGGTGTCCAGCTTATTCTTTAGTTCGAAGGCTTCCCGCCGCACGCCCATTCCAATGTCATAAGCGATTGGAATCGCCGTCGCAGCACCGGCAGGCTGAATGATCGACACCGATAACGGTACCGCTTGCCGCGCCGCGAAGTACCCCGCCAGCGGTCCCCAGGCCACGGCCACATCAATCTCGCCGCTCGCGATCGCTTCCACCACTCTGGCCGGCGGATTCGGAGCCGCGTAGTCGCCAACCACTCGATACCCGCGCACGTTCACGATGCCGCGTCTGGCCAGCTCATGCACCGGCGGAGTATTCGCATAATCGTCGCCCACAATCTGAACGCCAATTCTCAACTTGCGCAGCAATGGATCGTCGAACGAATTCACATCGATTCCCGGCCGGGCCACGAATACATAAGAGGAGCGGTAATAGGGCCGTGTCGCCAACACGCTTTCCATCTCCGTAGTGATGCCGGGAATGACATCGCAGGTGCCCGACGCAAGTGCGTTTCGCACAAATCCCCGGCGTTGGGCCCACCAAACATATTCCAGCGGTTGCCCCAGATCGCCGGCGATCAATTCCGATATTTTGTTTTCAAAGCCTTCGCCGCGTTCATTGGAAAAAGGCAAGTTATTGGGATCGGCGCAAACTCGAAGCGGCGACGGCGCCATCCCACATCCAACTGTTACCGCCAGCAGCGCCCAGGTGAAGTAGTGCCTGTGCATCACGCCGGCGTTTTTTTCGATTCGTAGCCCACGACGCTGATCGTCCCGTCAGGCTCAAGCGCGGCAAACTTAACATCGGAGACGGTTTCCAGTCCGTTCGTCCGAATTTGGCTTTCCAACTCCTCCACACTGAGCATTTCGCGGCGAAGATTCGCCCGAATGATTTTTCCGTGGCGGATCAGCGGCACCACCGGAGGCTCGGCAAAGCGCGCGAACCAGGCATAGCGGAACGACATCTGGTCAATCGAATAGTTCCAAGCGGCGATGGTCCCGATCAGTACGAACGCTTCGCCCACCGATTTGTATTCGCCCGCCATGCCATTCTGCGATGCGTCCGCGATAAGTACGATCAGAAGGATATCCGCCAAGCCGACCGAACCGGTATCGCGGCGCAGAATGAAGCGGAACAGCAGAAAGAGAAACCAATAGATCAGACTGCCGCGAAGCATCAACTCCCACGGGGACATGCCAAACGTGAAGATGCTCTCGATCATTCTCCCGTCCTACCAGTCCTCCGGCTTCATCCCCTCCTCCAGCAACTTCCCTTTCTCCAAATAGCGCACCGTTCGCGCCGCCTTGGCCGAATGCGGATCGTGCGTCACCATCACGATCGTCTTCGAAAACTCCCGGTTCAGGCGCCCCAGTAAATCGAGCACGTCCCGGGCCGAATTCGAATCCAGGTTGCCGGTCGGCTCGTCGGCCAAAATCAGATCCGGGTCCGTCACAATGGCTCGCGCAATCGCCACGCGCTGCTCCTGCCCGCCCGAAAGCTGCTTTGGAGTATGGCCCAGCCGGTCGCCCAACCCCACCAGTTCCAGCGCCTTCTTCGCATTCGCCAGCCGCTGCTCTTTCCCCAGCCGCGTCAGCTTCAGCGGCAATTCCACGTTCTCCCACGCGGTCAACACCGGAATCAGATTGAAGCTCTGAAAAACGAACCCGACATGCGCGTTCCGCCACCTGGCGATCGCGCCATCGGACATCGTCATCAAGTCCGAACCCAATACTTGAATCGTCCCCCGCGTCGCGCGGTCCATCGCCGCGATCAAGTGCAGCAGCGTCGACTTGCCCGATCCCGATGGCCCCATCAGCGCCACAAAATCGCCCCGCCGGATCTCGAGACTCGCGTTGTCCAGCGCCACCACTTTTTGCTCGCCTCGCGAATACTCCCGCGAAAGGCCCTGCGTTGCAATCACCACATCGTTGTTACTGGACGACATTGATCTTGGCTCCGTCTTTTAATTCGGCGGACGGATTCAGAATCAGATCCTCCCCGCCGTTCAATCCGTCTTCCACGCGCATTCCCTGCGGCGTCGAACCGCTCGTCCGAACCGCCCTTTTCACGGCCTTCCCGTTCACCGCCACAAACACCGCGCCGTCCTTTATCGCCGCCGTAGGCGCAATCACCACCGCCCGCGCCGCCGCCACCGGCGCCTTCGCCGCCTCGTTGTAAAACGCCACGCTCGCATTCATCTCCGGCCGCAGGAACGCATCCGGATTCAGCACCTTCACCTTTACCTGCACGGTGGCTTTCTGCCGGTTCGCTTCGGGCGAAATCTCCTCAATCGCACCGGCGTATTTCTTGTCCGGATAGGCATCGGTGGTGATCGTCCCTTTCTGCTTCGCCGCCAGTTTCCCGAAGTCATTCTGATTGATGTCCAACTCCACTTGCAGGTCATTCAGATCCGCCATCGACACCACATATCCCTTCGCCCCGCGGTCGCCGACGAAGCCGGTAGTCACAAACTCTCCGCGCTCCACCACACGCTCCAGAATTGTCCCCGTAATCGGCGCTTTGATCACGGTGTTCGCCAATTGCGTATCGAAGAACGCCATCCGGCCTTGCGCCTCCGCAATCTGTCCGCGCACCTGATCCATCACTTCCCGCCGCGGCCCGATCTTCACCAATTCATACGCCCGTTCGAGCGAAGCCACGCGCGCCGCCTGCCCCGCCTCCCGCGCCACTCCATCATCCACGGCCTGCTTCGAAACCAACCCGTCGGCCACCATCTTCTGCGCCCGCGCCAACGTGGTCCGCGCGTTTTCCAGGTCGGCTTTCGCCTGGTCGACATTCGCCTTCGCGAGCGAAACCTCCTCCGGCCGCGATCCGTTAGCCAACTCCGCCAATCGCGCCTCCAGCGCCGTAACCTGCCCCTTGGCCTGCTGTACCTGCGCCCGGTACTCGTCATCCTCCAGCCTGACGATCACTTGGCCTTGCTTCACCGCGTCGCCCTTCTCCACGCCAATCCAAGCCACCTTGCCCATCACCTTCGACGCCAACTGAATCTTGTGATGCGCCACTATGTAGCCGGTGGCATTCAGAATCACGCTCCCCGCCGGTCCCGCGCCGCTCGCGGTGGCCACCGCCCGCGCCGTCTTCACCTCAATGGCCGCGTTCATCTTCGAATAGACGAACGAACCCGCCCCCAGCAGCAGAAACAGCAGCACGCCGCCCAATATCCAGCCGGTCGCCCATCGCGACCCGCCGCCCCCAGTCTTCATTGATGGGTCAATCCGCAGACTATCCAGATCCGATGCCATCTATTACACCTGCCGCAACGCGGTGAGGATCTCTTTCCGCGCCGCGCTCCATGCCGGAAACAATCCGCCCACCGCGCCCATCACTAGCGCAAATCCCACGCCCATCGCCATAATCGTTGGCGTCACAGTGAAGTTGAACGACATCTCGCTAAAGGTCACGAAATTCCCCAACCCCGTCTGCAAATTATTCAGCGGCAGCACCAGCAGACAGCCCAGCAGTCCGCCAAATAAACTCAACAGCAACGATTCGACGAAAAAGCTCAGCAAAATGCCGCGCTTTGAAAATCCCAACACCCGTAGCGTCCCGATTTCGGCGCTCCGCCGCGCCACCGCGGCGTACATCGTATTCATCGCCGCGAAACACGAACCGACGGCCATAATCACGGCCACCAGAATTCCAATGAACTGGAGCGGCGCCGCCGAACTGGTCTGCGCATCGTAATAAGCCTTCTCCGTTTGCGCGTCCGCGTTCAGCCGCCGGTCGCCGCCAATGTCATTGATCAGCGCCTGCATCGCCACCTCGTCGTTCGCCCGCAGCAGAATGGAGCTCAACTGGGAAGCCCGGTTCTGGTCCGCCGCCAATTGGTTCAAATCGCAGAAAATCTCGCTATTCGCCGCCGAACGCCCCGCATCCATCACGCCCACCACATCCCAATCCCCGCGCCCGAAGTTCAACTTCTGCCCCACCCGCGCCATCGGGTATCGGTCCGCGATACCGCGTCCCACCACCATCTCCCTTCTCCCCGGCGTAAACATCCGCCCCTCGACAATTTTCAGGTTCTCACGAATCGCAAACCCGTCCGGCGTCAACCCGCGAACGCTAATGTTGATACCGGCTGGCGCCAGTTCGTTTTCGAGCATGACGATGGTCACCAGTTCCAGCGAAGCCATCGCGATCCCGCCTTTCGTTTTGGTGATCTGAAAATCCTCCGGCGTCCGGTTGGAGTTCAGCTCCGCGGTGGAGCTCTTGCGCATCACCAGAATATTTAGCGGATGCGCGGTGGATTTTAACGACGTCTGCAACCCTTCCACCAGCGCCGCCGTCGCCAGCAGCACCGCTACCGTCAGCGCTATGCCCAGCGCCGTCATAAGCGTGGTCGTCTTCCGCGCAACCAGGTTGCGCCAGTTATATGAGAGTGGAAGCGCCATTAGTCGGTCACCCGCATTGCGTCGATAATGCTCCGCCGCGACGCGCTCCACGCTGGGATAAACGAACTCAACAGTCCCACCAGAACGGCAATCCCCATGGACGAACCCAGCACCCACGGCGGCGTCATCAACCGGCCCATGTCCGCGAATGTCGATGGCGCATTCCGCAGCATCGAGCAAAAAAACACCGTCAGGCCCAAGCCTATCGCCCCGCCCACAATCGCAATCAGCACCGATTCACCCAGCAGGATCGAAAGTATTTTCCCGTTCGTAAATCCGAGCGTCTTTAGGATCCCCACTTCCTTCACCCGTTCCCGCACGCTCATCGCCATCGTATTTCCGGAGACCAGCAGCACGGTGAATGTGATCGCCGCGCAAATCGCAAATAGAAATGCCTTCACATTCCCCATAAAGGCCAGAAATGAGAGTTCAAACGCCCGCTCCGTCTCCGTTCTGGTCTGTTGCGGGGCGTTGCGGAACATGGCGTCCACGTCCTGAGCGATCTGCGTAGCGTCTTCCGGCTTGGCCATTCGCAGAACAAACAAACCCACCGTATCGCGCCGGCTCGCCGGCAGCGATTCGTTCAGGTAGTTGAAGTGGAAGATCATGTTCTCGTTGTCCCGCTCGCTCTCATAGACCGCTTTAATAACAAAATTCAAGGTAACGGGGAAGATATCGCCGACAATCGTGACCCGGTCGCCTAGTTGGAGATTCAATCGCTTCATCAACTTCCTGCCGACCAGGCAAGCCGTGCGTTCCTGCAGGAAGGCCTTTTTCTGGTCCTCCGGCGTCTTGTATTCCGGGTAAATATTCCAAAGCTTCTCCGGCTCAACCGCGAAGCGGCCAAAGAAGTTGTTCGGATCGCGATTATCCTTGTACGTGCCCCCAAACCACTGAAAAATAATGGTTTCGGTGACATTCGGCACGGCCGCAATCCGCGCCTGATAGGACTGGGGAAGGGGATTGGCGAGCGAAACGCGGTTGCGGGTAATGAGCCGCATCGCCTGGTCGGCGGAAGACGGTTCAAAGTAGAACATGTTGTATATGGCTAATAGGAACCCGAGCAGCGATAAGGACGCGGCGATGCTCAATACGGTCAGCACGCTCCGTCTCTTATTGCGAAACGTATTGCGAAGGATCAGCGGCAGATGCTGCAGCATAGGGCAAAGAATAGCATAGGCGAAGGAAAAACGAAAGGTCTAAATTCACGGCTCTCGTTCTAATCGCGCCGACCAAATCGAGCTTCCCAGCGACGCGTCTCCGCTTACAGGGTGGAGTTGTGGCCGCGGTGGAGCGAACTTGAGCTAGGCCCCATGTGGCGCCGGCTTTCCGGTGTACCGGCGCGTCGCGGTCAATGAACTAGTCTTCAGCTTATTGTTGCGGCAATCCGAACAAGTACGTCAGGGGCAGGAGTCCTTTGCCCTTGACTTCGCCGACGTCCCATCTGTGATTCCCTGGAATTTCCATTGTCATACTACGCAACTCCGCCACTGTATAGGTCCGTAGACACGACACGATTCCGTCCCAAGTAACCACTAGTGGCACCAGAGGAATCAGATAAGTAAATAAAAGCCGGCTCCAGGAGAAAGGTCTGATGACCGGCGTTAGGATCATTACCGTCAGGGGTGAAAAGAGCATCGCGAAAATGTACCGGGGTGACCGGTGGGTAACCTCGAATAGCGCAATTGGCGCCGCCTTCGCGGCGGCATCGGCTAGTAAGGCTCTCGCGGCCGCGGGGGGGAAGTGATGAAATGCGGTAAACAGTGTCCGAAATCCGCTCAACTCTTTAGGTACTTCCAGCGCGTCCACCGACTCCGGATAGTACGTAACTCCTGTCGTCAACCGCTCAACTGCCTTAGAGTTTGGAAAGCGATCGGTCAGGGTCACGGTGCCCGCCCATCCTTTGGTCCGCAGTGCGGGGAGCAGTGTTTGCCATGGTCCGCCGCCTCCCGCGCATAGGTCGATGACGCGTTCCTCACCGCTCGTTAACAGCGCGTTCGCCAATGCCGATGTCACCGGCCCGTAAGTATTTCCCACTCGAATCGCAGCGCTCAAGTAGTCCGTAACTCCATCGCGAATAACGGCTGGCATCCAGTCCTGATCCTCGAGTTCAATTAAATGGAATCGACGCATGGGATCGTCCTTTTCTTTAAGAATCGCGCCCAATTCGGGAGTGGAGTTACTCCCCGTTTCCGTACCGGCATTAGTTGGAATCTAACACGATTCGGGCGGGAAGTTTGCCAAGGCTTGAGAAGTCCGGAGGTCGGAGTGAGCCTGGGCAAACGTCCCGGGTGTCCCGCGGATAGGGCGGCGTTTTGGAGACGGATGACGACTTGCCGGAATTTCTCGATGACTTCGAGATACTCGGTGTCCATGCCGGCGATGGCGGAGTGGTCGCGATCGCGGCCGAGATCGAAGCCGACGATGTAGTCGGTGATTGGGTACGGTTGCATTTACTGTATTCCTTCGAGATCGTATTCGGGGAAGAAGAGATCGAAGTCGTCGCGGAGACACTTCCGGAAGGTTTCGCGGGCGATGAACTGGCCGCCGGCGGCGACGAACTTACATTCGAACTCCTGTTGAAAGTCTTCCTTGGACATGGTTTGGCGCATGGCGTCGATGGCGGCGCGGTTGATCCGCGGACAGCGTTCCAGGCTGCCGAGAAGGCGAGTCCAAGGACTAAGTGCGGCGTGCCATTGATCGTAGAAATAGCCGCTCTGGCCGTTGGGCGTACTTAGTAACATGATGGTCCCGGCGGAGACGGTGAGCATGGGTTCGAGAGCCTTGAATACTTCGGACGAGGCGAAGGCGGCTTCATCGACCACGATCAGCCGCGGCGCGGAGAAGCCGCGGATAGTTTCCTCGCTGTCGGGCAACGATATAACTTGCGAGCCGTTGGCGAGTGAGAAACCGTCGCATTTGGGGGGCGGCGGGAAAATGGTCAAGTCAACGCTACGGGCCATTTTACGGGCCTTATCCATGATTTGACCGGACTGGCGGCCGGAGGCGCTGGCGAGCAGAATGACGGCGTCGTCATGACTCATGGCTTCATATAAGACACGGACGGCGGTGGCGGTCGACTTACCGGTTTGGCGCGGGCCGAGAATCAGGATGCGAGGGTTGGTTTCGGTCATGATTTCGGTTTGGAAGGGGTCGGGGTGGAAGTCGAGGGCGACTTCGGCCCAGTTAATGATGCCGGGCTGAGGGTCCGGCGCCTGGTCGGGCGCAGGTTCGGGAGTCTGATTCGTGAAGATCGCCGGGATGGGTTGATCGCCGGCTTCGACGACGTACGGGCACTCCGAGAGGCGGCCGTCGACGGGTTTGGCGTCCTCGGTGACCGGGATTTCCGGGTGTTGCCGGTTGTTTATTATCAACGACATTTGGGACGGTCCGCTGGTACAGGCGCTCTTTTT
>JBJXFL010000071.1:0-9990 GCA_046155405.1 Bryobacteraceae bacterium | reverse complement strand
GGTGGGCGAGACTTTTCCGTTGTTTCGCAATACGGGCGAGGGGTTTCGGGATGAGACATATCAGTCGGGCGCGGGGGCGTTGACGGTTCGAAGGAGCGGATGGGGGGTGGCCTTGGCGGATTTGAATAACGACGGTTGGAAGGACTTGGTGACCGCTAATTCGCATGTGACGGATACGATTGAGTTGACGCGGTCGGAGCCGTATAAAGAGCCAAATATGGTGTTGTTGAATTCCGGTGGGACGTTCCGATTGGGCGCGGAGTTGGGACCCGCGGCGGCGAATCGAGGACTCGCGGTGGCCGATTTGGATGGGGATGGGCGATTGGATATAGTCACCAGCGAGTTGGGGGGGAAGGCGGTGTTGTGGCGGAATGTCTCGGCCGGTACTGGGAACTGGTTGGAGGTTAAAGCGCCGGTGGGGGCGCGAGTGCGGGCGGGTCACCAATGGCAGGAAGTGACGGCGGGCGGGAGCTATGGGTCGGGTTCGTTTGTACCAGCGCACTTTGGAATGGGGACTGCGATGGAGGCGGACGTGGAGATTGTTTTGCCGGATGGAAAGCGAAAGGCGCTGGGTATCGTAAAAGCCAGGCGGTGATTCGGATATGCTGGCTTTTGGCTATGCGATTCCTCACCTTATGTCTGATCCCCCTCGCGGGCTTTGCGCAGCGCGCGACGACTTTTGAGAGCCGGCCGGCGACGGCGCTGGAGAACGAGAAGTTGGAACTGTTGACGCTCAATAAGGGCGGAGCGTTTGCAAGTCTCGTATTGAAAGGGGACGCCGAGAAGATGAACCCGATGTGGAACCCGGTGGCGCTGGCGCGCATGACGAAAGGGCCGGGGCGATTTGGAGATTCGCTGGGGCATTTTTTGTGCGTGGACGGCTTTGGGCCGACGTCCAAGGAAGAGCAGGCGGCGGGATTGCAGGGTCATGGCGAGGCGCACCGGCAACCCTGGTCCCTGGTTTCGCAAGGCCGTGAAGGAAAGTTGCAGCAGATCACATTTACGGCCAGGCTGCCGTTGGTGCAAGAGGCCTTGACGCGTCGCATCGAAATTGTGGACGGTGAGCAGGTGGTGTATGTCGACACGACGCTGGAGAATGAGTTGGCTTTTGACCGGCCGATCAATTGGGCCGAACACGCCACGATCGGATATCCCTTTCTAGCGCCGGGAAAGACGGTGGTGGATGCGTCGGTGGGGCGCTGCCAAACGCGTCCGCATGAGAATAAGCCGCCCAATCACCGGCTGGTTTCGGATCAACCGTTCGTCTATCCGTCGGCGCCGTTAAGAGCGGGCGGAGTGGCGGATTTGCGGGGGGTTCCCGATCCGCCGGATTCGATGGACCATAGCGGCTGCGTGTTCGATCCGGCGCGCCGATTGGGATTTGTCACGGCGATCAACCTGGAAAAACGGTTGATGCTCGGTTATCTGCTGCGGCGGGAAGAGTATCCGTGGCTGCAGGAATGGATGAACTATGCGTCAAATCTGGCGTTGGCGCGGGGGCTGGAGTTCGGCACGCAGCCCTTCGACGTTCCGCGGCGGCAGACGGTGGAAATGGGCAAGATGTTCGACACGCCGGCCTTTCGGTGGCTACCGGCGAAAGCGAAGATCGGCACGCGGTTTTTGATGTTTTATACCCGTGTTCCGGCCGCGTTTGCGCAGGTGGACGATGTACGGCAGGAGGGCGGCGAGTTGGTGATCACCGACAAGAAAAGCGGACAGACGATTCGATTGGCGGCTTCGCTGCCGTTATAGATCGGGTCACCTTCTAATGGGGGCACCCACAGCCTTGCCCCCGCCAGGCGCCTACGCCCTCGCGGACAATGATGGGCGTCATGGCCAGACTGGCGACGGCGTCGGTCCACCACCAACCGAACAGTGCGTGCAGTAGCAGACCGGCGAGCAAGATGGCGGAAAGGTAAGCGCAAAGGCCGGTCTGCCGCGAGTCGGCGACCATGGCGGCGCTATCCAGCGCGATGCCCACTCGGCGTTTGGCCTTCGCGAGGGCTGGCATGACCAACAGGGATAGAGCCGCGAGGGCAATTCCGGTCCAACTGAGAGCCGGCCCTTCGCGAGACCAAAGGCTTTCGAGGGACTTCCAGAGAATCCATGCGGCGAGTACGAAAAAGGAGGCGGCGATGAGTTTCTGGGCGCGGCGTTCGGCTACATCGGCGCACTTGCCGAGGCGCCAGATCATGACAGCGCCCGAACTGACTTCGATCAGGCTGTCGACACCGAAACTGATAAGCGAGACGCTTCCGGAGACAGTGCCGGAGGCAAGCGCGACGATAGCTTCCAAAACGTTGTAGCCAATGGTCGCGTATTCCAGCCGAAGTCCGCGTTGGATGGCTTGCTCGCTCATTGGACGCGGATCTTGGCGAGATAGATGGAGGTTTTGCCTTCGTGGCTGGAGTAGTAGAGAGTCCAGAGCAGATTATCGTGCCAGACGAAGCCAGGGTAGCTGGAGTCGCCGCCGCTGGGGAGGCGGAGTTTCGGTGTGAAGCCGGTGGGAGTAAGTTCTCCGATTTCAGTGTGTGGTTTTGTGCGGTCGCCTCCTTCATATAGGCGTCCACCGGCGACCCAAAGACCATTGGGGAGGATGGCAACATTGGGACCACCGATGAAGTAGCCGGATGGATTCCAGGTCCAGTCTTTATAGGGCGGTTTACTGGTTCCAATCCAGGCGATATTGCCGTCGTCCCAGGTGCGGCGGGTGAGGGCGACCATGCGGCCATCGGGGAGGAAGCGGAGGGCGGTTTCATCGCCGCCGGGGACGGCGAGTTCGGTGATGTTTTCCCATTTGACGCCGTCCACGCTCTTCACGAGGCGAATCTTGCGTGGGTCGGGGCCGTATTTGGAGACGCCGTAGGCGATGCCTTTGTGCCACGTGACCCGCCAGAGCCAGTGGCCGTCCTCGAGTACCGGCGCCGGAGGCGTCCATTTCTTCGCGTCCTTCGAGAAGAACGCTCGACTTTGACGAGTTTTGTATTCACCGTTGGGATAGTACGACCCGCCGGCGACGATCATCAGGCGGTTGTCTTTTGTGACGCTCAGGTGAGCATCGCGGAGGTCTACGCCGGGCTCTTCGAGCAGGGCTTCGCTTTGCCACTTATCGCCGTCGCGGGAGGAGAGGACCCGGAGCTTGCCGTCGTCCGGTTTCCCTTCGGAAGGAGCATGGCCGCGGCCTTCGCGAAAGACGGCGAACCAATGGCTGTTCCAGCGGATGAGATCGCCGAAGGCGGCGTGGCTGGGTTTATCCCAGATTCTGGTGACGGAAACGAGATGCCAATCGGCGGCGGAGAGGAGCGTCGTGAGAATGAGAAAGAGAATGAGTCGCATTAGCCGAGAGGGACCTCCTGGTATTCGAGAGCCCATTCACGCATGAAGCGGACGCGCTCGGGGTGGACGGCGTAGAGGAGAAATTGGGGATTGTCGATGGAGCCGAGATAGGCGCGGAGAAGGGGGTTGGAATCCCAGATGGACTGGCGGGTGGGGGCATCGGTGACCGGCATGGCGGGACCGGTGATGCGGACCTGGTCGTGGTCGTCGGAGAGGTAGCAGAGTTCGGTTCGTTCGTTCGCTTGGAGCTCAGCGGTTTT
This sequence comes from Bryobacteraceae bacterium, assembly GCA_046155405.1. Classification (GTDB taxonomy): domain Bacteria; phylum Acidobacteriota; class Terriglobia; order Bryobacterales; family Bryobacteraceae. The sequence goes on along the minus strand of JBJXFL010000071.1, from coordinate 6,394 downwards.
ACCGGAATCGCGGAGCGACGCGATGAAGACGGTGAAGCCATCGGTGCGAACGGGAGAGACGGGCCGAACGCGCGGTTGCGTGCCGTCCATGGTGGCCATCATCGGGAATTTCGCTTTACGCATGGTTTCGATTGCGGCCGCCTTGAGTTCACCGGCGGGTACGGGAATGGGCAATTTCATTCATTCAAGGATATGCTGACTTAGTGCGTCTCGTGTTGTTGGTGTGCGGCGTTTTGGCTCTGATTTTGATTCCGTTCTTTCTATGGGAGGACACGTTCAATGCGTTGGCGATGACGCTGGCGGCCGAGCATCGCGGGGCATGGTGGATCTCGCCGGCGATTGCTGGGTTGTTGGCCGGCGATCTCTTTTTGCCGGTGCCATCGAGTATCTTGGCGACAGCGTCGGGGGCGCTGTTGGGATTTGCGGGCGGGGCGGCGACTAATATTGCCGGAATGACTTTCGGGTGCTGGCTGGGACATCGGGCCGGGCGAATGGCGCGGGACCAGGCGGATTCGACTGTGAAGTCATTGTGGGCGCGGTATGGCGAATGGACGCTTATACTGACTCGAGCGGTGCCGGTGTTGGCGGAGGCGTCGGTTTTGTTTGCGGGAATGACGGCGATGCCGGTACGACGGTTTATGCTTTTGACGACATTGGCGAACGTGGGGATTGGAACCTTGTACGCGGCCGTGGGCGCCTTCGCGATGGAATGGAATTCGTTTTTGGGCGCGTTTTTGGGATCTTTGGCGGTGCCGGCGCTGGCACAGGCTATGATGAGTGTGCGATGGCGAAAGTGATGATGGTGGCGTCCGAAGCGGCGCCGTTTGCGAAGACCGGCGGGTTGGCGGACGTGTTGGGTGCGTTGCCTGCGGCGTTGGTTCGACACGGTTTGAGCGCCTCCGTCGTGATGCCAAAGTATCGCGGGCTGCACCCGGGGGGCGTGGAATTAGTGTTGGAGAATATGCCGGTGTGGATCAACCACTTTCGACATCGCACCGATATCTGGCGGATGTATCGAAGCGGTGTGGCCTTTTACTTCGTGGAGGCTCCGTGGTTCTATGACCGCGACGGCGTGTACTCGTCGTATGGCAACGACTATATCGACAATCATTTGAGGTTTGCGGTGTTGTCACTGGCGGCGTTGGGAATCGCCCGGCAGATAGAACATCCCGACATTCTGCACTCGCATGACTGGCAGGCGGCACTGGCGCCGATCTATGCCCGCAGTTGGTTTGCCAACGATCCGCGGGTGGCCGCGTTGAAGCATGTATTTACGATTCACAACCTGGGGTACCAAGGACGGTTCGAGAAACAGGTGCTATATGAGTTGGGGCTTGACGGGAGCCAGTTTAACGCGGATGAACTGGAGTTCTTCGGCGACTTGAATTTGATGAAGGGCGCCATTGTCGCGGCCGATTACGTGACTACGGTGAGCCCGACCTATGGTCGAGAGATACAGACGCCGGAACATGGATTCGGACTGGATGGGTTATTGCGAGCGCGGTCCGGGAAGTTGACTGGAATTCTGAACGGGGTCGATTATGCCGAGTGGGATCCGGCGACGGATCGGCATTTGCCGGCTCACTACGATGCCGTGAATCTGGAGGGAAAGGCGGCTTGTAAGCGGGCGTTGCTGGAGGCGCTGGGATTTGGGTCGGACGCTCATGACCGGCCGTTGATCGGCGTTGTGTCACGCTTCGCGGAGCAGAAAGGGTTTGATCTCCTGGAACCGATTGGCGACGCCTTGATGAAGGAAGATGTAACGGTGATTGCGTTGGGGAGCGGAGAGCCGCATTATGAGTGGATTTTCCATGATTTATCGGATCGGTACCATGATAAGTTTCGGGTGTGGCACGGCTATAACAATGGGCTGGCCCATTTGATTGAGGCCGGGGCGGATATGTTTCTGATGCCGAGCCGGTATGAGCCCTGCGGGTTGAATCAGATCTACTCTCTAAAGTACGGGACGCCGCCGGTGGTACGGGCGACGGGCGGGTTGGATGATACCATTGAAGAGTCGACGGGTTTCAAGTTCAACGAGTACTCCCCGGCGGCGTTACTCAGTACGCTGCGTTATGCGCTGCACTGCTGGCGTGACCGCGAGGCGTGGCAGGAGCGTATGCGGCTCGGCATGAGCCAGGACTTCTCTTGGGACCGGTCGGCGGCCGAGTATGGGGCACTGTACCGTCACCTGTTGGTAAGCTGAATCTTTTCTTGAAGTTGTACATCAAAAGTCGTGGAGTGATGAGAAATGGCTGGAATTAACACTGTTACTTTTACCGATGGCGGCTGGGACGTCGAGGTTCTGCAATCCGACAAGCCCGTGCTGGTGGATTTCTGGGCGGAATGGTGCGGCCCGTGCCGCATGATGTCGCCGACGATTGACGCGCTGGCGGATGATTATGCGGGGCGTGTGACGATCGGGAAGTTGGACGTCGATGAGAACGGCGGCGCGGCGATGCGCTATGGCGTGCGGGGGATACCGACGCTGTTGCTGTTTAAGGGCGGCCAAGTGGTGGCGCAGAAGGTGGGGGCCGTGTCGAAGACCGACTTGCAACAGTTAATTGATTCGAATTTGTAACTTGGATTTTTGGTTTGGGCGGCGCTGGGCTGAGCTTGGCAGCACCTGATGAGCGGAAACGGCATGATTCGTCATTATAAAACCGCGTTCCTCGTGACTTCTCTGGCCTGCGCGTCGCTCAACTCCATGGCCCAAAGGAGTAACAGAAGGGCGGGGACCGACGCGCCCGTCCTTGTGTATTTGGACTATACAGAACCAGGAGACAAGTCGGCAACGGCTGTGATCAAGACCGGCCGTTCCGTGGGCAAAGCGGCGGAAAAGCTGAGGGAGCTTCCCGAAGGCGCGCAACCACTGCCAGTCATTAACCATTGGGACAGAGATCTCTCACAGTTTCCCGTGACGAAGTGCGACACCATTGTGCTGGGCACGGTCACGCGGGGACGTGCACGTTACTCCGATGAAGGAATGGGGATCGTTTCGGAGTTTGACGTCAAAGTGGAAACGGTGATGAAAGAGACAAGCGAAAAATTGCCCAATGGCTCCGTTTTGATCGCCAGCCGCCAGGGCGGGCAGTCAGATACAAATCGTAGCTGGCTATCGGATCGACCAGAACGTCATCTCGACGCTCGACGGGCGACGGACGCACAGTGGTCAAATGCCATTTGACCGGCAGACTGGCCGGTCCGGAAATTCGTTCTTCGATGCCCTGCACGCCGCGATGAGCGGGGCCCGCCAGCCAGATCGAACTGCGGACCCAGACCCGGATTGCTTCGGTGGCACCGGGGATGGCAGGCGGCAATTGGGACCGGCGGTGGCCGCTTTCGGTCGCGAACGCGTTCAGGCAGGTAAGTGAGGTAAGTCGTTTATTTCCAGCGTTTCCGTTGTCTCGTTCCCGGTATTACCTTGGTTTGTTCTTGGTTTGTTTCCAGGATCCGCCGGGCACAATACGAGCCTAAAGATATTGTGTCGTTGACTGGGTAATTCTAATACTTCAGCGACGATCTAATACTACCACAATTTTCACGCTTCCGCTTTTCTAGCGCATGGCGATTTCACGGAACAGGACCTGCACGAAATCGATCAGCAATCCACGAAACGTGGGCATGCTATGGTAACCGGCGATCTCATGAAAAGTGTGGGGTATGTTCTTTTGCTTCAGCGTGTCACTGAGCTTGCGGTTGCCGGGTAACAAGAGATCTCCCGAGCCGCAGCCGATCCAGATGAGGCTGTAGTCGCGGGCCATCGCTCGCGGGTCGGCCCACGCCTTGCCGAAGCGATCTTCAAACTCCCTTTCGAACACCGAGCCACCGAAGGAGCCGACCGCTCGAAACAGTTCGGGGTGGCGCAAGCCCACCGTCAAAGCAAGTTCGCCGCCGAGCGAATATCCCGCGATCGCCCTGGCGTTCGGCTTTAGCGTCACGCGATAGCGACTCTCGAAATGGGGGAGCATCTCACGGATCAGGAGAGGTTCGAACTCCTTTAAATTGTCGCTGCGCGTGCCACCCTTGACGAGAACGTCCGCCCGGGGCATCAGAACTACCATCGGCTGCATCGAACGCCGCGCGATCAGGTTGTCGAATACGTGATTCGCCAATCCAACCGTGATCCAATCGGCTTCGGTGCCCGGAGTACCCGGTAGAAGCACAAGTACCGGGAACCGTTGGCGCCCGGAGTTACTGTAATTGGGCGGAGTGTACACGTAGTAGCTCCGCTCGCGCCGCTGAAGAGCGGACTCGAAGAACTCCACATGAACGCTTCCTTTGGGAACCGGCTGCGGTTCCCAGACACTCGCGCGATCGCCGCGAACCTGTAACATGCTCTGGGGAAACCGGCCGCCTCCCGCGACAATCGTATTCGCATTCGCTGGATCGGCCGCGCGCACGCCGTCAACGGTGAAGGAATAGAAATAGGCATTCGGTTCGAGCGGCCCAGCGCGCGCCAACCACACTCCGTCGTCGCCCTTGGACATCGCAATCGGCTTATCGAGGCGGCCCATCCAATCGCCAGTCACGAGGATTTCGATTGCGCCCGGTGCGTAGATCCGGAAGGTGACGATCCGGCCCGCCTCTACCTCGGGCGATATTACCGCGGGCGGTCGTGGCGGTTGAGCAAGTCCGAGTGAAACGCACAACAAGCACCAAGCCGGCAGGATTCGAAGGATACGGCAGGCCATCAGATCTCGATCTTCGAGAACAGGTGCGTGCCGATGGCGAGGAACGCGACGGAGGCGACAACAAGAACTCCGGCGTCGAGCGGAGCGCCGAAGTGCGACACCGATATGAGGGCCGTGCGGAGACCGTCGATACCGTAGGACAGCGGGTCCAGGCTGGTTAATACGGTCAGCGCCTTGGGCAGATTAGACAGCGGGAACAGCGCGCCGGACAGAAAGAAGATGGGCATCACGAGGAAGTTCATGATGATTTGAAAGCCTTGCATGTCCTTCAAGACGGAGCCGATGGCGGTGCCGAGGGCGGCGAAGGCAATGGCGATTAGCAGCATGAACAGGAAGGCCAGCGGCAACTGCGCCAGACTAGCCGGGCGGAAGCCGGCGATGATGCAGACAGTCAATACGAGCGGCCCTTGCATGACGGCAATAGTGGCGCTGCCGAGGGTCCGGCCGATCATGATGTAGGTCCTGGGGACGGGGGCCACCAGGGTTTCCTTCAAGAATCCGAACTGGCGGTCAAACAGCAGACCGACGCCCGAGAAAATGGATGAGAACATGAGGCTCATGCCGACGACGCCGGGGGCTACGAATTGAATGTAGTCGCCTTGGCCGGCCTGTTGAAAGACGGGGCCGAGACCGAAGCCGAGGATGAGCAGGTACATCATGGGTTGGGCCAGGGAGGCGACGATTTGAACGCGGGAGCGCACATAGCGCTTCACTTCGCGGAGCCACATGGCATAGATGGCGCTCATTGGGTGCTAACGTCTCCACATCTGCTTGAACTGCCGGAGTTGATCGGCGCCCTCGTTGGCGGTTTCATCGCGGATGGTGTTTCCGGTGAGAGCGAGGAAGGCGCCTTCAAGCGAGTCCGTTTTGGTTTGCAGCTTGAGTTCGTCCGGCGTGCCCTGCGCGACGATTTTGCCATGGTCGATGATCGCGATGCGCTGGGCGACGCGCTCAGCTTCATCCATGTAATGGGTAGTCAGAAACACCGTGACGCCTTCGGTTTCGTTGACATGCTTGACGTGATTCCAGAGTTGGTTGCGGCTTTGCGGGTCAAGGCCGAGGGTCGGTTCGTCGAGGAAGAGGATCTTCGGCGTGTGGAGGAAGCCGCGGGCGATCTCGAGCCGGCGCTTCATGCCGCCGGAGAATGTCTTGGCGAAGCCGTCCCGGCGGTCCCAGAGCTCGAAGAGTTTGAGCAGCCTTTCGATGCGCTCAGCGCGCGGGACGCTGGGAACGCCGTAGAGCACGCCGTGAATGTCCATGTTTTCGTAGGCTGTGAGTTCGCTGTCGAGGCTGGGGTCCTGGAAAACGATGCCGAAGCGTTTACGGGCTTCGTTCTGGTGTTTGGCGGGATCGAGTCCGTCGATCGAAAGGCTGCCGCTGGTCGGTTTGAGCAGCGTGGTAAGCATCTTGATGGTCGTCGTCTTGCCAGCCCCGTTGGGGCCCAGGAAGGCGAAGATTTCGCCCGGTTGAACGGTGAAGGATATGTTGTCGACCGCGCGGAGTTCGCCAAAGGTCTTGACCAGATCTTGCACGCGGATCATGAGAGTAGGATAAACCGTTTCCGTCAACGAGACTAGTGCTTACTTGCAATATTACATTTATGTATTAAAATGTTTGGGAGATGCCCAGACACGCCCCTGTATTTGAATGCTCGGCCGAAGACAAGGCAATTTTGATTGCGATCAGTAAGAGCGGGACTG
>JBJXFL010000070.1:0-112580 GCA_046155405.1 Bryobacteraceae bacterium | reverse complement strand
GATCGGCGAAGACCTCCACCGCCACGCCGTCGCGAAACTCAGCGAATCCGCCTATTTGCAGGAGTTCAAGTGCGAATTCCTCCACGTGCCCCAGCCACGCTGCCGCCTGCTACCCCTCACCCAGTAGTCCCGGTTTTCCTCTGGGTCTACTATTTGCGGACGAATTGCTTACCGCGAGGTGATAACTCCAGGGGCGATGTGGATTTAGGCTGGGGTTGCCTATATGCCAATAGCACTGGCCTTCCGGCGGACTTACCGCAGCGGATTTGCATTGCGGAGTGCCGGCCCGGAACTGTTCGACACTGAGCGGGCGACCGCCGGCTGCCGGCATCGCTTCTCCGGCGCTTACACCCAGAAAGATTCAACCTGATCGAGCCAGCGGCGGAGGTCTTGAAACGGCTCGTGGCGGAGATGGTAGATGCGGACGCGGGCGTCGGCGTCAATTCCCTTCTCGCGAATCAGGCCGCCGCGGCGGAGGATGCGCAAGTGGCGGCTCATCGCTTGGGGCGTGAGCGAAAGAGCCGCGGCGATGTCGCTGGCGCGCCGCGGCTCCTTGCTCAGCAGATCGACAACGGATTGCCGGGTTTCATCGGCCAGGGCGGCGAGCGTGCCGTGGACGTTTTTCGCGCGGGGGGCCATTTATTTGTCAGGTTGGTCGCGAAGACGCTGGGTGAACCACCACAAGTGGCCCTCGCAATCGACGGCGGCATACGTGCGATCCGCCCAGTATTCTTCGCCGTAGTCGTGGACTTGGGGTTCGCCGGCAATGACGGCGCCGGCCGCGCGGGCGTGCGCGCAGTGCTCGTCGACGTCATCCACGAAGAGCAGGATGGACTGCGTGTTGCCGCCGCCGATAGAGCGGGGACTTGCGCCGGGCGGGAAGCTCTCGCGGCCGGGCCTGCTATATGCGCCGCTTGGGGCGACCATGATGAGGGCGTCGCCATACGTGAGTTCGCTGTGCTCGATTCGGCCGCCCTCGCCTTCGACGCGGAGGCGGACGACGAAGCCAAAGGTCTGGCAAAGCCAGTCGATGGCCTTCGCGGCGTCGTCGTAAAAGATAGCCGAGGAGAGGCGCGGCCAGCCTTTTGGTGTTTGCTTCATAGGTATATATTTAACTGATTTGAATACTATTGTCAAAATCTTTTTGTTGACTTCGCCGATCTCTCGGGCGAATATGAGGCGAATATGAATTGGCGCACGATAGCGACGGGAGCGATGGTCATGAGCGTGTTTGCAGGCTATGGAGAGATGGCGAAGGGAACCTTCGAGGTGAAGTTGCAACCGCTGGAGGGACCGGTGATCGGACGGATGTCGATCGACAAGACGTTTCAAGGAGACCTGGTTGGGACGAGCCAGGGCGAGATGCTGGCGATGCGGACGGCGGTGAAGGATTCGGCCGGGTACGTGGCGATGGAGAAAGTGAGCGGAACGCTGGCGGGGCGGAGCGGAACGTTCGTGTTGCAGCATAGCGGCACGATGTCGGGCGGGAAACAAGAGCTCAGTGTGACGGTGGTGCCGGATTCGGGGACGGACGGGCTGACGGGGTTGGCGGGGAAGATGGCGATTATTATCGACGGGAAGAAGCACTCATACGAGTTCGCTTATACCTTACCGGCGGCGCGGTAAGGGTCATGGCGGGCGAGCGCCGAAATGGCTGGCCGTGATGGGGCCAAGGTAAATGACGGTGATGATGACGAGGCCAAAGCCAAGGACGTTGCACGTGGCCTTGATCGACCGAGCCCAGCGGACGCCGTTCAGTTGCCAACTTTTTAGCGTCTATCGGCACGAGAGGAAAGGCAAGCCCCCGGAGGATGCCGGGCGGCTTAACGAGAAGGACGGACATGATGCCGACGGCGACGTGATGGTGGCGCGGAGGGTCGGGCCGAGCGCGAAGGAGGCGATGGCGGCGGGGGCAATCCAAAGAGGATGCGGAGCGCGACCGAGAGCAAACTGCCGAGACCACGGGAGGACAGGCGCTTTAGCCCAAGGAACACACGTGCACCAGAACTCCCCGTGATGACGCCATATGATAATCGTTTGGTGCGGCTCGGAAACTCATCCCGCAAAGACCGCGCGAGCCGGGCGACGCTCATCCGGATTCTAGCCGTCGCGGCCAGCTCATCGCCCCTGCCGGCTCAGCCGGCGGGCGAGTCGCGCGTGTGTCGGCCTTGTCATTCGGCCATCGTTCAAACGTACGCCCAAACCGGGATGGGCCGGTCATTTTCTCCGGTCGAGTTCACTAGCCTTGGCGAGTTCCGCGCCGGGACCCGGTTCTATCACGCTCCTTCCGCCCGTTACTACGAGATGAAGCTGGTGAACGGCCGGCCAATGCAGAGACGTTGGCAGTTAGACGCCGCGGGAAAGGAAACCAACGCCGTCGAAATGGAGATCCATTTCGTGATCGGATCGGGAAACCATTCGCGCACCTACGCCCATCGGAAGCCTTCGGGCAAGCTGGTACAACTGCCCGTAAGCTGGTACAGCGAGGATGCCGGCCACTTCGCGATGAGCCCCGGTTATAACCGGCCGCGGCACTCCGATTTTCAACGCGAGATTCCGGACTCCTGTCTCTTTTGCCACAACGGATACCCATCGGCGGCGGGGCTGGCGCATGGCATCGAGTGCTCCCGCTGCCACGGAGCCGGCGAGGCGCACGCGGCGCGGCGCGGTCCCATCGTCAATCCGGCCAAGCTCCCGGCCGACAGAAGGATGGAAGTGTGTCTGCAGTGCCACCTTGAATCGGCCAGCCGAAGCGTGCCGGATGCCATCCGGCGATTTGACCGCCTGCCATTCTCGTACCTCGCCGGGGAGCCGCTGGGCGATTTTCAAATCTACTTCGATCGCGCGGCACCCGGTAAAGACGACGGGTTCACGGTGAACCACTCGGCGTATGGGCTCGGTCAATCGCGGTGCTTTCTGAAGAGCGAGGGCCGGCTCACCTGCTTGACTTGCCACGATCCGCACTCGGTGCAACGGGGCGCCGCGGCGGAAGCCCGCTACACAGCGGCTTGCCTCAACTGCCACGCTGGCGTGCATCCGGAACGCGCGGCGGGCTGCACGGGCTGCCACATGCCGAAGCGCCCGACTGAGGACGCGGTGCATGTGACCATGACCGATCATCGGATTCGACGGACGCCGGGTGAGGGGCTGCTGGACCCGATGCGCGAGCGGCACGGCCGCTACGATGGACCGGTCCGGCCGCTCTATCCCGCGCGCCTGCCGGACACCGCGGAAAACCGGCTGTACCAAGCCGTGGCCGCGCTTACCGAAACTGCGCGGTTGAAAGAGCACACGGACCGATTGGCGGGTCTGCTGGACAGCGGGAAGCCACGCGTCGCGGGTTTCTACATCGCGCTGGCCGACGCGTTGCGCCGGATGGGCCAGGGGGCGAAAGCGGAAGGGCACTATCGCCGCGCCATGGAGTTCGATGCAGCCAACATAGCGCCGCGCCTGGCGCTGGCGGAGTTATTGATCGCTCGCGGAGATAACCGCGACGCGGCGCGAGTTCTGGAAACCGCGGCGGAGGCTGACCCCGCCGTGCTGAATGCTTTGGCCGTCGCGCGCACCGGACTGGGCGATTATACGGGCGCCCTTGCCGCGCTACGGCGAGCCGCCGAACTGGACCCGGCACTGCCAATGACTTGGCTCAACATGGGCGTAACCTTCCACGCTGCGGGACAGCACGAGCGGGCCGTAGAGGCGTGGCGTACCGCCTTGCGCCTGGATCCGGACCTTACGCGCGCGGCGGAGCTGTTGCGCCGGTATTCGCGCTAGAATTCGAGATTCATGCGGAAAGCGTTGTGGGTGGCCGCGCCGATCTTCGCGGCTGTCGGAATCTTCTTCGTGTTCCCGCGGCGGCCGCCCGCGCCGGAGCCCGCCTACATCGATTCGAAGGCTTGCCAACCCTGCCATGCGGACATATATCGGACGTTTCAGGCGACCGGTATGGCTCGGTCGTTTTATCGGCCCAAGGCGGCGGACTTCCCGGCTGGAAACCGCTTTTTTCACGAAGCGTCCGGCCAGCATTTTCGCATGGAGGAACGGAACGGCCGATACTATCAGCGCCGCTGGCTTATCGATTCTACAGGCGCCGAAACCGATGCTTACGAACTGGAGGCGAACTACGTCATCGGCTCCGGCAACCATGCCCGAAGCTATCTGCATCAAACGGGCGGCGAGCTCATTGAGTTGCCCGTCTCGTGGTATCCCCAGGAGAATCGTTGGGCGATGAGCCCCGGTTATGATCGCCCGCTGCATCCCGGGTTCACCCGCCGCATCGACTTCGGCTGCTTTTTCTGCCACAACGCCTATCCCGCGCTCCCCGGCGGCGCCGATCGTTTTGGCGTCGCGGCGCGCTTCCCGGACCAACTGCCGCAAGGGATTGACTGCCAGCGCTGCCACGGCCCGGGAAGTTTGCACGCCGCGGGAAAGGGTTCGATCGTGAACCCGGCCAAGCTGGCGACGGCCGATCTTAAAATGGACGTCTGCCTGCAGTGCCACCTGGAAACGACCAGCGCGCCATTGCCCGGTTCAACGCGCCGCACCGCGCGCGGCGTGTTCTCATTCCGGCCCGGTGAACCGCTCGCCGCCTACTCGGTGTTGTTCGATCATGCGAGTGGCCGCGACGATAAGTTCGAAATTGCGGGCGCGGGCTACCGGTTCCGGAAGTCGGCGTGTTTCCTGAAGAGCGGCGGACGGATGACTTGCACGACGTGCCACAATCCGCATGATATTCCACGCGGGGAGCGGGCCCAGCGCCATTATCGCGCCAAGTGCCAAAGCTGCCACGCCGCCGTGCCGGGGTCTCAACATTCGGCGTCCGCCGATTGCGTCGGCTGTCATATGCCTAAACGGCGAACGGAAGACGCGATTCACGTCGTGATGACGGATCATCGCATTCAGCGGCACAAGCCGGCGGGCGATCTACTGGCGCCTCGCGCGGAACGGCACGAGATCTACCGCGGGGCGGTGACGCTGTACGCGCCGGAAAGCGTGGCCGCGGAGGAGCGCGACCTTTACTTGGGAATTGCCCATGCGGCGGAAGGCGCGGACCGCGCCGCGGGAATCGCCATGTTGGAACGTGCCGCCGCGCAAGCGCCGGCCAAGGGCCTCGCGATTCTCGCCGACGCGCTGGCGGCGCAGGGGAACACGAGCGCGGCGATCGAGCATTACAAGCGGGCGATTGAGAAGGATGGATCGCTGGAGAAATCGCGATTGAATCTGGCGGCGCTGCTGCCGCCGGCTGAAGGTCTGACGGCGTTCGAGCGGCTGGCGGCGGATCTGCCGGAACTAGCCGAAGCGCATTACGGACTTGGCAACGCGCTCGCGCGGCTGGGGCGAAATGACGCGGCCGCGGATTCCTGGCGGCGCGCGATTGCGCTGCGGCCGACGTACGCCGAAGCCATTGCGAACCTGGGCGGGATGAGCGGCGACGAATCGATGACGCGGCGGGCGCTCGCGATCGATCCGATGTTGCCGAGCGCCAATAATAATCTTGCCAAGACGCTGGCCGGGCGAGGCGAGACGACCGAAGCGATAGCCCGGCTGCGCCGCGCCCTCCGTGCCGAACCGGGCCATCGTGAGGCGCGGCTCAATCTGGGCAGGCTGCTGTTTCAAACCAATCGGGCGGCGGAGGCGATGGCGGAATTCCAACGGCTCGTTCTGGAAGCGCCGGAGTTCGTCGAAGCGCGTCTGAGCCTGGGCATGGCGCTCGGCGAAAAGGGCGATCTGGATTCCGCCATCGTCCAATTCCGCGAAGCGTTGCGGCTAGCGCCGGGGCATCCCGAGGCCAGCCGCAATCTTCAGGCCGCGTTGGAACTGCGGAGGGCTGGAAAATAAACTTGATGCTGCCAGCCGATCAGAACTCGATGCGGGCGCCCAACTGCATCTGCCGCATCGTGCCCGTCACCACCAACCCCGTGATCCTTGCGGCCGCCGCCGCGCCGGAGTCGATCGCGGTATTGGGATTCGCCAGGTTCGTGCGATTGATCGCATTGAACACCTCCCATCGCAGTTGCAGGCTCTTGGCCTCTCCCAGCCCGAAGCGTTTGCTTAACGAATAGTTCAGCTCCACCAGGCCCGGTCCACGCAGTTGGCCGCGGCTCGACGTGCCGAACTGGTACAGTCCCGGCACCCGGTACGCCGCCAGGTTAAACCATTGATTGCGGGACTGCCCGCCCGCCACGTCGTATGGATCCACGCCCGTCACGCGATCGGGCCGCAGCGAAACGCCGGCTACGTCGGAGTTGATCGCCGCGTTGCTCACCAATGTCGGAGTAATCGCCAGCCCACTGTTGACAAGCGATACGCCGCTGAACTCCCACCCTTCCGCAATGCGCCTCGCCACACCGGAGGCTTCGGAGAAAAACCTCTTACCCGGTCCGAACGGCAGCGTGTAGTTGTGCCCCAGCGTCAGCACGTGGGCGCGATCGAAATCCGCGATTCCCCGGTTCAGTCTTCCGTTCACCATCAGGCCGCCGGCATAGTCGAGCGACTTCGACCACGTGTAAGTCACCAACATGGATAGGTCGTTGGAGAACCGTCTGGTCAGCTTCGTCTGGAGCGCCTGATACAGGTTGTTGGCCATGTTGGAAGCGTCGCTGATGCCCTGCGTTAATCCGTATTTGACAAACAAGGGACGCCGCGGATTGAGCGCTCCCGGACCGGGAATCGCTTGGTTAAGCGCCCAGCCGATGCGCAAATGCCGGCCCACGTTGCCAACGTACGAAGCGGTCGCCGTGGTGTCGTTTCCGATTAATCGCTCGATCGAGAAGTTCCAGGAATCGACGTATGAGTATCGGGAATCCACCGGCCGGTACGTCGCGCCGATGCGGTCGGGAAGTTGCAGCAACCCGTTCTGCGGAACCGCGGGCAGGCTAATGGAGGGAGGCCCTTGCGCGAACGAGAACAGTGGAGTGGCCGGGTTCACCTGGCTCGGCGTTTGCGTGACGAAGGTGGGATATCCGTTAGCCGTATTGTTAAAGGTGTTCCCGAATATCTCTTGGAAGAAGCTGCGGCCCCACCCCGTCCGGACCACCATTTTCGGCGTGACCTGGTATGCGATCGAGAAACGCGGTGAAAAGTTCTTCCATTCGGTAAGTACGCCCGCCGACTTGGAATTTCCGCCGATCCCGGCGATCACGAAATTGTTCGTGGTGACGTCGTACCGTGACCCTTGCCCAGGATTGACAGACTGGTTCGGGAACCACGTGTCCCAACGAATTCCAAGGCTCAAGGTCAGTTTGGGCGTAACCCTCCACGTGTCCTGTACAAAATAAAACATCCTCCATTGCAGGTCCTCGGGGTTCGTATCGCCCGTATTTTGGAAGTAGCGCCCGAAGCCGGATGGCAACCCCAGAAGGAATGTCGCCGGTCCCAGACCTGAATTCGCCACGCCCGCCAAGCCGGTTACCGTTGGACCGAAGTTCCAGTTACCGTTACGTTTTGTGTCCGACGCTACGCGCAAATTTTGGGCGCGGCGCACGTCCGTACCCCATTTCACGGTGTGGTTGCCGGAGATCTTGGTCCAGTTGTTGATGAACTGCAAGACGAACTCGCGCTGGTTGAGTGGGCAGTTGCACTGATTCACCGGCAGCGAGAAACCCATCCGGAATCCGCCATTGCCGTCGACAACGAACGATGGCATTCCGGACGTATCGGGCCGTCCCGAAATGTTGACGTTGGGGATACCCGCATCCGCGGCGGGCGTCGCTCCGAAGTCGAGCGGCAAAACGTTTACGCGGTAGCGCGAGTAGCCAAACCGGAAGTCCGTGATGAGCGTGGGATTCATGGTCTTATTGAAGCCCCAAACCCAATTCTGATTCCGCGTGTTGGATTCGCCGGCGAACAGTAGCCCCGAAAGGCCCGGCCCGCCCGCGGCTATTCCGAACGCCGGCGGTGAGATCTTCAGGAATCCGGCATAGGAATACCGGGAGAAATAATGCAAGCTGTCAGTCACATGATGGTCGACCTTGATATCGAATTGGTTCGTGTCGAACTGTTCGCTCCCGCTGGCGTTGTAGTTGTTGTTGAACGCGCCCGCCGCGCCGGTGTTTGGCAAGGGCAGTAGTTTCAGCAGATTGGCCGCCTGCGGAGAAATGCGGTTCGCCGGTATCCGGTTTCCCGTAAACTGCGTGCGTCCCGCGCCGTTGGCGTCCCCGCTCGATGGATCGTAAATCGGAACGCCGAACGCGGAAAAATCGCCGTCGCGCACGGCCTGCGTCGCCGTGGTCGTGAGCAGCGATGCGCCCGTTCGCTGCCGCGATCCTTGATAGTCCCCGAACGCGAACAGCTTGTTCTTGACGATCGGACCGCCAAGCGATCCGCCGAACTGATTCCATTTCAATTGCGGCGGACCGTTCGGCTCGCTGAACGGGTTCCGGGCATTGAAGTTGTTGTTCCTCAGGAACTCGAACAAGCTGCCGTGATTCCGATTCGTCCCGGACTTCGTCTCCACCTGTATCACCGCGCCGCCGGCCTGCGCGAATTCGGCGTCGTAGTTTCCGGTCGTGTATTTGTATTCCTGCACGGAGTCGATGGCGGGGTTGACAATAATGATGCCGAGCACCGGATCGTTGTTGTCCGTGCCGTCGATCATGAAGTTGGTCGCTCCAAAATTTTGTCCGTTATTGTTGATCTGAAGTCCGGCCTGGGGATTCTCGCTGGACGCATGTTGCCCCAGCACTTTCTGCGCCCCCGGCATCAAAAGCTGAAGCTGCGTCAGATTACGGTTGAGTGTTGGCAGGTCGCGCACCTGCTTCGCGTCGAGACTGGTGCTTACCTCGGCCCGGTCCGTCACCAGCGCCGGAGTTGATCCGGTAACGAAGATTTGTTCCGTCACCTGTCCGATCGTCAGGGTCATATCGACGCGAGTGGAGCGGTCGGCGCTCACCCGCACTTCCCGCTGCACATGCCGCTGAAAACCTTTGGCTTCCATCTCCACGGTGTACAGGCCTACCGTCAGATGCGTTTGTGTGTAGTTGCCGGTTTCGTTCGTTGTGGTTGAGTAATTGATTCCACGATCGAGACTGGTAATCGTCAGTTTTACGGCGGGAACCGGGGAGCCGGCGGGATCGGTCACGGTGCCGTAAATAGTTCCGAACGTGGCCTGCGCCCGCAGAAACTGACACCCGAAGGCGAGGAAGATCATTGACACACAAAGTTTCCATGACATGGCCGAGGTTATATATCCGCCCGCGGGCAAAGTCAATGCGCCGCCTCCGATGTTAGCCTTTATTGAGCGCCCACGGAATCGCATGCACAACGCCGCCACAATCCGCGAACTGGAACGACAAGTGCAATCGGGCGCCGTCGAAACCGTCATCGCCGCTTTCACCGACCACTACGGCCGCTTAATGGGCAAGCGCTGCGACGCCGATTTCTTCCTCGAAAACACCGTTAACGATGGCACTCATGCCTGCAACTATCTCCTCACCGCCGACATGGAAATGGAGCCCACCCCCGGCTACAGATTCGCGAACTGGGAACTCGGCTACGGCGACTTCCATCTCGTCCCCGATCTGAACACGCTCAAAATACTCTCCTGGCAGGAGAAAACGGCCTTCGTCCACTGCGACCTCCCCGGCGTCGCCGTCGCCCCCCGCTCCATCCTCCAAAATCAACTGCAAAACGCCAAACAACAAGGCTTCGAAGCCCTCGGCGCCTCCGAACTCGAATACTACGCTTACCGCGACACATACAAAAAAGCCGCCAAAAAAGGCTATGAAAAACTCGAACCCATGGGCTGGTATCTGGAGGACTACAACCTCCTCCAGGGCACCCGCCAGGAGTTCTACACCCGCGAAGTGCGCCGCCACTTAAAAGCCACCGGTTTCGCCGTCGAAAGCTCGAAGGGCGAATGGGGCCTCGGTCAACATGAGATCAACGTCAAATACTCCGAAGTGCTCCAAATGGCCGATAATCATGCGCTGCTCAAACAGTGCATGAAAGAAATCGCCGACCAAACTGGAGTGAGCGTCACCTTCATGGCCAAGCCCCATCACGGCCAAGCCGGCTCCAGTTGCCATCTCCATTTGAGTCTCCGCAAGGATGGCCGGAACGCCTTTGATGGCGAACCCGGCGAGTTCCGCTGGTTCCTCGGCGGCTGGATGGCCCACGCCGCCGAAATGATGGTCTTCTACGCCCCCACCGTCAACTCCTACAAACGCTTCGAAGACATGTCCTGGGCCCCCACCCGAATCGCCTGGAGCCGTGACAACCGCACCGCCGGCTTCCGCGTCGTCGGCTCAGGCCAATCCCTCCGCATCGAATGCCGCATCCCCGGCGCCGACGCCAATCCCTATCTCGCGTTCGCCGCCTCCGTCGCCTCCGGCCTCGACGGCATCAAAAATCAAATCGAACCGCCGCCCGTTTTCGAAGGCGATGTCTACGCCGCCCGCACGCTCCCGCGCGTGCCATACACGCTCGAACACGCCGTTGACCTCTTCGAAAACAGCGCCTTCGCCAAAGCGCAGTTCGGCCCGGAAGTGGTCGAACACTACGCGCACTTCTATCGAAACGAACAGAAGGCGTTTGAACGCGTCGTAACGGATTGGGAACGCCGCCGTTACTTCGAGCGAATCTAAACTATGCGATTAAAAGACAAAGTTGCTCTCATCACCGGAGCCGGCGGCGGCATCGGCAAGGAAACCGCTCTGCTCTTCGCCGCCGAAGGCGCCAGCGTCGTCGCCGTCGATTACAACGAAGGGCCCAACGATGCAGTCGCCGCGGCCATCAACGCCGCTGGCGGCAATGCGATCGCCATCACCGCCGACGTCTCCAGAGCCGCCGATTGCGAAGCCGTGGTCAACGCCGCCGAGGAAACCTACGGCAAGCTGAACGTCGTCTTCAACAACGCCGGTATCTCCCACGCCGATGATGACGACGCCATCAACACCACCGAGGAAGTCTGGGACCTCACATTCCAGATCAACGTCAAGGGCGTTTTCCTCGGCTGCAAATACGGTATCCCCGCCCTGCGCCGCGCCGGCGGCGGGTCCATCATTAACACCGCCTCCTTCGTCGCCATCCTCGGCGCCGCCACGCCCCAACTCGCCTATACCGCCAGCAAAGGCGCCGTGCTCTCGATGTCCCGCGAACTCTCCGCCATCCACGCCCGCGAAGGCATCCGCGTCAACGCGCTCTGCCCCGGACCGCTCTACACCGAACTGCTCATGAAGTACCTTAACACTGAGGAAAAGCGTCAACGCCGCCTCGTCCACATCCCCATGGGCCGCTTCGGCCAGGCCAAGGAAATCGCCTACGCCGCGCTCTATCTCGCCAGCGATGAATCCAGCTTCGTC
This sequence comes from Bryobacteraceae bacterium, assembly GCA_046155405.1. GTDB lineage: Bacteria > Acidobacteriota > Terriglobia > Bryobacterales > Bryobacteraceae. Next base: position 101,280 of record JBJXFL010000070.1, on the reverse strand, counting down.
ACCGGAGCGGAATTCCTCGTCGATGGCGGCATCACCGCCGCCTACACAACACCGCTATGATTTCCCCCATCGACGGCGGCATCTACGCGGAACGGCCCCAAGCCACCGGCGAACAGATCGACCGACTCCTCGCCAAAGCCGCCGCCGCGCAGAAGCCGTGGGTTCATAAGCCGCTCAACGAACGCCGCGCCATCGTCGTCCGCTTCATCGAAGCCATGAACGCCAACGCCGAAAAAATCGGCGAGGAACTCACCTGGCAAATGGGCCGTCCCATCCGCTACACGCCCAACGAAATCCGCCGCGGCTTCACGGATCGCGCCCGCTTCGCCGTTGACGCCGCCCCCGGCGCTCTCGCCGATATCGTTGTCGCCCCCATCGCCGGGTTCAACCGCTTCATCCGCAAGGAACCCGTCGGCGTCGTCCTCACCATCGCGCCCTGGAACTATCCGTATCTGGCCGCCGTGAACTCGGTCGTCCCCGCCATCCTCGCCGGCAACGCGGTCATCCTCAAACACTCCTCCCAAACGCTCCTCTGCGCCGAGCGCATCGCCGAAGGGTTCCAAAAAGCGGGCCTCCCCGATGGCGTCTTCAGCGTCCTCCACGCCAGCCACGCCGATGTCGAAAAGATCGTCGGCTCCGGCCATATCGGCTTCGTCTCGTTCACCGGTTCCGTCGCCGGCGGCCGGCGGATTCAGGCCGCCGCCAACGGCGTCTTCATCGGCATGAATCTCGAACTCGGCGGCAAGGATCCCGCCTACGTGCGCGAAGACGCCAACCTCTCCGACGCCATCGAAAACCTGATCGATGGCGCCATGTTCAACTCCGGTCAATGCTGCTGCGGCATCGAGCGAATTTACGTCCACCGTAGCGTTTACGACGAATTCGTCGATGGCGCCATCGCCCTCACCCGCGCCTACAAACTCGACAACCCGCTCGACCCTGCAACTACCCTTGGCCCCATGGTCAAAACCGGCGCCGCCGAGTTTGTCCGCGCCCAAATTAACGAGGCTGTTTCCCAAGGCGCCAAAGCGAATATCGATCCCAAAGAGTTTCCCCGCGACGCTCCCAACACGCCCTATCTCGCTCCCCAAATCCTAACGAACGTGAATCACCAAATGCGCGTGATGATGGAAGAAACCTTCGGCCCCGTCGTCGGCATTATGCCCGTCGATTCGGACGATGAAGCCATTCGCCTGATGAACGACAGCCCCTACGGCCTCACCGCCGCCGTCTGGACCGCCGACGAAGCCGCCGCCCTCGCCATCGGCGCTAAACTCGAAACCGGTACCTGCTTCATGAACCGTTGCGACTACCTCGACCCCGCCCTCGCTTGGACCGGCGTCAAGGACACCGGCCGCGGCTGCTCGCTCAGCGTCCTCGGCTTCGACGCCCTCACCCGCCCCAAGTCCTATCACCTCCGCTCCATATGAAAATCGGCCTCCTCGATCGCGACCCGGCCCGCGGTTCCGACACCATGTTCGCCAATTGGCTGCAAGCCGACTGAACAGTCTGCGACCGAATGCGATGCCCATATCGCTACCGGATCCAAGGCCGGCGTATCGGCGACTCTGCCCAACTAACCCCCAAAATGGACGCCAGCCAAGAAGCGCATATCGGCGTCTGTTTCTGGCATCAAATGATGGGCCACGCCCCCGGCGGCCGCAACTTCACCGTTCGTCAAACCGAAGTATGGATGGATCCCCCAGCCGGCGAGAACATTGCCCCGTCGGCATTTTCCAAATCGGTAATATGTTGGGCATCCAGGGCCACCCCGAGTTCTCGCCAGCCTACGCCGAGTCGCTACTCGAACTCCGCCGCGAATCCATCGGACCGGAAAAAGTCGACCAGGCCCTCGCCACTCTAAACCATCCGCTTGACGGCCCCCCGCTCGCCCTCTGGGTCCACACCTTCTTCCGCTAAACTAAATGAGTATGAACCTCACCGCCGTGTTCCAAAAAGTCCCCGAAGGCTACATCGCCTTTGTCGAAGAACTCCCCGGTGCCAATACCCAAGGCGAAACCATTGAAGAGGCGCGTGAAAACCTCGCGGAAGCGGTTACCCTCGTCCTGGAGGCTAATCGGCGCCTCGCTGAAGAATCTCTCGCTGGAATCGACGTCATCCGCGAAGACTTTGCATTGCCGTTGGCATGAAGCGCATCGATCTGATCCGCCATCTCGAGCGCAACGGGTGCCAACTCTTGCGCGAGGGCGATCGGCACACGGTCTACGTGAATCGAAGCACAAAACGTTCATCCGCTATACCCCGGCATCGCGAGGTAAACGAATTCCTCGCCCGCAAAATCTGCCACGACCTGCAAGTCCCCAAACCATAACGCGACTAACTTGGCGGGACTCTTATGCGTCCCTTTCGGGTTCGGCTATGCGGTACCGCTCCAGATAGGGACGCATCCACTTGCGAATGTCCGGCCACGAATACATCCCCACCACCCAGGAACCACTTTCCTTTATCCGGCCTTCGAACTCGGCAAGCAATGTGTCATGCGGAAATAAGTGCCAGCACCCATCTTTGCCTCGAAATGCAATGTCGAGACCTTTGCCTTTGTATTTCCTGTCCAAGTACGCACCGTCCCTTTACCTGTATTCGCAAATCCCCTCGCTGGTTGACATGAATCGCCAAAAGGTCGGCTCCGTTCCAGTCGTCCGTAAGCCGGACAACAGTGTACCCGTAGTCGGCAAGTACTCCACCGAGTTTGGCAATATTGAAATTCTCTTTCTGCCGTGCGTTCAAATCTTGGTACCGCACTCGATTGAGTAACATGCTCATAGATTAGTCGAGATTCGCAAAATCCGAGCCGGTCTTCCGTCTGATTTCAGAGTAAATGAGTCCCTCGACAGACGGTACCATCCGCATCCGGAAAACTGAAATCTGCGCCGAACTCGCCAAGTACCCAACCGATGGCCGCGGCATCAGCGCCGTCGATTAAAGCCCCGACGGCCAATCCATCGCCGCCTCGTCGTGGTTGATCAAACAAGGCGTCAAACCGATCACCGCCATCAAGTTCAGCCCCGATAACCAAACGCTCGCCGCCATCTGGGACTCCTGGCTCGGCATCTGGGTCCTTTCCACCCATGCCGAGCCCATCACCACTAAAGTCTCTCCCGAAGACGGTTCGTACTCCGCCGTGCAGCCAGTCACTTTTCATCCCAACGGCAAGCAAATCGCCGTTACCGGAAAGGACGGCGGCTCCCCTTGTTGGGCAGCAAAACAGCGCAAATCCAACCCACCGGCGACGGCCGCAACGCATGGCTAACGCCGTCCCCTGGGCTCGAAACGGAAACTGGTTTGCAAACACTCCGCTCGCCACCGTCCATGGCCCCACCTCGCCATCACTCCCGATGGCAAGACCTTTGTTGCCGCACCGCTGAACGGTACTGTGCAACTCCTCCGCTCCGAACGCTAAACTGAGGGTCATATGAGGATCCTCTCCGCGCTCCCGCCCCTCATCTCTATCTCCGCCGCCGACTGGAATCTCGAAAAAGCCGCCGCCTGCCTCGACGCTCGCCAAATTGCCCGGAAAGATTTCAAACCCGCCAAAGACCCCCACGGGACCTGCGCCTCCCGCCACACCGGCCTCGGCTACATCCTGTTGCGCCGGACACTCCATCAAGCCGCGCCCACCGCGATGGAATCGAATCTCTACTCGAGCCTCCGCGGCCGCCTCGCCGCGAACGAGAAAACGCCCGCGGAGGGGATAGCCGCCGCCGTCGAAAGTATCCTCGACCCCGCTCTAGCCTGGACCGGCGTCAAGGACACCGGCTGCGGCTGCTCGCTCGGCGTCCTCGGCTTCGACGCCCTCACACGCCCTAAGTCTTTTCATCGCTCCATGAACTTGGTGCCCCACCCCCGCGCGGTACTGCCCAAGTGGTTGACGCTCTCGACCGCGAGCCTGCCCCGCGGTTAGCGGCTCCGAACCATATGAAAATAGGCCTCCTGCAGTGCGACCACACCCTCGACAGTGTCCGCCACATCGCCGGCGATTACGACACGATGTTCGCCAACTGGCTCAAAGCCGACTGGCGGGTATACGACCTGCAACAAGACGAGCGGCCGCAAGACCTGAACGAATGCGATGCCTACATCGCCACCGGGTCCAAGGCCAGCGTCTACGACGATGTACCGTGGATCCACCAATTCGCCGACCTCACAAGAAAAATCCACGCCAGCGATAAGCCCTTTCTAGGAGTCTGTTTCGGTCACCAAATGCTCGGGCACGCCTTGGGCGGTCGCGTTGCCAAAAACCCCAACGGCTGGGGCATCGGCGCCCACACATTTACCGTCAATGAATCCCAACACTGGATGCAGCCGCCGGCCGCCGAGTTCAGCCTACTTATGAGTTGCCAGGATAATGTCCTCGAACTCCCTCCTAACGCCGAAGTCTTAGCCGGCAACGCCCATTGCCCCGTCGGGCTTTTCAGAGTGGGCAACATGCTCGGCGTCCAAGGCCATCCCGAATTCACCCCCGCCTACGCCGAGGCGCTGCTAAACCTCCGGCGCGAACGGATAGGTCCCGAAAAGGCCGACGCCGCCCTCGCCACGTTGCGCCATCCGCTCGATGGCCCCCTCCTCGCCCAATGGGCGCTCGCCTTTCTAAATCGATTTTCCGAAGCTGAAACTTGAGAACCGTGGTAGTATAAAAATAGCGCTGGAGTATTAGAGTTTGCCCAGCCAACGACATAATAGCTTTAGGCCCGTATTATACCCAGCGGGCACCTGAAACAAACCAAGGAACAAACCAAGTTCAAACCAACGTAGAACCGGGAACAAACCGAAGAAAACGTTGCAAGTAAACGACTTACTCCTTCAGCATCCAATTCAGCGCGGCTGAGTGAAATTCGCGGTAAGCGGGCGGTACCCGGGTGTCGCCCGCGGATGAATTTTTGCCGCGGGCGGGTCAAATCGCGTTGCGCCATATCCCCGGAATGTAGCCCTCACTGCCCAATCGAAATAACCAGATTCTGCCCGTTGGAAACTCCATCGATCTCCAAATCGATAGGCTGATCGCCGGCCGCGACGTTGGGAACCACGGCATTAAATTGATAGAGCCCGATAGTACCGCCGACCATCCCGGCGAAGGTGACATTCGCCGCTTGGCCGCCGATTCGCAAACGGTATGGCAGAGACAGCGCCGACGCTTGCGCGGCCACTACGCCGGCCTGCGTCGGGGGGCTGGTTGGGCCGCAGCCGAGAGCGTAAATGGCGATCGTGTCTCCCGGACGCGCAAGCGTGAATGACACGCCGGGAAGCATGCCGGGCCGGCCGATGAAGGTCGAGAAGTCCGGAGTTAACGCCACCGCATACTGTTTGCCGTCAATCAGGAATTGGGACACCGTTTGAAGCGTGGGCGAGAGCCGCGCCCGATTCACCACGACCGAATTACTCATGCCAAGTGGCGCTCGCACTTGGATGGTCACCGGCCCGATTGCGGTGTCCTCGGGTGTGTTGATATTGATCTGGTTGGGGCTGATGTAATAGACATACGCTGGCCGGCCATTCACCGTGACGCTGACGCCGTCAAGCGATGTAGGCGCGTTGGAACCGCTAAAATCGGCGCCGCCCCAAAGGCGCTGGGTGGAGGAAAAATTCTGACCGTAGACCTCGACATAGGTATTCGATGAGAAGCCCGCTTTCCCTCCGAATGACGTGAGGACCGGGTTGTCGGTGCGGACGGCGGGCGCGGGCGGGATGGAGATTTTGCGGACCTTGAAGTTGCGGGTATCGGTGAAGTAGAGGTTGCCGACGGAATCGACCGCCATCCCCGAGGGGAAATTCAACTGGGCCGACAGTGCGACTCCGCCGTCGCCGGTGGCCCCCGCCGTGCCGTTGCCGGCATAGGTGATGATTTTGCCGCTGGGGTCGACTTTGCGGATGCGGACGCTCTCGGCGTCGGAAATGAAAATGTTGCCGCCGGCGTCGACGGCAACGCCGGAGACCGAGCGGAGTTGGGCCTGGGTGGCGGGGCCGCCGTCTCCGGTAAAGCCTGAGACTCCGGTGCCGGCGACGGTCGAGATAATCCCGTTGGGGGCCACGCGGCGTACGCGTTTGTTGCCGTTCAGGCGGGCGTCACCATCGTCGCTAAAGTAGAGGCTGCCATCCGGCCCAAGGGCGATCCAGCAGGGCAGCGAATCCGCGGCCGTGGCGGGGCCGCCGTCGCCGGAGAGGCTGAATCGGCCTGTGCCGGCAACCGTGGAAATAACGCCCGTCGTGGCGATTTTGCGAATTCGGAAATTGAGAAAGTCGCTGAAATAGATGTTGCCGGCTGGGTCGACAACGATGGAGATGGGGCCGTTCAGACGGGCGGCCGTGGCCGGGCCGCCATCGCCGGTGAAGCCTCCGACGGAACCGGCGATGGTGGTCATGATGCCGTTGGGAGCGATCTTGCGAATGCGGTCATTACTGTAGTCGGTGATGTAGACGGAGCCATCCGGCCCAACGGCGGCGCCCTGGGGCGCGTTCAATTGGGCGGCGGTGGCCAGCGCGCCATCGCCCGAGAAACCGGCGCGGCCAGTGCCGGCGATGACGACGGTGGCGCCAAATGGATCCACTTTATAAACCTGATGTTTGGCTGGATCGGCTACGTATATGTTGCCGGCCGAATCCAGCCCGACGTTGTAGACGGCGCCCCAACTGGAATTGCCCGCAACCGTGGTGATGCTCTGAGCGTGAATGGAAAGCGACAGACAGACTGTCCAAATGAGTGTGGAGATGAATCGCATAAAATTGACCCTCAACCATGCACTACGCGAAACGGGCGCGCCGGCTGTCACGAAATCGGCGAGTGATAGACTTGGGGCTTCATTTCCCAAAACAAGGAGCCTTCCAGAGCGGTTATGCGGCTGCGCGGTACAAATTCCCCGGCGATAGAAGTGTGGCCGGGTGAAGAGTTTTCAGGTTCGGCTACCCGGGAGGAATTGAACCATCTGTTCAGCGTCGCGTATGAAGAGCTGCGGCGGCTGGCGAACTCCATTCGGCGGGCGGATCCGCGGGCCACGTTGAGCCCGACTACGTTGGTGAACGAGGCGTGGTTAAAGCTGGCCGGGTCCGGCGGAGTGTCGTGGGAATCGCCGCTGCATTTCAAGCGGATCGCGGCGCGGGCCATGCGGCAGTTGCTGATCGCGGCGGCGCGGCGGCGCGGAGCGCAAAAGCGCCAAAGCGGAGCGATGTTTCTGGTGACGTTCGACGAAGAGTTGCCGGCGGCCGCGCCAGAGGGCTGTGACATGGACGAGATCCTGCGGCTGGATGCGGCGCTGGAGGGCTTGGCGCGGCTGAGCCCGCGGCAGGCTTCGATTGTCGAGAGCCGATTTTTCGGCGGGATGGAAGTGGCGGAGACGGCGCATGTGCTGGGCATATCGGAGGCGACTGGGGCGCGGGACTGGCGAGTGGCCAAGGCGTGGCTGAGCCGGGAATTGCGCAAGGCGGGTTGAGATGGATCCCGCGCGATACGAACGGCTGCAGGAACTGTTTCATGTCGTCGCCGATCTCGACGGCGCGGAGCGCGAACGATTTCTCGCCGGTACGGACGCCGGGATTCGCGAAGAGTTGGCGGCGCTATTGGAGGAAGACGCGCGGGGAAGTCCAATGCTGGAACAAGGCTTGCCGGCTTTGGCCGTGGAGGCGATGGAGCAGATCCCGGCGGCATTTCTGGGCCAGTTGTTCGGCCCATACCGGTTGGAACGGCTGATCGGGGAAGGCGGCATGGGCCTGGTTTTCCTGGCGCGGCGAGACGACCTGGGAAGCGTGGCCGCCATCAAAATTTTGCGTGACGCCTGGCTTTCACCATTGCGGCGGGAGCGTTTCCTGGCCGAACAACGAACGCTCGCCGAATTGCGGCACGCGTCGATTGCCGCCTTGTTCGACGCCGATACGCTCGCCGATGGCACGCCGTGGTTCGCGATGGAGTATGTGGAGGGAATGCCGCTGACGGATTATTGCGAGTTCCACGGATGCGCATTGACCGAACGGCTGCGGTTGTTTCGCGCGGTTTGCGAAGCGGTGCAGCATGCGCACCGCCATGCGATCATCCATCGGGATCTGAAGCCATCGAACATTCTGGTGAGCGGCGATGGCGAGGTTAAACTGCTGGATTTTGGGATTGCAAAACAGCTCGACACGGCCGGGAACTCCACGCGGACGGAGCTACGCCTGATGACCCCGGCCTACGCGGCGCCGGAGCAAATGCGGGGAGAGGCGACCGGCATTTACACCGACGTGTACTGTCTGGGGGTAATCCTGTATCAACTCTTGGCCGGAAAGCTTCCCGATGACGGGACGAAGGCGGGACCATCATTGGGGCGGCATCTGGCGGCCAGCCGGGCGGCGTGGAGCGATCTGGACGTGCTCTGCCTGACGGCGATGCACGCGGAAACGGATCGGCGCTACGGATCGGTGGAGGGGCTGATTCGCGATCTGGATCGCTTTTCGGCTGGCCAGCCATTGGAGGCGCGCCCCGACGCGTGGAGTTACCGGGTCTCGAAGTTTATCGGGCGGCACCGGCGGGCGGTGCTGGCCGCGGCGCTGATTGCGGTAACCATGGCGGGATTGGTTATTTTCTATACTGTTCGGCTGCGGTCGGCACGCAATGAAGCGCTCGCGGAGGCCGATCGTTCGCAACGGATCATGCGGTTCGTGCTCGACCTGTTCGAGGGGGGCGATCAGTATGCGGGACCGGCGAACGATCTCCGGGTGGTCACGCTGGTGGAGCGCGGCGTGGCGCGGGCGCAAGCGCTACAAAGCGACCCGGCCGCCCAGACGGAGATGTACCAGACGCTGGGCGGCGTGCAGCGGAAACTCGGGAACCTGGATAAGGCCGATTCGCTGCTCCAATCGGCGATGGCGCAGCGGCGGGCAATGCGGGGCGCGGCGCACCCGGAGTATGCCGATAGCCTGCTGGATCTGGCGTTACTGCGTGCCGATCAGGCGCAATTCGAAGAAGCGGAACGGCTGGCGCGGGAGGGGTTGGGCCTCGTCCGGAACGCGCATGCGCCGGGCCATCCGGCGATTGCCGCGGCGCTGGAGACCTTGGGCAAAGTGCTGGAGGAGCGGGGATCGTTCGCCCCGGCGATCGCCGTTTTGCAAGAGGCCGTGGCGCTGCGCACGGCGTCCACGTCAACCGCGCCCGCCGAACTGGCGTCGGTTCTGGGCGGGTTGGCGAACGTCCATTTCTACGCGGGGCACTTTCAGGAATCGGAGGCGCTGAACCGGCGGGTACTGGCGCTGCACCGCGAAATCTATGGCCCGAAGCATCCATCGGTGGCGGAAGATCTGGTGAACCTCGGCGCCATCCAACAGGACACGGGGCACTATGTGGAAGCGGAAAAGTTTCATCGGCAGTCGCTTGAGATTACGCGCGCCTTTTACGGCGAGGACCATCCGCGAACGGCGTCCGGGCTGACGTTGATCGGCCGCGCGCTGGTTTTTCAAAAGCGGCTCGATGAAGCGGTTACTTTGCTGGAGCGGGCGCTGGTGATCCGTGAACGGGTGTATGGGCCGATGCATCCGCAGGTGGCATCGACGCTGAATGAACTGGGGAACCTGGGTATCGCGCGGGAACAATACGGGCCGGCGGAAGCGCATTTTCAGCGGGTGGTTGGAATCTACCGGCATGCCTATTCGGGCAAACACTACCTGATCAGTATTGGGTTGTCGAATCTGGCGAGTGTGTTCATGGCGCGGAAGGACTTCGCCAGCGCTGAACCGCTGCTGCGGGAGGCGATGGCGATGTACGCGGGGACGCTGCCGGCGACGCACGTGAACGTGGGGATCGGCCGTATTAAGCTGGGCCGAACGCTCCTGCGATTGAAGCGCTACAAGGAGGCCGAAGCGGAAAGCCGCGCGGGATTCGACATTCTGAACAGACAAACGAACCCGGCGGTGAGTTGGCTGAATAACGCGCGCAAGGACCTGACTGAATTGTATGAAGCGCTCGGCGAGCCGGAAAAGGCGCGGCCATATTCCGGCGGCAAGCTATAGTCCGGCCGCTAGTTCTAGCTGCGTCTCCAGCTCTTCCGCCTGCTGCCGGAGGCGCACCCGCAATGCCGCCTCTCCCAGTTGACACGGTTACAGCGAAGCCGCGCCGTTGCACGTCAACGCCAAACTGGACGCCCCACGGCCCGCTCATCGCCGCGTCGGACCCCAGCCTTCTTGTCACCCGCGCAAAACTGATCCACGGATATCGCGTGTTACTCGGCAAGCGCGACCGCCGATTCCGCTTGCCCTCGGCTTCCGGCGGCCTGCGCCAATTCCGGCCGTGAGCGGAGCGGTCGCTCGATCAGTTACCCACAATCCGTCACTACCACTCGCCGGCCCGAATTTTCATCCGGCATACACTGCGGGAGCAGCCAGTTGCGGATGGCCGGAAACTTCTCGGTGGATACTTGGTATTTGAACTCCGAACGAGGTTGGATTCAGGTGGACCGGGCATTACCCATTAAACTCCTGTCGTGACAATTTGGTTTCAGATCCAATGCTTCGAAGTGTAAAGGTGTCTATTGCACGCTAATCGTAACGCCGGATTGGGATGCCACTCCGCCAATGGTGACGACAATCGGCAGAGCGCCGGAGGCGGCATTGGAGGGAATGGCCGCGTTGACCTGGTAGAGGCCCTGGACGCTGCCAGGAGCTGCCCCCGCAAAAGCCACTGTCGCCGATTGGCCGCCAATGGTGACAGTGGCGCCCGCGGCGAGGGCGCCGTTATCGTTTGTCAGGCCGGCACCGGTTAAGTAGATCGCCACGATACTACCTTTGGCCGCCGGTGCCGCTGCGCTATTGATCGATCCAGTTTGATTTATGATCGCGCCGGGGCCGCTGCCGGAGGCGTTCGTGGTGAACAGGCCAGGCGCTGTTGGCGCGACGGCCTTGGTTATAGCCGCGGAAGCTTGGGCGCCATAGGTGACCTGAACGGAGGTTTGCGTTTTTCCGGAGATTGCCGTTGGCACGATGACGCCAAGCTGGTTAGCGCCGACGTATAGAAGCCGGGCGGCGGCGCCGTCGAAGGTCACTTGGACGCCCGCCGTATCTGCGCTTATAGTCGGCGGACCGAGGTTCGTTCCGAAGATAGTGGCGAGTTGGCCGGGGGCGATCGCGCCGGAGTTGTAGCTGGCGGCATTCACGATGGCGTTGACCGCTGGAACGAGTAGCGTACCGACAGTGAGGGTGACCGGGATAGACACTTCAGAAGCGCCGGAGAGGAAAACGGTGATGGCGCCCGCGTAGACTCCGGCGGCGAGATCCTTGCCGTTGACGGCGATCTGGAAGCTACCAGGAAGGGCGCCGCCGGTGACGCTCGGCGTCAGCCAGACACCGCCGGACTGGGTTTGCGCGGCGAGGGAGAAAGTCGGCGGCGTGTTGACTCCGCTATATCTGAGCTCGACGGTTTGGGCGGCCGGGTTGGCGGCGCCCGCGCCCATCGCGAAGTTGAGGCTCGCGGCGCTGGCCGAAAGGTTGGCCGTGGGGAATGATTGAGGATCGAGCTGGGTTTTCAGCCAGGCCAAGCGGCCCTCGACAAAGGGTTGCAGGCCCGGAGCGCCGCCGCCCGCGATAGCGGCGGCGGTCATAGCGGCGTCGAACTGGGCCAGGGTCGCGAGCTTCTGCGTGTCGGCTTCAACGTAGGGACGGATCATGGCGCGGAGCGCGGTCATGCGAGCCACGGTTTTGTCCGCGAGAAAGACGCGGCTGACGATGTCCTTGTATATCTGGCGATAGCGTTCCTTGTACTCGGGGATCTGCCAGAGTTTGGTGGCCAGGGGGCGACCGGCGTTGGTGCCGCCACCTGGGATTCCGCCTCCTGGGCCGCCGCCCGCCTGCACGTATTCCGTCGCGAGTTGGAGCGCGGACTGGCCGCCGCCGCCACCCTGGCTGAACGCTCCGAACGCGAGGCTGGGGTCCCAGACGATCCAGAGCCACCGATTGTCGGACGGCCGGCGATAGATGTTGAAGTTCTGGCCCATGCCGATGTAGCTATCGAGATTGACGGTAGCGTTATCGAGCGCGATGGCCGTAAGGACGCTATCGATGTCGACGAGCGGCTCGAGTTTGGCCTTGAGTTCGGCGGCGGGGGTCTGGCCGATGATCCGGCAAAGCTCGATCAGATCCGACCAGTCGTCGGCATCTTCGTTGGTTTGTTTTTCCCAGACCGCCTTGTAAGTGGCCTTGTCCTCGCCGAGGTAGCCGAATGTCGCGCCTATGTTCGCTTTGTATAGGTTGCCGGTATCTTCGCCCTTGCCGAAGTAATTCTTCAGGAAGTCGCTGTTCACTACTTCTCCGAGGACATAGAGGCCCCAGTATTGGTCGTTAATATAGAGGGCCGCGTAGTTAGTCCGCGGGGCTTTGAGGCCGAGCGCGGTGGCCAATTCATAATAGGGCGGCTCGCGGACAAGGCTGGCGTCGTTCCAGCCGTTGCTCAGATTGAAGGCGCCGATACCTTCAATCTTTTGACCCTTGACAAATTCGTTGAGCTTGATGCGGAATGGCTTCTTCTTCGTCTGCGCGCCGCGGTAGGAACTGTTGCCCTTGAATCGCACGCCGACGGAGTCGAACTTATATTGTCCCCATTCGAGGGACGCTTCCAGATAGACGGCCTGCTCTTCCGTGCCAAGGTAGTTCGCAGTGAGTTTCTCCCAGTAATCCGCTTGAGCGAAGCGCAGCCGGATTTCGTGAACCTTGTCGCCGTTCCAGGCCGGATGGGGCGGAGGGGTTTGGGCGGACAGGGCGGCGAGCGTTAGGAGGAAAAGGGCGGAGATCTTCATCGACTTGTAACAATTAACGCAGGTTGCGTGGAATGCGTTGCGGTTGGGCGACGGATCTTTGCATTTCTTTACGTTGCTACTCGACGCGATAGTTGGGCGCTTCCTTGGTGATGATGACGTCGTGGACGTGGCTTTCGCGGAGGCCGGCGGGGGAGATCTTCAGGAATTTGGCATTGGCCTGCAGATCGGGGATGGTCCCGCAGCCGGTATAGCCCATGCCGGCTTTCAGGCCGCCCACCAATTGGAAAACCATATCGGCCAGGGGTCCTTTATACGGCACGCGGCCTTCGATGCCTTCGGGAACCAGTTTGCCGGCGCCTTGGTCACCGTAGCGGTCCTCGGAAGCCATGGACATGGCGCCCATGGATCCCATGCCCCGGTAGCTCTTGAACGTCCGGCCTTGGAACAGAATGGTTTCGCCGGGGCTTTCGTCGACCCCGGCGAGCAGGCTGCCGATCATGACCGAATCGGCGCCGGCGGCGATGGCCTTGGTGACGTCGCCGGAGTACTTGATGCCGCCATCGGAGACGAGCGGGACGCCGGCTTCGCGGCAGGCGCGCGCGGCTTCGGTAATGGCCGTGACCTGGGGGACGCCGGCGCCGGAAACGACACGGGTGGTGCAGATGGAACCGGGTCCGATGCCGACCTTGACGCCATCGACGCCGAGTTCGATCAGATCCCGCGCGCCTTCATAGGTGGCGACGTTACCGGCCAGGAGGTCAACGTCTGGGAACGCCCGTTTGATAGCCTTGACGGCGTCGAGCACGCCTTGGTGGTGGCCATGGGCGGAGTCGATGGCGAGTACATCGACCTTGCGGCGGACGAGTTCGGCGGCGCGTTCCAGGAAGTCCTTGGTGGAACCGACGGCGGCGCCGCAGCGCAGACGCCCTTGCGCGTCCTTGGCGGCGCTGGGATATTTCAGCTTCTTCTGGATGTCCTTGACGGTGATGAGGCCTTTCAGAAAATAGCCGTCATCGACGACGAGGAGTTTTTCGACGCGGTGCTTGTGGAGGATCTGCTCGGCGTCTTCAAGAGTGGTGCCGACCGGGACCGTGATGAGATTCTCCCGGCCCTGGGTCATGCGCGTGGAAACGGGCATGTTGAAGCTGGTTTCAAAACGCAGGTCGCGATTGGTGAGGATACCGACGAGTTGGCCGTCGATGGTCGTGACCGGGACACCCGAAATGCGGAAGCGTTTCATGAGGTCGAGCGCTTCGGTGATCGGCTGATCGGGGCGGATGGTGACGGGGTCGACGATCATGCCGGATTCGGAGCGTTTCACCTTGTCGACCTCTTCCACCTGGCGCTCGATGGTCATATTGCGGTGGATGATGCCGATGCCGCCTTGCTGCGCGAGAGCGATGGCGAGATGGGACTCCGTCACGGTGTCCATAGCCGCCGAAAGGATGGGAATATTGAGCGGAATGCGTTTGGTTAGATAAGTTCGCGTGTCGGCGTTGGCGGGCAGAACGGAACTTCGGGAGGGGACGAGGAGAACGTCGTCGAAGGTAAGGCCTTCCAGCAACTTTTCAGGGAGCATAGGGAAAAGAAAGATCGACGCCCGGAGGCGGCGTGGGGTACTCATCATCATACGACAGCCGCTAGCGATGGGCTGTCTGATAAACTGGTTGGGAATGATAAGCGCCAACTCATTGCGTGCGGGCATGGTTATTAAGTTCAACAATGAACTGCACAGCATATTCGCATTCACCCATCGGACGCCGGGAAATTTGCGGGCATTTGTGCAGGTGAAAATGCGTAATCTGCGCACGAGCTCGATGTTTGAGCACCGCTTCGCGTCGGAAGACAAAGTGGACCGGGTGACGCTGGACGAGCGGGAAGTGGAGTTCCTTTACAAGGAGATCGACACCTATCACTTCATGAACACGGAGACCTACGAGCAGTATGAATTCGGGGAAGAGGTGCTGGGCGAAGCGGCGCAGTTCCTGACGGCGAATTTGAAGCTGAAAATTGAGTTCTACGAGGAAAAACCGGTGGGAGTGGAGTTGCCGGCCGCGGTCGAGTTGAAAGTGATGGAGACGGAGCCGGGGCTGAAAGGCTCGACGGTGTCGAACGTTGGAAAGCCGGCCACGATGGATTCGGGGCTGGTGGTGCAGGTGCCGGCGTTTATCAACGAAGGGGAAGTGATTCGGGTTTCGACTACGACCGGGGAGTATTTGGAGCGGGCGTAACGATCGTTTGGCGCAGCTTGTCTTCCTGGGAAGGCAGCACGGTGCGAAGATCGATCAGAAGTTGACCGGTTTCGACTCGGCCGATAATATCGTTTGCCCGGAGATGGCGTTCCAGTTTGTGAACGGGGCCTTGTAGGGCGATCAGGAAAGTTGGCAGGGCTTGGTCCGGAGTGCTGCCGCCGCCGATTACGGATTCCCCCGCTATGACCTTCGCGCCGGGAATTTGAGCGGCCAGGGCTTCGGCGCGGGCCTTGATCTCCACCGGCGTCTGGCGGATCATTCGTAGGGCTGGGATGGCGTCATACTCCTCGAACACCAACGCGCGGAGCGTTTGCTCCATCGATTGGAGAACCAGCTTGTCGAGGCGGAGAGCCCTAAACATCGGATTGCGGCGCACTTTTGCAATTAGCTCAGCCTTGCCTGAGATATAGCCGGCCTGCGGGCCTCCGAGCAGTTTATCGCCGGAAAACGTCACGATGGCAACGCCGGCGCGGATGCTGTCCTGGACGACTGGCTCCTCGATTCCGTACGGCTTTAGATCGACCAAAGCGCCGCTGCCCAAGTCTTCGTAGACGGGGACCTTGAGGGAAGTCAGTTCTTCCAGAGCCGGCTTGGCGGTAAAGCCGGTGATATGAAAGTTACTGGGGTGGACGCGCAGCAGGAGGCTCGTCTTGGGCGTGATGGCGTTGGCGTAATCGGCGATCGTGGTTCTGTTGGTGGTGCCCACCTCGACAAGTTTCACGCCGGCGGCGCGCATGATATCGGGGATGCGGAAGCCGTCGCCAATTTCGATAAGCTCGCCGCGGCTGACGACGACTTCCCTGCCTTTGGCGAGCGCGTGGAGGACCAGGAAGACCGCGGCGGCGTTGTTGTTCACGGCGATCGCGGGGGCGCCGGTTAAACGTTCGAGGAGCGGGCCGCAATGGTTATCGCGCTTGCCGCGGCGGCCGGTTTCGAGGTCGTATTCCAGGTTGCTATAGCCCTCGATAGGAGCGAATGGCGCCAGGGCCGCGCGGCCGAGATTGGTGTGGAGGATTACGCCCGTGGCGTTGATCACACCTCGCAGACTGGGCACTTTCAAGGCCGTCAGGAGGGCGGTTGCGGCTTCCAACGGCGCCGTGGGCGCGTGGCCGGCGCGAATGGCGTCTCGCGCGCCGGCCACGGCCCGCTGGGCCTCGGCTTTCAGCAGGCTATGAGGAAAATCGGGGAACTGTTCGCGGAGAGCGGCCAGCAGCGTCTCGACCGAGGGGAGGTCGCGGAACTCCATGACTACTTGCCGAGCATGGGGAATAGACGTTTGATCTCTTCGTCGTTGGGACGGCGGCCGTATTCGCCGATTTCAAATGACTCGACAAACTGCATTTTGGCGGCGCGCTCCTTGCCGTACCATTTCTCGGCGACGGCGCGGGCGATGGGCGTGGCCGCGAAATTGCGGCGGGATTTCAGCCATTCGCGGCGGGCCTTGGGATCCTTGGGCACTTCGCCGATACGGCCATCGACCCAGGCCAGCCACTCATAAAACTGCGAGACGTGGGCATCCATGCCGTCGATTTTCTTCTCGTAGACGCTGTCGATATCGACGACGATGTCCGGCGTAAAGGGACTGGGCTTTTGGAAGTTGTCGGAGTAGTACAGGAACACCGGGTTCTTGGTGAGCGGGGGGGTGCCGGAAACGACGTTGGGGACGACGACCATGTAGGCGGCGTCCTGGACCAGGATGCCGGCGTTGCGGTGGTCGGGATGATAGTCGTTGGAACGGTGAGTGATTACGATATCGGCTTTCCACTCGCGGATGGCGCGGATGATCTGACGGCGGATTTCGAGTGTCGGGGTAAGTTCGCCATCGTGATTGTCGAGCACCTGATACTCTTCGATGCCGAGGCGTTTAAGCGATTCCTGGGTTTCCAGGTAGCGGCGCTTGGCGAGTGGGCCGCCGCCCATTTCATGATGCCCGGCGTCGCCGTTGGTGACGCTGAGGAATTTGACGACGTGACCCATTTTGGCGAACAGGGCGGCGGTGCCGCCGAACTTGATGTCGCAATCGTCCGGGTGGGCTCCGATCGCCAGAACGCGGAGCTTCTGTTGCGCGGAGAGGGCGAGCGCGAGAGTGAGAAGGAGAATTAGGGTTTTCATCGATGTGCGTCCTGCGTGAGTTGGCTGAGTTTCATTTTAGTCGCCAGGAGAGCGACGAATCCGACGACCCATAGGGGGACGGTGATGACAATGAACAATAGTGTCGCGAAGCCGGTAGCCGATTGGCGATCGACGCCGAAGAGCATGGCGCCGAGGACGGCAAGGGCTTGAAATGATCCGACGTTGCCCGGAGCTTGCGGAGGCACGCTGCCGAGCCTGAGTATGACGAGTATGGCGGCGCAGGCGCTGAGGGAAAGGTCGAGCCCGAAGCCGCGTTGGATGAAATAAATCGGGCCGATTTGGAGGGCGAGGTAGAGAAAGCTAAGGATGAAGGAGTTGTAGAAAGAGCTGGAGCGTCCCATGGATTCGAGCGCGTCGAGCAGATGGCGGAGTTTCGGGTTCAACCATTTTTCGACCGCCTGGCGGCGGAAGATGGCGAAGGCCAGCAGCGTGCCGAGGACGAGGAGTACGACGCCCAGGATGCGGCTGCCAACGACGAGGAGCGCCGGCAGTTGAACGAAGAGGGAGGTGACGAAGAACCCGAGGATCAGCCACAGGCCGTCGAACAATCTCTCGATGACAACGCTGGATAGAACAACGCTGAAAGGCACGCCGGACCAGCGGGCCTGGAGGAAGCCGCGGATAACCTCGCCGGGACGGAGGGGGAGCACTTCGTTGGCGAACAGGCCGATGTAGATAGCCTGCATGGAGCGCCAGACGGGGAGTGTACCGACGGGCTTCAGGAGTTCGTTCCAACGCCAGCCCTGAACGCAGTAGACGGCGATTTCGCAAAGGACGGCGGCAAGGACGTATGGCAACGGGGTCTGGCGGATGCGCGGGAGTTGTTCTTCCCAGTCGAAACCCCTGTAGACGACGACCATGCAGACGATGGATACGGCATAGCCGAGGGCTGGAATCAACCAGCGGGGGAAGCGGAACTTCGGTGTCAACCTATTGATGATATCGCGAGAGCGATTTTCTTCGAAATCAGGCGGCCCGAGGACCGGGTGAACGCACTCGTCGACTATCGAGAAGATATGCATTCACTGTGGGTGTCTGTCACGGTTACCGGCCGACCGGGACGCGAACTTCCGGCAGGAAGTAAAAGACAACCCCCAAAATGACATAGACGGCGAGCATCTGGACACCTTCCATCCAGTTTGACTCGCCGTCATTCGCTACTTGAGCGCAGATAAGAACGCTGAGTGTAACCGCGATAACTTCGGCCGGCGTGAAGACCAGATTCATGGGCGATGGCGCGATGAAATAACTCAACAACACCAAAACTGGCGCGACGAAAAGGGCGATCTGGATACTGGACCCGATCGCGATCCCCATCGCCAGATCCATGCGATTCTTGCGGGCGACGAGGATGGCGGTGGAATGTTCGGCGGCGTTGCCGATAATGGCGACGATAATGACCCCGACGAACACGCTGGTCATGCCGAAACTCTGGGCGGCATGTTCGACGGAGCCGACCAGAATCTCGCTGATCCAGGCGATTAGGGCCGTCGCGCCGCCGAGCACGGCGACCGACTTGCCGACACTCCAGGGCTGTTCCTCCCCGCCATGCGCCTGCCCTGCCTCGCCGCCGAACAATTGTTTGTGAGTGATCAGGCTGAAGACAAGGCTCAGCGCGTATACGACGAGAAGGACAACGGATATCTCCATACTGAGTTCGTCTTCGCGCGACTCGCCGGCGGGACCGGCAAGATAGTGAAATGCCGCGGGCAGGATGAGCGAAACGGCGGCGAGGAGGAGCATGGTAGCTTGGTTCTGCGCGGCCATGCGATTGAAAGTCTGCGTCTTGTACCGGAAGCCGCCCAGCAGCATGGAGAGCCCTGCGACAAGCAGGATATTGCCGATAATGGAGCCGGTGAGAGAAGCCTTGACGACGTCATAAAGGCCATTGCGCAATGCGGCTAGAGCGATGATCATCTCGGCGGCGTTACCGAAAGTGGCGTTGAGCAGTCCGCCAACCGCTTCGCCCGTATGAAAGGCGAGGTTCTCGGTTCCTTTTCCGAGCCAACCGGCGAGCGGCAGGATCGCCAGACACGCGGAAAGGAATATCTGCGTGTGGGTATCCGGCTGAAAATAGTGGAGCCAGACGGTGATAGGTACAAAAATCAGGAGCCAGTTGAGAGAGGGCTTCAGCATGGATTAAAGAGTGGAGGTCGCTTTCTTGCGGCGGACAGGGGATTTGCTCTTTTTGCCGGGCATGATGGGCTGAGAGGACGCGCCCCAGCGACCGAGGCGGTAGGTTCGTTCGTAGCGGGCATCGAGGTTGGCGATGGCCACCTGCAGGTCGCCGCCCGTCCCGCAGCGGTACTGTTCGCCGATGCGCTGATTTTGCCAGGTGTGATAGACGGGCACATTGTCGAGATCGGCGGCGTGGGCGAGCGCGGGGTCGAATGGGAAAAAGATTTCATCCCAGACGGTAATGTCGCCGGCGGGTTGGCCGTCGTCGCTCAAGCGGCTGCATTCAAGAAAACGGAAGTGCCCGATGTTGTGGACGGCGAGATACTCGCGTCTCTGCAGCAGCGGCGGTTCGCCTTCGCCGGGCAGTACGCAGCCTTTGTCGAAAAGGGGGTCGAAGCGCATGCGCGCGCCGCCGTCGGCTTCGCGCCACACGCCGAAGAAGCGGGTAAATTGGTCGCGGAGAACGTAGCCGGCGCTTTGGTCGGCTTGGATGGCGAGACCGATAGCGGTGGCCGCGCGGGTATAAGGAGAACGACTCACTTTGGATTTAAATCGCTCGCGGAGCAGGCGGCCGACCAGGGGCAATTCGCTGCCGCCGCCGGTGACATAGATCGCTTCGAGGTTTGGCGTGCGGGCGCAGAGAGCGTCGACCGCAAGGAGGGTTTCGGCGACAAGGGGTTCACAGCGCGCGTAGAAATCGGCGACCGGAACGTGGACTTCCGGCCAGCCTGGGCGGACGAAATCCAAATCGATGGCGATGCGGCGGGAGTTGGGATGCAGCGCCTCTTTTTTGCGCCGCGCCTCCTCTTCCAGGCAGAACCACTCGGATTGTGAGAGCTCCGCATTGGAAAGTCCGGCGGCGCTGAGTGCCGCCTCGGCCAGGAGTTCGTCAAAATCGTCGCCGCCGAGAGTCGCGATGCCTTCGCTCGCGATGACGGCGTGGGAACGTCGATCAAGTTCGACAAGCGAGGCGTCAAAGGTCCCGCCGCCCAGATCGTAAACGAGAATGGCGTCTTTTTTGGTCGCTCTATCGCGGTGGCTGTGGCCGTACTCGACGGAGGCGGCGCTGGGTTCGTTCAGCAGGCCGATGACGTCAAAACCCGCTTGACGGAAAGCTTCGACGGTGAGGAAGCGTTGATTGGAGTTGGCGCTGGCGGGAACGCCGAGCATCGCTTCCAGCTTCTCGCCGGCGGGAATTTGAAGGTTGGAATGGTCGCGAATGGCAATCAGCAGCACGGCGGCAAGTTCGCGCAAGATCACGGAAATGGGCACGACATCGCCGCCCATATCGACGGGCGTCCGCGGACCGGCATCGGATAGGAATCGCTTCAGGCCGCGGACTAAAGTGACGTGCGGATCGGTCTGCGCGGCCCAGGCTTTCCACCCGTAAATACGCCGGCCGGCCTGAACGCCGGCTAACGGCGGAAACCAGTCGCACACCTCGCCGTCAGTGGCTTCAAAGGCCACCACCGGGTAGTTTCCACGGTCCGACGCGGCGACGACGATTCGCGTGGTGCCGAAATCGATTCCGAGTCTCATTCCGCTAGGATAGCGGGAACGGACGTTTCGCAGAAATATGATGCGGCCGCTTGTGCTCCATTCGACGGAAATTCGGCGCCTTTGCCGCCCCAAGCGCGGCGCTATTCGGCCCGCAGGGCTTCCATCGGATCGACCGAGGCGGCTCTGCGGGCGGGCAACCAACTGGCCAGCACTGCCGCAAGTACCAAACCGGCGAACACGAGTCCATAAGTCATCGGATCGATTGGACTAATGCCGAAAAGAAGCGACTTCATGAGCCTTGTAACCGCGAACGCCGTCAACAATCCGCACGTCGCGCCGATGACCGATAGAATCAGCCCTTCGCGAACGAACATTCGAGTAACTCCTTGCAGCGTGGAGCCCAACGCAATCCGAATTCCGATGTCCCGTGTCCTTTGCGAAACGGAGTACGCGATGACGCCATAAATTCCGACAACTCCCAGGATCAAAGCCATCGACCCGGCGATAGCGATCAAAACCAAGGCGAAATAAGTACGGGCCATCGACCGTTCATAGATCGCTCCCAGCGTTCGTACATTGGCTAACGGCAGGTTCGGATTCACCGTCCGCAATGCCTGTTGCAACTCCTGAACAAACATTGTCGATCCCGCTCTTGGCGTGCGAATCAATAGGTCCACATTGCGCGGCACAATACCGGCTCCCGCTCCGTTTTTCTGCATCAGGGGCCAATAGACGATCGTCGGCGCATTCCGGGTGATTCCATCGTCACGCAGATCGGCCACCACGCCGATCACCTCCCGCCATTCGCGGTTGAGTGACTCCCGAATGCGCTTCCCCAACGCCGCGCGCGGGCCATGCCACAGTTCGCGGGCCATATTTTCCGATACCAAGGCCACCGGCGCGGCGTTGTGTACCTCTTCCCACGTCAGGTCTCGCCCGGCCACCAGGCGGCTGCCCACCGTGGATAGGTAGCCCGGGGAAACATTCCTCATGCGGCGTACGGGAGGAAGCGCTCCAGCGCCGTAGTCGTGATCCGCCACAAACACCGGATTACTGCTGCCGCCTTCCATGGGGGGAGCATTCGTAATCGAAACCGACCCAACGCCGGCGATGGCCTCGAACTTCCTCAGCACCGCTTCCTGCATGCGTATCACGCGCTCCGGTTCCTTCACTTGAGATTGGGGAATGGAGATGCGTACGGCCTGCACTTCGTGTGGACGGGTAAATCCCGGATCGACTCCCCGCAATGCTTGAAAGGTCCGGAACATCAGGCCCGAACCGACGAGCAACACCATCGCCAGGGCGACCTGCACAATGACGAGCGCGGCGCGAGCCCGATGCCGCTCCCGGCTTTGGCCGATCGACCGTCCCGCACCGCCGCGAAGCGCATCTGAAATGTGCGGCCTGGCGTACTTCAACACGGGAATCAAACCGAAGATGAGACCCGCGGCAATTGAAATCGACAACGTAAACGCCAGCGTCACGGGATCGATGGAGATGTTTGCGATACGGGGGAGATGAGCCACGCTGGAATGTGCCACCAACTGTAACGCCCCCGAGCAGAGTGCCAATCCAATGACGCCGCCGGCCACGCCTAGCAGCAAACTCTCCGCCAGCAACTCCCGCGCAATGCGGGCCCAACCGGCCCCAAGCGCAGCCCGAACCGCCAGTTCCCGCTGTCGTCCGTCCGCGCGCACAAGCAGGAGATTCGCGACATTCGCGCACGCGATGAGCAGCAGAATGCCCACCGCGCCAAGCAGCACCCAAAGCGTCTTGCCAATGTCGCCCACCAGATGATCCTTCAGGAACCGTAGGGTAGGACTGATTCGCGCATCGACAAACGCGTTTGCGGCAAACCCCGCGTTTAACGGAAATTTCGCCGGAGCCAACAGGATGCAGCGCGCGACATCGGCGTTGGCTTGCTCGAGTGTCACGCCCGGCTTCAGCCTGGCAATGCCATCCTCGGAAAACTGAATCAGACGCACCTCATTTCGATTCAAGCGCTTCGGGACTACCAGCGACACCTTCTCATCCAGGAATTCAAACGACGGCGGCAACACTCCGATCACTTCATGCGCGTTGCCATCGATTACGATCCTCTCGCCGAGCACCGTGCCGGCCCCGCCGAATCGTTGCTTCCAGTAGGCGTCCGATAGCAACGCCGTGCGCGCGCTCCGCCAGTCGTCGTCGGAGGCTTCGAACCCGCGTCCAATAGCTGGCGCCACGTCCAGCACCCGCAAAAACTCGTGCGTCACAAAAAGAGTCGGCAATTCTTCCGGCTCCGCCAGGCCCGTCACCGTGGATCGTCCGCCGTTCCAAATGGCAATGTCCTGAAACACGCGGCTCTCTTCTTTATATGTGAGGTACAGCGAAGGCGCCATCCTCAGGTCTTTAAGGTTGGCGCCCGGCGCGGTGTGCCAAAGCGCGATGAGCTGGCGGGAGTCCGTGTAGGGCAGGGGCCGCAGCAACACGCCGTCGATGACGCTGAAAATAGTCGCCGTCGCGCCGATTCCAAGCGCCAACGTCAGGATTGCCGCCGCGGAAAATCCTGGGTTGCGGGAGAGCCGGCGCGCGGCATGCCGAACGTCGTCGAACGCGGCTGCGATCCTGTTCTCCCAGCCGTGCTCACGCACTTGTTCCCGGATAACAGTCGGGTTGCCGACTTCCATCCTCGCGGCTCGCCTGGCGTCTCCCGCAGAAAGCCCTTTGGCCTCGAACGCGGCGGCTGACTCTTCGAAATAGTGGCCGGCTTCATCGTCGACATCCCGGTCCGCGGCCGCCCGGTTCGTGAGTACCCGTAAGCCCTGTCTAATCTGACGCCACAGCGACATGATGTTAACCCTCCGTCTTCAGGACCCGCGCGATTGCCGAGGCTCTGCGGTTCCAATCCGCGGTCTCGACCCCAAGCTGTTTTTTTCCGGTCCGCGTCAGCGAATAGTATTTCGCCCGCCGTGAGTTGGCTGTCTGGCGCCATTCCGAATCCAGCCACCCCAATCGCTCCAGCCTCTGAAACGCTGTCAGCAGCGACCCCGGATTGATCTTGAACACCCCCTGCGATATCTGCTCAATGCGGCGCGCGATGCCAAAGCCATGCAAGGGTTCCAGACTGAGAGTCTTGAGGATGAGCAT
Organism: Bryobacteraceae bacterium; assembly: GCA_046155405.1. Classification (GTDB taxonomy): domain Bacteria; phylum Acidobacteriota; class Terriglobia; order Bryobacterales; family Bryobacteraceae. Next base: position 77,366 of record JBJXFL010000070.1, on the reverse strand, counting down.
GTCCAGCGTGCCCTGGATGACGTCGGTACCCGGTTCGTCCATATGCCTAGAATACGCGCCTTTCCTATTGACTGTCAAGATGTGGCAGTCAATTGGAACGTCCCCCATTGGTGGCGCCGGTGATCGCGATTTGCGGGGGGCAAAGGCGTGCGGCCCGCGTTCCCGTCTTGGAAGGTGCATCGGCATAGCCCATCGCCGTTCGACCCGAAGACAATGCCCGGCGGTAGGCCGGTACGTTACAATTCATACAAGTATCTCTTCCGATGAATTCGCGCAACCGGGCGCTGTCGCGGCTGGGCGGGCGAGAGTTTTTTACTGACCGGGCACCCCAACCCGCCTTGCACTTCTGAATTTGAAGCCATGGATCTGGATCAACTCCACACATTCCTGGAAATTGTCCGTCTAAAAAGTTTTTCCAAGGCGGCGCAGACCTGCTTTCGAACGCAGCCGGCGATATCGGCCCAGGTGCGCCAGCTAGAGCAGGAATTGAACACCACGCTGTTTGAACGTCTAGGCACGCGAATCTCACTGACGATGGCGGGCAAGATTTTCGCCGAATATTCCGAGCAGATTCTGAATTTGCGGCGGCAGGCGCAGGACACCATCAACGAACTGGAAAAAGTGCCCCGCGGGGAACTGGTAATCGCCGCCAACGAGGCGACCTGCATTTACGTTCTGCCGGAGGTGTTCTCGCGCTACAAAGGGATGTTTCCGAATGTGCAATTGCAGGTGGACCGATCGTTCGGCGCGCGCGTGGTGGAGGCGGTGGTCGACAACTTGGCGGATTTCGGAATTTGCCAGTTCCCCATTCAGGAAAAGAAGTTGCAAGTCGTGCCGATCCACACCGACGAGGTCCGGTGCATTGTGCCGCCGGGCCATCCGCTGGCTGACGCGCGATCCATAGCGTGCGAGGACATTGTGGCCCATCCGCTGCTGTTGCCTCGTGCCGGAACGACCCGGGCCAAGCTGAACGCGTGGATGGAGCCAAGCGAAGATAATTTGAACATCTCGATGGAGTTGGACTCGACCGAAATGATGAAACGGTTTGTGATGGCCGGTCTGGGAATTGCGTTCTTGGCCGCGTCAAACTGTGCCGATGAGGTAAGGGACGGGAAACTGCGGGCGATTCCGCTAGCGCCCGAACCGCTGGACCGGCGGTTGGGGTTGATTTATCGCAAGGATAAAGCCCTCTCCAAAGCGGCGCTGGGCTTCATTCAAGTTATTCTGGATCAGACGGCGGTGAATTCGGCCAGCCGTAACCCGGCCGAATCGGCCCCCGTCATCACGTAGCAGGTGTTGCTTGGACATTAAGACCTTTCGGACATCCACAATTCTGATCGCCAGCAATGGAAAGACGCGAACGTACAGATCCCGTTCGGAGATGACGCCGGCGTTGCGGCAAAATTTGCAGCGCACATTGAATTCGTCGATGGCGGCGACCATACTCATCGCCGACCAGCGGGGCCGGGACGAAATCTTGAAGCTGTTGCGAGGGGAACGCTCGGCGCTGCGCGGCGCCGCCGGCACAATGCGGCGCCGTTTGCGCTCGGAACCCGCGCCGCCGGTTCGAACGGTATTGCCCGCATGGTTGCGGAATCGGTGGACGCGAGCGCTGATTGCGTTCCTGGCACCGGCCGCGGTCGGCGCCGGATTTTACGCGCTGTTGACAACGGCTCGTTAGAGCGTTTTCAGGTTTTCCGTACAGCCGCGTGGCGCCCGGAACTGAGCGCCGAGTGGCCGCGAGCGCGAGGAATTGCTCATTTTCCGCCCGCTACCTCCGATAAGGAAGAGGTGGAGGTCGGATGTTCCTGTCCTTAAAGAAGCACTGGGAAGGATCCTCGCCGGAGTTGACGAACGCTCTTTTGCAGTTCTGTCATCTGTTGCTGCGCTCCATGCGGCTGCACGTGGTCCAGAGTGAAGAGACGGAGCTGCATAGATTCCAGAGTGCCGTGCTGCATTTGGAACAGCGCGTGGGCACGGCCCCGGAGCCGGCGGAGGTTCTGTTGGTCGCCGGAGAAGCGGCCAAGACGTTCGAGGAGTACTCGCATCAGACGAACCGTTTTCTGCAGGTCCAGCACCGGGAGTTGACCACCATGATGGGCATGCTGACATCGACGGTGACCAGTATCTCCGCGGCTAGCCAGACCGCCGTCGCGCAACTGGGTAAGGTGGAGAAAAGAATTGAACACATCAGCTACGCGACGGACTTGCCCAAATTGAAGGCGGAGCTTGCCGATTGCCTGGCCATGGTGCGGGAGGAGGCGTTCCGCCAGCGCGAACGGAATGCCGCCACCATTCACACCTTACAGCGGGGCGTCTCCGACACGCGGCGGCGAATCACGGAAGTGGCGGCGGAACGGAAAAATAACGACGAGCCTCAACTGCGCGATGAATTGACTAATTTGCCGGCCCGGGCGGACGCCGAGGATGCCCTCTTCCAGTCGCGAAACGGGAAGAATATATTTGCCGCCGTGCTGCCGGTGGACCGTTTGGCGTTGGTAAACATTCGCTTCGGGACGCAATCGACGGACGTCGTGGTGAAGTTCTTCGCCGAGTATTTGCGGCAACACTTGCAGCCGAAGGACAGGCTGTTCCGGTGGAGTCCCAATGCCTTTCTGGCCCTGGTGGAACGCGATCAGCCGCAAGACTCCGTGCGGGCCGACCTGTCTCGATTCGCTTCATCCAAAATGGAGGTCACGTTGGAGCATCACGGCCGGGAGTTGTTGCTGCCCGTGAGTTCAACCTGGGTGCTGTTCGCCACCGGGGAAGGGCGGACACACGAAGCGCTGGTGGAGAAAATTGACGGCTTCTTAAAGAGTGAAATGCACGTAAAAGATTCGTTCTAGCGGCCGATGAGTACAAATGACATGTCCAAGACGGATAAACGCACTACGCCCCGCTCGGAAATCAACGTCGACGCGACGGTCCAAATGCTTGGCGTTTCCGCCGCCGCGAACGGGCGCGCGTTTCCGGTAAAAGTCGTGGACTTGAGCGAGCGCGGAATGCGTCTGCAAGCGGCCGATCCGATGGATGCGGGTCAGGCCGTTAAAATTGAACTGGGCGACGCGATGTTCCTCGGTGAGGTCTGTTACTGCGCGCCCGTCGCCGGCGATCCTGGGAATAGCTACTTTCTTGGCGTAATCACGCACGAATGCCTGAACGGGCTCGCCGGTCTGCATCATCTCATGCGCGCGCTTGCCCCGGAATCGGCGCGCGACTTGGAGCGCGTCCGATAGCGCATGTTATTCTGCGACTGAATGTCGAAAAATGTGGTGGTGTTCGGGGCCGCGGGGCAGCTCGGCGTCGAACTCGTGCAAGTTCTCAAAGTTAGAGGCTACTCGGTTCATCCGTTTAATCGCGCCTCCGTGGATATTACCAACCTTTCGCTGCTCGAACAGACGCTGGCGCCATTGGATCCGCAGGTGTTAATCAACGCCGCCGCCTACAATCAGGTGGACGTGGCGGAAGAGGAGCCGCAAGCGGCTTATTCGTCTAACGCGCTAGGGGTACGGAATCTGGCGGTGGCGTGCCGCCAGTTGGACGCGTTGCTCGTCCATTTTTCCACTGACTATGTCTTCGATGGCAAATTGGGAAGGCCATATGTGGAGGATGACCGGCCCCATCCGCTCGGCGCCTACGCCGTTTCCAAATTGGCGGGGGAACTCTACGCCCAAGCCTATCTCGACAATCCGCTGATTATACGTACTTCGGGAGTTTTTGGGCCCGGCGCGCTGCGGACGCCGCGCGGAAACTTTGTGGAGTTGATGCTGCGGTTGGCGCAATCCGGGCAGCCCATCCGCGTCGTGGAAGATCACGTGGCTTCGCCGGCCTACGCGCCCGCTTTGGCGGCGCGAACCGTGGATATCATGGAAACCTCTCACCGCGGCCTCTTTCACATTGGCGGCGGAGAAGCGATCTCGTGGTTCGATTTCGCGCGAAAGATATTTGAGGCGTCCGGCTTGAACCCGGAACTGCGTCCGACCAATGAACGGGAATACCGGACGGCGGCGAGGCGTCCGAAATTCTCGGCCCTGGCGAATGCGCGGCTGGCTGAATGCGGCTTCGCCCCCATGCCTCCGTTGGACGAGGCGTTGACGGACTATATGGAGGAGCGGGCGCGTTACAAATAACCTACTTCGAGGAGTAGTAGCCTTTGCGCGCCTGCACTTTCAATGTCTTATCGTTGGGGCGAATTTCAAGCTTACGGAACGAACCGTCCCGCTGCTCGTTAGTGGGAGAATAGGCCAGCGCGTACTGGCTGCGCATCTCTTCCTGAATCTGCCCGAAGATCGCTTCCAGCGTATTGTTGCGGCCCACGTGGAACAGGCGCCCGCCTGTTTCCTCCGACATCTTTTTTAAGTCGCCGTCGCTGGCCCCGCCGAAGCCCCGGCCATAGTAGGCGCGCTGGTCGACGTAATAGATGCTGTAGATGATGGTGTCGGCTTTGTGCGCCATTTCGATAGCGTCGCGAAGCTTGTAGCTGGAGCCGTAGTCCATGCCGTCGGTAATAAGAACGATGGCCTTCCGGCCCACTTCGTTCTTCAACTTTTCATTGGCGGCCAGATAGACCGCGTCGTAAAGAATAGTGCCTTTGGGCTTGGACGTGGGTACGGGGCCGGGGTGCAAGCCGCCAACGCTCGTCGATAACCGAAGGCCCTCTAGCCCCCGCTTAAGCAGTTTGGCCGAACTAGTCGAATCCTGCAACAACTCGGCCTCGGAGCCGAAGCTTATTAGAAACGCCATGTCCTTGGCGCGTAGCACCTGATCGAAGAACTGCCCGGCGGCGTGTTTTTCCTGGGGGATCAGCGTTTCCTGGCTGCCGCTGACGTCCACCAGCAGACCGATGGTGAGTGGCAGGTTCGTTTCGCGCGTGAAGTACTTCGTCGTCTGCTGCTTGCCGTCTTCAAATACGGTAAGGTCGTCCTTGGTAAGCGTGGGGATCAGCGCGTTGTTCTTGTTACGAACGGTGAACATCACGTTGACGAGATCGACGTCGACTTTGATGGTCGGCAGATCCTCGGCCGTTTCAGTCGGTGGTTTGGACTTCTGGGCGCGCATCGATAGACCGGCTGCGAGCGCGCCTCCGCACAGCGTCGAAAATGCGTTTCTGCGATTCACTATCCTCATAGATGGCCCCTTGTACAATCACGTTCCATGAGAAAAGCTATTTCCCATTTGAAATCCGCCGACCCGGTGATGGCGAGCATCATCGGCGCCGTGGGTCCATACAAGATCGTATACCGCGAGCCGGACTTTACGACACTGGCGCGGTCGATTGTATACCAGCAGGTAAGCGGAGCGGCCGCCGCGACTATGCTGTCGCGATTAACCGCCGCGGCGGGCCGGGGCGGGCGGCTGATCCCAAAAAGAATTCTGGACTTGGGCACGGAGGGACTGCGGCCCTGCGGAATCTCGCGGCAGAAGGCCGGTTACCTCATGAATTTGAGCGAAAAGACGCGCGCTAAGGTAATTGATTTCCGTCGATTCGAATCGTTGACGGATGAGGAAATGATCGCCAGTTTAACGCAGGTGAAGGGAATCGGCGTATGGACGGCCCACATGTTCCTGATGTTCGCACTACGCCGCCACGATGTTTTGCCGACCGGCGATTTGGGCGTCCGGAACGCCATCTGGAAGGCTTACGCGTTAGAAGCGCCGCCCTCGCACAAGGAGATGGAACGGATCGCGGCGCCATGGCGACCGTATGCAACAGTGGCAAGCTGGTATCTCTGGCGGAGCCTCGACGGCATGGCCGAGATTTAGCTTTGGGCGCCGGGCCGAGGGGCAGTGTTGATAGATCGAAAAATATTTTCTCCCCCGAAATCAATGACTTACGCAAATCCCGACCGCAAATGCCTGGCGGCCACCGGTACAATATCGGTAAGAAGCCAAGCAGCCCGCTTGCGGCTGCCACCGCCCAAACCAAATACGTCCAGCCAGCGGAGGGTCCCACAACTCGCTGAAAACAAAGGAACGGAACCCAGCGATAACCCAGAAACCCGAGACCTGGCAGCGAAGCTAAGGAACGTGCGCCTTCACCGGATCAAATCCGCCCGCGCCGCTGCGTTTCGCCGCCGAAACGCAGCGGCGATCTTGGTCGATCACGCTAGATCCAGATATATTTTTCCGCTCCCAACTCCCTCACTACAAACCACTTACCCCCAAACCAACACATCCACGTCCAGCGGTTACTATAGACACGCCCTCTATAATAAAACCGGAATCGCGGGCCGATTCCGCTTCACACTCGTTCAGCCCGATTCTTTAACCATAAGCGCGTCGACAACCGCCTGGCGCAGACCGCCGAGAACGGCGGTGAAGCCATGCGCGCCGCTGATGCTATGGCGTGGGTTGGGCAGATAGGACCCTTCCACGATGCGTCCGGCGCGAACCTGAAACCAGCCGATAATGTCCTCCTCGGGGACCGGTTGCAAGTCTTCGGGAACGCGGGAATCGATGTAGACAAGGCGACCCTCGCCGTGGGCCTGGGCGGCGCGCCGCAAATCTGCATCGAGCGGCGCGGCGGTGGCGATGATTTCGTGCAGAAATTCACGGAACACGGCGTTGACCTGCAATGAGCCGGCGGGCGCGAGCACGCCTACGACGGCTTGCGGTGGGATGCCATCGAGCCGCTCAACCTCCTCCTGCGTCAGATAAGTTACGATTCGCTGGACCTCGCCGTCGCGCTGAATTTCGAGAACTCTCATCTGGCAATCGTATCCTGCTATGCTCTGGCTAGATGCGCGTTTTGGTTCTGTCCGCGGCCCTTTCACTTGCCCTTTCCGCCGCGCCGGCGAAGGAGCGGACTTTCGCGCAGGCGCAGAGTTTTTTGAAGAGCCATTGTGTCGCCTGCCATCAGGGAACGAAGCCCTCGGCGGGGTTTAATGCGGCCAAGTTGAATACGCTTCAGACGATGATGGAGGAGCCGCGGAAGTGGAGCCGGATGCTGGCGCGGGTGCGCGACAACGAGATGCCGCCAAAGGGCGCGCCGGCGCCCTCGCTCGAAAAACGGGAGGCTTTTGTCGGCTTCGTCGAAGAGACGATGAAGACGGCGGCCTGCGCGGATGGCATCGCGCCGCGTCCCGCTCCGCTGCGTCGATTGAACCGCGCGGAGTATTCCTCCACCATTCGCGACCTGCTGAATATTCATATAAACGCCGGGCGCGGGCTGCCCGCCGATGGCGCGGGTGGCGAAGGTTTCGATAACGCCGCCGAGACGCTGTTCCTTTCGCCGATGCACGCGGAAAAATACCTGGAGGCCGCCCGCGAGGCCTTGGAATATGGCTCGAAAGACCCCAAATCCCGGGCGCGATTTCTGATCGCCGCGCCAAACGACACGATGACGGCGGAGCGGGCGGGGCGGACAGTGCTGGAGAAGTTTCTGCCGCGGGCGTTTCGGCGGCCGGTGCCGGAGGAGGAGTTGGAACGCTACTACGCGCTGTTCGCCAACGCGTACACGCGCAGCCAAAGTTATGAATCGTCGATCCTGCATGCGCTCCAGGGCGTGCTGATTTCGCCCCAATTTCTGTTCCGCGTGGAGGAGCCGAATACGGCCGCCGGGCCGCGGTTGCTGGATGACTTCGCCTTGGCCACGCGGCTCTCTTATTTCCTGTGGGGCACCACGCCGGAGGAAGATCTGTTCAAGCTGGCGGCGGCCGGCAAGCTGCAAAATGAAGCCGTGTTGACCGAGCAAACCGTCCGGATGTTGAAAGACGCGCGAACCCGCGAGTTCGCCGAGCAGTTCGTTGAACAGTGGCTCAACACGCGCGAGTTGGGACGGGATATCAAGCCGGATGCGAAGCTGTTCCCGGCCTACTACGACCAGGAGATTCAATCCGCCATTCGTTATGAGCCGATCCTGTTCTTCCAGGAGCTACTCACCGCGAATCTCTCGTTGCTGAATTTAATCGATTCGCCGTTCACGATCATGAGTAACAAACTGGCGAAGCATTACGGAATCAAGCCGGCGAAGCCGCTGCGGCAGCAGCCGGTGGTGGTGGAGTTACCGCCGGATTCGCACCGCGGCGGCCTGTTGGGAATGGCTGCGGTGTTGGCCGTGTCGTCCTACCCCAATCGCACGAGCCCGGTACTGCGAGGAAAGTGGATTCTGGAAGCGCTGCTAGGCACGCCGCCACCGCCTCCGCCGCCGAACGTGCCTGCGCTGCCGGAGCATGCCGGCGAGGCGCCGCGGACGCTGCGGGAACGGCTGACGATGCATCGCGCCAATCCCGCGTGCGCGGTTTGCCATAACCGGATTGACCCGCTGGGCTTTGGCTTGGAGAACTACGATGTGCTGGGGCTGTGGCGCACCGAAGACGCCGGCAAGCCGATTGACGCCAACGGCGAATTGCCCGACGGTTCGCGCTTCGATGGGCCCGCCGAGTTGAAACAGGTGCTGATGAAGCAAAAAGATTTGCTCCTGGCGAACCTAACCGCGAAGTTACTGGGCTATGCGCTCGGGCGAGGGTTGACGCTCGAAGATCACTGCTCGGTGGACCGCATTGTGGAAACCGTGAAGCGCGAAAACTACATCGCGCACAGCCTTATACTGGAGGTAGTGCGGAGCGTGCCGTTCCGCTACCAATCGGGAACTTCGCCCAACATTCCGGTTATTCCGCCCGCCGCAAAATCTAACTGAGGAGGACCGATGTCTCGTTTCAATCTGAATCGCCGGACCTTACTGCGCGGGGCCGGCGCCGCTATCGGTCTGCCATGGCTCCAGGCGATGGCGGCTCCGAAAGGGGCCGACAAGCCCCCGGTGCGCTTGGCCGCCATGTACATGCCCAACGGCGTGCGCGAGGACATGTGGACGCCGGAAGGCGAAAAGCGCGATTTCCGGCTGTCGCCGACGTTGACGCCATTGGCCGATCTGCAGGATCAACTGCTCGTACTTACTAACTTGTGGAACCCCGGCAGCGTGGGCGGCGACGGCCACTATGTGAAGATATCGGGCTGGCTGACGTGCACCACGGTCACCAAGACCTTGGGCGTGGACGTGAGTTGCAATGGCGTCTCGATGGATCAATTGGCCGCGCAAAAGTCCGGGCGGCAAACACCCATCGCGTCGCTGGAACTGGGCATTTCGCCGGTGACGACGGGCGTCGATAAGAACGTGGGTTATACACGGGTGTACGGTTCGCATATCGCCTGGGCAAGTCCCACGTCGCCGTTGGCGCGGGAACTGAATCCGCAATTGGCGTTTGAGCGGCTGTTCCGTGCGGGTAATGGGCAAGGCGACGAGTCGAAGGATGAACTGCTGCTGCTCGACCGTGTGCTCGAGGACGCGCGGCAGTTGCGGCGGAAGTTGGGCGGCGGGGACCGCCAGCGGCTCGATGAGTATTTATCGGTGGTGCGGTCGCTGGAAGACCGGCTGGAGCGGGCGGGGAGTCCGGAACAGTCGAAGTGGAAGCCGCGAGCGCCGCTGGATGCGTCGGCCAAGCCAACCGCGAATCCGAAGGATTACGCCGAACATGTCCGGCTGATGTTCGATATCATCGCGCTGGCGTTCCAGACCGATTCGACGCGCGTGGCGACTTTTCTATTCGGAAATGAAGTGAGTAACCAGAATTTCGCTTTTGTCGATGGAGTAAGTGGAGCGCATCATTCGCTGTCGCATCATGAGAAAGATCCGGATAAGTTGCGGCAGTATCAACTGATCAATCGATGGCATATTGAACAGTACGGTTACTTACTGCGGAAGCTGCGGGATATGAAGGAGGGCGAGTCGAACGTGCTCGACAACTCCATGATCCTGTTTGGGGCCGGTATTCGCGACGGGAACAAGCACGATCCTCATAATTTGCCGGTCCTGGTTGGCGGCAAAGCTGGTGGGAGGCTGGCCAGCGGCCAGCATTTGTCGTACGAGAAGGACACGCCGCTGTCCAACCTGTACGTTTCCATGTTGGATGCGTTCGGGACGCCGGTGGAGCGGTTTGCCGACTCAACCGGGCGGCTGCCGGGCGTTTTGGCGTAAGCCGGTCTATTGCCTTCACACGCGGCTGCCGATAGTAAATCGACGCATGGTTCTTCCGCGTAATCGTCTGGGTTGGATTGCGGTCCTGGTTTGTCTGACAATGACAGCCGGAATCGCCGCCAGGTTCTGGTGGTCCGCCTCCAAGCCCAATTCACAAACCGTTTACCGTATCGGGTACGGCACATTTCCGCCGTACTTCGTGATGCCAAACGCCGCGCCGCCCACCGGATTTGCCGTAGAAGTGGTGCGCGAGGCGACGCGCCGACTGGGCATGCGGGTGGAGTGGATTCGCCTTTCCGGAACGACCGAAAAGGCGCTGACAACCGGCCAGATCGACCTGTATCCGATGTTGGCGATGATTCCGAGCCGGGTCGGGATAATTGATTTCAGTGAACCTTGGTGGGAGAACACGCTGGTGGTCGTCTCGCAGCCAAAAGCGCCGAGCCGGGCGGTCGCCGATTCGGAGGGAAAGCGGATTTCCCTTATTCACGCGACATTCGGACTGCAACGGATGAAGACGCTATTTCCGCGCGCGATTCCAGTTCCGGAAAAAGAGTACGAAATGGTCGTGCAAAACGTCTGCACGGGAAGAGCGCAGGGCGCGATCATCGAGATGCGCCTGGCAACGGGACTCACGCTGCTGCCCCAGTGCGCCAAGGTGGAATTGACCATGGCGTGGTTTCCCGAACTGAACCTGACCTACGGCGTCGGCGCGCGGTTGGGCTTGAAAAAGGAAGCGGACCGGATCCAGGCGGAGATCGTCCGCATGGCGCAGGACGGCACGATGACGAAGCTCGGCGAGCCGTGGGGCGTGCAGGTAACCAACCAGAAAAAGCTGCTGGATTCCCTGGTGGCGGGACGCGTACGGGAGCAGTGGTGGCTCGATGTGACGCTGGGCACGGTTCTTTTGCTGCTACTGGCCGTCGCGCAGAGTTACCGCTTGCGGCGCGAGCGGCGGAAGGCGGAGGAAGCGCTGGCGATACGGTCGGAGTTCGTCGCCAATATCAGCCATGAAATTCGTACGCCGCTCAACGGGCTGCTGGGGATGACGCAGATTCTGCGCGACACTCCGCTCGACACGTCGCAGCGGGAATGCGCGGAAATACTGGATTCGTCGGGCCAGACGCTGTTGGCTCTGATCAATGAACTGCTGGATTTTTCAAAGTTGGAAGCGGGCAAGCTACAGGTAGAGTCGATTGCGTTATCGCCGCGAAAGATAGCGCGCGAAGTGGTGCAGTTGTTCGCCGCGCGCGCTTCGGCGCATGCGGTTCTGATTGCCTTTGAAGAGTCGCCCGGCGTACCGGAGGCGGTGCTTGGGGACCCTATCCGGCTGCGGCAAATTCTCAGCAATCTGGTGAGTAACGCGGTCAAATTCACTGCCCGGGGGAGTATTCGCGTGCGGGTGTCGCCCGTTTCCGGGAGCGGGGATTCCAGCTCTGTCCGGTTTGAGGTAATAGACACCGGCTGCGGCGTCGACGCGTCGTTCGCCGACCGCATTTTTGAACCATTCACCCAGGCCGACGGCTCCACCTCGCGTAAATACGGCGGGACCGGACTGGGTCTCTCGATCTGCAAGAACTTAGCCACCCTGCTCGGCGGGCGGATCGGTGTGCAATCGAATCCCGGAGAGGGCAGCACGTTCTGGGTGGAGATTCCATTTCTCCCCGCGGCCGCGAACGCACTGGGGGAGTCCGCGCGGCCTCCGGAAAATCGCGAACCGCTCGGCCTGCATATTCTGGTGGCCGAAGACAATGCGGTGAATCAGCACGTTCTGGTGGCGCATTTGAAGAAGCTCGGCTGCACTTGGACCATGACCGCCAACGGGCGGGAGGCGGTGGAGGCCGCGCACCGGGAACACTTCGACGCGGTGCTGATGGACGGCCAGATGCCGGAGGTGGATGGCTTCACCGCGGCGCGGCGGATCCGTGCGCTGCCGAGCCCGTATGGAGAAGTGCCGATTATTGGCGTGACCGCCTGTGCGTTCGAAGAGGACAGGCAGCGTTGCCTGGAATCGGGGATGCAAAGCGTTCTGACCAAACCCTTTACCGCGGCCGGCCTGCGGGAGGCGCTCGGCAGGCTCAAAAATACCGCGATAACCCAATCTTGAAACGCGGCTGGCAACGGCGCCGCCTCTCATCAAAACACCAAACGCAGTGCCAATTGAATCGACCTCGGACCACCGATCTGATATAGCGGGTTTAACCCGCCATTCACGCCTCCGCGCCCCAGACTTCTGCCCAACATGCGAGTCGAGTATCCAAACTGCGGACTGAATAGCGATCCCACCGGGTCGGAGAACGCCGGATGGTTCAGCGCGTTGAACAGCTCCGCCCTTGCTTGCAGCTTCAAGCTCTCCCACACATGGAATTCCCGCCGCACTGTCAGATTAAGTTGCGCCAGCGGGAAGCCGCGCAGCGCGTTTCGCCCTAGCGTCCCTTGTCGGCCAGGGAATCCATCGGGAATCTGGAATGCATTATAGTTGTAACGCCAGCCGCCGGCCACGGACGGGTCCGCGATGGTCAACGGCAAGCCGGGCACGGTATCCGGCCGGAAGTTATATAGTCCAAATCCCAGGTCGCGATAGAACGTCACGTCCACCGGCGTCGCCGTCCTGACGGTGACAACGCCATCCAATCCAAATCCATTCAAAAACCCCGGCAACTCCCAGCTCCACGCCCCCGATAGCGTATGCCGGATATCGAAGTCCGACGGTCCCCGGTCGCGCTTCGGGTCGATTTGCAAGGCGATCAAGTTTGACGCCGAATCGTTCGAATTCGTATCCAGCGACTTACCCCACGTATAAGACGCCAGCGCCTGCACGCCTAGCGTTAGCCTTTGCTGTACCTGCGCTTGCAGTGAATGAAAATCGGAGAACGCCCGGTTACGCAGTAAGTACGCATAGGTAATATCGTCGTTCGGATTCACCCAATACTCCTGCCGCAGTAACCTCCGCCCCGCCGACATACCCAACCGACGCCACCCGCGAACGCCCAAGCGCGCGCTCCAAAGTTACATTCCATTGATAAGTCGCCGGCAGCCGCAATCCGCGCGACGCCCCGTAAATAGCCGCAATCGGCGGCGTCAACGAAAACTCCGGTGGTTTCGCCAACTCCTCGGGCAATGGAAACGAAGTTCCCTGCAAAAAGATCCGCTGTCGAAAGTACGGGAACCCCGCCGCCGCCTGCCCGATAATCCCCGCGCCCAAGTCATAAAACATTCCCCAACCGGCACGCAAAGTCGTCTCCCGCCCTTCGCGCGGCGACACTTGCCACGCCATCCCCGCCTGCGGCCCAAACCCGCGCCAATCCGTCCGGTAAAGCGGCGTCCCCACCGGCGCCGGCCGGATCTCCCGCCTATCCTCCGGCGTCAAATACGTATACAACGGCTTCGACCCGGAAGGCGCCGGATTCACCTCCCACCGCAGCCCATAACTCACCGTCAACCGCGGCCGCGCCTTCCACGTATCCTGCGCGAAAAACGACCAGTTCCGCACATGAACCGTTATGTCTTCCTGCGCCCCCAGCGCCGTCTGCGCGGTCTGGCCGAAGATCGCCCCCGCCGTCCCCACGAACGAAAAAAACTGATCGTACGCCCGCGGATTATTCCTCGTCGCCAACTGACGCCCATCCACGCCAAACTTCCAATAGTGCGCGCCCTCCGCCAGCGAAAAATGATTCACCACATTCCATTGCCGCTGCGAATTCGCGACATTTTTGCCCAGGTACCAGCCCGTGTTGACACCCCCGGTCATCGTCAAACCGCCGAACGAATTAGTCGCATCCACGGAAGCGGGAAAGAAATCCTCCGGCGCCAATGGCTTCGCGCCGCCAAAGTCGTCCAGCCGGCTAAAACTCTCGCCGGTCGTATAACTCCGATTAAAGCGTAATTCGTTCGTGAGCCGCGGACCGATCATCCAAGTCGCGCCCGCGGTGAGTGTGTCCGTATTCGCCACCGTCGTCGTGGGATTATTTAGCGAAATCCGCCGTGCCACCGCGTTTGACGGCGCATGATTGTATCTGCCAAACACGGTCGCGCGCGTGCCGAATAAATGGTCCACTCGTAGACTCGCCGCATCCAGCGTCGAACTGTCCGTATAGCTCGCCACAAACGCCGCCAGATCGAACCGCCTCGGCGGCCGGTTCGGCAACGGAAACGCATCCAAATACTTTCGCGTCGACCGCCCCGAGCGCTCTCGTGCGCTCAACGTCGGCACGTCCGTCGATTGCACCTGCGGCTGGCGCAATCGCAAGCCCTCATAGGACCCAAAAAAGAAAGTCCGGTCCTTCCGGATAGGCCCGCCAATCACGCCGCCAAAATCGTTCTGCCGCAGCGCCGGTTTCGGCAGCCGCTCCGCGTTCGCGAACCAGTCGTTGGCGTCCAGCGCATCGTTGCGAAAATAGTCGAACAACGCGCCGTGCACCCGGTTCGTCCCGCTCCGCGTTAGCATCGTCACTTGCGCCCCCGGCATGCGGCCATACTCCGCCGGGTAGCTCGACGTTTGCACCCGAAACTCTTCCAGCGCCTCCACCGAGACCAGCGTATTCGTGCCGCCCGTCGCCCCCAGCCCGGGGAGCGATCCCGACGAGGATTGCACCAGCGTCAACCCCGCGCTCACGCCGATATTCGCGCTCACGCCGTCCAGCGTGAAGTAGTTCGCATTTGCCCGCTGCCCGTTCACGGAGAACTGCCCCTGTTCGCCGAACGTCGCCTTCGTCATCACCACTCCCGGCGTCAGTGCGATCAACGACTGCAAACTCCGCCCATTCAAAGGCAGATTTTCCACGAACTGCCGATTGATCACCGTGCTGACAGTGGCATCGATCCGCGCCGGCAATGCGCTCCCGTCCGATACCGTCACGCTCTCCCCCAACACCGAAATCGGCAATCTAAAATCCACTCGCGCCGCCTGCGCCACGTCGAGCTTGATATTCATCCGCGTCAGAGTCTGAAACCCCGGCCGCCGCGCCGTGACCTTATAAACGCCCGGCTTAATACCCGAAACCGCGTATAGCCCCGCCGCATTCGTCCGGGCGCCGCGGCGCAGCCCCGTATCCTGATTGACAATCGCGATCTGCACTTCCGGCATCACCGCGGCCGATCCGTCGCGCACCAGTCCCGAAACCTGCGCCTCCTGGGCGAACGCGGCGTAGCACCCCAGGAGAACGATTACCTTCACCGCGCCAACTCCCGCAGCACCCCGTGCAACCGCCCCACAATCTCGGCATCGGAAAGCGAACTCCGCGCCCCCGCAAATCCCGCGCTCACCAGTTCGTCCAGTTCCCGTGCTAACTCCGCCATCGACCTCTCCCCACCCGCCTTCTCCTCCGGCGCCCGGAACTCGGATAGCAACTTCCGCAACCGCCCCACATGCTGCCGCAGCGCCAGTCGATGATCCTCCTCAATATCCCTAACCATGCGCGCCTCCCTCTCGGCGAGCGTCACCCCCTGGAAGCGTGCGGTCATCCGCGCGATCGCAAACGCCCGCGCCGTAGTCGCGTCGCTCTCGTCGATCACCGCATTCGCCAAATCATCCCCCACTCCAAACACCACCGGCCGCGGCACAACCGCCGTGCCCGGAACGCCATCCGCCATCACAGCCTTCGGCTCTACCAATTCAAACCGAGCCCCTGCAACCGCCGCCCGGACAACAGCCGCTCGTGCCGAGTCCAACGCCGTCGCCCGCACCAGGATCCCATCTTTCTCAACGATCACCTCCACGGCCTCCCCCAGGTCCGCCCCCACCCGGTGCAACGCCGCCAGAACCTCCACTTCCATTGAGACCGGCGAAACTTTCACCGCCTCCGGAGCCCGCTCCACCACACGTTTGCCAACCGCCGCGGGAGTCGCGGCCGGCGCCGGAACCGGAGCGGCCGCCGGAGCTTTCTTCACCGGGGCCGGAGCCGGCGGCCGCAAATAATACACCCCTGCAAACACGACTCCAGCCGCCAACGCCAGCCGCCAAACCTGCCAAACCCGCCGCTCTTCCGGAACGGGCGGATGCAACGCCGCCCACGCCCGCGGAGGCGGCGGATAAACAACCGCGTCGCGCAAGCGCAAATAGGCGTCGATCGCCGTTTGCATCTCATTTAAATCCCGCCGGCACTGCCAACACGAATCGGTATGCCGCCGAATCGCCCGCGCCTCCCGCTCCGCCAATTCGCCGTCCAACAAGCGCATCAGGTCCGCTTCTTCCGGGTGTTGCAATATCGAGCTACTCATAAATCGCCTTCAGTAAACGCTTCACCGCCCGCTGTAAAAACTCGCCGACGGTAGACGGATTGATCCCCAAAATCCCGGCGATCTCCCGATACCGGAACCCCTCGGCCCGCAGATGCAGGCACGACCGCTGTTGCGGCGAAAGGTTCTCGATCGCTCGCCGTAAATGCGCCATCCGCTCCCGCGCCAACGCCAGCGATTCCGGCGTCTCGCCAACCAATGCCGGAACCTCCAATACCTCCGGGCGCAACCGCGCGTTCACCGCCAAATTGTGCGCCACCGCATACACCCAAGCGCGCGGGTTTTCGATCGACTGCCCCTCCCGCAACGCCGTGTAATACTTCAAAAACGACTCCTGCGCGATCTCCTGCGCCACTTCCGGCCGCACTCCCAATGAAACCAGATAGGCGTAGATCTCCTCCCGCCGCTCGACGAACAGCCGCTCCACTCGCTCATGCAAAGTCATCCCGCGACTCTGCGGCAAAATCCCCAGTGAGGCCGTATTATCGGGCAGTCGCGCAGCCATGCGGGTTCTCGAATACTCAGTCTCCACCCGATGAGACAAAAACGGAACCGTTTTAGCCACACCCAGGCGGAAAAAAGTTCGAGACCTCCGCTTAGTTCGCGCTCTTTACCAAATCCACGCTCTCCGCCGGTTCAAACAGCCCAAACGAAAACACCGCCGTCGCCGACGCAATCGCCACATACTGCTTCCCGTCCACCGCGTAAGTAATCGGCGACGCGAACAGATATTCCCCCATTTGGAAGTGCCACAGGTGCTTGCCCGTCTTCGCGTCAAGCGCAATCAACTGCCCGTCGTCGTCGCCGACAAACACTACCCCGCCCGCCGTCGAAACCGTCCCCGACCACGCCACGCCCGGCCCCGGCATCGGATACTGCCACATGCGCTTGCCCGTCGCCGCGTCCAGCGCGCGTAAGTAGAACGTGCCCAAATCGCGCGGCTTCGGTCCCGCACCGCCGCCCGAAAAGCCCGCCGCGGGCTCCGGTTTCTTGGCCGAACTCGTGTAGATATCGCACTGCTCCATCGTGATCACATACAGCATTCCGGTTCCCGGATGGAACGTCGGCGCCATCCAGTTCGCCCCGCCCCGCACGCCCGGACATACGCGATTCCCAGCCGGCGTCGGATCCTTGTCCGGCACCAGAATCGGACGCCCTTTGTCGTCGATCCCGCTCGCCCAGTCCACCAGGTCATTCAGTTTTGTCGCATGCAGAAATTCGCCCGTCACCCGGTCAATCACATAGTAAAATCCGTTCCGGTTCGGGTGCAGCAGAATTTTCCGCATCTTACCCCTCACCTCCCGGTCCACTAATACCGGCCATGACTGTCCATCCCAGTCGTGCGTGTCGCCCGGAGTAAATTGGAAATGCCACTTCAACTTACCCGTGTCCACATCCAGCGCCACCACCGAACACGAGTATAAGTTATCGCCATTCCGGTCCCCCGAATAGAAATCCGGCCATGGGTTCCCAGTCGTCCAATACAACGTATTCAGATCCGGATCGTAAGTCCCCGAAAGCCATGTCGCCGCCCCGCCCCATTCCACATAGTCACCCCACGTCTCCGACCCTTTTTCTCCCTTCGCCGGAACGGTATAGAACTTCCACATCTCCTCGCCCGTCGTCGCGTTATGCGCCGCCACGAACCCGCGCATCCCCGTGTCCCCCCCCGCCGTCCCCACCATCACCCGGTCCTTCACCGCGAATGGCGCCGCCGAACAAAATACGCCCTTTTTCGTATCCGCATATTGTTTCTGCCATTGCAGCGCCCCGGTCTTCCGGTTCAACGCCGTCAGAAAGCAATCCGAAGTCGCCACAAACACCGAATCGCCCAACAATCCGGCACCCCGGTTCACGTCCGAACGCGTCGCCCGTCCATCCTTCCATTCCCAGATCAGCCGTCCCGTTCGCGCATCCAGCGCCCGCACCTCATTCGGCGCCGTGATATACATCACGCCTTGATGCACCAGCGGCGACGCTTCCAGTTTTGTCGCCTTCGGCACATGGTACACCCACTTCGGCACCATGGACGATACATTCGCCGTGGTAATTTGCTTCAGCGGGCTATGCCTCGTTCCGCGGTAATCTCCGGCATAGGTAAGCCAATCCGCATTCGGGCTTTTCATGATATCTTCCGGCTTCACTTGCGCATAAGCGCACGCCGCCAGCATCCATACAGCTATTCCGGTCTTGTGCATGTTATCAGTCCCTAACTTAATTTGCCGCTACTTGCGACGGCCGCGCCGTTTGCTTGGCCAGATAAGCGACCAGCGCATCGATCTCCGCCGCGCTCAATCGCGACTTATAGTTGGAAGGCATCGCCGAGTTTTTAGCCACCGTCAACTCTTTCACGCTATTCATTAGTAGCAGATGCAAATCGCCGCCCGCGTCCAGTAACTGAAGCGAGTAGTTATTCCGGTTCTTCAACACGCCATCGAGCGTCTTGCCGTTCTTCAAAACGATATGAGCCTTCTCAAATCCCTTCGACCCATTCGCCCCCGGATCCTCGATCGCGGATCGGATCACCGCCGTCGAGCGCGACCCGCCCGCGTCGCTCAAATCCGGTCCGATGTTCCCGCCCTTACCCAAAATCGAATGGCACTGGTTGCAGCCCGCTTTCCCCCAAAACAGCGTCTTGCCCAACTCCGCATCGCCCGTCTGCGGCGCCTCCGACGCCGGCGCCCGTAGCGCCAACACATACGCCGCCAACTGCCAGATCTTTTCGTCGGAGCCCGGCGTCGGCGGCATACCGCCCGACGGCACGCCTTCCTTAATCCGCTTAAACGTGGCCTCGTCGGTCAGCGTATGCCACATCACCCCGCCATGCGATAGATTCGGTCCGCGGCCTCCCTGCCCTCCCTGGCCGTGGCAAACCGCACAGCCCTCGTTAAAGGCCTTCTCGCCGGCGGCAATGGCCGCGATATTCCCGATCGCCGGGTTCCGCTTCTTTTTGTCCTCGTCCTGCACATGCTGCGCCAGCAACCCGGCCGAACCCAGCATTACCCAAACAGTAAACGTTCTCATAAGACTCCGAAGGCATAAGAATACCGCAACCGTCCCCGCCATGCCACAATCACCCGCCCGCGCCCCCCAGAAGCGATCGCGCCGGTTGGCCGCATGTTTGCCGGGAAGGGCAGACCATACCCTACAAAACGGGGTTTCCGGCTACGTCGTCATCAACGCCACGACCGACGTGAGCACGAGAGCCCGGAACCACACGTGTATCCGGGTTTTAGGGCTCCACCGATGAGTCCGTTTTAGCGGTCGCCGGGCCACTCAACAGGGAGGGTACGGGGCCGTTTCCCCTGCACGACGAGCCCCGCTCACCGTCGAGTTTGACTCCGATCATGGCTCATTGGCATTCGTCTGCCGGGCCATACATACGGAATTCAAAGGCGGGCGTCCCGTCGTCAAGGCCATTTTCGAAGCCGCGGACGTCGTCAAATGTTGGATTTGGGCGATGGCAACGTATTTGCCGTCGCGGCTGACGAGGGCGCGGCCCTGTTCGAAGTTGGAAGCGGTGGAGAATACGGCCGGGATCAGTTGTAGTCCCGCGGGATCGACATAGGCGGCATCTGAGCCGATATATACGAGGGCGCGGCTGTCCTGGAACTCCTCCACACGATCAAACTTCAGAGAGATGACCACCCTCCCCGTCCGCATCGCACTTATTCATGCGTGAACGGCCGGCGAATCTAATCACTACTACTATGATGAACTAGCGCAAAACGGACTCGGCCGCGGCCGGGTGGGTGCGAAAGTTCCTGAACGGTTGGGGGCCGCGACCGGCCTTTGCGCTTCTTATGAACGCTACCCACCGAGGCGTCAAGTTCATGTCAACCGGCAGGTTCATTGAGCCCCGAGCTGAACGTCATGCCCCTGCGCAAGCTGCGCCGCAAAACCAAGCGCCTCGCGAATATCCGCTTCTTCCAGATACGAAAAGTCCGCGAGCAAATCCGCCTCGCTCCTCCCAGCCCCAAGCGCCTCAACAATCATCCCGACGGTGACACGCATCCCGCGGATGCCCGGCTCACCCCCCATCACCTCAGGATCCATCCTTATTCGCTCAAATCGTCGCATACGGTCAGTGCAGCGCTCACCCAAAAGAAAAACGACGCGGCCACGGCCGCAGGCGCTCAACCGTTAGGAAATATAAGGGGCCAATCCCGACTCGGTTAGCGCCGCCCGCGTAGCTCCGCAGTCTCATCTTGAAAGAGAACCGGAATTGTAAGCGATACGCCAGATCTTGTTATTGCCGTCTTCGGAGAGCAGCAGGCTGCCATCGGCGAGTTGGGCAACGCCAACGGGTCGGCCCCACACTTCCTTTACATCCTCGCCGAGCATGAAGCCGGTGAGAAATGGCTCCGGTTGGCCGACGGGTTTTCCGCTTTTGAAGTTTTGGAAAACCATGGAATATCCGACGCGTTTGGAGCGGCCGGAGGAGCCGCGAAGGGCGATGAAAGCGCCGTTGCGATACTTGGCTGGGAACATTTTGCCGGTATAGAATTCGAAGCTCATGGCCGAGACGTGGGCGCCGAGAAGGATGTCGGGCTCGATGGTCTTCTTGACGGCTTCCGGGTTAACGCCTTTGTGGCGGGGCTCTTCATTGGGTCCGATGTAGGCGAATGGCCAGCCGTAAAAGGCTCCCTTTTTCACCTCGGTGAAGAAGTCCGGGGCGAGCTCGTCGCCGAGACCATCGCGTTCCTGGACGGTCGCCCAGAGTTTTTTGCTTTCGGGTTGGAAGCGGATGGCGACGGGGTTACGCAGACCGGTGGCGAAGATTTCGGCGCTGGTACCATCGAGGTTATAGACGTTGACGGCGTTGCGGTTGGGCGGGTCGCCCAGGTCGACGTTGCTGCCGGACCCGACGGACACATAGAGTTTTTTGGCCTTGGCGTCGATAGCGAGGGAGCGGGTCCAGTGACCTTTACCGTAGCCTTTCAGGTCGACGATCGGTTCGGCGGGGCCGGGGGTGAGAGCGCGCGGATCGAGCTTGAAACGCTTGATGGATTCGGCTTCGGCGACGTAGAGATAACCGTCGTGGAAGGCCATGCCGAAGGGCCGGTCGAGACCGGAGATGAGTGGTTTCCGATCCTTATCATTATCATTGTTGACGACGTAAACGCCGCCTTTGGGGACACTCTCGGTCACGAGTATAGCGCCGCCGGGGAGTTGCAGGAGATCGCGGGGCTTTTGGAAGCCGCCGGCGTATTCTTCCGCCGTGAAGCCGGCCGGAACGGTGAGTTTTTTGTCGGCCGGTTGAGGGATGAGTTTGGCTGCGTTGGCGACTTGACCAGCCGGATTGGGCGGGGGCAGCGTGAATTTGCGGGCCTGCGGGTAGAGGGAAGCGGTAAGCAGGAAGGAGAGAATTACGGTGCGTTGCATCGGTTTCGCTAGTCTATCATTGCGAGGGCGGTCCGGCATGGAGACGCTCCCGAAGCTTTTCTTCGTCGAGGTCACCGGTCCATTTGGCGACGACGACGGCGGCGACGCCATTGCCGATGACGTTGGTGATGGCGCGGGCTTCCGACATGAACCGATCAATACCGAGGATGAGAGCAAGCCCGGCGACGGGGACGTTACCCACGGCGGATAGCGTGGCGGCGAGGACGATGAAGCCGCTGCCGGTGACGCCGGCCGCGCCTTTGGATGTAAGCATCAGAACGGCGAGAAGCGTGATCTGCTGGGTGAGCGTCATGGGCGTGTTGGTGGCTTGAGCGATGAAAACGGCGGCCATAGTGAGATAGATCGACGTGCCGTCGAGATTGAACGAATAGCCGGTGGGGATGACGAGGCCGACGGTGGACTTGCCGGCTCCGAGGGATTCGAGTTTGAGGATCATGCGCGGAAGAGCGGCCTCCGACGAGGAAGTGCCGAGAACGATGAGGATCTCTTCGCGGATATAGCGCAGAAAGCGGAAGATACTGAAGCCGTGGAAGCGGGCAATGCCGCCGAGCACGACGAAGATGAACAACAGGCAGGTGAGGTAGAACGTGGCCATGAGCTGGGCGAGGGAGAGGAGGCTGCCCAGGCCATACGTGCCGACCGTGAAGGCCATGGCGCCAAACGCGCCAATAGGGGCGAGCGCGGTGATCATCTTGACGATGGCGAAGAGGATTTCCGAGGTTCGCTCAATGAATTGGAAGACTTCGTTCTTGTGGGAGCCGAGACGCTGCAGGGCGACGCCGAAGAGGATGGCGAGCAGGAGAACCTGAAGAATTTCGCCTTTGGCGAAGGCGTCGAAAAAACTGGTGGGGATGACGTTGAGGATGAAGTCCTGCGTGGACGCCATCTTGCCGGGACCGGTGTAGGCGGCGATGGAGCCGGAATTCAGCGTAGCGGGATCGATGTTCATGCCGGCGCCGGGCTGAATGACATTGACGACGAACAGGCCGACCAGGAGGGCGACGGTGGAGACGACTTCAAAATAGAGCAGGGCCAGGCCACCCGTTTTGCCCACCTTTTTCATGTCCGCGGTGCCTGCGATGCCAACGACGACCGTGCAGAAGATGACCGGGGCGATGATCATTTTAATGAGCTTGATGAATCCGTCACCGAATGGTTTCATGGCCGCGCCGGTTTCCGGGGCGAGGGCGCCGAGGGCGATTCCAAGCGAGATGGCGACCAAGACCTGGAAGTAAAGGGAGCGGAGCATGTTTAGGAGATTCTAGCGGAATAAGATGGAGAAAGACGAGGATTTAGCGATATGAAACCATTCTTCTTTTTGCTGGCCGGGGCGATGTTCGCGCAGGAGATGCGGATTGCGCCTGGCGGGGGAAACAAGGTCGAGGGCATCGTCGAGAAAACTGGACTGATGAGCGGGAAGAAGCATTTATTGGCGTGGGAGAAGTTTGACGGAAAGCTTTCAGTGTCGCCGGCGCGCGTCGAATTCTTCGTGGAGGCGGGATCGGTGCGGGTGCTCGACGACTGGATTGGGGATGGGAAGAAGGAAGACGTGCGGAAGGAGACAGTGGGGAAGAACGTGTTGGATGTGGATAAGTTTATGCAGATCCGGTTCATTTCGACCGGCGTGAGCGGCGACACGGGAGCCTCGTTTCAGGTGATGGGAGATCTGACGGTGCGCGGTATTACGAAGCCGGTGACGCTGGCGGTGAAGCGGAATGGAATCAGTTACGAGGGCGAGACGAAGTTTGCGATGTCGGGTTTTGGGATCAAGCCGCCGAAGGCCGCGCTGGGGGCGATTGGCACTAAGGACGAGATGACGATCCGGTTTGTAGTGGGAGGGTCGCGGTAAAGCGGTGGCCAACGGTGACAAGTTCGACGGTTAGCGTGGAAGCGCCGGGAATATCGGGAATGGCGACCGGCCAACTGGTTTCGCCGGGCGGTAGATCGACAGCGCGGAGGGCTTGCGTAAATGCCAGGCCGTCGGACCAGCGATAGAGCGTTTTGCCTTCGGCGTCGAGGAGAATCAGTTCGAACGTCTGGCCGCTGCGGAAGACGATGCGGAGCGGAGCGCCGGTGTTGTTGTTGAGGAAGATGCGGGCGTAGTCCTTAGCGCGCGCGACGCCGAAGCCGAGGCCGCTGGCGTTCAAGACCGTTACGCCGGAGATCTTGGCGTAGGTGAGATCCAAGGAGCGAAAACTGGGGCCGCCGGTATTCTCGCTGCGAAAGACAAGGCCGACGTACGGGAGAAAATCTTCTTCAGTGATTCCGACCTGAAACACGCCGGGGTATGTGTGCTGGTAGAACGCTTTATCGAAGTCGCCAAGCGCGACTTGCTTAGAAGCCTTGGTGTTCGCTACGTGTACCTCACCGCAGCAAGAGGGCGCGGCGGTGGCATAGGTGTCGCCTGTCTGGCGCGAAAAGTCATACCAGAGCCTCTCTTCGCCCCTGACTTCGTCAAACTGGTAGATTCGCCCTGTGCCGTCGTTGCGGAGCCAATAGGAGCGGCGGCGGGTTTCGGTGACCAGGTAGTAAGTCGCGCCCTTGAAGTTATCGGCGCGAGTGACTTCGATAGTCACGGTATCGTCACCCGGACGCGGCGGAGCGCCCTGCGCGCGATAGATCCAAACATTTCCCACTTCGAGCGGGAAATAGTCCGGAACCTGCCCAAGCGCGGCAACCGCGGCGAGCAGAAAGCTACTGATAAAAGTTCTTGCACCAGGCATGGCGTTTGAGAATGGCGAGCGTTTCGGGCGAAAGCGGACCCATGGCGGGCACGGCCGCGTTAGCCTCCACATTTCTTACCTTACGCATTCCGGGGATGACGGTGGAGACGGCGTCGTTTGCCAGGGTAAATCGAAGCGCGGTGGTGGCGACGGGTTCCGTGGCGTCGGCCAGATCGGACCGTAGCGCGTTGAAGGCTTTGACGACTTGCGCCTTGCGACCGCCGCGGAAATAGAAGTCGCGGAATTCGCCGGGCTCAAAGGCCGTATCTTCGGAGACAGCGCCCGTGAGCGCGCCTTCGTCAAGCGGGCAGCGGGCGAGGACGCCGATGTTGTGCCGTTCGCAGGCGGCGAAGAGGTTTATTTGCGGGGACTGCTCGTAGATGTTGTAGATAACCTGGACGGTATCGATGAGGCCGGTGGCGATGACGCCAAGGGCGGAATCCGGCTGGTGGTCATTGATGGAGATGCCGAAATGGCGGACTTTGCCGGCCTTTTTCAGGTCTTCGACGCCGCGGCGCCACGCGTCGTTTTCGAGCCAGTCCGGGTTCCAGACATGGAACTGCTGAAGGTCGATGCAATTGGTACTGAGATTGCGGAGCGACTGCTCGGTCGTTTCGACGATGTAGTCATAGGGGAACACATCGTCGATTGGAGTGCCTTTGCGGGCGGGCCAGACGCGGTTCATGGGCGGGATTTTGGTGGCGACGAAAATGGGCGCTTTTGTTTCGGCGACAACTCGCGCGACAAGACGTTCCGAGTGACCTTCGTTGTAGGCGAAGGCGGTGTCGATGAGATTAATGCCCAATTCGATGGCGCGGCGAAGCGCCTGGAGCGACTCTTCGTCGGAGCCGTTCATCCATTGCTTGCCGCCGATGCCCCAGGCGCCGAAACCGATTTCGGAAACCGCGAGGCCGGTGCGGCCGAGTGTGCGAGTACGCATAGAGTTCTATTATGAAGGCAGTATGCGCTGGATATTAGCGGCCCTGGCAACGATGTTGGCGTTCGGCGCCAGCATGCGCCTGTTCATGAAGGACGGAACGTACCACGTGGTGAGCGAGTACAAAGTGCTGAGCGACCGGGTGCGATTCTATTCACTGGAAAGGAGCGACTGGGAGGAGATTCCGCTCGAACTCGTGGACCTTGTAAAGACGAAGGGAGCGGTGGAGGCGCGCGACGCCGAACTAGCGGCCGAGAAGAAGGCGGAGGCGGAAGAGGACGCGGCGGAGAAGGCGATGCGGAAGGAGATCCGCTCCGTGCCGGCGGAGGCGGGGGTTTACTACCTGGCCGAGGGCGAGCCGATGCGGGCGTTGAAGCAGGCGGAGTTGAAAATCGTCACCGACAAGAAGCGGCAGATTCTGAAAGTGCTGACGCCGATACCGATTCTGGCCGGGAAAAGCCATGTGGAGATAGAGGGTTTGAAAAGCGCTTTCGCGGTGGGGGACGACCGGCCAGAGTTCTACTTCCGGCTGGGGACCGCGGAGCGATTCGCATTGGTGCGGTGCGTGGCGGCACCGAAAGGAACGGGGCGGATTGTGGAGCGGTGGGAAATCGTGCCGGTGGTGAAGGAAGTGGTTGTGCAGCACGAAGAGGTGAAAATCTTTCGCAAACAGGTGGGGGAAGGGTTATACAAAGTTTGGCCGATGGAACCGTTGACGACGGGGGAGTACGCGTGGATAGAATTCACCGAGGGGAAAGGAAATACGCAGGCGTGGGATTTTTCTTTTCAAGCCAAGAAATAAAGCTTGAGTGAAGAATGGCCGATGAATAAAGGTCAAATAATGGTAACAGTTTGCGCGCGTAAAGCATCACCCGGTGGGTGGCGTCCAGATTCCACCTTAAGTCATGCAGTTTCATGGCATTGTGTGCTATTGTGTTACGCGGGTGACGCGTCCGTCGTGGCTGGCTGAATAAACCCGCGCAGAATTTTTATTCGCAAACCAATTCACCAAAATCAAATTTTAAGAAGGAGGACGAGAGTAATGTTTAGCAGGTTCCCGACATCGCTTGTACTCTTGTCATTTTCCGTTGCCGGCCTGATGGCCCAGGGTTTAACCACCAACGCGACGAAGGATGATTGGGAAGAGATCAATTTTGAAACCAACTCCGCTGTACTGACGGATGGTTATCCGAGCTTGTTACGCTTGGGCGAACTCCTGGCGAAGAATCCGGGCTACAAAGTTCGAGTGGAAGGTCATACCGACGGGGTAGGCTCCAAGCGCGCAAACGAGAAGCTGGGGATGCAACGCGCGCAAGCGGTGAAATCTTTCCTGGAGAAGTATGGGGCGCGGCCGGACCAAATCTCGGCGACGACGCAAGGCATGGGCCTGCCGAAGGTTGGCAACGACACGAAGGAAGGCCGCTGGATGAACCGGCGTACGTTGTTGTACGTCACCGACGCCCAGGGCAGGCCAGTGTCGGCCGGCGGCGTGGGCGAAGCGATCCGGAACCTGAACGCGGCTACGGGTGGACCGGCAGCGGCGGCGGATCCGAAGTGCTGCGATGAAATTTTGAAGCGGCTCGACAAGCTGGACGATATTCTGGCGCTGCTGCGCACGATGAAGACCGACCACGACGCGCTGGCCGCGGAAGTGGCAAAGCTAAAAGGCGCCAGCCAGCCGCCGCCGCCGGGCGCGGCGCCCGCGGCGGGAATGGCTCCGCAGCCAAGGGAAGATTTGGGAAGGGCGATAGAGGCGGCATTGGCGAAGAACGCGTCGCCGAAGTGGTCCATTCTAGGCGCCAACGCCGGGACCGACACCGACGGCCGGCTGACGTTTAACGGGAAGGGCCGTTTCTTCGCGCCCATCGGCAAGTCGAGCGCCATCCAAAGCGAAGCGGAGTACATGTACTTCCGCGACCGGCAGGAAGGGCAGTTTGACGCCGGTCTAGTGCAACGGTCGGGCAATATCCAGATGGGCCTGTTCTCCAGCTTTAAACACGCCAACTTCAGCCAGTTCCGCAGCGGCGGGACGTTGGGGCAGGGCGCGTTGGCGATCGACTATATCTTCAGCCGCGGCCGCGTGGGCCTGTTCGGCACGAAGGCGTTCCTGAACAACGCCGTGATCAACCGGGCTGCCGTGGGACCGAATGTTTTCCTGGAAACCTACATGCGGGCCGTGGATCAGATAGGCGGGTCGACATCGGTGGCGCTGTGGAAAGACACGTATTTGGAAGGCAATTTGGGCTTCCTGCGGACTTACGCCAACAGCAACAAGCCGGGCGGGATGGTACGTCTGGTACAGCCGCTGAATAAGATGGTGGCATTGAGCATTGAGGGCGGCCTGAACGAGACGCTGGTCGGCAAAGACAACAGCGGCGCCATCCGGTTCGGCATTTTGTTCGGCAACTGGCTGCGGCCCAGGGAGTACGGCTCGGTTGAAACTCCGGTGCCGATGGACATTCCGCGGCTGCGTTATGAATTGCTAACGCGACGCGTGCGCACGGGTAATGGCGCTCCGATCGCGGATGCGGGCGGCGACCAGATTGGAGCCGGGGCCGGTCCGATCCGATTGGACGGCTCGGCTTCCTACGATCCGGACGGCGACCCGATTACGTTCCAATGGCAGCAGGTGGCCGGGCCGGCGGTCACGCTGGCGAATCCCACCACTTCCGTGGCGACGTTTACGGCCACCGCGGGCCAGAGCTATTCCTTCCGCCTGACGGTGAAGGACGACCAGGGCGCGCAGGCCGTGGCCCGGGCGACGGTGACGACGCGGGCGGCGCTGACAGTGCGTATCCTGCGATTCCAGGCCAATCCGGTACAGGTTCGCGCAGGCCAGCCGGTGAACCTGTTGTGGCTGATTGAGAATGCGGATTCGGCGACAATCGACCCGGTGGTGGGCGCGGTGAACGCGACCCAGGGCACCACGCAAGTGAACCCCGCGACAACGACGACCTACCGCTTGACAGCCAAAAACGCGACGAGCGAAGCGGTGGAGACGGTGACGGTGAACGTCGATCGTCCGCCGCCACGAATCATCAGCTTCCAGGCAAGTCCGGCGACGATCGATCGCGGTCAGAGTTCGACGTTGTCGTGGCAGACCGAAAATGCGGACACGGTGACGGTGACCGGTCTGGGTACGGTGCAGCCCAATGGGACGGCTCCGATATCTCCGACCGAAAACACCACTTACACAATCACGGCGACAAATCCGTTCGGGACCGCCACGGCGACAGCGATGATACAGGTGGGCGCCGGTGGTGGTGGCGGCGACGGCTTGCCGCGGATCATCCGCTTTACCGGTTCGCCAATGGATATCAGGGTGGGCGACCGTTCCACTCTCGATTGGCTGGTGGAGAATGCCGCCACGGTGACGATCACTTCACTCGGAAGCGTCGCTTTGCAGGGGAATAGTCCAATCTCTCCCACAACGAACACGATCTACACGTTGACGGCGACGAACCCGCAAGGCCAAGTGAGCGCGACGGTCGGTATAAACGTCTTGCCGGTTATCCCGCCGCAGACTCCAGGACCGACGATAACGGCCTGCGTGGCGAACCCGGTGGAGGTGGCGAATCCGGGCGATCCTTCGTCGCTCAGCTTCACTGTCCAGAACGCGACGGTGGTTACGTTGAACGGGCTCGGCATCACCAACCCGGTGACGGTCCGCCCGCTGGTGACGACGACCTATACTCTGATCGCCTACAACGCGAAGAACGAAACCGCGCGTTGTGAGGTGACAGTGCGCGTGAAGACAATCGCCGAGGAAGACAAGCCGATCGCGAATGCCGGCACGAGCTTCGAAACGATCTCCCGGCTAATCACCCTGGACGCTTCGCAGTCAGTCGATCCGAAGGGGCGAACTTTGACCTACCTTTGGACGATTAAGGAAGGCGCCGCCGTCATCCTGAATCCGACCTCGCCGACGCCTCAAGTGCAGTTGAGCGATCAGTTCGGTCCGTACATCTTTCAACTTACCGTGACGAACTCGATTGGCGTTTCGGCCACGTCCACGGTCACGGTGAACTTCGTCTTGACGCGCGTTCGATAATAGAAAGGCCGGCGCCCGAACATGACGCCGGCCTTTTTTTCTAGCAAGCCACCGGATTATCGAAGCAGTCCTCGTTGTCCTGGGGCGTGGACGGATTGGTGCATTTCCAGTCTTTTTCTATCAGAAGATGAATGGCGCCTTCGGTGGATTCGAAGCCGACGCGGGAGTCCGTCTCCCAGTCGACGAGCCAAGCGGCGGGAATTTTGACGGTCAGCCGATTAGCGTCGGAATGAGCTACGAGGCGGTCAATCTCCGGGTCCGAGCGGAGCGCGTACGTCAACGGGACGGGGAGGGTGGGGCATATTTCCACGATTTCGCTACCATCGATAAGCGCTTTCACCTCCGACTGTTTCAGCCGGAGCCGGATACTACCGGAGTGGATTCGAAGCTTCATAATATGAGTATGCCGTCTGCGGCGCGGTGTTTTATAGTGGTCATCAGACCTTATGCTCACACTCGGATTTGTCAGCGCCATCCTGCCGGACCTGAACCTGGAAGAAGTGCTCGCCTTTGCGGCCTCCAATGGCTTCTCGTGCGTGGAATTAATGTGCTGGCCGAAGGGCAAGGCGGAGCGGCGCTACGCCGGGATCACACACATCGACGTGGTGGAATTCACGAAAGACGGCGCGGCCAAGGTGAAGGATATGGCGACGAAGTACGGCGTCGCCATCAGCGGCCTGGGTTATTATCCGAATCCGCTCACGCCGGATAAGGACGAGGCCGCCGTGTATGTGAAGCATTTACAGCAGGTGATTAAGGCGGCGAGTTTACTGGGAGTCGGGGTTGTAAATACGTTCGTCGGCCGCGACTATACGCAGACCGTCGACGATAATTGGCCGCGTTTCCTGAAGACCTGGAAGCCGCTGATACAGCTAGCCGAGAAGCATAACGTCAAGATCGGCATTGAAAACTGCCCCATGTCATTCACGAAGGACGAATGGCCCGGCGGCAAGAACCTGATGACTTCGCCCGCGATCTGGCGCCGCGCTTTCAACGATATTCCCAGCGACAACTTCGGGTTGAACTTCGATCCGTCACACTTCATTTTGCAGCATATGGACTATCTGAAGGCGATGCGCGAGTTCGGATCGAAGCTGTTCCATATGCACGCGAAAGACGCTCGTATCGACCGCGATAAGTTGAACGACGTGGGCGTGTTTGCATTTCCCAATCAATGGCATACGCCGAAGCTGCCCGGTCTGGGCGATGTCGACTGGGGCAGGTTTTTCAGCGTGCTGACGGAGACGGGGTATAGCGGCGGCGTGTGTATTGAAGTGGAGGATCGGGCGTATGAAGGGGATTTGGAGTTGCGGAAAGCGTCATTGATCCAGAGCGGCCGATATTTGAAGAATTTTTTGCCTTAGGCAGCTGCTGGATGTGAGCGGGCACGGGGCCGCTGTCGAATTGCGTGGCGGGGTTGGGTGGAGGGTTACATAGCGGGTTAGGCGGCCTCTTGATAGTCCTTGTCGCGGAAGCTGAGACAGCGGCCGGGGAAGAGAGAGCGGTAGAAGGCGATTACTTCCGGGGTGAGGTCGCCTTCGAGGTAGATGTACTTGATGATCTCATTGTCAGTGTTTTCAATGGGTTGCGGCTCATTGCCGTCGGGTCGTTTGGAGGTCTCGGGGGCCGGGAACAGAATTTCAGTGATTTCTTCCGGTTCCGCGGCTGGCGTTTGGTTAGTAGAGGGCCAGTGCTTTTGCATGAAGTGCAGACGGCGTTCGAGGGTGGCGGTGAGGCGGGCGGTGGCCATATATTCCTGGCGGACGGTGGACATGGCGCGATTCGCGGCTATGGCCTGTTAGGCGACAGCGGTGGTTTCGATGTCCTGGAACTCGGGGGCGATGGGTTCGACGTTGGCTTGATGCCGGAAGAGTTCGCGGTTGAGCATGGCGGTGCGGGTTTGGG
The DNA here is from genome assembly GCA_046155405.1 of Bryobacteraceae bacterium. GTDB lineage: Bacteria > Acidobacteriota > Terriglobia > Bryobacterales > Bryobacteraceae. The sequence continues at coordinate 46,134 of JBJXFL010000070.1, read as the reverse complement.
CGAGACGGGCGGCGGTCCATTGGCAGTCGCTGATTTCGCGCACGAGGGCGCGTTCGGCGGGATCGGCGGGCGCGTATTTGGCGACGTTTTGATCGATCAGGGCGAAGAAGGCTTGCCGGTCTTCGTTGGCGAGGAGGCTGGACTGCGGCGGGACGAAGAGCGCGAGAGTTCCGGCGCGGCGGCCGTGGGTGATGGCGTTGCGGCTGGAGTGGGCTTTTCCCTCTTCGCTGACAGGCCCCTTAGAGAGGGCGCCGTTGCGGCGGGCGATTTCGGCCTTTTGGGTGGACGGACTCATGTCGTTTTCCTTGGTTGAAATGGAAAAGGCCCGTGAGGGGGAGATAAATTCTCCGGCAGCACGGGCCTTACATCTTTAGTATAGCAGGGTTGTCAAGTTTTGGTGCGTGGGAACAACGGCAGATTTGTTCTCAGTGGGCGAATGATCGGGTGATTGAATTTTGAGGGTCGCGACAAAGTAGAAAGTTCTGACGCCAGATCCGCTAGCCCCTACCCTTCCTTCCGTTGACGATGATTCGCATCGCGGCCCCGCGTCAAGGCTCCCCGATCCAACGATCGCGAACGCCGCATTTCAGCGCCGCCGCCGATAGGCTTAACTGGGCCACCCACTGTTCGCGCCAAATCGCGACATACCAGACCGTCTCCCCAATCTTTGCCAGCGCGCCCAGATAGTGGTGACGAGCCATTTCCTCCTGATAGCGCACTTCCTCGCTTCGTTCGACTGGGCGCACCCGGATTTCCATGAGTGCTTCGTTTGTGAATTCCGCCAATTCCATCCAAGGATTTATACCAGGAATCCTTGGCTTTGTTCAGATATTTAAACTAAACCTTTGAGTTTAAATGGATTTTGTTGAAGAGCAAATTCAGCCTGGGGTCCGGCCTTTTCAGCAGAATCCAGAGTTGGAATTCTGTTAAGATAGAGGTTTGATCGAAGTTCGCTTTGTAAGGCTTTGTACGGAATGGATGAAATGAAGTTGTATGGTGTCGGCGTCATGGACACTGTCTTGCGGGTCGCTTGTCGATTCGACGATGCCGGACTTCCACTTGGTCCCGTTTGCCCGGCTAGGGCATCGCTTTGAGCGGCAGCACCCGTCCAATGCCAATCGCCCCCTGGCTTTTAGAGAACGGACCGCGAGAACTGGAATCGCTTCTCCGCGCTATCGTTTTCCACCCGTCATCGGCCATTCTGATTGCCGATGACGACCGAAACTATCAGGATGCCAGCATCGGCGCGAGCAGGTTTCTGGGCTTGCAGCGTCACAAAATCATCGGTCGGCGGGTCGAAGACTTTGCCGCACCCTCCGCCAACGGAGCGTTCTCGGAACGTTGGCAGAATTTCCTGAAGGAAGGCGATCAAATCGGCACACTGGAGCTGCTCGGCCCGGATGGGGGTGCGCGCGAAGTTGAATACAGAGCAAAGGTGAACGTGCTCCCCATTCGCCACCTTCTGCTGCTGCGCGATAAGCCCGCCAGTCCTGGTGACGATAAGTTCGCCGGCTCAGCACAGACTTGGGCGGAGGATTATGCCTTGTTGCTTTTGGATTCCGCCGGTGGCATCGTGGCTTTTTATGCCGGGGCGGAACGGATTTACGGTTATAAACAGGAAGAAGTGCTCGGCTGGGAGCTTTCCCGGTTTTATTCGCCGGAAGACAGGGTGCATGACCGCGTAGAACGCAGATTGAAGCGCGCTACCGGCGAAGGCCACGCTGGCGGCGAAGGTTGGCATGTAAAGAAAAACGGTTCCCGATTTTGGGCCAACGTTATCACCATGGCACTACGGGACGAGGCGGGTGTCTTACAGGGCTTCGCCAGCATTGTGCGCGACTTCGGCGCCCGTCGTGCCCGTGATGAAAAACTGGAGCGTCACCGGCGCCGCCCCCGGTCGATGAATGATGAGCCGTCCATCGTCGGGGTCGTCTCCGGGGAGTTCGATGACATTACCGAGATCAATGACGCGTTTCTCAAGATTGTCGGTTATGACCGCGAAGATCTGGCTGCGGGCCGCCTGGCGTGGGCAGACCTTACTCCCAAAGAATACGCGGCTCAGGACGAATTCGCGCACGAAGAGGGCTTGCGTCACGGCGCGTGCAGTCCCGTCGAAAAAGAGCTGATCCGCAAAGATGGCACACGGGTGCCAGTAATGGTGGCGACGGCCGTTCTGAAGATCGCCCCCTATCGATGGATCACCTTTGTGACGGACCTGCGGAGGAGGAACCGGCAGGAAAGCGTTCACTTCGAGGTTGCGGACACAAAGCATGGGTTTGAAGAAATCATCGGGACAAGCAAGGATCTCCGGCGCGTTCTCGGCCAGGTGGAGCTGGTGGCGCCGACGGATTCCACCGTCTTAATTCTTGGGGAAACCGGAACGGGCAAGGAACTGATCGCACGAGCGCTGCACCGACTGAGCTCGCGCCGGGATTTCCCGTTCGTCAGTCTGAATTGCGCCGCCATCCCCACCGGTCTGCTGGAAAGTGAGCTATTCGGCTACGAAAGAGGTGCTTTTACCGGTGCGCTGCAGAGAAAGATTGGCCGTTTTGAAATGGCCAATCGAGGAACCCTGTTCCTGGACGAAATAGGCGACATTCCCCTCGAACTGCAACCCAAATTACTCCGCGCATTGCAGGAAAAGTCATTTGAACGATTAGGCAGCGAAGAGACGACGCCCATCAACATTCGCCTGGTGGCGGCAACAAACCGGAATTTGACGCAAATGATGGTTGATAAACTCTTTCGTGGCGATCTGTATTACCGGCTCAAAGTGTTCCCCATTAATCTGCCGCCGTTGCGGGACCGTCCGGACGATATTTCTCAGCTCGCCAGGTATTTCACGAAAAAGTACGCGGATAAAATGGGCCGGAAAGTGGACCGAATCCCGGCGAACACACTGCAGCTCATGATGAACTGGTCGTGGCCCGGAAACATCCGGGAGTTGGAGAATTTCATTGAGAAGTCGGTGATTCTCTCGCCGGGGCACACCCTCTGTGCCCCGGTATCCGAGCTCCGCGGAGACGAAGAAATACCGATCGTTGGCTCGCTGGAAGACGTGGAGCGGGCACACATCCTTCGCGTCCTGGGCGAGACCAAAGGCGTAATCAGCGCGGCGGCAAAGCGTCTGCGCATTCCAAGGACGACGCTGCACTCGATGATGAGGAAACTTGGAATCTCTGGAAAGATGTTCCCCCCAGCGGTTAGGTACCCGCACTCTGTTGTTGGGAACGGGGCCTGGGCTGCGGTCAAGGCGAACTGCGCCCTCTCCCGGTCCCCCTTCTGGGACGTGGCTTCGCGGCTCCTTCGCCGAACAAGAAGCCCGCCGAACGGCATGGGCGGCTAGACGCTCCTGGATATTGGACTCTCGCCAGGGCTTGCGGCGGCTGGCGACGAGATGTTCGATCCGTTCGACACCGGTGATTCGGAATCGTGTCTCCAATGCAAGCAATCGTCGCTTGAACAGGCTCTGACACTCACTACTCCGCATTCCACTCGGAGGTAGAACGCGGTGCAATGCTTCTGAGTTGCTCGGCAAGCCTGAAGGGGGCCTGAGGCGCGAGCCTACCTAAGAGCGGATAGGGCCGGAATCGGGGCGATTCCAGATCAACTCAATGCCGCTGGTACAAACACCAGAAAATCGGTAGGGGCGGTTTCGGCCTTGTGTATGGACGAGCCCATGGTATTTTCCTTGGCTGAAATGGAAAAGGCCCGTGGGCGGGAGATAATTTCTCCGGCAACACGGGCCTTACATCTTTAGTATAGCAGGCTTGTCAAGTTTTGGTGCCGCAGGTGCGGAAAATCAGTTTGGCCGCGAGCCGCCCGCAGGCCGCTCGAAAATAACTGAAGCATCGTTAAACCCGGGTGACAGCCGTCCAGTTCGAGCCCAAGACGTATCGGCAGGTGCAAGCGGAAATCGGTGTCACTCGAAATCGAGAACGGCGAGCCGTCCCACCGGCCGGGAACCGCCGCGCTCCGCTACACACTCGTCAGCCAGGAAACCTGGACCACTACTCGCTCGTGCTTCTTAAATTGAAGCCGGCCCGACAGCGGGTCCCGAAAGTTCTCGTGAGTTGGTGATTCCCGGAAGTTCTTTACGACGAAGAGAAAGTAGCGGCCTTTCAAATCGCCCGCCACCGCGTGTTCTTTGGGAGTCAGTGACACACCTCCAGTCCGTTCCCTCAAACCCTTTACTTCCACGGCTAGGAAGTCCTTGGATGCTCCGTTTCGAAGTCTGAAATCATAACCGCACCCAAGGTGCGTTGTGTTTTCGAAAGAATAATTCTCGAACTCTGGGAGGCTCGCCTGAATAGACTCAAAATACCGCTCCGCGGCGAGCCCCGTAATCAACCGGTTCGCAAAATAGGATCGGGTGTTTTCCTCACCCTCTTCCCAAACATCCACCTGGCCGCGAAGAAAAGCTTTGATCACAGCGGTGAACGATTCAAAGTCCAAGTCCTTGTACCGTTCATATACCTGCAGGCAATAATCGCGGACCGGTCGCTTATGCCAGCCTCTCCGGCTATTCGGATGTAAAGGGTCAAACTCATCGCGGTAATTTTTAATAGAGGCGGGCTTCGATCCCAGAGAGTATCCGATGACATTAAACGCCTCCACGAAGCTCGAGAATCCCAGTTCCTCTAGTCCACGGGAATCGTATCTCGAGAGGTACAGCCCAGCCAGGATGAGCTTCTCTCTATTGATGTCAGTGGAGGGATGCATAACAACAATCTTAGGCTGCAAGAAACCAAACACCGCGGCATGTCGCCACAGCACCAATTGATACTCTCCAAGGGCGTGTCGCTCAAACCCCTCGGCGTCGAGCGTCTGCGCAACCTGGAAGCGGGCGTCCGCCGGCAAACCGTACGCCGTGCCACCGTCCATCGCCGGCCTGGCGGTGACACCCATTCCGCAAACCCCCGCCCAGCGCCCCAAGGTGTCATAACGGTACGACCGCCATCGATCCCCGTGCATTGAAGTCGTTCGTAAACGACGGCCTCGCTCGCTACTGGGGCGTTGAAGCCAACTGGGAAGCGCGACTGAGATCCTCGGCCGCGATCTGGACCGCAACCGCAACATCCGCCGCCTGCCGCCGCGATAAGGCGCGACCCGTTTGCGCTACATAACCAACCGCTGCTGGGCTGAAGCGCAACTGACCGCCTCCGGCGGGCAAGATCGCCTGAGCGGAGGCGACCGCGACGAGGAGCGCATCGGCGCCAACCGCCGCCGCGAGGACATCGCCGACTTCTACAACTCCGCGCGCGGCGCCGGGATCGCTTCGACGGAGACGATCCCGCAAATGCAAAACCGCGTCCTGGCCGGGCCTGCCGATTCCGTCCGCGTGACGCATGGCACGAAAGTACTCTCAATGAACGCCGCCAGCGCACCGCTGGCAAAACGCCGGATTTTTACGGACTGAGAAATTGCGAAAGCGGAGATTCGCAGTAGAGCGACGTGGGAATCGAGATTCTGCAGGTGACGCAGGACGATCTGGCCTCTACTTCGGATGCGGAATGACTTTCTCAATCTTGTAAGTGTCATCCGTAATGGTGAAGTAAAACCGCCATTCCCGATTTACCCGGGCCTGCTACAAGTCGCGCGTCTCATCATATTTCTTGGCGTGGAGCGAAGGATGCTGGATATTGTTCACCAGGAACCGGATTTGCTTCTTGAAAGCCCGCCGTACGCGCTGCGGTGCGTCCTTCATTTTTTGGCCGACGGCCGTTTTTGACTTCTTCGCTTTTGAATCTCCAGGTTCATGAACGTGATCGCGGAATCGGCGGTATCGAACGGCCCGAAGTAGGGGCCCTTGGACGCTTCGGCGAGTTCAGCGCCAATTTGGAGGCGCCGCTCAGGCGTATATTCTTCATCCGCGGCGGGTCGCTTCGGCAGGATGGAGATGATCCCGCCCGAAACTCTGAACTCTAACCGGTCGCCAGCCGTGATGCCGGCCCGGCGCTGGATCGAGGGCGGAATCACAATCGGAGTTTTGTTCTTTACTACCGTGGTCATTTGGGCGAACTCATCTATAGGATAACAGCCATTCCAAACCACGCGAGGTTCGGCATGGGATCCCGGCGCGGGAGTTGAATCTCGCGCTCAGACGAATGGCGGTGCCTAAAGCCGCTCCGGCAGCGGAGTCGCCCGTTGCAGCAGGTGCAAAATATTCCCCTCCGGATCGGTGAAAAACACCACCCGATTACCCTTGCTCTCCATCGGCTCGGTTATGAAATGAATGCCGCGCGAGTTCAGCCGCACGTAAGCCGCATCGAAATCGGAAACGGTCAGCGCAAGATGCCGTATTCCCGGAGTCTTCATCGTCGTCGCCGGCCGGTCGCCCTCGGCGTGGATGATCTCCAGCATCGTGCCATCCTCGGCCCGCACGAAGATCGCGTTCGCCGACTTGTAGTTAATCTCAAAGCCCAGCATGTCGGCGTACCAGTCCGCGAGTGCGACGATATCCGCCGCGGCAATGGCCGTGTGTTCAATTCCAGTGATCATCACTACCATCCTACTTGCCGCGGAACCGAAACGTCAGTCCGGCGGAAAAGGTCACCGGGTAGCCGGGCGTGCCGTGAATGCCGGTTAGCGCGGGGCCGCCGGCGTAGGGGCGCGATTCAATGTAATTTTGGGTCTCGTAGTAGCGGCGGTTAGTGAAGTTATCGACGGAAAAAAGGAAATCCGCATTGCGATGCAGCCGCCGCACCAGGCTCATGTCGAAGACGGTGTGCCCGGCGGCGCGAATGCCGGCGTCTTCTTGGTCCAACCGATAGCCATTGATCGCCCGCATGCGCGCCGACCCGCTCCAACCCTTCCAGCCCGCCAGCGTCACGGCGCCGTTCGCGGTGAAATGCGGCGCACGGTCCACATAGGCTCGCGGGAGCGTATCACGGTAGAACGCGTTCATTACTTTCGTCAACCCGCCGCTCACGCTCAAGTGCCGCGTCACCTGCACGGAGGCCTTTGCCTCCACGCCGTAGGCGCGGCTGGGGCCCAGAAACTCGAGCGTTCCATCGTCGGCCACGTAAACCTGCTCATTCGAACGGTCGATCCAGAACATATCGCCCGCCAGCGAAAACCGTTTCCAATTGCTCGAAAAACCCGCCTCATAGAAATCCGTGGTCGCCACTTTCGTGCCGTCGCGCCGCGCCAGAATACTGCGCGCGTCGATGGAGGAAATGCCGCGTCCGTAGTTGGCGTGCAGCGTTACCGGAGCGCGGCGCGTTGGCGTCCAAGCCAAGCTTAGTTTCGGCTGCCAGCGGCCCGTGGATTCGACCGCCGATGGGCCGCCCGCTGGATCACCCGATTGATCAATCGACAGCCGGTCGCGCACATCGAAACGAAAAGCGTCGAAACGCAAGCCGGCGCTGGCCAACAATCTGCCAGCGAAGAAGCTCAAATTCTCCTGCACGTACCCGGCGCCGTTGGTGACGTTGGCATTCGCGGCCGTGGTCACGCCAATGGGATCGCGGCCGATCCGCGGATACAGCCCGACATTGATTTGATTGGCATGAAAGTTGCCGCCCGCGGTCAGGTATGAATAAGACGCGCCGGTCTTGTGCGGCAGCAGATACTGGGCGTTGGCGCCCTGCACCATGCGCGAATCATGTTGTTGAATAGCGTCGCCGTTTTCCGGATCGTTCAGGAAATAGGTGAAGTTGGAATAGAGATCGAAGAGCGACCGGGTGAGGAAACCGTCAACTTTCCAGACCGCGCCATTGGCCAGTTCCTGGCGATAATACACACCGGCAGTGGCCGCGCGAATTTTGCCGCCTTCTCCGGCATCGAGAAACCCGAACCGGTCGAGCGAGCCATCCGCCACCAGATCCAGGGGAATCTGCCCCGAGGAGTTGTAGCCGTTCAATCCGCCATTAAACTTGAAGCCTACGCTGCGCAATTTGCTCATCCGGCGGGTGATGTTGGCGGTCAGGTTGTCCCGGCGATAGCCGAGCGGCTTCACGAACGGCCCATCGGTATGCGAGCCTTCATAGGCGAAGAAGGAGTCGACGTTTTTCCAGTCCGGGCTGAAGGCGAAGAAGCCTCGCTGGGTGTTAAACGATCCACCCTGCATGCGCACCGTGAACTGGTCCGGCAGCGATTCGCGCAGACGAATATGCACCACGCCCAGTCCGCTAAAGTCGCCATATTCGGCGCTGAACGGTCCGTTGATCAGGTTCGCTTCCTGCACCAGTTCCGGCGTCAGGCTCTTCAGGCTGCCCAGGTAGCCCTGCCCGTGGCCCTGCGTCGTCTGGTTCTGCTGCACGTTGTCTACCAGGATTTTCATGCCGCCGTTGACGCCGCCGTGGTCCAGGTTGAAGCCAAACCGCCGGATCTCAATCGATTTCCCGCCCCCTTCATGCTGGCCGGCATTTATGCCGGCGTTCAATTGATGGAAAACCTGATCGTCGCGGGAGAACAGCGTTTGCTCGAAGACCTCTTTATTGCGATGGTCGATCGACGGTTCCACCGGCGAGGCGTTAATCGTGATGCTCGTATGCACCTTGGGCAACTCCGGCTTTGCCTCCTGCACCAGGGCCGCCGCCAGCAGCCAGGGCGACAATCCAAGTCTCCGCCACATTCGCATTCCCTCAATCATACGAAGCTACACCCCAAACGGATTGCCGATTGGGCGGGTTATCATTACGAAATCATGCTTACGCGAATCTTCGCCGGCGCCCTATTGGTTTTGGCCCCGCTTGCAGCGGGAGAATGGCCTCAGTTTCGCGGTGTCAATAGCTCCGGCGTATCGGATGAGAAGAACCTGCCGATTCATTTTGGTCCCGATCAAAACATGGTGTGGAAGACGGCGCTGCCGCCCGGGCATTCCTCGCCGGTATTCAGCAAAACGCAGATTTTCGTTTCGGCATATGACAAGGACGGCATCTATCTTTTTGCGTTGGATCGCAAGACCGGCAAGGAACACTGGCGCCGGACAATCCCGCGTCCGCGCGTGGCTGAACACCACAAATCTTCCACTCCCGCCAGTCCGTCGCCGGTTACGGACGGCGAAAACGTCTATGCGCTCTACAACGATTTCGGCCTCATTTCGTTTGACCGCGCCGGCAAGGAACGCTGGCGGCTCGATCTCGGTCCCATCAACAATCCGTTCGGTCTTGGCACGTCGCCCGTGCTGGCCGGCAACACGCTGCTGGTGAACATCGACGCCGAAACCGGATCATTCTTCCTGGGTCTTCACAAAGACACCGGCAAGCAAAAGTGGCGCCGGGAACGTCCCGAGTTCACCCGCGGCTTCTCCACGCCAGTTCTTTATAAGCCAGCCAATGAGCCGCTGCAAGTATTGATCGCCGGTTCTTACGCGCTGACGGCGTATTCGGTTGAAACCGGTGAACCGATCTGGTGGGTCAATTCGCTCACTTGGCAACTAAAGCCCACGCCGGTGATTCACGGCGACACTGTCTACGTGCTCGGCTGGGCCGGCGGGTCCGACGAAGGCGCCCAGGAAAACGTCCCCGACTTTCCCGAAATTCTTAAGACGCGGGACACGAACAAAGACGCCAAGTTGACGAAGGAAGAGATCGCCGATACCCGGCTGACGAAGGATTGGGCCGCGATGGATCTGGATCGTACCGGCTTCGTGGAAGAGCGCGACTGGCGTATGTATCAGCTTCGCCGGCGCGTCGTCAACGCCGTCAACGCCATTCGCATGGGCGGGCGGGGCGACATGACCGATAAGTCGGTGCGGTGGCGGTACCTGAAGTCGCTGCCGAACGTACCTTCGCCGCTTTACTACGATGGCGTGCTGTATCTGACCAAGGAGGGCGGGATTATGACCGCGCTCGACGCCGCGACCGGCAACGTCCTGAAACAGGCCCGCTTAACCGGTGCCCTGGGCGACTATTTCGCGTCTCCCGTGGTGGCCGATGGCCGCATCTACGCCACGTCACAAGAGGGAAAGGTGGCCGTCATCAAGCCCGGCGCCGATTGGGAGATTCTGGCCGTCAATCCGCTGAACGAACCCGTGAACGCCACGCCCGCCTTTGTCGATGGCCGTATCTTCATCCGCACCCATGAACATCTGTTCTGTTTTGCCAATCAATAAATAACGCATGACACGTTTACTCTTTTTCAGCTCCCTCGCGCTGTTCGGCGCGGACTGGCCGCAGTATCGCGGTCCTAACGCCCTCGGCGTGACGGATGACCGAAACCTGCCTGTGGAAATGGGGCCGGACAAAAACGTTGTCTGGAAGACGGCGGTGCCGCCCGGCCATTCTTCACCCATTTTGGCGGGTCCGCGCATATTTCTCACGGCGGTCGATCTGGATGCTTTGTTCACTGTCGCCTATGACCGCGCCTCCGGCAAGGAGCTCTGGCGGCGGGAGTCGCCGCGGCCGCGTAAAGAGTCGTTCCAAAAGACTAACTCGGCCGCCTCCGGCACGCCGGCCAGCGACGGGCGAATGGTGGTTTCTTTCTTCGGCGACTATGGCCTTCTGGCATATTCGGTGGAAGGAAAGCCGCTATGGCAGTTACCGCTCGGCCCGTTTAACAACGCTAACGGGCATGGCTCCTCACCGGTGATTATCGACGATATGGTGTTACTGGTCTGTGACCAGGACACGGACTCTTATTATCTTGCCGTCGAGAAGTCAACTGGTAAGGTCCGCTACAAGGTGGAGCGCCCGGAGACGACGCGCGGCTACGTAACTCCCTCCGTCTGGCGGCCGAAGAATGGTCCCGCGGAGTTAGTGGTACCCGGCGCCTATGTGACTACTTCCTATGAGTTGAAGACCGGCAAGAAACTGTGGTGGGCGGGCGGGATGGCCTGGCAGTTGAAGGGCGCTCCCGTGATCGTCGGCGACCGCATGTATTTGAACTCCTGGGAGTCCGGCGGCGATACCGAGACGCCGCCTCCCGTCGAGGAATGGGCCGTTGTCACCGCCAAATTCGATAAGGACGGCGATGGCAAGTTGAACCTGGAAGAGTCCGCCGGCGTGGGGATCCGCAACGCGCGGGCGATGTTCGACTACGATCTGAACCACGATAACTTCCTGGACGAACGCGACTGGGCCTTTCTAAAACTGCATCGCCAGGCGCAGAACTCAATCATGGCTATTCAACTTGGCGGGCGCGGCGATGTGACCGATACCCACATCAAGTGGCGTTACCGGAAGTCGCTGCCGAACTGCTCGACGCCACTGTTTTATAAGGACGCCGTTTGGATGGTGAAGGATGGCGGCGTGTTGACAACATTGAATCCGGAAACGGGCGCTGTATTGAAGCAGGGCCGCATCCCCGGGGCGCTTGAACAGTATTGGGCGTCTCCCGTGGGCGCCGATGGCAAAGTCTACCTGATAAGCCAGGCCGGCAAACTTTCCGTCCTGAAGGCGCAGGGGGATTGGGAAGTGTTGAAGGTGAACGATCTCGACGATGAGGTGTTCGCCACTCCCGCCCTCGGCGACAACCGGATCTACGTCCGCACGCGAACGACGCTCTACAGTTTCGGCCTGTCAAAATAATGGTATGTCCGCATCGCCGCCGCGGTTTGTCCCGCTCGATTGGAAACGCGAGTCCGAGGCCAGCCAACTGGACGCCATTCGCGCCTTTGAATCAATCATGCGGACGCGGCGCACCGTGCGCCACTTTTCGCCGGCGCCGGTACCGCTGGAGTTGATTGAACGGGCGATCGCGGTGGCTGGGACCGCGCCGAGCGGCGCCAATCAACAGCCGTGGCGATTCGTGGTGGTTTCCGATCCGGCCGCCAAGCGCGAGATTCGTCTGGCGGCCGAAGCGGAAGAAAAGGAAAACTATGGGCGGCGCTTCCCGCCGGCGTGGTTGGACGCGCTAGCGCCGTTTGGCACGGATTGGCGTAAGGAGTTCCTGGAAATTGCGCCGTACCTGATTGTGGTGTTCCGGCTCGATTACGGGCTCGATGAGGAGGAACGGAAGGTGAAACATTACTATGTGTCGGAATCGGTCGGAATCGCGGCGGGCTTCTTGCTGGCCGCGCTTCATATCGCCGGGTTGGCAACGCTCACCCACACGCCCAACCCGATGGGCTTTTTGGCCCGCATCTGTGGGCGGCCGGCGAATGAGCGCGCATTCTTGCTGATCCCCGTTGGCTACCCGGACGAGCGGGCGCAGGTTCCGGATATCGGCAAGAAAACGATTGACGAAATTCGAGTGCTGATCCAGGGGTAGCCATCGATTACTTAGGTTCCACTAAGAACGTTTTTCCACAAAAGTTCGGGGATTTGCCTAATCTTAAACTAGTCTCCATTGAAGTACTATCGGGTTAGCCGCACAGACGGCGAAACAGAAGGAGAGAGGAACGAGAACATGAATCGGATTAATCAGTTGATGGTAGCGATCAAAATTTGGAAGGACACGAAGGGTCAGGACCTTATTGAATATGCATTGATGGCCGGCTTCGTCGCTGTTGCGGCGGGAGCGATTATGCCGAGCGTCTCGGAAAATATCAGCCAGATTTTTTCCAAGGTCGGCAGCACGATGGGTAGCGCCGCCAGCCAGGGTTCGTAGCCGCGGTGTCGATTAGACGGAAGCAGATGGCGGGCCCCCTCCCTCACGTTTTGACCTGCTCCCGCCCGGTACTTTAGTTCCTCTCCCACCGGATTATTCTGATGTACATTGTTGAGCTTATTAAGACGATCTACTAATTGGACCTGCTCGGCTTTCACCGTATTCTCTAATTGGCAGCTCCAATAGAGGGTTGCAGGGAGAGGAATTAACAATATGAACCGTATCAAGAGTCTTTTCTGGTCGCTCGCGATCCTCAAGGACACCAAGGGTCAAGACCTTATCGAGTACGCCCTGATGGCCGGCTTCGTCGCCGTCGCCGCCGGTGCGATCATGCCAAGCGTCTCGACTAACATCAGCCAGATCTTTTCGAAGGTCTCGAGCTCAATGGGCAGCGCGGCCAGCCAGGGCTCCTAAGCTGGTTCTGGCTCTCGATCCATTTAACAAAAAAGAGGCGGGGTCCGGCGACGGGCCCCGTCTCTTTGTGCGCTCGGCTTGCTTTCCTAGTACTGGACCTATCCCCAGCAACAATTGGTTGCGTTGTAGGGCTTTCTACCGATTTGCCTCGTTGTCTTACATGGCTAACATCAAGTTAGCGATCGGCACCAACCGGACGCAGGGAGAGGAATCACAAAAATGAACCGTATCAAAAAGTTAGTATTGACGCTCCAGATTCTAAAGGACACCAAAGGTCAGGATTTGATCGAGTATGCCCTCATGGCCGGCTTCGTCGCTGTTGCGGCGGGCGCGATCATGCCGGGCGTCTCCACGAACATCAGCCAGATCTTTTCCAAAGTCGCCAGTTCCATGGGCAGCGCGGCCAGCCAGGGCTCTTAGTCATCCGGCTGGATTCGTGCAGCCATTCCAAGAAACGAACATCCCGCCGCCAAGCCCGATGCCGGGACTGGCGGCGGCCGCTATCTCGCCCATGATTCGGTAGACCGTCGCGGGGCTGAAAAAGTAGATGCGTTCGAGGCGAAAATCTGCTTCAAGGCGATGTCTCCGGTAGAGGTCCGGGGCTAACGGATTCGATAGACCGCTGTCGGACCGGAAACATAGATTTGCTCGATCCGAGAGTCCAGCTTCAACGCCGCGATCAGCTTGGCGTGCTCTTCGGCCGGCATGTCGCGAGCCCAATCCCAGTCGTTGAGCAGGAAATAGTCCAGATACTGCGCACGGGCGTGTACTGCCGCCTCGGCAAGGTCGGCTGTCCGGGCCGCCTGATCTTCGCGATACCAATGGATGGTCGGCAGAAACAATCCCGCACCCCGGCGACCGGTGCGCAGATATAGCAGCGGATCGTTTTCGGCCAGGAACCGCGCCTCTAATGGTAAGTTCTCCCTAATCCAGGTCATCGCAGGCTCGGAGTTCGCTAACCGTTGCGCATGATCCTCATAAAATCGCGGCAACCCATCGGTCAGCAGGGTCCATTGGCGCATACCGCATAGGATCGACAGTATTGTCAGCATTCCCGCTATCAACCCGCCCGCGATTTTCTGGCTCATTTCCGGCTTTCGGAACACGATGACGATATGCCCCGCCAGGCGCTTCATTTCCGCATATAATCCGGCCAACCATAAGGGGACGATGGGCAGCATAAAACGTTCGTTCGGCGGGAAATACCAGACGGCCAGCATGAGCGCATAGCAGCCGGCGAAGGCGGCGTAGGGAACGTAGATCGATTGGCGGTTCTCACGCACTAGCCGCGCAACGCCTACAATTCCCGCAATTGCGATCGATTCGGCGAGCACCTTATCGATCAGCGACTGCGTGACATCCGGCAATACAAGCGCGCCCAGCCCACGCAGCATTCCATCCAGGTTCTTCCAAAAGTAGACGTGGAACTCCGTCCATTGGAAATTTGCCAAATAGTGTCCGAAATAGTTGGTGTAGTAAAGCGTGGCGGTGTCGTCGCCCGTATCCAGGTTTGTAATGGACCAACTGGTCCACCCCACCACGGCCGGTAGCATACCCGCCGCGAATAAACAGAGTTGTTTCCACCGGTGGCGTAGTAGATAACACACGAGCGCGGCCGGCAGCAGGGCCAAACCGGCCGTTCGCGTCAGAAACGCGAGCCCCGCCAGGACGCCCGCGACTAACGCCCAGTGCGGCCCGTGCCGGTGCATGCATAGGACAGCCGCGAGAAGCAGGAACGTGAACTGCATCTCGCTGAGCATCGTCGTGCTGAACAGCACGACATAGGGATTCAGCGCCCAGGCTGCGCCAAGCAGCAATACGGCGTCCGGCGAGAGCTTCGCCAGTTGCAGCCACCGGCGATACGCGAACAGAGTTAGCGGCAGCCAGATCCAACACAACAGCATGGCGATGGGCAAGTTATCCGGATAGTGCGGCTCCAAACGCCATGCGATGGATAGCACGGCCGGCCAGAGCGGCGGGTATTTTGTTTGCGCCGGCTGTTTCGGCAAGCTCTCGATGGCATATCCGCCGCCTCCCGCGAGCGATTTTGCGCTGACGTAATAGATGCCGTCGTCGTGATACTCGCTGGCATGCGGCATGGATCGCCATTCCCAGGCCAACCAAGCCCCTGGGAGCAGTACGGCCAAGAATGCGATGAGGCGAAGGACGCGCAGCCGCACGCTAGTGGGACGCGGCTAGATCGTGAAGCGCGAACAAGGTGGTCCGGAAGTTCCCGGCGGGATCGTGTTCGAACGACTCGGGCTCGCCCAGGATCTCCAGATCGGGCCGTTCCTTGATCTGCGGCAGCAGATTTTCGCTCAACGCCAGCGGGGACAACTCGAGCGTGTTCTTAATCCACCCCAGCGTGACATCCCGCGGGTCCAACTTGCCCACCGTCGGCCAGAATTTTTGCAAACAAACCAAGTCGCTGCCAAAGTGGAGCGGCGTTTTTGCCGCGCTGGGGCTGGAGGCCGTCAGAGAATTGATCGAAGTAGGGTTCCAGTCGACCTTGCCGACCAGCCGGTCGTGAATCACATCGGCCATACCCAGGCCAACGGCGTTGCCGTAGCTGACGCTCGAAAGGTCGCGAACATAGATGCGCTGGAACTTCGGGCCGGGCCAGGGATTGTACTCGCCGTTGACGCCGCGGTTGGCCACTTTCGTATCCATCCCGGCGCCGGAGATGTTCTTGCCGATCTCGTCGATCATAAGAATATCGAGGTCGAAAGGAACCCGGCCCATCCAGGATTTGGTTAGTTCCAGCAGTTCTTCCTCGCGAGACTCCATGTTCTCGACGGAGACGGCGGTTACCTGCGCCGTCTTGTGGTGGGCGTCCTCGAGAATGGCCAACCCGCCCAGAATCTTGCCGGATCCGAGCACTTGGCGGCCAACGCTGCGGATAACGTGCTCCAGACCCAGACGATACGCGTAGGTGTGATAGCGCTGCGCGCCGGCAAACTTGCCGAGGCCGATGGCCATCATTTTGAAAAGACCGCTCTCGATTTTTCCGGCGAAATCGGTGTGCCACTTGACGCGGCCGACCAGCATCACGCCGTCGGCATTGTAGGCTTCCTTGTCAAGGAACGCTTCAATGCCATTCGCATCGTTGCCGAGCGAGACTACTTCCAACTGGCTGATCACGGGGCAACCCATGCTCGACTCGGTGATGCCATAGTGAGCCAAAACGTCCGCCTGGCCGGCGGCCGTGGCCGCGCCGTGGCTACCCATGGCGGGGAAAATGAAGGGCTGGCAGCCCGCCGATTTCCAGAAGTCGACTACCGCCCTGGCGATTACGGCGATATTGGTGATACCGCGGCTTCCGACGCCGATAGCGACTCGCCCGCCGGGCTTGACCCGGCCAGCGAATGGGGATGCATTCAATTCGGCCAATACCGACCCGGCGACATCTTTCAAGCTCCGGTCCGGAAAGGTCTGTTTCACACGAACAATGCGCGGCAGTTCCATTTAGGGGAGTATATCAAGACCCCGCTAACTCGCGTCGATGGGGTCCTGCCATTCGCGCTCCAACATGCGCGAATACTCGCCGGAGGCATACAAATCGAACAGGAAGGAGGCGGAGCGGATCTGCCGGCTGGACTGTTGGCTCTGGTAGCAGGCGTACATATGGTCGGCGTAACGGTAATAATGGCGGATAAAAGCCTCGGCGAGCGCCGTCCGGACGGGCGCATCGGCGAACACCATATTCAGCCCCATGGCGCGCGAGAAAATTGACCGGTAGTCGGCCACTTGCCACTTGCGCAGCTTCTCGCGGACCTCTTCCGGAGGGTCTTCAATCAGGAGGTTCGCGAAACTCTGCTCTTTTACCCCCTCCTGTTGGAGTACCGGATCGCGGCTCACCACATCCATGCACTGGTCAATCCACCGTGTCAGGTCCTTCCCGACATAGAAAAGCATCCGAATTTCGCAATACCGGCCATCCAGTAGTTTGCGGTCCAGTTCGGCGGGGCTGAACTCATTATTGGGCAGGAACCCCTGTAGCATCATGCTGGCGCGCGTGCTTTCGACCAGCTTATTGGGCCCGGCCGCGTCCGAAAAAGGGTGCAGAATAAGCGGCGGAAGCTTCCATGTTTGGTCCAGCGGCTCGAATAACGTCGAATTAGACAACAGGTTGACCCTCTCCTTTCTATCTAATCGGCGCGCTTGGGGAAAAGGAATAGCGAAGTTTCACTTCCGGGCCGTCAACAGTACTTTGGCGGTAACAGTTTGCCCGCCGCGCAAGACCTGCACTTCCACTTCGTCTCCGGCCTTTTTCTGGCGCAAAAGGACGGTGAAATCCATCAAATTTTGCACCTTTTTGCCGTCAAAATTGACCAATATGTCGCCCGCCTTCAGCCCCGCTTTGGCCGCGGGTGTCCCTTCACGGACGTCGGCGAAGCGGACGCCGGTCGGCGGCTCGGCGAAATCGGGGATGCTGCCGAAGTTTGGACCATAACCCGCGCCTCCGCCGGAGGAGGAAGTTCCAGAGGTGTGGGAGGACTGGGGAGGGAGGACGCGGACGTATTGTGGGCGCGGAAAGTCGTTAGCCAGGCGATGGATCGCGCCGCCAATATAACCGAGAAGCTGCGCGGCCGATTTCGGATTAATCTTCTCCCAGGTGTCGCTGGGCTTGTGGTAATCACCGTGGAGGCCGGAGAAGAAAAACAGGACCGGCACCTGCTTGGTGGTGAACGAGGTGTGGTCGCTGGAACCGTAACCGGCGGTCTCGGACAGATCGAATTGAAGGCCGTCGGGCGGGGTGAGTTGTTTCAACATATCGCCAAAGTTGGCGCCGGTGCCGCTGCCGCCAACGAAGACGCGCCCGTCCTTAATACGGCCGATCATGTCCATATTGATCATGGTGACGGCCTTCTCAATCGGGAGGATGGGGTGATTGACGTAATAGCTGGAGCCGAGCAGGCCGAGTTCCTCGCCGGCAAAGGTCATAAAAAGCACGCCACGCTTGGGCTTGGGCAGGGCGGCCATCCAGCGCGCGAGTTCAATGACGCCAGCCGAGCCGCTGGCGTTATCATCGGCGCCGAGGTGCGGCTTGCCGACCATATTTGGCGCCATGGAAAACTGTTCACCCATCCCCAGGTGGTCATAGTGGGCGCCGACGACGACGTGTTCGTCGGTTTCGCCCGGCAAGTAACCGACGACGTTACGGACGGTTTTGACCGCCCGCCTAACGTCGGCTTTCATCGCGATCTGGATGCTGGAAGGAAGGGCGAAGGAGCGCGGCCTCAGGTCCTTGTCGATGTCGCGGTAGATGTCGCGGAGGTTGCGGCCCGCCTTTTCGAGCAGCTTTTCTCCCGCTTCGGCCTTCATCATGACAAATGGAATTCCGGCGTTGGCGGGACCGGCGTTGCGAGCGAATTTTTCCAAGTCGCCGGAGCCGGAACTGAGAACGTCGGAAAGTACGATTGCGCCAATGGCGCCGTGGAGTTTGGCGTTGGTGGCTTTGGAATCGAACTGCGCGTGGCGCGTATAGACGCGCCCGGCGAAGGGACTCTTGTCGTCGGTCTCCTGGGGTTCTCTGCGGAAGAAGACGACGATCTTGTCCTTGACGTCGATCCCGGCGTAGTCGTCATAGTTGTATTCGGGTGCCGTGATGCCATAACCGGCGAAGACAACTTCGCCGCTCACTTCGCCGGCGGAACTGAAGTTGAGCGGGATGAAATCCTTCTCAAAATTCACCGGCTCCTTCTTGCCGTCGACCTTCAGGGCCAGTTTGTTGGAACCGCCGAGACGCGCCTGGG
This sequence comes from Bryobacteraceae bacterium, assembly GCA_046155405.1. Taxonomy (GTDB): domain Bacteria; phylum Acidobacteriota; class Terriglobia; order Bryobacterales; family Bryobacteraceae. The sequence goes on along the minus strand of JBJXFL010000070.1, from coordinate 27,469 downwards.
TCGTTACCGGGAACCGCTGGAAATAGCTGCCACCCACCGGTTGCAAGCCCGCCGCCTTGAATTCCTTGGCGATCATTTCCGCCGCTACTTCAAGCTCCTTCGATCCCGTGCCGCGCCCGCGCATTTTCTCCGACGCCAGCACCTTCACGTAGTTTAGGAAGTGATCGGCGTCAATCTTTTGCGGGGTGGGCAGTTCCGCGGCCCACATCGCGACCCCGGCAAGGAAGCCGGCAAAAAGTTTGTATTTTGTCATGGGTGTTGTTACTTCGGCAAAACCGACGGGAGAGTCAGTTCGCAGCCGCAGTTCTCTCCGGCGTTTTTGGCGGTTTTCTGGTACTCGATTTCGAATTCAATAATTTGTTTCAACTGCGGCCAACTCAGGTTGCCGGCCAGCTTGCGGCCGTTGACGAATAGCGTCGGAGTGGAGGTAACCTCCAGCGCCCGACCCTCCGCGAAGCTCTTATTTACGTCGGCTTCGGTAGCTTTGCCATCGAAACACTGCAAAACCGGAGGCGCGACGATCTTCTTGTCCACGAGGAAAGTTTCGAGTTTGGCTCGAAAAGTTTCAAGCGTGAGTTGCTCCTGCTTGTCGAACGCCCAGTCATGGAAATCCCAAAACTTGGCTTGGTCCTCGCGGTAGATGCAACGTCCCGCGATGGCGGCGGGCTTGGCCCAGTTGTGGATTTGTTCGAGCGGAAAATCCTTGAAGTACGCCCGCACTTCCTTTGTGAAAGTTTGCGTGAGATTGGCGCGGAGCATCTTGGCTTCTTCCTTGCAATGCGGGCATTGGAAATCACTGAAGATCACGACGACAACCGGCGCGCCGCTGGCGCCGATGCCGGGAGCGAAGGTCGTTTTCAGGCCGTCGAGATTGGCCTTGAACGGATTTTCCTTCACGTCGAACGAGACGCCCTGGATAACCTTTTCACCGTTTTTGGAAACGTAGAAATTGGACACCTGCCTGGCCGCTCCCATGGAACCGGTGACCGACAATTCCATGAGGCCGTCGACGCTACTGGGCTTGGGATCGCTAATGCTAACGGTGATCTGCGCCGGCCAGACGAAGAGATGGCGGACGTAGGCTTCGAGGGTTGGTTTGTCGAGAAACGATTTCTTCTCCCCTATTGGTGCGGACGTTTGCGCGAATGCCAGGGAGGAAAGTAAAAGGCCGGTTGCAAGTAGGCGCATTGCCTTTATTGTATCCGGCCTTCTGTCCGGGTGATTCGTTACATCACCGGGCCGATCCGCCAGGGCACGAACTCCTGGTGGCCGAGGCGTTCGGCGCAGGTTCGTTCGCCGGAGGCGACGCGGAAGATCATTTCATAAATCTCACGGCCGATCGCGGGGACGGTGGACTCGCCGTCGGCGATGAGTCCGGCGTTGATGTCCATGTTGTCGCGCATGCGCTTGAAGGTGTTCGTATTGGTGGCGATCTTGACGACAGGCACGGTGGGGAAGCCGATGGCGCTGCCGCGGCCGGTCGTGAATACGATTACATTCGACCCGCCGGCGGCGAGCCCCGTAAGTGAAACCGGATCGTAGCCGGGCGTGTTCATGAAGCAGAATCCGGGGCCGTGAATGCGCTCGGCGTAGTCGAGCACTTCGTTGAGCGTCGACGTGCCGCCTTTAGCGACGGCGCCGAGGGATTTCTCGATGATGTTCGTCAGGCCGCCTTCTTTGTTGCCCGGCGAAGGGTTGTCATTGAAGCTCGATCCCTCGAACTGGCTCAAATAGCGCTTGTAGCCTTTGACGAAACTGAGCAGCCGTTCGCCAACGGCACGGCTGCGGGAGCGCTTAACGAGAAGGTGTTCGGCGCCGAAAATTTCGGTGGTTTCGGCGAGGACGGAGGCGGCTCCGATTTCGGCCAGAAGATCGGACGCGTAGCCGAGGGCGGGGTTGGCGGTGATGCCGCTGAATGAGTCCGAACCGCCGCAGTTGAGGCCGACTGTGATTAGGTTACCGGGCAGTTCGACGCGGTGTTCGGCGGCGAGTTTATCCATCTGCTCGATGATGAATTTGCGCGCGGCTTCCACGCTGCCGCGGGTACCGCCGGAATTCTGCAGGGTCATGCCCAACAGGCGATCCGTTCGGGGCGCATTCGGGCCCAGGTAGTGATCGATCTGATTCACTTCGCAGCCGAGTCCAAGGATGATGGCGGCGCCAACGTTGGGATGACCGAGGATGCCGGCGAGAGTGCGTTGCAGTTGATCGGTGTCCGGCCCGATCGACATGCCGCAGCCATCGCCGTGGGGGAAGGCGATAACGCCGTCGACATTGGGCGGAAGCGTGACGCCGTCAAAGCTCTGCGCGATGAGTTCGGCGGTATGGGCGGCGCAGTTGGAAGCGGCGACCACGGCGACGAAGTTGCGCGTGCCGGCACGGCCGTCTTCTCGCCGGAAGCCCATGAACGTTGGCATCCGCGCGGGAAGCGCCGGGGGCGGCACATCGGCGGCGGGGAACTCGTAATTAAAGTTCTGCTCTTCGAAGCCAACGTTGTGCACGTGCATGTGCTGGCCCTGTTCGATGTTCACTTTGGCGCGGCCGATGATCTGGCCATAGCGGTAGATTGTCTCGCCCTGGGCGATATTCTGTAGCGCCACTTTGTGCCCGGCCGGCACCGCGTTCTTCACTTTGATGGCGACATCGCCAACTTTAAGGTCCTGGCCCTCCGCCAGCGGGACGCGGGCGATGGCCACGTTGTCCATCGTGTGGAGATGAATGGCGGAGTTCTCCGCCGTCGGCAGCTTGGCAATATCTAGGAGGCTCATCGTAGTAACACCGTTTCGCAAATCTGTTCGTTCAGGTGGACCTTCAGCCGGTTGCCGGCTGGGTGGATCCAAAGGCCGGAGCCGTCCTGGGGGACCGGGATATCTGCCAGACGCCGCACGTAAATCGCTTCACCGGTATCGACGCCTTTCAGCAGCTTTCCAATGTGCAGATGTAGATGACACTGGGTCCGGACTTTGACCCCATTGTATGCCACGCCCCAGTCGTCGCCCCACAACTCTTTTGCCTTGGCGATGGCCTCGCGCCAGAACTTATTGCGTTCGGCGGGGGAGAGATGGCGCAACTCGTGCATCTCGCCGGCGACCACGCGGCGCGGAAGTGCCAGCGTGCGGTTGGCCTTGCGGGGATTCGCGTCTTTCAGGAAAAAGACCTCCATCGACTCCGGCTGTTTACCAGCTTCGTTAGTAAGGCTGCAGGCGCGTTCCTTGAGGGTTTCCGGCCGGGCCGGTTCACAACCGCAACGGTCAACGGCGGCCGGCGCGGCCATGCCCGCCGCCACCAGGATTAGCTTTCGCCACATTTCCTCATTATCTACGGTTTCGGCGTTCTGCGGCCGTAGGCGTATCAACGCCCGCTCGGCCATACCGAAATTGAAACATCCTTAATGGTTTAAGCATCCAGTTAAATAGCGGAAGCAAATTGGCGGAATGCGAGTTGAATTCGCATCGAAGCCCCTACCTTACGGACGGTCCGCAAAGTCTCTTCGTCCTTAGGCGGTTTTGGCGCATTTCGTGGCGGACTAATCATGCGCGGCTCGCTAGCATCAATGCACGGATGTTTCGTGTACCCTTACTAATAGTGGGTAAGGGATTAAACCGGAAATTCTGGAGTATATATGCCCACAAAATTAGCCAATCAATTCCCCCGAACACCTCTGGCCGCCCTTTTGATTTTGTTAGCGCCTCCCGCACTTTGCGCCGATTTGGATGTCTCGCTCACGCCGTCCATCGCTTCACCCGCTCCGGTGGGAACCTTGATCACTTGGACCGCGACCGCCTTCGAAGGAGTCCACTGGTATCGCTTTTCAACACGCGGACCGGATTCTGTCCGCCGCATAATCAAGGATTTTGGTCCGGAGTCGTCGTTTGATTGGGCCCCTTACGAACGCGAGGGTTCGTACGAGATTCAGGTCGAGGTTCGGAATACCGCCACCGGCGAGACTGGGCGGGCGGCGGTGCCGTACCACGTGGAGTCTAACGCCCCCGCTGGCGGCAAAGCCAGTATACGGCCCACTGTTCACCCGCTGGTTTACCTTTACAGTGCACCCCCGTGCAAGGCCGGGGATGTAGCGGTCGTCTATTTCGTAGCGGGAGCCGGCGGGGAACTAAGTCAAACTCCGGCCAAAATCTGCGACGGCGTCTCCAGCATGAATTTTCTGATTGCCGGATTACGCCATGAAACCCGCTACCTCGCCAAGCATGTTCTGTTTAACTCGGGCGGTTTTGTCGACAACCCGGTTCTTGAATTTACTCCAGCGGCGAATACCGCCGATCTTCCCGTACATCGGAAAGTGTCGGGAGCGACGAGTTCGCCCGGTCAGAGGGTCCATCTGGCGGCGTCGCTGTTCGCGCTCTTCGTGGCGACGGACCTCGACGGGAACGTGATCTGGTATTACCCGAAACCGATGTTATTTCTTACATCGGCCGACGCCGGCGGCTATTTCTTCGGTATCCACGAAGACGAGGCGGGGGGCGCCTCGCGCCAGATCATGCGTGTCTTCGACCTTACCGGAACCACCGTGCTCGAAACCAACGCGGGGCGGGTCAGCGAACAGTTGATCGCGCTCGGCAAGCGGCCAATCAGCGCCTTTCATCACGAAGCGCGCCGCGCGCGTAATGGGAACATCCTGGTGCTGGCGAGTGTCGAGCGGATCCTCACCGATGTCCAGGGACCGGGACCGGTAAATGTTCTGGGAGACATGATTATCGAGTTGAATCGCGACCTGGAGGTAGTCTGGACCTGGGATACATTCGATCATCTGGATGTTCGGCGCATGGCGACACAGGGCGATCTGTGCACGCCGCAAGCGTGTCCTCCTTTCTTTCTCTCGCCGCAGGCAAATGACTGGGTACATGGAAACTCGGTGTCCGAAACGGCGGATGGATACCTGCTCTATTCGGCTCGAAGCCAGGACTGGATCGTGAAGATCGACTATCAAGGGGGATCGGGCGGCGGGAACGTCGTCTGGCGGCTAGGCCGTGACGGAGATTTTCAGATTTCGAGCGGCGATCTCAACGATTGGTTCAGCCATCAGCACGACGCGGAAATCGAAGCCGACGGAACGATGAGCGTCTTCGACAACGGCAACGTTCGGCGGGCGACGGATTCGTCGGCACAAAGCCGCGGGCAGGTGTTTCGCCTGAACGAAGCCAATCGGCGGGCCGAGATTGTACTGAATGCCAACCTGGGTCACTACGCGTTCGCGCTGGGATCGGCGCAACGCCTCGACAGCGGCCACTATATTTTTGATGCCGGATACCGTCTGGATAGTACTGGTATTACCGTTGAGGTGAGTCCACGAGGCGAAATCGTCTACGCCATTGAAAGTTCCGCGCCGGAATATCGCACATTCCGCTTGCGGGACATGTATAATCCGTAGTATCGAAAATATCAGTTACATCGGGGGACTTAGCCGCAGAAGCTTTGTGAAAGCGGCTGGCCTGGCTGGATTTGCGTCGGCAAACGCGAGAGGGAACGCGGCTGCGCGTCCACCGAACGTGATCCTGATCTACGCCGACGATCTCGGCTACGGCGATCTGAGTTGCTACGGATCGCCCATCGCGACGCCGAATCTAGACCGGATGGCCGAGGAAGGCGTCCGTTTCACCCAGTTCTGCTCCACCAGTGCCGTCTGCTCGCCGTCGCGGGCGGCGCTGCTCACCGGGCGCTACCCCGTTCGGTATGGAATCCCCCGGGTGCTTGTTCCCAGCGACCGTGACGGACTTCCGGAGAGCGAGACCACCATCGCCCAGATGCTCAAGGACGCAGGCTACGCCACCATGTGCATCGGCAAATGGCACCTGGGTTCGCGGCCGGAGTTCTCCCCCACACGACGCGGGTTTGACCACTACTACGGTCTGCTCTACAGCAACGACATGTGGCCGCGCTCCCTGTATGAGGATGCGGACGTGGTGGAACAAACGGCGCGATTGAGCTTTCTAACGCGGCAGTACACCGAGCAGGCGGTGAAATTCATTAATCGCAACCGGGAGAAGCCGTTCTTTCTGTACCTGCCGCATACGGCGCCCCACATTCCCCTGGAGGCCTCCCCCGACTTCGCCGGGCGATCCGGCCAGGGGGTTTACGGGGACGTGGTGCAGGAACTCGACTGGAGCGTTGGGCGGATTCTTCAGACGCTAAAGGATGCGGGGCTGGACGAAAACACTCTGGTGATGTTTTCAAGCGATAACGGTCCTTGGTATCAGGGAAGCCCGGGCCGGCTGCGTGGCCGGAAGGGCTCCACGTACGAGGGGGGAATGCGGGTTCCGTTCTTAGCCCGGATGCCGGGCCGAATTCCGGCCGGCAGGGTGGTGGACACCTTCGCCAGTACGATGGACGTGTTGCCCACCGTGGGAGGGCTTTCCGGAGCGGCGCGCCCTGGGCTGCCGCTCGACGGCGTCGACATCTGGCCGCTCCTCGCCGGCCAGGGCACTCCGCCAGCCCGCGAGATCTTTCTTTATTTCAACGACGAGTTTCTGCAGTGCGCCCGAGCCGGCGATTGGAAGCTCCATGTAGCCCGGTATGACGTTCCGATGTTCGTGCCTGAGCCGGGACGGGGACGGAAGAACCTGCCCCTTGCGCGCCAGGAGCTTTACAACGTGCTGGGCGATCGCGAGGAAGCTTATGACCGGGCCGAGCGCAACCAGGGAATGGTCGCGGGTATCCGTGCCGGGATTGATCGAGTTATGGCTACAATGCCACCCGGGGTTCAGCAGACGTACAGGGACACTCTGTCGTTTCAAGTCGAGGACACATCGGTGGGATCCCTGCCGGTAGAGAAAGTCCCGCAGCCGTAAGCGCCGCCGTTGATTGCGAGCGGCGGACGGCGAGTTTGACGGGCTTTCTATACTGGTGAGGTGCAATCGAATTGGGCGCGCCGATGGGCGCCGCTCTTGGCTCTTACCCTCATCTACCCGGCCTGGACCTCGGCGTTCGGTCTTTATGGACCGGACGAACCGCGCTATGCGTCCATTGCGCGGGCGATGGCGATTACGGGGGACTGGATTACTCCGCGCTTGGACGGGGAGGCGTGGCTGGAGAAGCCGCCGCTCCTTTATTGGATGGGAGCGATTGGCTTTCGGCTCGGGCTGGGCTCCGAATCGGCGCCGCGGCTGCCGTTGGCGTTGTGCAGCGTTGGATTCCTGGTTTGGTTCGGGGTGTATCTGCGCCGATGGCTTTCGGAATCGCAGGCGTTTTTGGCGGCTTGTATTCTGGCTACTTCCGCGGGGTGGATTGCGTACTCGAACGTCGCCGTTACAGATGTGCCGCTTTCCATCTGCTTCACCGCGGCCATGTTGGTCGGCCTGGCCTGGATTGAGGAAGGGAAGCCGCGCGACGCGTTAGCCGCCGGGGCGCTGTTTGGATTGGCGATGTTGGCCAAGGCGCTGGTACCGGTGGCGTTGGCGGCGCCGCTCTTGTGGTTCGCGCGCCACCGTTGGCGGCAATGGCCGCTGGTGATTGGCGCGGCGCTCGCGGTGGCGCTGCCCTGGTATGCGGCCATCACGAAGCGTGAAGGTTGGGCGTTTATCGATGAGCTGTTTGTGAAGCATCACTTCAGTCGATTTATCAGCGAAGATCTGCAGCATGTGCAGCCGTTCTGGTTTTACGCGCCAGTGCTTTTGGGGTTGCTGGCGCCATGGACTCCGCTGCTGTTTCGCGTGCCTTGGCGGGACCCGCGCTGGCGCTACTTCGTGGTGTGGACGGCCTTTGGATTTCTGGTGTTTTCAAGCGGCGAGAACAAGTTGCCTGGATATTTGATGCCGTTACTTCCGGCGCTGGCCGTGTTGATGGCCCTTGGCGTATCGGATTCGGCACGCTGGCCGTTTGGGTTGGCCACGGCGATGATGGCGCTGGTGGTCGTGCTTAAGACCGTTGCCGCGCCGATGCTGGATGCGCGGTTCACGGCTCGTGAGCTAAGCCGGCAGGTGACCGCCGACGCCTGCGCGGAGAACGTGCCGCGTGGAATGCGGTATGGCCTGCACTACTATGCGGGGCGGCCGCTGGGGGACTGCTGGCAGATGCCGGGAGCGACGCCGGTGCCGGCCGGAGCGCTTCCCGAGCCACGCACGGCGCGCTATTCCATAACGCATTCGGAGCCACAACCCATTACGGGCCGATTGCTCGTGTTCGCTTCGAATCAGGCGACGAACGGCGATTCGGTTCTGCCGTTGGAGAATGAGCCGAATCGAGTCTGGATTGCCTCGCGCGAAGCGCTGCAATGGCCCGCCGGGCAGCCGGCGATCATGGACCCGATGATCTCCGCGTTTCCCGGACCTGTCACCTCCACCGAGGCCGCGCGCTTCCATTTCACCGTGGTCTTTGATCCCGATTATGACTTTCCCTACGCCGGCCTGACGCCGCGGGATCTGCGGAGCGAACTAGTCACGATCGACCACTTTGACCCAAAAGCGGACCGGGTTCTTTCGTTTGCGCTAACGCGCGGATCCGGCGTGCCGCCGCCGCCGAAGGCCACCGTGGAGCTGCCGAGTGCACTGCTGTCCCGCTTTCATCGTCGGCCCGTACCGCTGCGCGCCGACGTTGTGCCCGGTACAAGCGGAGAACGGGTACTGGTGTTACATGCCTTCGGCGAGAGGTTGGCAAACAGCCGCCTGCGGGCCCTTTTGATTAAAGAGGCGCGTCGGCCGACGCTGATTTTCCTGGACTGCGTGCACCGCTTCGGACATCACGCCTTCACCGATTCTGAAGTCAATGGACCGTGGACCCGGGCGCTGTTGGAAGAACTGCTCCCCGCCCTCGGACCCGGACCGGCGCCGCACCTACTCGGCGAAGGGATGGGCGGATGGGCGGCGGTCCATTTGAAGCGGGCGCACCCGGAAACGTTCGGAGAAGCTTGGGCGCTACGTCCGGACCCGGTCGACTTCCGAAACTTTTTCGGTATCGATTTGACCCTGAATCCGAAGAATTTTTATCGCGATGCGAAAGGCCATCCGCGCGCCTTCACTCCCGGTTGGACCATCGGCTCCTCCGCCCTGCGCGAGGCGGTGCTGGGCCCCGATGGCGGGCGGTGGGAATCGTGGGAGTCCGTCTGGGGGCCGCGCACCAGCGAAGGGATCAGCCGCGAACTGTTTGCGCGGGACAATGGCGACGTCGACAAAACGGTACTTGCCGCATGGCTGCGCTACAACTTGGCGGCACGGCCCTGGCCCGCTGGCGCGCGCATTATTTCGGAAGCCGAACTGCCCGTCATCCTACAATCGAAATAGTGTCAAATCGCAAATTGACGGCGCGCGTTAAAGCCGCCGGTTGAGCGAGCAAATTGAGTCCAAAGGTTTTGGACCAGGTGCTCGGCGCTCTGCCGAAACAATACGATCCGCGTGTACTGATAGGCTTCGATACGTCCGACGACGCGGGAGTCTTCCAGTTAACGCCGGAGTGTGCGCTGGTCCAGACAGTGGATTTTTTTACGCCGATTGTGGACGACCCTTATCTGTTCGGCGCGATTGCGGCGGCCAATTCATTGTCCGATGTGTACGCGATGGGCGGCGCCCCGATCTCGTCGCTATCGATTCTGGCGTGGCCGAGCGACGGGGATCTGGAAGACCTGGGCCAAGTGCTGCTCGGCGGCGCGGACAAGATGAAAGAGGCGGGCTGCGTGATCCTGGGTGGGCACAGCATCGCCGATGAGGAGCCGAAGTTCGGCTATGCCGTTACCGGCACGGTGCATCCGAGGCGCGTGCTGGCGAATGCGGGCGCGCGGCCGGGCGATGCGCTGGTGTTTACGAAGGCCATCGGGACGGGCGTGATTGCAACCGCGCTGAAACGCGGCTCGGTATCCACGGCCCATATGGACGCGTCGATTGCCGGCATGTTGACGTTGAATAACATGGCCTGTAAAGCGATGCTGGCGCTGGAAGCGCATGCTTGCACTGACATTTCGGGGTTTGGATTGATGGGCCATGCGCGTGAGATGGCCGCGGCGGGGAATGTAACGTTCGTGATCGAATCGGAGAGCGTGCCGCTGCTGCCAGGCGCGTTTAACTATGCGGCCGCCGGCACGATTCCGCGCGGATTGCGGAATAATATGGAGTTTGCCGGTAGCGCGGTGACGAAGACGCGTGAGATTGATCCGGCGCTGGAACATTTACTTTATGACCCGCAAACGTCGGGCGGATTACTGATCGCTATGCCGGAGGCGGACGTGGCCAAGATGCATGCGCTATATCCGTTGGCGCGGCGCGTGGGACGAGTCGTGGAGCGGCGAACTACTTTATTGGAGATCGAATGAATCCCATCATCATTGCCCTGGATTGTGAGACGGCCGCCAAAGCGTTGGTCATTGTGGAAGCGACGTCCAAGACGGTCGACTTTTACAAAGTCGGCCTGGAACTGTATGCCGCCGCCGGCATGGAGTTTGTGAAGCAGTTGCGCGCGCGGCGCAAGAAAGTATTCCTGGATTTGAAGCTGCACGATATTGGCGAGACGGTGCGGCGAGCGACGGCCGTGATCGCGAAAAGCGGCGTGAATTTCCTGAGCGTGCACGCCGAGCCGCAGGTGATGCGCGCGGCCGTGGAGGGGCGGGGGAATAGCAAACTTAAAATTCTGGCGGTAACGGTGCTCACGAGTCTCGATCAAGCGGATGTGCATGAGATGGGTTATTCGTGCGCGGTGCGGAAGTTGTTCGATGTGCGGTTAAGGAACGCGCTGAGAGCGGGAGTGGACGGGTTGGTTTGTTCCGGGTTCGAAGTGGGCGACGCGCGGCAAATGGTTGGGCCGGATATGATTCTGGTGACGCCGGGCGTTCGGAGCGAAGGCGCCGCCAACGGAGACCAGAAACGAGTGGCGACGCCCGCGCAGGCCATGAAGGATGGCGCGAACTATCTGGTAATTGGGCGACAGGTGACACAGGCGCCGGACCCGAACAAGGCTGTGCTGGAAATATTGAAAGAGTTGTCGCTGTCGGGTCGATAGAGCTAGACCCGTTGACCGGATTCTTTCAATCTGCTAACAATGGCGTACATCGAACACTTCATCTCCCGGTACGAGTGAAGTACGCAGGTTGTCGCCACGGGGCCGGGTCTACCGGATTCTTGTGGTCTGGGGAAAAATATGAATAAAACTGGATTCCGGCCGCTGGGACTGGTGTTCCTTGCGGTTTCACTCGTCTTTGGCCAGACGACTACTTCGGTCACCGGGTTGGTTACGGACCCGTCCGGCGCCGTTGTCCCGAACGCTTCCGTCGAGTTGAACAACCTCGACAATGGTTCCAAACGGGACGTAACCACCGACACGGGCGGCGCCTACTCGGTACCCCAACTCGTTCCCGGCAACTACCGGATCACCGCGAAAGCGACGGGCTTCTCGTCGGCGATTGTGAACGACTTGCGCTTCCTGGTGAACACGCCCGCCACGGTGAATATCAAGTTGGAGGTGGGCACGGTGTCCGACACGGTTTCCATTTCGGCGGATGCCGTGCAGATTAATACCGTGGACGCGTCGCTGGGTAATTCATTTGGAACCAAGCCGATATTGCAGTTGCCGTTTGAGGCGCGGAATGTCGCGGGGTTGTTATCCCTGCAGCCGGGCGTGACGTTTGCGGGGGCCAATGCACCGGACAGCTATCGCGGCGGGAACGTAAACGGCGGCAAGAACGACCAGGCGAACGTGACGCTGGACGGCGTGGACGTGAACGATCAGCAGAACCGCGATCCCTTTACCAGCGTGCTGCGCGTAACGCTCGACAGCGTGCAGGAGTTTCGCGTTGTTACGACGAACGCCAATCCGGAACTGGGGCGTTCTTCGGGAGCGCAGATTTCGCTGGTCACCAAGAGCGGGACGAACGAGTTGCATGGCTCGGTCTACGAATTCCTGCGCAACAAGGCGACCAACGCCAATAGCTTCTTCAATAACCAGAACGGAGTACGGCTGGCGAAGCTGAACCGTAACACCTATGGGGCCTCCCTCGGCGGGCCGATCATGCGGAACAAATTGTTCCTGTTTGGCAACTATGAGGGCCGTAAGGACCGGCGCGAGGATTCCGTTTTGCGCACCGTTCCGACCCAGAGCCTGCGCGACGGCAACGTGAAGTACATCCGCACCGATGGGTCGATCGCCACGTTGACGCCGGCGGACCTGCGTTCGCGCATCGACCCGTTGGGAGTTGGGCCGAGCGCCGCGGCGTTAGCGGTGCTGCGGACCTATCCGCTGCCGAACGACTCGGCGGCGGGCGATGCCATCAATACCGCCGGGTTCCGGTTTAACGCCCCCATCAAACTGGATTGGCAAACCTACATCGCCAAGCTGGACTATGCGTTGGATTCGCAAAGCAAACACACCATGTTCGCGCGTGGCAATCTGCAGGACGACAAGTCGACCAGCGCGTCGCAGTTCCCGGGTCTGCCGCCGAACGACACCAACCTGGCCAATACGAAGGGCTTCGCGCTTGGGTTGACCAGCGTTTTTTCCGCGTCGAAGGTCAATACGTTCCGGTATGGCCTCACGCGCGTGGGAATAGAGAATACCGGTAGCTCCAACCAACCGTTTGTCACATTCCGCACGCTCGATACCGCCGTTGGCGATACCCGCGCGTTCATTCGCAAGACGCCGGTGCACACGCTGAGCGACGACTTTACGTGGAATCGCGGCCGGCATGAGTTGAAAGTCGGCGGTGTGATGCGCGTCATTCGCAACAGCCGCACTAATTACGCCAATTCCTTCCCTGCGGCATCGGCTAACGCTTCGTGGCTGGTATCGAGCGGCAACGAATTGAATGCGCCGTTGACCGACATCAGTTCTACGGCGCGCGTGGCGATGCGCGACGCGGCGATGGCGGTGCTCGGCGTCGTCAGCCAGGGTACGGCGAAATACAACTACAACAAGGACGGTTCGCCGCTCGCCGCGGGTGCGCCCGTCGTTCGCCAGTTCAACGCGGAAGAGTATGAACTCTACGCGCAGGATACCTGGAAGATGTCGAAGGCCATGACGATTACGTATGGGCTGCGGTGGTCGCTGATGCCTCCCATCGATGAAGCAAATGGCGTCCAGACGGTGGCCAGGGAGTCGCTAAGCTCATTCTTCGATCAGCGTGTAGCGCTCGCCAGCGTGGGCGCCCCGCAGTTTCTGGTAAATCCAGTGGAGTACGTACTTAAAGAACAGCCGGGCGGCCGCGATCTCTATCCATTCCACAAGAAGAATCTTTCGCCGCGTCTGGCGTTGGCCTATTCGCCGCAGGGCGACAGCGGCTTGTCGAAGTTCTTCTTCGGCGGCCCGGGCAAGACGTCCATCCGCGCTGGATGGGGCTTGTTCTATGACGTGATGGGCTCCGGCCTGATCACCAACTATGACGCCAGCGCGCTTGGTTTGGCGACTTCATTGTCCAATCCGTCGGCGGTGCTTTCGTTGGCTACCGCGCCCCGTTTCAGCGGACTGAATAGCATTCCGGCCGGTATTCTGCCGGCGGCGCCAGCGGCGGGCTTCCCGCAGGTGGCCCCCAACCTGTTCGCAATCACGAACTCCTTGGACGATCGACTGCTGCCGCCCTACACAATGAATATGAATTTCACGATGGGCCGTGAGTTTAAGGGCGGCCTGTTCATTCAGGGCAGCTACGTCGGCCGGTTGTCGCGACGTTCGCTGATCAGCGAGGACATCGCGATGCCAGTGAATATGAAAGATCCGGCTTCCGGAACGACATACTTTCAAGCGGCTTCCCAGTTGGCCGCGTTGGTGAATGCCGACGCGCCGGTGGCGTCGGTCGGCAGAATTCCGTTCTGGGAAAATTTCTTCCCCGGAGCGGCGACGGCCACGCTTACGGCGACCCAGCGCGCCTACCAAAGTTTTGCCAACAACGCGCCGGACTACAGCTACGCGCTCTACGAAATGGATGTTCTGTGCCGTCCGTCGTGCAGCAAATATGGCCCGTACAGCTTCTATAACCGCCAGTTCAGCTATCTGCGAACGCTTCGCTCGGTCGGTTCCGGCAGCTATCACGCCATGCAATGGACGGCGCAGAAACGGTTCACCAACGGCGATCAGTTGGCGTTCAACTACACCTGGTCGAAGTCGATCGATCTGGCTTCGCGGCCGGAAAATTCGACGGCGACCAATGGCGTTATTATCAACGCTTTCGACCGGCGCCTGTTCCGCGCGCCGTCCGATTACGATACGCGCCACCAGTGGAACGCCAATTTCGTCTATGGATTACCGATGGGTAAGGGGCGCGCTCTGCTCGACAAAGGCGGCGTTGCCAACGCCATCCTTGGCGGGTGGCAGTTGTCGGGTCTTTATCGCCAGTCGACCGGCCTGCCGACGTCCGTCGGTAACGGGCGCTTCTGGCCTACAAACTGGAATATCACGGGCTATGCGACGGCGATTGGAACCTTCGTGGATGGCACCCGCCGCGACGCTCCGGCGCCCCCGGGCGGCGCGGGCGGCGTGAATCTGTTCAGCGATCCGGCGGCGGCGATCAAAGCGTTCGATTACACCTTCCCGGGCCAGACCGGCGGGCGGAACATCGTGCGCGGCGACGGCAACTTCAACGTGGATTTCGGCCTGGGCAAGACATTCAATATGCCCTACTCCGAAAAGCACACCGTCCAGTTCCGGTGGGAAGTTTTCAACGCCACCAATTCGGTTCGTTTCGATCCCTTCTTCACCTCGGCCGACCTCGGCAACCTGGGTTCGTTCGGCAAATACACCGACACGCTCACGCTCCCGCGCGTCATGCAGTTCGCGCTCCGGTACGATTTCTAAATTTCGAACGGCGGGCCGCAGTCATGCGAAAATAGGAGGCTTCGCATGACTGGCCACGATATTCGCCAAAAATTCCTAGACTTCTTCTCAGCCCGCGGTCATCGCGCGGTTAAGTCTTCCAGCCTTGTCCCGGCTAACGATCCGACGTTGCTGTTTACCAACGCCGGCATGAACCAGTTCAAGGATATCTTCCTGGGCATGGAAAAACGCGACTATTCGCGCGCCGCCACCAGCCAAAAATGCGTCCGCGCCGGCGGCAAGCACAACGACTTGGAGAACGTCGGCTACACCCGCCGCCATCATACGTTCTTTGAGATGTTGGGCAATTTCTCCTTCGGCGACTATTTCAAGGCGGAAGCCATCGACTTCGCCTGGGAGCTGCTCACGAAAGAATACGGTCTCGACAAGGAACGCCTCTACGTCACCGTGTTTCGCGAAGACGACGAAGCCGAAGAGTTGTGGCCGAAAGTGACGGGCATCCCCAGGAGCCGCATTTTCCGCCTCGACGAAAAGGACAACTTCTGGCAAATGGGCGATACGGGCCCTTGCGGACCGTGTTCGGAAATCCACTTCGATCTCGGCGCCCATGCGGCCGAGCCCGGCCATGAGCATGAAGAGTTTCCACTCGATGGCGGCGGCCGCTTCGTTGAAATCTGGAACCTCGTGTTCATGCAGTTCGACCGGTCTTCAAGCGGCATCATGACGCGCCTGCCGAAGCCGTCGATCGACACCGGCATGGGGCTGGAGCGGCTCGCGGCGATCCTGCAAGGCAAACTCACGAATTACGAGTCGGACCTTCTGCGCCCCATCATCGATCGCGGCGCCGAGCTCTGCGGCGTCGAGTATGGCGCCGATCCAAAGTCCGATGTCGTCCTCCGCATCAACGCGGACCATGCGCGCGCCGCCGCGTTCCTGATTCACGATGGCGTCGTCCCCTCCAACGAAGGCCGCGGCTACGTGCTCCGTAAGATCATGCGCCGGGCTCTGCGCAACGCGCGGCGGATCGGTGTTGTCGATCCCTACTTGCATCAACTCACCACGTTCGTGGCCGAGTTCATGAAGCCGGCCTATCCGGAACTGCTCGAATCCACGGCGCGCGTTTCGCGCATTGTGAAGGAAGAGGAACATCGCTACGCCACCACATATCAGGTGGCCGAACGCGTCTTCCAGGATGAAGCGAAGAAGGCCGTGGGCGGTGCCCTGCCCGGCGCCGTGGCGTTCAAGCTCTACGACACCTATGGGCTTGCCGCCGATGAGCAGGAGGATATGGCGCGCGAGTTTGGCCTGTCCATCGACACCGAAGGCTTCGACGCCGAAATGGACAAGCAGCGGGAACGCGCCCGCGCTTCGTGGAAAGGCGCGGAGAAGGTCCACGTCGCTCCCATCTATCAGCAGTTGCAGCAGAAGTTCGGCCGCACGAAATTCACCGGTTACGACACCATGACGCAGGACAACTGCAAGGTGCTGGCGCTGTTGGTGGACCAGAAGGAAGTGGATGCCGTCGAGCCGGGTACCGTGGCGGAGTTGGTACTCGACACCACCTGTTTCTATGCCGAATCCGGCGGCCAAGTTGGCGATCATGGGGAGCTGCAGACGCGCTCCGGCGAAACGGTGGCCACGGTGCAGACGGCATACCCCGCGGTCCCCGGCCTCTCCGTCCACAAGATCACGGCCGTTACCGCCGTCCGTAAAGGCGATATCGTGCGCGGGCAGGTGAGCGCGGATTTGCGCTCCGCCACGCGCCGTAACCACACCGCGACGCACCTGCTGCACGCGGCGCTGCGCACCGTGCTCGGCGTGCATGTGAAGCAGGCCGGTTCGGTGGTGGACCCGGGGCGGCTTCGTTTTGACTTCAGCCACTACACGGCCATGGGTCCGGAAGAAGTCGCCGAAGTGGAGCGGATTGTAAATGAAGAGATCATGCGGAACACGCTGGTTTCAACCGATGTGATGGAACTTGAGGACGCCATCTCCACCGGCGCCATGGCGCTCTTCGGCGAAAAGTACGGCGAGAAGGTTCGCGTCGTCAATGTTCCCGGCTTCAGCAAGGAGCTCTGCGGCGGAACGCACGTTTCGCGCACGGGCGATATCGGCCTGTGCAAGATCGTCTACGAAGGATCCATCAGCGCCGGTTCGCGCCGGATTGAAGCCATTACGGGCAATGCGGCGGTGGAGCGTTTCCAGGGGACGACGGCCATCTTGAACCGCGTGGCCCAAGCGATCAAGGTGTCTGAATCCGATCTTCTGGAGCACGTCGAAAAGATGCTCGCTAACCAGCGAAATCTGGAAAAGCAGTTAGAGCAGTTGAAGAACAAGATCGCCCAATCGCAGAGCGGTTCGTTCGAATCGCAGGTTCGCGAAATCAAGGGCGTGCATGTCCTCTCCGTCCTGGTGGAAGGCCTCGACCGCGTGCAAATGCGCGCTCTCGCCGATTCACTCCGCAACAAATGGAAGTCGGCCGTCGTCGTGCTCGGCGCAACGGACGCGCATGGCGTGGCCCTCATCGTTGCGGTCACGAAGGACCTGACACAGAAGGTCCACGCGGGCAAATTGATTGGCCCGCTCGCGCACGCGGTAGGCGGCAAGGGCGGCGGCCGGCCCGATCTAGCCGAAGCCGGCGGCAAGAACGCCGACGCTCTGGCCGGAGCGCTGGACGAGGTCTACGCGCAGGTCGATGCCCTTCTTTGAGACGGATGTAGTTGTCGTCGGCGCGGGACCCACGGGCCTCGCCTGCGGCATCGAACTTGGCAAGGCCGGCATTCGCGCGACCTTAATCGACAAGGGCTGCGTCGTCAACTCGCTCTATAACTACCCGACGAACCTGGTGTTCTTCACCACGCCGGAGCTTCTGGAAATCGGCGACATCCCCATGACGTCGATGAACGAAAAGCCGAACCGCACGGAAGCGTTGAAATACTATCGACGCGTGGCGGACCATTATAAGCTCGATATTCGCCAGTATCAGCGCGTCGAAGCGATCACCGGCGGTGACGGTCAATTCACCGCCACGGCGCGCGACGAATACGGCGACACCTGGGAATACCGGGCTAAAAAGGTAATCTTCTCCACCGGCTATTACGACCTGCCCAACTACCTCAACGTGCCCGGCGAGGAACTGCCCAAAGTCATTCACTACTATCGCGAGCCGCACCCCTACTTCGGCCACGATGTACTGGTGGTGGGCGCGAAGAACTCGGCGGCGCTCGCGGCCCTGGAACTCTGGTGGAGCGGTGCCCGCGTGACCATGGTGCATCGCGGCACGGAGATTCACCGCCACGTTAAATACTGGATTAAGCCGAACATCGAGAATCGAATCAAGAACGGCGAGATTCCCATGTACTTTGAAAGCGATGTGGTTGAGATCCTTCCGCACGCCGTTCGTCTGCAAACTCCGAAAGGCGAAGTGACCATTGAGAACGATTTCGTCTTCGCCATGACCGGCTACCATCCCGACTTCGATTTCCTCGCCGCGCACGGCATTACGCTCGACCCGGCGACCCGCAAGCCCCGAACGAACCCCGACACATTTGAGAGCGAAACGCCCGGGATCTACTTGGCCGGAGTCATAGTGGCCGGCGAGCACACGAACGAAATATTCATCGAGAACGGCCGCTTTCACGGTAAAGCCATCGCCGCCGCCATCGCGCGCCAATTGCGATAGAAACGGCATGCGCGTCCTCCACCTCGACTTCGGCCGCCAGATGCGCGGCGGGCAGTATCAGGCGATGCAGCTAATTGAGGAGTTGTCGTCGCGCGGCATTGAGCAACAGTTCCTCGGCCCGCTCGGCGAACCTTTTACGATTCGGAAACTGCGCCGCCAAGTGGATCTGGTCCATGCCCACGACGCCAAAAGCCACACCTACGCCGCGCTGTTCGCGAAGGCGCCTTTGATTGTCAGCCGCCGCGTCGCCTTCCCGATCAAAAACACCTGGGCCAGCCGCTGGAAGTACCGCCAGCCAGTGTTGTTCCTGGCCGTTTCGAAGTACGTGGCGGGCAAACTGATGGAGGCCGGCGTCCCGTCGAAGAAAATCGAAGTTATCTACGATGGCGTCGTATCGATGCCTCTCTCCACGCGGACCGGCCCGGTGATCGCCGTGGCTTCCAGTGATCCCATGAAGGGCACCGATCTCATCCGTCAATCCGGCGTCGATGTCGAGTTCACCGCCAACCTGCCCGAGGCGTTGAGAACCGCCCGCGGCCTGCTCTATATCACGCGCGAAGAGGGCCTCGGCTCCGCCGCCCTGCTCGCGATGAGCGCCGGCGTTCCTGTGGTCGCCAGCCGCGTAGGCGGTTTGCCGGAGATCGTTCATCACGAACGAACCGGCCTGCTCACTGCAAACGAACCCACGTCGATCGCCGCCGCCGCCGCGCGCCTTCATGAACCCGAAGCGGACGAATGGGCGCGCCAGGGCCGGGAAGCCGTGCACGCCCGCTTCCTCACCAGCCACATGGCGGAGGCGACGCTGCAAGCGTATAAGAACATCGCTCTGATAAACTACGGCTTCCCATGAGCGGCGATCCTCGATGGCTCTTGATGAAAGAGGTCTATTTCGCGGCGCTGGCGCTGCAGGATGAGGATCGCGCCCAGTACCTCAACGAGCGCTGCCCCGACGACACGATGCGGCGGGAAGTGGAGAAATTGCTCGGAGAATCGAGCGAAAGCGATACCCATGTCTCGCTCGATTCGCTGGTTCCTCCCCGCGCCGCATCGCAGTCGAATGCGGGACTGGCCGCCGGCGATCTGCTCGGCCACTATCGCATCAAACGGAAATTGGGCGCGGGCGGCATGGGCTGGGTGTATGAAGCGTACGATGAGAAGCTGCGTCGCGACGTGGCCATCAAGATGCTTCCCCCGGGCCGCGCCGATGAGGCTCTGCGCCGCCGCCTGACCCAGGAAGCGCAGTCGGCCTCCGCGCTGAACCATCCCAATATCGTCACCGTCTACGAAGTGGGCCGCGACGGTGACACCGATTTCATTGCCATGGAGCGGGTGCATGGGAAGACCCTGCGCGAAATCGCCGGCGCTTCGAAATTGGATGCGAAGACCACCGTGCGGTACGCGGCGCAGATCGCCGACGCGCTCGCCGCCGCGCACGACGCCAACATCGTCCACCGCGATTTGAAACCCGGCAATATCATGGTTACCGATCGCGGCCTGGTGAAGGTTCTCGATTTCGGCATTGCCAAGCAGGTGGACAAGCTCGACACCGCCGGCCCCACCGGCGAGGTGATCGGAACTTTCTCCTACATGTCGCCGGAACAGGCGCAAGGCCATTCGGTCGACCCGCGCTCCGATATCTTTTCCTTCGGCTCGGTGCTGTATGAAATGCTCACGGGCCGCCGCGCTTTCCAGGAGGAAAGCGGCACTGCCACCCTGAACGCGGTTATCCACCAGGATCCGCCTCCGCTCCGCGCCGCACTGCCGGAGCTGCCTCGCGGCCTGGAGCGCGTCGTCGCCAAATGCCTCGAAAAAGTACCGCTCGACCGTTGGCAGCACATGTCGGACGTCAAGCTGATCCTGCAGGATCTTGCCAAGGATTTCGACCTGCCGCCTGAAGCCCTCGCCGGGAACGGAAAGCCGCCCGCTCGACGCGTCTGGATGGCGGCCTCCGCCGGCGCCGTCGCGGCCGCCGCAATCGCCGCCGGCGGCGTCTACTTTCTGAATCGTCCCGTGCCGGAGAGTCCCGGTGTTTTGCGTCGAGTGACCGCCGACATGGGGCTGAACGCGTTTCCCGCAATTTCACGTGACGGAAGCCTTCTGGCGTTCTCTTCCGACAGGGCCAAGGAGGGTGGACTCGACATCTGGTTGCAGCAAATTGAGGGACGGGATCCCGTCCGCCTCACTTTCGATCCCGCCGATGAAACGGACCCGGCGTTCTCCCCCGACGGTAGCCGCATCGCGTTCCGCTCGGAAAAAAGCGGAGGAGGCGTTTATGTCCTTCCGGCGCTCGGTGGGGATTCGATTCTGCTTGCCGCCGGCGGCCGCAATCCCAAGTTTTCACCCGATGGGCGCAGCGTTTCTTATTGGGTTGGGCGGGAAGGATCGTTGTTCCCGGATGCCGCCCACGTTTTCGTCGTCGATTCGGGCGGTGGCCAGCCTCGACGCGTGGACACCGCCATGTCCTGGGCTCATTCGCCGATCTGGACTCCCGGCGGTGACGCGCTCGTCGCCGTCGGGATGCGGGATACCTCCGCGGCGACCTTTGATTGGTGGCTCCTCTCAATGGACGGATCTCCGCCCCGGTCTCTCGACGCTTTTCCGCGGATCAATCCGCCTGCCCGCCGTCGTTTGATCACGCCGCTTGACTGGGTCACAAGGGGCTCCGGAGGCATCCTCTATGCCGACGCTGGCGGTGACTCCGCCAATCTTTGGGAACTTCCCGTCGACTCCTCGCGGCTAGCGGCTGGTCCCCCGCGCCGTCGTACGGCCGGACCTGGACGGCAGATGCGCGCCGCGGCCGCCCAAACCCCGTCGGCGGCGCGTATGGTCTTCTCCGATGAAACGTTCAACGTCGATGTATGGACGCTGCCCGTGGACGGAGAATCGGGCGTACCGCGTGGTGAGCCGCGGCGTATCACCGATCGCATCTCGCCCGATTGGTCGCCTTCGATTTCCGACGATGGACGGCAAATGGTCTACATTTCCGGTCGCTTCGGCAATTGGAGCGTCCGCTCCCGGGATATGGGCACGGAGAAGGAACGGACTCTGGTTTCGAACGTGCAAAACATCTTCTACGCCGTCATTTCCGGGGATGCGCAACGGGTCTATTTTTCCAATCGTCAGTTCGATATTCTGTCCACACCCTTGGCCGGCGGTACCGTCGAGAAGCACTGCGGCGGATGCGGAACCGTGAGCGGTGTCTCGCGGGACGGCTCTCAGATTCTTTATGAGCCCAAACAGGATGAGGATCTCCTGCTCTTTGACGCTGTCGCCGGCAAGACGGTCGTCCTGGCCCGCCGTCCCCACCCGAAGGCGCTGCTGACGGATGGGCACATTTCGCGCAACGGAAAATGGGTCGCGTTTTCCCTCACCGATAGCGCCGCCGGAACCGCGCAATTGTTCGTCGTCCCGGTCGATATGGCGCGTCCGGTTCCTCGCGCGGATTGGATACCCATCACCGAAGATACCGTGTTGGCCAGGGATCCAGCTTGGTCGCCATCCGGAAATTTACTCTACTTCACTGCGGAACGGGACGGGTTTCGTTGCGTGTGGGCGCGCCGTCTGGATCGGCAAACCGGGAAACCCGTGGGAGAAGCCTTCGCCGTCCGCCATTTTCATTCCGCCGGCCAGACGTTCCGAAATATCGGTCCCCAAACACAACTTGTAGGTCTCAACGTCAATGCGTCGCGGATGGTGTACGCCGTTGCGGGCGTGACCGGCAATATATGGCTGGAGGACGTCCCGATTGCCAAGTAATTCCAAACGCCGCGCGCCGGCGGCGCAGCGCATCAGCATGGTGGTTATTAGCCGCAATGAGGGGCGGGACCTGCGCGACACCATCGAGAATCTCGAGGATACACTGCCGGGAAATGCGGAAATTGTCGTGGTCGATGACGGCTCCACTGATGATTCCGCCGGCTTTCTCAAGCGCCGGCGCGGCCGCGTCTGTCTTTTTCGGACCGAAGGCCGGGGCGTGGCCAAATCTCGCGTCTTCGGCGCCGCCCAGGCCACTGGGGACGTATTGATCTTTGCCGACGCCCATCTGGGTCTGGATCCTCACTGGTGGAAACCCATGCTCGATCAACTGGAGAATCCCTCGGTGGGCGCCGTCGCGCCGGGCATTGCCAAGCTGCCTCCCACGAAAGTCGCCGGATGGGGCATCACCTTTAAAGGGCCGGGCATGGAGGTGCGTTGGCTGCGACGGAAACCGAAAATTCCCACCGCGGTTCCCATTCTTCCGGGCTGTTGTCTGGGCATGCGCCGGGATGTATTTGAAACGTCCGGGGGCGGATGGGACCCCGGCCTGCTCCAGCGGGGCAATGTCGACAATGAGATTTCGGTGCGCCTTTGGCTGCTAGGGTACGACCTTATAGTTGTCCCCGATTCCATCGTACGCCATCGCTTTCGCGACCGGTCGCCCTTCCCTGTCGGATGGCCCCAGTATTTGCACAACCGCCTGCGTTTGGCGTTCGTGCATTTCAAGCCCGAACGCTTGGGCAAAGCTGTCTCCCGTCTGCGCACTTATCCCGGTTTCGGCGAAGCGCTCGGTTTGCTGGTCGATGGCGATATTTCGGTGCGCCGCCGGGAAATGGCGGCTCTTCGAAAGCGCACTGACGATGCTTATTTTGAACGCTTCCACCTGAACTGGTAGACTCCATAGACCGGATTCCGGTACCCCAAATAGAGAAAGGAATGTAACATGGCGACAACGACGAAAAAGGCTGCCAAGAAGGTTCCCAAGCCAGCCGCGAAACCAGCCCCAAAGCCCGCTCCAGCGAAGGCAGCCGTACGCACCAAAGGAACGGTGGTAAGCCCCATAGAAGTAGTGTGCGGGAGTTGCGGGGCGATCAACGTCCTGGTCCTCGCTCCCCCTCCATCGACGCCTCCACCGACCCCTGCACCGACCACTCCTTTTCCTGGTTAGCGCAAAGGCCGGTCGCGGCCCCCACCCATCGCGAACTCTCACCCAACCCCAGCCGCGACCGAGTTCGTTTTGCGCGAGTTTCTGGAGAGCGCAAAGGCCGGTCGCGGCCCCCCAACCGTTCACGAACTCTCGCCCAACCCGAGCCGCGACCGAGTCCGTTTTGCGCGAGTTTCTGGAGAGCGCAAAGGCCGGTCGCGGCCCCCACCCATTCACGAACTTCCGCCCAACCCCAGCCGCGACCGAGTCCGTTTTGCGCGAGTTTCTGGAGAATCCGCCGATTCAAAGCGGAACAGCCGCCGTTCGGGTGGCTGTTCTCATTGCGTCTCTTCCTTCCACCGCAACAGTCTCCGGAAAGAGACATAGTCCTCTTTTGGAATCATGCGCTCTAGCGGTTTTGGATACACTTGGCCCTGGGAAAAGTAATCGTTCGCCGTCATCCGCACGCCTTTCGAATTTCCCCAATTCCAGGTATTATGCCCGTGACGGACCACCAGGTATTGTTCGACATCGCAGATGCGCAGAATTCGCGGTTGCAAGTCGCGCAGCAGCAATGAGTCCTCCGACTTATCGACGCTCCGGAATGGCAATCTCCTCCATAGCGATCGATGGAAACAGAACGCGCCGCCCGGTTTCCAGCCGTGTCCGCTGTGCCACACGGTTGGCTGCCCCGTCATGATCACCAGAAAGCAGCACCGCGTTACGATCGTCGAAGACAATCCTTGCCTGGGAATGTTCCGCGCCGATGTCGCCACGAACTCCGGTCCGTAATAGTCGTCGTCGTCTATTTTCTGTAGAATGTCCCCCCGCGCCGCCTCGATTCCTAGATTCAGTTTCGTCCCCAGCGGTGTCGGCCGCGTCAATCGGATATACCTCACTCCCGGCACATCGCGGCACAACGCGCCCACCGGACGGTCGCCGTCATCCACCACCACTAACTCCGCGTTGACGTAGGAGCGGCGAACGAAACAGCGCAGCGCCTGCGGAATGAACCGTCGCCGGTTCTTGGTCGCCATAATGCACGACACAAGCGGCTGCGCATCCGTTTTTGCCATGACTCCGCATTGTACCCAAGGCGGTCATGATAAAACTGTTTTCATGGTTTCTCGCCGCGCCGCGCTCGCCGCCGTCCCCGCCCCGTTCCTAAATCTCCAAGCGCAGAAAAAGCGGACCCGCCCTAACATCCTCTGGATCCTCGGCGATGACCTCGGCCCCCAACTCGGCTGCTATGGCCACCCGCTCGTCCATACCCCAAACGTCGATCGCATCGCCGCCGAAGGCGTTCGCTTCACCCACTGTTTCACCACCGCCCCGGTCTGCTCGCCCTCGCGCTCGGCCTGGAACACCGGCGTCTATCAAACCACCATCGGCGCTCACAATCACCGCAGCCATCGCAAGGATGGCTACACGCTCCCCGATGGCGTTCGCCTGGTCTCGCACCGTCTGCATGATGCCGGCTACTTCACCGCCAACGTCCTCGCCGTCACTCCCACGCTTCGAACGAATGGCAAGACGGATTTCAATTTCAAGGCGGAAAAACCCTTCGACGGCACGCACTGGAACCAGCGCGCCCAGGGCCAGCCCTTCTACGCCCAGATCAATTTCACCGCGCCGCACAAAGGCCCGCAGTGGCCCCTCGCCCGCAAACAGCCTAACCTAGTCGATCCCGCCAAAGTCGAACTGCCGCCCTACTATCCCGACCATCCCGTCATCCGCGACGAAGTCGCCAATTACCTCGACGCCGTCAACAACTGGGACCGTCAGGTCGGAGTTGTTTTGGACGAGTTAAAGAAAGACGGCCTGCTCGACAACACCCTCGTTTTCGTCTTTGGCGACAACGGCCGTTGCCTTCTCCGCGGCAAGCAATGGCTCTACGATCCCGGCACCCATATCCCGCTGCTCGTTCGCTGGCCCGGCCGTATCAAGCCCGGCGCCGTGCGTACGGATCCCGTCATCTCGCTCGATATTACCGCCGCCACGCTCGACGCGGCCGGCATCGAACACCCCGAGCTCTTCCACGGCCAGTCGCTATTCAAAAATGCCAGGCCGCGCGCCGAAATCTTCACCGCGCGCGACCGCTGCGACATGACCGTCGACCGCATTCGCGCCGTTCGCGACTCGCGCTACAAGCTCATCCACAACTTCTATCCCGATCGCTCTTACTCGCAATTTAACGAGTACATCCGGAACAGCTACCCGGCCTTGACTGTCATTCAGAATCTCGCCAAGGAAGGCAAACTGAACGAAATCCAAGCCCGCTGGGTCGCCCCCACCCGGCCCGAGTTCGAACTTTACGATCACCGGGCCGATCCCCACGAAGTCAACAATCTCGCTGCCGGCCCGGTGCATAGTAAAGCCTTCGAACGCTTGAAAAAACGCCTCGACCGGTGGATCGTCGAGACCAACGACCAGGGCCGCACACCCGAACCGCTCAGCGTCATAGAGCGGGAAGAACCGCGCGCCAACGTCGTAAAATAGAAAACTCGATGTCATTCATCCACGAAGACTTCCTCCTCCAAAGCGCGGCCGCGCGCGAACTCTACCACGGCTACGCCAAGGATGAACCCATCCTGGACTACCACTGCCACCTTCCGCCGCAGGATGTCGCCGCCAATCGCCGCTTCCGGAATCTCCACGAAATCTGGCTCGAAGGCGATCACTACAAGTGGCGTGCCATGCGTGCCAATGGCGTGCCGGAGGAGTTGATCACCGGTACCGCGAGCCCCTACGAAAAATTCGTGGCTTGGGCGCGCACCGTTCCCTACACGCTCCGCAACCCGCTCTATCATTGGACGCACCTCGAACTGCTTCGCTATTTCGACATCCCCGATGTCCTCAACGAGCAATCCGCCCAATCCATCTGGAATCGCGCCAATGAAAAACTGGCGACCGGGGAACTCTCCGCCCAAGGCATCCTCGCCAAGTTCAAGGTGCGCGCCCTCTGCACCACTGACGATCCCACCGACTCGCTCGCTAGCCACAAGCAAATCGCCGCCTCCGCCCTGGCCCCGAAAGTCCTCCCCGCATATCGCCCCGATAAAGCCCTCACTGTCCACGACCCCGCCGCCTTCAACGCTTGGACCGTCATGCTCGAAGCCGCCGTCAACATCCAGATCGGCGGGTTTCAATCGTTCCTCGACGCCCTTGCCAACCGTCACGATTTCTTCCACTCGATGGGCGCGCGGCTCTCCGACCACGGCCTCAACACCGCCTTCTCCGATCCCTGCTCCCACGACGACGCTGCCCACATCTTCGACCGCGCCCGCGACGGCCAACCCGCCGATCCCACCGAGCACGCCCACTTCGCCAGCTACCTGATGCACTTCTTCGGCCGTCTCGACGCCGCCAAAGGCTGGACGAAGCAACTCCACCTCGGCGCCCGTCGCGCCAATAACACGCGCATGTTCCGCCAGGTCGGTCCCGATACCGGTTTCGACGGTATCGGCGACTGGCCGCAAATCGACGCCGTCGCCCGCTACATGGATCAACTCGATCAGGCCAACGCGCTGCCGAAGATGATTCTTTATAACTTAAATCCCGCCGATAATTACGCCTTCGCGACGGTCATCGGCAACTTCCAGGACGAGTCGATTCCCGGTAAGATCCAATTCGGCAGCGCCTGGTGGTTCCTCGATCAGAAGGAGGCCATGGAACTCCAAATCAACGCCCTCTCCAACTGCGGCCTGCTCTCCCGTTTCGTCGGCATGTTGACCGACTCCCGATCGTTCCTCTCCTATCCAAGACACGAATATTTCCGCCGCGTTCTCTGCAACCTGCTCGGCCGCGATATCGAGAACGGCGAACTCCCCCGCGATATGCCGCTGGTTGGAGGCATGGTAAGGAACATCTGCTATTCCAACGCGGAGCGGTATTTCGGGTTGCCGGTCTAACCGCATTCGACCAACTGTATGGGGCCGAGAGAGAGAGTAGAAGTAGGGAAGCAAGGCGAAGGAATACATTGAGCGGCGGGATGGCAACTACTACGTTACCGGAACACGCGCGCGCTCAGTTGTCAAGTAAGTATTCCCCGGCAAAGCCGGGGGCGTTAGGCGTTGAGCCGCTCAAAGCGGCATGGAGGGTCGCTGACGCGACCCGACGATGCATCTCGCGTAGCTGACGACGATCAGGCAATGACGATTCGAGGAGTGCACGGGACAACTGGACGCGACTTG
>JBJXFL010000066.1:0-45050 GCA_046155405.1 Bryobacteraceae bacterium | reverse complement strand
CTGGCATAACTGCAATACCCGGACAAATAGCCCGGCCAACGCCTCCAGGTGGCGCTGGCGGAACGCCGCGATCGTGTCGTGATCCGGATGCGTGTCCGCCGGCAGAAACCGGAACGCCGCGTCCTCGCAGGTCGCCTGCTCGATCTTCCGGCCGCTCCCTACTCCCCGGCAATAGCCGTACAAAAGTAGCTGCACCATCAGCAAAGGCTGCTAGGCCGCCATGCCCCGCCCATCCCTCTCATAGGACCGGTAGATCGACCTCATAGGACCGGTAGGTCGACGCCAGATCGAGTTCCTCGGTCACATCGGCGATGAACCGCGCCAGGTGCCCCTCCGGCAACCAGTCGTGCAGCGACGGCGGCAGCAACAGAGTTTGATCCAAGTTGCCGGTTCGGAATCGTTTCCCCATAGTCATATCCTACGGCGGGATGAACCATCGCTCAAGACATTTTGTGGTCGATTTGTCTTTGGCCGTCGGGATCGACGAAATCTATCCCCGACAGACTCCTAGAAACTCACCAAGTAGGATTGCTTTGCCGCCCTCCGGCCTATCCCTTCGGATAGGTGTGCTATTCTCGGCTTCGCGTGCCGGACAATGCCCCCAATTTGATCTATATCGCCGGCCCGCGCTTGGGAGGCGGGTAAGAGCGGCTTCGGGTAGCGGTAGATCGGCGAAGTTTATTACAGGCTGCGCAGATGGAAGCCGCCATCGACATTGAAAATTTGCCCGGTTGAATAGTCCAACAGCCCGCCGGCGATCGCGCGAACGGTTTTGGCCACGTCGGCGGACTCGCCCATCCGCCGCTGCGGCAGCATGCCGTTGGCTATCTTCTCTTCGTAAGCGCTCTCGACAGCCGCGATCATGTCGGTACGGATAACCCCCGGCCGGATCTCGAACACTTGCACGTTGCTTTGCGCCAGCCGGGTCGCGTAGAGCGCGACGCTCATGCTGAGGCCCGCTTTCGAGATACAGTATTCCGCCCGGTTCACGGAAGCGGCGTACGCGCTGATGGATGTTACGAACACAATTCGCCCGCTGCCCTGTTCCACCATCCAGCGGGCCGCGCGTTGGGTCAACAAATGCGGCCCTTTCAAATTAGTATCGATCAGCTCGTCGAAGCTTTCTTCGGTGGCGTCCAGGATATCGTTCCGCTCGCGCTGCGCCATGCCGGCATTGTTGATCAACAGATCCAGCCGGCCAAACTCCTTGCGGGTGAAATCGAGCAGGGCTTGGCGGTCTTCACGGCTGGCGATGTCGCATTGGAATATGGCCGCGCCGGTTTCGGCGGCCAGGCTTTCCGCCGCGTCGCGACGGCCGCGATAGGTGGCGACGACGCGGTGTGTCCGCGCCAACTCAATGGCAATCGCCCGGCCAATGCCGCGGCTGGCGCCCGTGACAATCGCCACGGGCCGCGCCTGTGCCAGAGCCTTTTCAATTCCGGCGGTAATCTGGTCCAGTGTAAAGGCCTCGATGAACGCCTCGCCGTTGACGAAGACGCTTGGCGTCCTGGTCACCCCCCTCGACTTTCCCTCGCGAACGTCGGCATCCACCGCCGCGGCCGACACGGTGTCATTCAATCCGCGCAGCACGCTCTCCGCGTCCACGCCGGTCTGCCCCGAATATTCGCGTATGCGGTCGGCCAACGTCTCCGGCGTGGTTGACTGGAAGCGACTCAAAATGTAGGTACGCCACCCATCCGAGAGGCCGCAGGCGATCCCATCGAAGCGCCGGCCGGCTATCGCAGCCGCTTTGGCCCAGGCGTGTTTGTCCAACGGAAAATCGCGATGAATGAACTTTACCCGGCCGCGATACTTGGGTAGCAGCGACTCCTCCAGCATCGCGTTAAACCGCGCGCAATCGCCGCATTGCAGATCTTCGTAAACGGTGACGGTGACGTTGTGGTCGATTCCCAATGGACTAACTTTTCGCCGGGCGTTTCACGGGGCTTTTCGCGCGGGCGGATCGGAACGTCTCCATCAGCTTTTCGGCGATCCGCTTGCCGCGCTCCAAGCCCTCCGAGTAAACCTTCTTGCGCTCCCCGTAGGTTAGGTTACCGCCCACCCGGTACAGCCGTTCGAGCGATCGCCCCACTACCCAGGTTCCGGCGTATGCGATGCCGGCCTTGCCTATCACGCCGCCGCCAAACGGGATCTTGCTCACCACCTCCCGCGCAATGGCGCGCCATCCGAAGGCGCCGGCGATGACGCTGGCCACTTGGGACTTCTGCTGCCGGTAGCCGATCGGGTGATCGTGCGCGCCGGCCAGCAGGAACGCCATTCGCAACTGATTCACCGTCAGAAACGCGGTATCGCTGGCGAACTCGCCGATGGCGAACGGCAGGCTGAGCACGCTGGGCACAATATTGGGGAGCGATGTGGTGATGGAGAACAGGACGTTCTCGTTGCAGATGGCGCTGATGATCCTTTCCGAAACCGTCTTGCGAAATGGCAGGAAGTGCCGGCTCAGGGCCAGTCCCAACTCGTCGTGTTTGCCGAGAATATCGTCGACGGTTTGCTGCCGGTTGTTCGGGTAGAACACGAAGGCGTGGTCCGGCCTGTTGGGTATCCCGCTTTCCCAGATCTCGAGGTCAAGGCGCGCCGGGGGCGGCGGCAT
Source organism: Bryobacteraceae bacterium (assembly GCA_046155405.1). Lineage (GTDB taxonomy): Bacteria > Acidobacteriota > Terriglobia > Bryobacterales > Bryobacteraceae. Next base: position 42,436 of record JBJXFL010000066.1, on the reverse strand, counting down.
GTCCGGCAGTTGCGGGCCCAAAGGGTGGACCACGGCGGCCAGCGTCCGCCGCTTGGCTTCCGAAATTTCAACCGGCGCCAGCCAAAACCACATTTCGTTCAGGCGTGTCTCATTTGACGCCATTAATCCGATATGAACGGTGCGATCGGCCATGCCGCGCACCTCCTCCGGATTCACCGAACGGATCGCCTTGCCAATAGTCGCGAGGAAGGAGTTGACCATGATTATTTACGTTGGACGGACGGCGCCGCGATAGCGAAACAGCACCCGAACCATCTGGCGCCATTCTAACGCGAGACCCACACGCTCCACCGCTATATTGGATGAGAAAAACCCGAGAATCGTTTCGGTGGTTGGATGAAAACTCAGAGCGGGAGCGACCAGCAGCAGGCGCGGAGGATCCGGGCGGAGCGCGATACCGGGAAAGTAGTTGCGCGGGCGGAAGTCGCCCTGCGCGGCGTGGTGCGCAATACGCATCCAATAATCGAGCGCTTGCAGCGGCAGGTGGATGTCTTCTTCGGCCTTGATCTCCAGCACCGCCAGCCGCCCATCGTAATCCACGGCGAGAACATCGGCGATGCCGCGATCGACGCCCGCCACCGCGATCACTTGTCCGTAGAGCGGGGCGGGCTGAAGCGTCGCGTCCACGACGTCCAGATGGCGGCGCAGTTGAGCCTCCAGCCAGGCCTCGGCGCGCCGCGTATAGAGAGGATTCAGCCGGTCGGGCGCCTCGGGGCTACGGAGGCGGGCCATTTCGGCGATCACCGTGGATAGTTCGTTTGGCGAGCAAGCGGGAACTTCCAGACCGCGCAGTCGAAGGGTTCTTGTTGACTCGCGCAAAACGGACTCGGTCGCGGTGGGGTGGGAGGAGGAGGTCGTCGTTGGTTGGGTGCCGCGACCGGCCTTTGCGCTTATGCCGGTTACCTCGACGTCCGGATGTAGCGGGGAGCGCTCGCGGAGTTGGGCGGGGAGCAGTTCGGTATGAAGGTTCCCGCAGTCGGCCGGGTCCACTCCCTGGCTCTGGCCTTCGGCCGTGTAAGTGAATAGGCGGAACTGGGCGCCGGTGAGCCATTTTATCCGAAGCGCCGTCGCGGTAAGCGCGAGCGGCGGTAGGAATAGCGCTAAGGTGTCGATGATGAGATTCGGTTCGCGTCGCCGCAGGTAGTCGAGCCAGATCAGGCCGTATGTTAGCGCGAGCGCCGGTTCAGGTGGTCCAGGCGCGGCGCCGATGACGGCCAGGCCGCGTTGGCCCCGCCGCAGCAGCGCCCGGGGATAGTTGGCCGACAGGCTGTGTTCCAGATCCAGATCGGCCGACAGATCCAGCAACCGCCAACCGGGAAACTGCTTGCGCAGCAGGCTGCGCAGTTGTTCCCGGAAGTGGTGCCGCTCTCCCTGCTTGCGTAGCGGCGCCGATGCGGGTTTCGATTCGTCGTAGAGCACCATCATGCCGAGTTTGCCGCCGAACCGCTCGATCGTGAGCGTCAACCGCCCCGGGCGATCTTCGGCTATGGCGATGGCGCGCCGGTGCAGTTGGCGCGTCTCGTCCCACGTGGAAACCAGCAGCGCGCCGGCCTTCTGCGCGAGTTCAAACTGGCCGGTTTCCATAGGGAACGGAAGCTCCCCAGGTTCCTGGAGGACCGGTTGGAGGGCGAGGGCGAGAAAGGCTTCAATCGCGGCCTGAACGCTGGCGGGTTCACTCCGCACGGCGCGGGACGCGGGTTTTGACACTACCCGGATTATAGAATGAAGGTGGATGGGTTTAGCGGATCGATGGGAAACAGTGCGGGAGCGGATCGTTCGGGCGGCCCAGAATGCGGGACGCTCGCCCGGCGAAATCACGCTGCTGGCGGTGACGAAAGTGTTCCCGGTGGAGACGCTGCTGGAGGCGTATTCGTTGGGGATGCGTGAGTTTGGGGAGAACTATGTCCAGGAGTTTGAGCGCAAGTTTCCCCGGACGGTGGGGTTCGAGGGGGCGCGGTTTCATCTGATCGGTCACCTCCAGTCGAACAAGGCGCGCAAGGCGGCTGAGATGTTCCAGGTGGTGCAGACGGTGGATTCGGCGAAGGTCGCGCGGCGGTTGGGGGAGGCGGGGGCGCCGCTCGAGGTGATGATTGAAGTGAAGCTGTCGGAGGAGGATTCCAAGCAAGGCGCGGCGCCGGAGGAGCTGAGTGGGATCATCGACGCCATTCGCGGCGTTCCTTCGTTGCGGCTGACCGGGCTGATGACGATGCCGCCTTGGTCGGACGATGCGGAGGCGGCGCGGCCGTATTTCCGGCGGTTGCGCGCTTTGGCGGCTCAGTATGGTTTGGCGCAGTTGTCGATGGGGATGTCGCATGACTTGGAGGTGGCGATAGAGGAAGGCTCGACGATGGTGCGCGTCGGTACGGCGCTGTTTGGATCGCGGAAGGCTTACCTTTGAAAGTCGGCTTCTTCGCGCCGCTGCCACCGGTTCGTTCGGGCGTCGCGGATTATGCGGCGGCGCTGCTCGGCGCCCTGCCGGGCGAGGTCGCCGTTGACTCGGATGGGGACGTGAACCTGTACCACATGGGCAACAACGGACTGCACGGCGGGATCTATGCGCGCGCTTTGGCGCGGCCTGGAGTGGTGGTGCTGCACGACGCGGTGCTGCATCATTTCCATCTAGGCGCTTTGGGCCGGGACGCGTACCTGGAAGAGTTCGCGTACTGCTACGGCGGCTGGTATCGAGGACTGGCGGAGGGTTTGTGGGCGGAGCGTTCACGGTCGGCGTCGGACGAGCGGTACTTCCGGTGGCCGATGCTGCGACGGATAGCCGAACGTTCGTTGGCGGTAATTGTGCACAACGAGAGCGCGGCGGAAATGGTACGGCGGGAGGCGCCGGGCACGGTTGTGGCGGTGATTCCGCATCTCCCGCTACCGTGCCCGGCGGTCGATCCGGTGGACGTTGAGCGGTGGCGCCGGCTTAATGGCGTGCGGCCCTCGCAGACGCTGTTCGGCGTGATGGGCTACCTTCGCGAATCCAAGCGCGTGATGGCGGTGTTGCGAGTCTTCGCCCGGCTGCGGGCCGTGCGGGATGACGTCTGGCTGCTGTTGGCGGGCGAAGTGGGATCGAGCGACCTTCGCCGCGCTATCGAGCCCTTTCTCACCAGTCCGGGAATTCTCCGCGAGGTCCACCTGCCTGAAGCGGCGTTTCAGATGCGCGCCGCCGCCTGCGACGTGGGGGTGAACCTGCGCTATCCAGCCGCAGGCGAAAGTTCCGGAATGACGGCGAGATGGCTGCAACTCGGCCGTCCTGTGTTGGTCTCCGATACGCCGGAAAGCGCGGCGTTGCCGCGGGCCGCCTGTCCGCGAGTGGCGATCGGGTTGAGCGAAGAGGAGGAGCTGGCGGCGCTGCTAATCTGGCTCGCCGATTCGGCCGCCCGCCGCCGCGAATGCGGGCGCGCCGGGCTTGAGTGGGCGGAGCGCGAAATGCACTTGCCGGCTATCGCCGAGCGTTACTGGCGCGTACTATCGGGGTGTAAAGGTGCAGGTTCCTGATTGAGGCCGGCCGTTTCGTCGATAATAAGAGGAACTGCGTTGCCACGCGCAAAGGATCTACTGTTATGCCACAACAGCCCGAGGAGCAAGACCCCCCCGATCAGAAAATCGATCGCCGCTTCATCCGTATCGAAGCGGCCCTCGAAACCATGGCTAAGGGGATGGCTTCGCTCACCACCGAAAGCCACTCCGCCTTCGGCAATATCAACGCCACTCAACGCCACGTCCTCGACCTACTCAAACAACAAGACTTCCGCTTCACGGCTCTCGCTCAAACAGCCAAAACTATCATCGACGTCCAAAGTCTCCAAGGTAAAAACCTCGAAACCCTGACCGGCGTCGTGACTTCGCTCGCCATCGCCCAGCAAAAAACCGACGAGAATGTCAACGCCCTCGCCGTCGCCTTCACCATCGCCCAGCAAAAGACCGAAGAGAATATCAACGCCCTCGCCATCGCCCAGCAAAAAACCGAAGAGAACATGAACGCCCTCACTCTGAAAAGCGCCGAAACCCAGGGAAAACTCGACGCCCTCATTCACATGTGGGATGACTGGATCCGCGACCGCGGCGGCAAAAACGGCGCCAAGAACGGCGACCCTCCTCACGAATGAAAATCCGAAACGCGCCGCCCTTTGCGAGCGGTTATCGCCCGGCGTTACTGGCGCGTACTATAGGCGTGTAAAGGTGCAGGTTCCTGAATTGGGCCGTGTCCCGGTAGTTGCCGACGACGAAGTTGTGCAGATATCGAAGCTGCAGCCGGTTCGGATCGGAGGCGGGCCAGATGCGGAGGAACTCCTCCGGCGCGACGTCCATGTAGAGAACCTTCGTTGGCGGCTTCCTGAGCATGTCTTCGGTGGCCAGGCGCTCGTCGTTCTCGGTGAACAGGCTTGGTTGCAGGACGCAGAAGCGGGAGACGTTTTGGCCTCGCGTCAGGAAGTAGGCGACCGGCGGGTACGGGTAGACGAACATTCGTTCTCCCGGCGCAATATTGGCGGTCAGCCAGCGAACCATTTCGGCGCTGCCGCGGTCCGTGCGGACACGGCCGACGGGCGTATCGAGGATTTCCGTATTGGCGCGCTGCATGATGGCGCTGAGGACGAAGACGCCGGCGATCACCCCAATCGGCAGCACCGCCCATCGGGCGCGCTGAAGGAAACTGGCCGCCACCGGGTAGAACAGCGGTACGGCGAAAACCAGATGGCCCACGTCGAAGCGAGGCGAAACGCCGGCGATCATTGAAAGGCCGCACACACCGAAGTAGATGAGGTTCCGGTCCCGGTTGCGGAATATCAGAATCCCGCAAAGCGGCGGCAGCCAGACCGGGAGGGTGAGGCCGATGACGATGAGAGCGCGGATGACGTAATCGCCGGCGCCAGTCGCCCCTTCAAAGAGGGCGGGGTAACCGCCAATCACCCCGCCGTAGCCCATGCGGTTGGCTTCCGAGTAGTTCGACTTGGCCCAGAGCAGGTTGTCAATGAACGCGCCGAGCGAGCCGGTGGCCAGCAGGGCGGCGACGCCGGCGGCAGCGCCAGCGGCGCCACCGGCGATGACCCGCCACGGTGACTGGCCGATAAGCAGCGTCGCGCCGGCCGCCGCGACGGCGGTCAAGGCGAGAATCGGGGTGGCCCAAACCGAAAGCGCCAGCAGGATGCCGCCCAGAAACGGACGTCCCCGCCAGATGGCCACAATGCCCAGAATGGCGTATGTATCGGCGTCCCAGCGATGGTTATTGGTCATCATGGCCGGGTCGGCCGTATTGAGGGCCAGGAAGATGAAAGCGGCGATGCCGGCGGAAGCGGCCTCAGCTAGTTGCCGGGTGACGAAGTAAATCAGAGTGGTCAGGATCGCGATCTCGACCGCGAGAATCGCGTGGGCCGCCGTTAGCGAAACGCCGGCGACCTTAAAAACCAGCGCGAGCAGCCAGTAGGACGCGGGTCCGGTGAGGCCGAAGAGGTCTTTGTACAGCACCTCGCCTTCGGCGATGCGCGCGGCATGGGAAAGGAAGATCCCTTCGTCGTTGATTAGGATCAAGCGGTCACCGGCCAGCCACCAGACAAAGGCGAAGGAAAAGCAAAAGGTCAATGCGAGCACGTGTGCCGGACGGAGCGCGGGCATGCCCATATATCGGACGATTTGTTGCCGGAGTTTAGTGCACTATGTTACGTTGAAAGTTAGATCGCTAACACTACCAAATGGAAGCCACGTTACACGCGCTCGGCGAGATCGTTTTAAGAGGTCTGCCGACGTTCTTCCTCCTTCTCCTGCTGCATTTCTATTTGAAGCGGACGTTTTTCGCTCCTTTGGACAAGGTGCTGGCCGCGCGGTATGAGGCGACGACGGGCGCCAGAAAGCAGGCCGAAACAGCCATTGCGCGGGCCGAGGCGAAGGCCCGGGAGTACGAAGATGCGATCCGCGCCGCGCGGACCGAAGTCTACAAGGAAAACGAGGCGATGCGGAAGCGCTGGCGCGAGCGGCAGTCGGTGATTTTGGCCGAGGCGCGGACGAAGGCCGACTCGGCGATCACTATCGCCAAAGCGGAAATGGCTGGCGATGTCCGCACTGCGCTGGATACGCTGGTAGCCGAGAGCGATCAAATGGCGGATGGCATCGCGGCGGCGATCCTGCGGAGGACCGCTTGATGCGCCAGTTGGTTCTGATTCTGGCGATGGCGGCCATTGGCGTTTGGGCGCAGGAACATGCACCCGCCGAGCACAAGTCCGACGGTCCGAAGGAAGTCTCGATCTGGTGGAAGTGGGCCAACTTCGCCCTGCTCGCGGGCGGCCTCGGTTACCTGATCTCCAAGAACGCTCCGGCCTACTTCGCTTCGCGGAACGAAGAGATCCGTAAAGGCCTGGAAGAGGGCGCCCAATTGCAGCGGGAAGCCAATGCCCGCACGGCCGCCATGGAAGCGCGGCTGAAAGACCTGGAAACGGAAATCGCTGAGATGAAGATGAAGGCCAAGGCGGATATCGCCGCGGAGGGCGATCGAATCCAGGCCGAAACCGGCGTGGCGATGGCGAAGGTCCAGGCGCACGCGGAGAGCGAGATCGCGGCCGCGGCCCAGAACGAGCGGGCGCAATTGAAGACCTACGCGGCCGATCTGGCGTTGCGCATGGCGGAAGAAAAGCTGCGCGGCCAGTTGAATTCGCAGGTTGACGCGGGTCTAATTCAACGCTTCCTGAAAGGGTTGAACTGATCGATGTCACTGGCTATCGCATCCCGGTTTGCGCACGCGCTGGCCGATATCCTCAGCAGTCCGGAAGCGGCCGATGACGCCGTGGCCAAGTTGCGCGAGTTTCACGAGATGCAGCAAAGTTCGACCGAATTAAAGAACATCTTGATCTCCCCCGCCGTATCGAGGCGGAAGAAGAAGGCGGCGGTGGCGCGCTTCGCGGAACAGATCGGTTTTTCGCCGGTGTTGAAGAACTTCCTTTATGTGTTGATCGACCATCGCCGGACGGCGATGCTGGGCGAGATCCTGGCGTCGCTCGAGTCGCAGTTGGACGAGCGCCGGGGCATTGTCCGGGCGAACGTCCAGTCGGCGCGACCGCTTGACGACGGGCAAAGGCGCGAAGTGGAAGCGGCGTTGGGCCGGGCGACCGGCAAGCAAGTGTTCGGGCAGTATGCAGTGGACGATGCGCTGATCGGCGGTCTGGTCGCGCGCGTCGGATCCCGGGTCTATGACGGTTCGGTGCGCGGCCAATTGCAGGCCATGCGCGTCCGTCTGGTACGTTCATAAGTTCAAGTTCCTTTAAAAAAATATGGCTCAAATTCGGGCAGATGAGATCGCGCGAGTACTGCGCGAAGAGATAGAAAACTACGACCAGGCGGTGAACGTATCCGAGACCGGATCGGTTATTTCGGTCGGCGACGGCATCGCGCGCATTCACGGCCTGGAACTGGTTATGTCGGGCGAACTGATCCAGTTCGCCGGCGGCGTGACTGGCCTCGCGCTGAACCTGGAAGAAGACCAGGTGGGCGCGGTGCTGATGGGCGACTATCAGCATATCGGCGAGGGCGACGAAGTGCGCCGCACCGGCCGCATTATGTCGGTGCCGGTGGGCGATGCGATGATTGGGCGCGTGGTCGACGCGATCGGCGCTCCGATTGACGGCAAGGGCCCGATCGCCACCACCGAGTTTAATCCGGTGGAGCGGGTGGCGCCCGGCGTCATTGCCCGCAGCCCGGTGAAAGAGCCGATGCAGACGGGCATCAAGGCCATCGACGGCATGATTCCGATCGGCCGCGGCCAACGCGAACTGATCATTGGCGACCGGCAGACGGGCAAGACGGCCATCGCGCTCGACACGATCATCAACCAAAAGGGCGGCGACGTAATCTGTATCTACGTCGCGATCGGCCAGAAGCGTTCGACGGTGGCGCAGGTGGTGCAGACTCTGACCAACCACAACGCCATGGACTACACCATCGTGGTGGCGGCGACGGCCTCCGACCCGGCCCCGATGCAATACATCGCTCCCTTCTCCGGCTGCGCGATGGGCGAATATTTCCGCGACCGCGGCCAGCATGTCCTGATCATTTACGACGATCTCTCGAAGCACGCCGCGGCTTACCGCGAGATCTCGCTGCTGCTGCGCCGTCCGCCGGGCCGCGAGGCGTTCCCCGGCGACGTGTTCTATCTCCACAGCCGCCTGCTGGAGCGCGCCTCCAAACTGAAAACCGGCGGATCGCTGACGGCGCTGCCATTCATTGAAACGCAGGCGGGCGACGTATCGGCTTACATTCCGACCAACGTGATCTCGATCACCGACGGGCAGATATTCCTGGAAGCCGATCTGTTCAACTCGAACATCCGGCCGGCCATCAACGTCGGCATCTCGGTGAGCCGCGTCGGCGGCGCGGCGCAGGTGAAAGCGATGCGGCAGGTGGCCGGCTCGCTCCGCTTGGAGCTTGCACAGTACCGCGCGCTGGCGGCTTTCGCGCAGTTCGGTTCCGAGCTCGACTCGGCGTCGCAGAAGCAGTTGAGCCGCGGGCAGCGCCTGACCGAGTTGTTGAAACAGGCGCAATACCAGCCGCTGCCAATTGAGAAGCAGGTGCTGATTATTTATGCGGGCACGTCCGGCGCCACCGATGACATTCCGGTGGAAGCCTGCCGGCGGTTTGAATCCGAGCTCTACCCGTTCGTGGAGTCGGCGTATCCGAATCTGCTCCCATCGATCAAGGAGAAGCGCGAACTGACGGCCGAGATCAAGGAAGAACTGGTGAAGGTTTTCAAAGACTTCAAGGGTCGATTCCAGGCCTAAGCCATGCCATCGTTAATCGACTTCCGCCGGCGCATCCGGTCGGTCAAGAACACGCAGCAGATCACGAAGGCCATGAAGATGGTCTCGGCGGCGAAACTGCGCCGCGCGCAGGACGCCGTGATTGCGGCGCGCCCATTCGCCAACGCGCTGCGGAAGATGCTGGCCAACGTAGCCGGCGCGGCCAAGGGCACCGACGCGGCGGCCGAGAATCCGTTACTCGCCGAGCGGCCCGAGGAGCGGGTGCAGATCATACTTATCAATTCCGACCGCGGCTTGGCGGGCGCGTTTAGCATCAACATCAACCGCGGCGCGCAAAAGTTTCTGACCGAAGATAAAGCCGGCAAAAACTGGCAGGTCGAGGCGGTGGGCAAAAAGGCCCGCGATTACTTCCGCCGCCGCGGTTTTACGATTTCCGGCGAGACTTTCAACGTCACCAAGGCTCCGAAGTACGCGGACGCCGCGGCCCTGGGGCGGAAGGTGGTGGAACGCTACGCCAAGGGCGAAGTGGACTCGGTCTACCTGGTCTACAACGAGTTCAAGAGCGTCATGGCGGCGAAGCTCGACATCGTACAGGTGCTGCCCGTTCCGCTGCCGCAAGAGCGGACCGGCGTGAATTACATTTTTGAACAGCCGGCGGAAGAGCTGCTGGCGACGCTGCTGCCGCGGTACGTGGAAGTGTTGATTTACCGCGCCATTCTGGAGTCGGCCGCGGCCGAACATGCCGCGCGAATGACGGCCATGGACGCCGCGTCGTCCAACGCCGCCGATGTGATTGAACGGCTGACCTTGTACATGAACCGATTGCGGCAGGCCAGCATTACCCGCGAAATTATTGAAGTCGTTAGCGGCGCTTCGGCGCTCGAGTAAGCCCATACCGCGCAAGGAGTTTTGACTAGAACCATGTCTACCGCCACATCAGCCGCCACTGGCAAAGTTATTCAGGTCGCCGGGCCGGCCGTCGACATTCAGTTTCCCGAAAGCGGCATTCCGCCGATTCGCACGGCTATTCGCATTACCAGCGAAGGATTTACCGTTCCCGCGCCCATCGATATCATCTGCGAGGTCGCTCAGCATATCGGCGAGAACCGCGTGCGCACCATCGCTCTGCAGCCAACCGAAGGACTGGTGCGCGGCATGAAGGCCACCAGCCTGGGCGCGCCGGTGATGGTGCCCGTTGGACCGGAGACGCTCGGCCGCCTGTTGAACGTGATCGGCCAGCCGGTGGACGAGATGGGCCCGGTGAACGCGAAGAAGTTCTACCCGATCCACCGCCCCGCTCCGGCCTTCGATGAACAGGCGACGTCGCAGACGATGCTCGAAACGGGCATCAAGGTGATCGACCTGATCGAACCGTACCTGAAGGGCGGCAAGATCGGGCTGTTTGGCGGCGCCGGCGTCGGCAAGACCGTCGTCATCATGGAGTTGATCAACAACATCGCGAGGAATCACGGCGGTGTGTCGGTGTTCGCGGGCGTCGGTGAAAGGACCCGCGAGGGCAACGACTTGTGGCTGGAAATGCAGGAGTCGAAGATTGTGGATCCGTCCGACTATAGGAAGTCCAAAGTGGCGCTGATTTACGGCCAGATGACCGAGCCGCCAGGCGCGCGTCTCCGCGTCGGCCTGACCGGATTGACCGTGGCCGAGTATTTCCGCGACGAGGAAAACCAGGACGTGCTGCTGTTTATAGACAATATATTCCGGTTTACGCAGGCCGGTTCCGAAGTGTCGGCGCTGCTGGGCCGCATGCCGTCGGCGGTGGGTTACCAGCCCAACCTGGCGTCGGAAATGGGCGAACTGCAGGAACGGATTACCTCTACCAAGAAGGGCTCGATCACCTCCGTGCAGGCGATTTACGTGCCCGCCGACGATTACACGGATCCGGCGCCGGCGACGGCCTTCACTCACCTGGACGCGACCACCAACCTTTCTCGCGACATCGCGTCGCTGGGTATCTATCCGGCGGTCGATCCGTTGGCATCGACCTCCCGGATTCTCGACCCGCAGGTGCTGGGCGAGGATCACTACAACTGCGCGCAGCGCGTGAAACAGATTCTGCAGCGCTACAAGGATTTGCAGGACATCATCGCGATTCTCGGTATCGACGAGTTGTCGGAAGACGACCGGCAGACCGTATCGCGCGCCCGCAAGATCCAGAATTTTCTATCGCAGCCGTTCCATGTGGCCGAGCAGTTTACCGGCTTCAAGGGCAAGGACGTCAAACTGGCCGATACGATCAAAGGCTTTACCGAAGTCTGCGACGGCAAGCACGACGACATTCCGGAACAAGCGTTTTATATGCAAGGCACGATCGAGGATGTCCTGGAGAAGGCCGAGCAGATGAAGAAGGGCAAATAAGGATCCGCGTATGGCGGCCACGTTTGAACTCGAAGTCGCGACCCCGGACCGGTTGTTGGTGAAAGACCAGGTGACGGAGGCGCAGATACCGGCAAAGAACGGGTATCTGGGCGTATTGCCGGAGCACGCGCCGTTGTTATCGGAACTGGGCAGCGGGTTGTTGAGCTACATGATCGGCGGCAAGTTGCATTCGGTAGTCGTTTCCGGCGGCTGGGTGGAAGTGTTGCCCACCGGCACTCGCGTATTGGCAGCGACGGCCGAACGTCCCGATGAGATCGACTTGAAGCGAGCCCAGGAATCGCTGGATCGCGCCGAGCGGCGGCTGAAGGAAGCCGGTGATTGGGACATCGCGCGGGCATTGCGGGCGGCGGAGCGCGCCCGGGCGCGGGTGGAAGCGGCTGCGAAGGCCAGACACTGAGGCCCCAACTCTGCTAGAGTAAGAGAGTTGGCTTGCCGGGTGGGCGGGCCAATTTTACCGGATCGGGCCGTAGCGCAGCCTGGCTAGCGCGCTTGCTTGGGGTGCAAGAGGTCGCGAGTTCAAATCTCGCCGGCCCGACCAAATGGTTCAAAGACCCCACTGGACGCATGCTTGCCCATAGCACACGATGCAGGCAGCTATTCCCCGTCAGATCGCCGGAACTCCGGCTAATTCAGGCCGCATCCCGAGCTGTCTCAAACAGCGGTCGATCCATAGCTTCGTCAGTTTTTCCTGCGTGGAATTCTGCGAGAGCCGGTGGCGGAGACTGGTCCAATCGACGTGATCGAGCGGCTGATCCTGATTGAGGCAGGGGAATACCTTACCAGTATCCGGATCGCGGTGCAGTTGGAGACACTGCGCGTAGGTCTGGCAGTGTATGGAACACTCTACCGCCGCGAAATCAGTACCGCGCTCGCAACTCCTCTAGGCGGCCAGCAAGGCTGGCGCGGATCGAACGGAACTCGGGATCGTTACGAAGCGTGGATAAGTACTTGGGATGGGTAACGTAGTCGAGCATCGGAAGGTTAAAAAATCCGTTCTCGACCGCGGCTTTGAAGCTCTCCAACGCTTGGCGTCGCTCACCAAGCAGGAAACGGCTTCTGATGGCAAAGAACAAAAAGATCGGGTGGCGAGGATCGGAGGCCAGCGACCGATCCAGATGGTACCGCGCCGCATCCCGCTTTCCGAGTTCCGCGTTAAGCGCGGCCAGAAAGGCGTGGGGATATGGGCTCTCATGCCGCTCGAGCAGACCCTCCGCATTGCGCGCTCCTTCGACCCAGACCTCCCTTGCGCCTGCGAGCTCTCCTGAGGCAGCCAGCATACTGCCTCCAAAGTACGAGAGGACGAAATTTTTGGGATTCTTCTTCAGTCCGGATCGGAGGACTTCGAGAGCCTTATCCTTCTGTCCCGTTTCGGCATACAGGAGCATGCCAAAGGGTCCAGCTTCGCTGGGCGGCAACGGCGAGATGACCTCTATTCCCTTCTCGTACTCCCCAAGGAAGAGATACATGCGGGCCAACTGAGTGCGGAACTCACGGCTGTCCGGTTCCTCCGCGAGCGCCTGCTTGAAAAGTGGAATGGCCCGATCATAGAGGCCGGTCCTGAAGTACGCTTCGGCCGCCGCCGCCGTCGCGTCCAGGTCGCCGGGATTGCTCTCGAGAGCCCGCCGGGCCATGAGCAGGCCTTCCATTTCGCGTCCTGCGCTGTGCTGAATGTGTACCAACGCCCGCATCGCGATCAGCGAGTTCGGGTCTCTTGAGAGCGCCTGATTCGCATTCGAGATCGCCTTTCGCAACATGTCCATCCCGCCAGAACCGTCTTTGTAGATCCCATGCTGAACGAAAGCGAGCCAGCCGTATGCATTCGCGAATCCGGGGTCGAGTTGAACCGCTCGTTCCAGCATCCGCACAGCGGTTTCTCTTGGCGCTCGCCGAGCGCGCAATACCAGGTCATAAGCCTCGGCGTTCCTGGTTGCCGATTTTACGATTAGCCCCCGCTCTTCTCCGGTCAGTCGCCCCCTGAACCGCAGCGCCGCGGCTTCGGCCAATTGGTCCTCGACGTCGAGCAGGCTTGCCGAGTCCGCTTCGAGACGATCCAGAGCCCATACCGTATATCCACTCTTAGTATCGACGGCATGGACGCTTAAGCGCATCCGCCCGGAGGCAACCCGCACCGTTCCTTCAATCACGGCCTCGACGCCCAACTGCCGGCCGGTTTCCGCCGCCTCTACCGTTGAACCCTTGAATCGGCGAACACGGGAATAAGAAACCACCCGCAGCCCTTTGAGATTCGTCAGCTTTGTGATGAGGGCTTCTGTAATTCCATCCGCCAGATGATCGTTTCCGGAATCGGAAACTGTCCGGAAGGGAAGGACCGCCACCGAGCCGTAGGCGCTGGGAATCTTTTCTTTGCGGCCGATCCATATTAATGCGGCTGCCGGGATCACCCCAGCCAGCGCAAGGGCGGCCCCGACGACCCGAACGCGGCTGATACGCCTCTTTGCCGTAACCGCTTCTTCCCCGGTGACGGTCACATTGCGCGGCCCGGCGATAATCTCCGGTAAGTCCTCGACGGGTGCGGTGAAACGGTAGCCTCTGCGCGGAATATTTTCAATCCAATCTCCGCCATCGCCAAGCGCTTTCCTCACCAGGGAGATGTATTGCGATAGCGTCCCCTCTTCGACGAACGTATCGGGCCAAAGCCGCTTTGTAATTTCGTCCTTGCCCAGGACGTGCCCGTTGTTGGCCACCAGAAGCAGCAGCGTATCTAAGACTTTGGGAGGCAGCGCAACAAGCTCGCCGTTCTTAAACAGGAGCCGGTCAGTCGCGTCAAGGCGATAGGGCCCGAACACGTACCACTGCCTTGTGTCCACTGCCATTAGTTGTTAGCTAGCTTAACGCAATTTGCCTCCCAACGAGTCGCCACGTCCTGGCATTGGCGAATTCATGGTTCATTGGCAACTTCTTCAGCGAATCTAAAGGATCTTCCGGGCCCGATTCGCGTACTGTGCCAATTGAAAAGGAGAATTCCAAACGTGAACATTTCAAAATCTAGACTCATCCCGACGGTGCTATGCCTGCTGGCTGGCCCGGTATACGCGACGCCATCCTTCGGCTTCGTCTCTCAAACGTTCCGGGGGCGGATTACCGAAAATGTCGGTACCCACCAGTGGAATCCCAATCCACTCTTTACGGTGCTGATCCAATCGTCCAACGATCAATGGGGCTACGATGTGGTTCAAGGCACGACGGAGTTCGCTCCGATGGACGCCTCGGGGAGGCCTTCACAGAGCGGATGGCACGATCACCCCACCGCAATCTCAGTCGCGGTAGTAATTCAGGGAACCGTCTGGTCTCATGACGCCCACAATCTGAACTGTCTCCGCCCAATTCCGACTGGCACCGTCTTCACGGAACGGGCCGGCGAGATTCACAACAACTACAATCTCGATCCCCGCACTCCGGCCATTGTCCGAATCACCCACTTCGTGGACCGGAATCTAACCGCCACCCGTCGTGACCAGCCCGACCCGGTGACCGGAAGCACGACGGCGGCCGCTCCGCCGCCGGCCCCGTGTCCAACGAACGCGCCGGCCGCAAGTTCCAGCCCAGGAGTTCCGGCCAAGCCGATCGCCGTTGCCGGCGGCATGAACTACTCATTCCCGCTACCGGCCAGGCATCACTCTTCGCCTTCAGCAGCCACGCACCGGCGCGATCGGAGGGACGGCACCGAGTAGAAAACAAGCAGAAACAAGGGAAAACGCCGTGCTCCCGCGGCGCGCGCGCTTTACGAGGCGACCGCGCCGCCCGATTTCGATGCGGCAAACCTGTTGATTTGCCGGCACTATGCCTTTCGACGCAATAAGAGTCGTTACTCAACCCGGCCCCGCTACTCCGTTGGCGCCGAACACCGCTGCGCGCCCGTCAGCGCCAGACCCTCCGTAGCCAACACAGTTTCCGGCGTCCGCGGCGCAATCGTCTCAAATTCTGCAGGCGATAGAACCGGCCGGAGATAGCCTGTCACCTGTCGCCTTATTCTGACTGAGTTATCTTACACCGGGTTGTAACGTAAAATAGGCGGGTATGTTTGCCATCGTTGGCATCCTCGCGACCGCGGCGATTTACATCCTTATGGGCCGGGCACGCGTCTGGCAAAAGGTTCTCTCGCTCGCATTTCTCGGCGGATTAGGCATCCTCGCAATCGCCGTCGTGCGGGGAGTCGACACGAGAGGCGACCTTGCCTGGTGGCAGGAGCCGCTCTGGCGCAACTTGCTGTTGTATGGATTCATGTTCTTGGGCATGATGTTTCGAGTTGTGTGGGATCAGGTGGAAGGGTGGCGCCAACACAATGCGCAGCCAGGAGTGCGCAAGCGGCGGCGTCCCCGTTTCGATTTCTGGGAATTCGTTTATCCCGTCATGCCGTCCGTTGCGCTATTCCAAGCCGTCTTGTGGCTCGCGGAAAATAAAGAACTGAGTCTGCAGCTAGGATTGGCGAGTTTCCAAAATGGCTTTTTCTGGCATGCCGTCCTGGTGAGAATCAAAGAAAGTGCAGGGATGAAGCCATGATCAAAACGCTCGCGCTGGCAGTAGCGGCGATCGGGATGTTAGTCGCCCAAGGCCCTCCCAATCCGCCGGCATTTGTAAAGCTCCATTCGGACTTTCATGATGTTGCGATTCATTCGGATGGGCAAAGAGCGTGGGCCGCGGGAGATAGTGGCAGCGTCTTCCGCTCCACGAATAGTGGATCGACGTGGACACAAAAAGTAACTTCGATTGAGGGAACGCTCTTTGCGATTACCTTTCACGAAGATGGCCGGCGAGGATGGGCCGTCGGCCGCGGCGGGATCGTTTACACAAACGACGGCGGTGATACTTGGTCCCAAGCGACGCTCGCGGAGAATAGTACACTTTTCGATGTCACGTTTGACCGTGAAGGCACGCGAGGATTTGCGGTCGGTGCTCGCGGAGTAATTCTGGCGTCTAAGGACGGGGGACTAACCTGGGCCAAGGTCGACGCAGGTGCAATGGATAACCGGTTGCTGTCGGTTGCGTTCGATGCGGGCTTCAGAGTCGGGCTGATTGGGGGAGATGAAACTCTGCTCCGTTCCGAAGATGGCGGCAAGTCGTGGACGAAACAGGCTGATCCGCTTTCCGCTATGTCTCGCTTCGTCAGTGTAACGACGGTTTGGCTAAGCGCGGATGGAAAGGAATCCGCGGTATTGGCCGGGAGGGATCGTGGCAGTTACTGGTCGCGGCATCGAGGCACGGCCGCGGGCTGGACAACTGTGCCAGGGCCAGAAATCAACATGCCGAGGGCGGTTTTCCGTCCTGACAATGCGGTCGCTGCGGGGCGGGCAGGCGTTTTTTTTGCGCAGGGACCGGGAGGCAAACCAATAAGGCTGCTCGAAGGGACATACCGGAGTGTCGCATTTGCGCGCGATACCGGCAAAGGACTTGCCGTGGGTGATTTCGGACGGGTTGCCAGGACCGAAGACGGCGGCAAAACATGGCGAGTGATTCATGAATGGAAGGCTCACAAGTTCCGAAAGATCACGCTCCAACTGCACCCCGAGCGTATTTGGACTGTGGGAACCTCCGTTCTTCGCAGCGAGGATGGCGGCGTTTCGTTCCACGAACAAATTGTGCCCAACCTTCCTAAGGGCGATGACTCTTCAGGAGCCAGCGACATCGTTTTCTCGCCGGATGGGCGTTTAGGCTGGCTCACAACGACCGAAGGAGGGATCCTACGAACGACAAATGGAGGCCAGAGTTGGAGTCCTTCGGAAATAAGCTCAGCCATCAATGAGGAAGTAACCGGTATCTCCTTTGATCGTCGGGGCAGCCGCGGCTTGGCGGCGGCGGGCCCCGGCGGTTTGTGGATGACCGCGGATGGAGGAGTTCGATGGACGCGAGTCGCGTTAGACCAGAAGGTTTATCACGTTGCCATGGCAGCCGACGGAGTCCATGCTTTGGCTGCGGGCCCTGGGGGAACGATCCTCAGGAGCGAAGACGGCGGAGTTAAGTGGCGGGCAGTTCCAAGCGGGACAAAATACAACCTATATAGTTTGAAAGCCCGGCCCGACGGCAGGGTCGCCTGGGTTGGAGGCGATGGCGGGACTCTCTTGAGAACGGAGAATGGAGGCCGAACCTGGTCTCCAGTGACGATCAACAGCGAAGATCGCATCCACGGCGTTGTTGACCTCTGGTTCGATACCGGAGGGCAGCACGGTTGGGCTGTGGCGCAAGGAGGCGAGTACGACTCCATGTTGTTACGCAGTGTAGACGCTGGACGAAACTGGGAGGCTCTGGACAGTGCACCAGCGAGCTACAAGCGGATCGCGTTCTCTCCGGATGGAGTGCGCGGCTGGGCGGTGGGCGACCACGGCATTCTTGTGACTGCCCGACCTACCCATGTGCCGGTGATCCGCAAATTCGAGGTGACATCCCCGGATTTTCTGCTCGACCTCCAAATTGAGGACGCCGATACTACTCAGTATGCGCTGCAAGCCACGATTGAGGTGGAAGGTAGAGGGCTCGAGTTGGTGCAGGCAGAAGTCCGGCGTAGATTCCGGGCGACCGAATCGGAGGGCGTCGAGTGGCCGAAGACGCTGTTTCACGAAGGTCAAATTTATACCTTCCGGTTGCGGGTGACAGACGGCTGGAACATTGTCACACGGGAATTTCGGTATGGCTCGACGGCCCCGGCGCCAGTCTCTAAGGTGAAGCCACCCATACCGGTTGACATTCCGGAGCTCCGCGGCACGGATCCCGGCACGGTAAGAGTGTTATTAGATGGGCAGGCGATCGAGGCTGCCCAACTAATAACGCGAGGAAGCGATGGGAACGTAAAGCTGACGCCGTCGGAAGGGGTGTTCCGGAAGCTTAGCGATGGATTCCACACCCTGACGGTAGCGGGCGGCACTGGCTCCGTAACGCGGCGTATCGGCCTCTACAAAGAAGAATTCTCGCTAAAACTTTTTCGCCCCTATCGCAGCAGCTACGCCCTGGTTATCGCTATCGGCGAATACCCGCCTGACTCCGGATATCGCAAGCTGCCGAGCGCCGTGCCTCAGGCCCGCGAATTGGAGAAGACGCTGCGAGCCCAGGGATTTACAGTGCTGCCGCCTCTGTATGACCGGAACGCAACGAGAGCGCAGATCGAGACCGCGATTCGCACGGCCCCGGCGGGCCCCGAGGATCGGCTACTTGTCTACTTTGGAGGGCACGGGGATGACGAGAAGGGATTTCAGAACAAGGAGGTCGGTTATCTTGTGCCCTACGACGGTCGCAAGGCGGACCTTTGGGGGACGGCAATCCCATTGGAAAAAATTGGCGGCGAGTATTCGACACGGCTGCGCGCCAAGCACGTCCTATTTGCCCTCGACTCTTGCCAATCCGGCCTTGCAGTTTCACGCGGAGGCGCGGTGGACCCTCAATCGGCGGAGATGAAGCGCTTCAAAGCATTAGCCGACATAGAAGGTCTGACCAGGGAGCCCGGCCGGACAATCCTCGCTGCGGGTACAGGCGGGCAGGACGCGTTGGATATAAGCGGCGGCATTTTCACCACCGCGCTGACGGACGCGATCCGCGGCGCGGCCGACGTAGATAGGAACGGCGTCGTCGACTATTTCGAACTATTCGCTTATGTCTGGGGAAGAGTCAATGCCGAGGCGCGAGCGTGGACTCGAAAACAACAACCGTCGGATAACCAACTTGGAAACGGGCGCTGGGTCTTTGTGCACGAGCGAACAATTCTTTAAATTGGGTACTCCGCGATCCGGTGGACTTGCCGCCGTGGAGGGCGAAGTCGCCACAGGGGCGGCCCAGTTCAGATCGCCTGACCGCCATTCAATTCGGGCCGCATGCCAAGCTGTTTCAAACAGCGGTCGATCCAAAGCTTCGTCAGTTTTTCCTGCGTGGAATTTTGCGATAGCCGCTGGCGAAGACTGGTCCAATCGACGTGATCGAGCGGCTGATCCTGGTTGAAGCAGGAGAATACGATCGTCTCCTTGCCCGTCTCCGGATCGCGGTGCAGTTGGAGACACTGTGCGCAAATCTCCTTCATCATGCACTGCATCGGCGAATTGATGGACCCAATGCCTTGGGGACGCTTCGTGAGATACGGCGCCAGGACGTTGTGCCGCGCGCGGGCGACGGCGGCCATCATGCCGTCGGAGCCGATGGCGATCACCCGATCAACCTCCTGTAGCATCAGCAGCGGCTCTTCCAGTTCCCCGTGCAGAGCGCCCTTGCCATAAGCCTCCATCGCGGCCACGATATTGCCGACAAAGGCCCGGTCCTGCGCGCGCGTGGGAGTGAAGCCCGGCGCCTGATCGCAACACCACACGATGACATCCGCAGCGCGCTCAATCTCCTCGATCTTGTAGCGGTCGATCGCCTGCTTGTACCCGGCGAAGTAGATGACATGGCTGCCGTTCAAACGCAGCGTCTGGCCGATCGAGAATAGCACGGCGTTACCCAATCCGCCACCGGCCAGCAGGACCGTCTCCGTGCCCGGCGTCTCCGTTGGCGTCCCGGTGGGCCCCATCAGCACCACCGGCTCGCCCGTTCGGAGCAGCGAGCAGAGATCCGACGATCCGCCCATTTCGAGGACGATCGTCGACAACGTCCCCGCAACCCGATCCACCGAAGCGCCGGTTAGCGCCAGGCCCTCCATAGCCAACACAGTTTCCGGCGTCCGCGGCGCAATCGTCTCAAAGTTCTGCAAGCGATAGAACTGACCGGGGTGGAACGCCCGTGCCGCCATCGGCGCCTTGACGACGATTTCGACGATCGTGGGCGTCAGCCGGATTACTTCGGACACCACTGCGCGTAACTCGCCGTTCAGTTTTTCGATCAGGCTGGAACCCGAAATCCCCTGAGGCGTTCGCCGGGCGGCCAGGATGCGGCTGACCACGGGATACCCCTGCTTGGCACTGCCAAAGGCCTTTACAACGTTGCCGCTGAAGGACGGATGCAAATCACCGAAGAAGCTGATGGCCTTGCCATCGGCCCGCAATGAGGTGAGCACGCGCGTTTTATCCGGCTTGGCGACGCGTTCCGGCTTCACCGGATCGCCGTTCTCGTCGAGCGCCTGGAAGTACTTCCCATCCAGGATAAAATTCGTGCTGTCTTCGCGTTCGAGCACCGTGTTCGGCTGCGTACCGGCCGCAACTAAAATCGATTTGGCGGGCAGCGTGGCGGTCTGGCCCGTGGACACCAGTCTTTGAACTTCGGCGTCCCACGCGAGTTTCGAAAGTGTAATCGAAACGGCATGGCCGAAGCGGTCAACGCCGACTTCTTCCGGCGACAGGCACTCGGCAAAATGAATGCCTTCTTCCAGCGCCTTGGCAACTTCCTCATGATTCAGCGTATAGGACGGCGAATCGATCATCCGCCGGCGGTAGGCGAGAGTGACGCCCCCCCAGGACTGCAAAAGGCGCAAGTACACCGGGTTGCGGCCTTCGTCGGCGGCGGCATCATCCTCCGCGCGAATGGCGCGGGCGTGAGCGATGAACTCGTCGGCGATCAGGTTCTCTTCTTCGTTCCAGATCGCACGGACGGCGGGCTCTCCATTGGCGGTGCAAAGGGCCTGATACCGCTCCATGAACTTCCGCACTTGCACCGGATAGTACGCCAGCGATTCGGTGGCCGTGTCAACCGCCGTCAAACCGCCGCCGATGACGACCGCGGGCAAACGCAACTGCAGATTGGCAATGGAATTCCCGCGCGCGGCGCCCGTCAATTGCAGCGCCATCAGGAAGTCCGACGCTTGCCGCACGCCGCGGGCCAGGCCGTTCTTCATGGGAATGACGGTCGGACGGCCCGCGCCGGCGCAAAGCGCGATATGGTCGAAGCCCAACTCAAAGGCGCTGTCCACCGTGATCGATCCGCCGAAGCGAACGCCGCCGAACATGGCGAACTGCCGCCGCCGTTCGATCAGCAGGCGAATCACCTTCAAAAAGTTCTTGTCCCAGCGAACCGTAATGCCGTATTCGGCCACGCCGCCGAAGCCCGCCATGACGCGGTCGTCAAGCGACTCATAGATCTCATGAATCTCGCGAATGGCGCAAAAAGGCTGGCGATTGCCGTGGGGATCGACGCCCGATAGATGCACGGTCAGCGGCTCAATTTTCAGGCCGTCGATGGCGCAGACGGTATGGCCGTCGTTCAACAAATGGTGCGCTAGAGAATAGCCGGCCGGCCCCAGGCCCACTACCAATATCTTGTACCCGGTGTCGGCCTTTGGCAGCGGGCGCACGAAGTTCAGCGGGTTCCAGCGCGTCAGCAGCGAATAGATTTCAAAGCCCCAGGTGAGGTTCAATACTTCTTTCAACGCCCGCGTTTCGGCCTGGGGAATGTCCACCGGCTGCTGCTTCTGAAAAATGCAGGACTTCATGCAATCGTTGCAAATGCGGTGGCCGGTGCCGGCGCACAGGGGATTATCGATGGTGATGATTCCCAACGCAGCCACCGTGTAGCCTTTCACCATCGCCGAATGGAACTCGGAGATTTTTTCTTCGAGCGGACAACCGTTCAGCGTAACGCCAAAGTGCGACTTTTTGAACTCGCCGGTCTTTTCGCGCAGGCCGGTGGAGCAGGAGTCCTTGCCCTGATTGTGGCAGTGAATGCAATAGTTGGCTTCGTCGAGCGCGCCCGTCAAATCCGTGCCGGAATCGGTGAGGCCGAAGCCCTCTCGATGACGCCATTCGCGCTCGGGAAACACGAAGCGCGCGGCGTTGTTCTCGGTGAGCGATTCCACCGGCACCAACTGTTCGAACTCCAGCTTGTGTGGCTTCTTAAACAGAATGCCAGCCTTATGTTTTTGCTTGCCGGGCTTCGAGTAGTGCGCCCAGGCGGCGTATTTAGCCGCGATGTCGAGGTGATGGGCATGACCGGCGGCATCGTCCAGCCACTTCGTCACGGCGCGGGCGTAGGCCAACTCCGTGAGCGGCTCGCCCATGTACGTTTCGAGTTCCACTTGCAGCGTCTTGCCGTGCAAGTGCTGCGCGTCGGCTTCCTTAATGGACGTCAGCGCCTTGCGCTGGATGAAGTTGCGCTTTACCGTATAGAGCGGCGATAACTCCTCATGCTGATGCTGCAGTTCGCGAATCTCTTTCTGGATCTGGAACAGTTCGCCCAGAAAGTCTTCCACATGCGGCGCGATCTCAAGGATCAGCGTCGATTCGGCCTTGCGGTCGAGCGTCTTCGAGTTCGCGCGCGCCGCCAGCATCTGCGGCAGAAGCGCGGAATGGCCGGCTTCGAGGTACGCCTGAAAAGCTACATCGACCTTGGCGAGGCCTTCCGCGGTGTAGAGATCTTCAAACTGCAGGCCAAAAGATAGAGTAAGAGTATCGCCAGACTTCATTTCGTTGTATTGATTCGGGGACAGCCCAATTCACTATTTTGCCACGTTCGGTCGGGAAGCGACGCAGGCCGCATGAAACGCCATACTTTTGGCCCTCAGAAACTGGTAGACGCCGCGAGCGTCATGCTTCACGCCAGGTACGACCACCTTCTCATACGCGATCGAGAGCCAGTCCAGAAACGCCATCCAATGCAGGTTCGGGTGGTAGTTCTGATTCTCAGTGCCGACCGCGATCATCGGCGTCGGCTTGTGTTCGCGGCGAGCGGCGTAGCGGCGGGCGAGATCATAAGTATTCACTGCCCGGCCGGCCGCCGTGGAGACAATAGACCACAGGGAATCGCGCGGTGCCAGAGTCGTACGCCGGCGGAAGATAGATGGCGTAGCCCATACCGGCGTTGTGAATCTGAGAATGATACGTCGCCCGAGGCACGCGCGGGGGGCGCCCTTCGGCAGCGCGTTTACCCAGCGGAAATCGACCGGCGGCGCGGGATGCTCCTGCGCAAGGACGCGGAGTAGGCACAAGATGAATAGGAGTCGCGACATTTTCAATTGCAAAGGATATCAGCACGCATGGAACGCTTAAAAGACAAGAACGTATTAATCACCGGGGCGTCGTCCGGTATCGGGCAGGCGGTGGCCATCCGGTTCGCGAAGGAAGGCGCGAATGTCGGAATCAACTATTTCCGCGGCGCGGAGGGCGCCGAAGAAACTCGCAAGCAGGCCGAGGCGGCGCGTACCAGTGAGGGCACGCAGGTGACGATGCAGGCCGACGTTTCGGACGAAGAGCAAGTCAAGGCGATGTTTGCCAAGTTCATCGCCGAGTTCGGTTCCATCGATGTGCTGGTCAACAACGCGGGCATTCAGAAGCCCTGCCCGTCGCATGAAATGGAAGCGGCCGACTTCGACCGGATTCTGAGTGTGAATCTGCGCGGACCGTTTCTGTGCGCGCGGGAAGCGTTGCGGCATTTCTTGAAACAGGGCCGCGGCGGAGTGATACTCAACAATTCGTCGGTTCACGAGATCATTCCGAAGCCGAAGTATTTAAGCTATTCGATCACGAAGGGCGGCATGGAGAACCTGACGAAGACGCTGGCGCTGGAATACGCCGACCGGGGAATCCGCGTGAACGCCGTAGGGCCGGGGGCCATCGTCACGCCGATTAATCTCGCTTGGATCAATGACGACAAGGCGCGCGGTGAAGTGGAGAGCCATATCCCGATGGGGCGCGCTGGCGCGTCGGAGGAGATTGCGACCGTGTTCGCGTTCCTGGCCTCGGATGAGGCCTCCTATATTACTGGGCAGACGATTTTCGCGTGCGGTGGATTGACGCTGTTTCCGGAGTTTCGTGTCGCTTGGGCGTCGGGGGAGTAGCGGTTAGCGAGTGAAAGGCCGTCACATCCAGCCTTTGGCCGTCGGTGAGAAAGCGAATCTGCCCGCCGCGGTCCGTGCGCAATACTCGCACGCCGCGTTCCTCCAGCCGCGCCAAGACATCCGGGTGCGGATGGCGATAAAGGTTGTCCAGCCCGGCCGACACCACCGCGAAGGTCGGCCGGGCAAGGTCCAAAAACTCGGCCGTGGAAGAAGTCCGGCTGCCGTGGTGGCCGAGCTTCAACACATCCACCCGCTCCAAGGCGTGCGCATCCGCCAGGCGCCATTCGATTTCTTTTTCGGCGTCGCCGGTCAGCAAAAACGACCGCGAGCCGAGCCGAACCGTCATCACCAACGAATCATTATTGCGCGGGATCACGTCTGGAACATGATCCGGAAATGGCGCCAAAACGCGGAATTGCGCGCCACCTAGCGCGAACGCTTCACCGGCTTTCCGGGCGACAATCCGGACACCATGCCGTTCCGCTACGGCACGAAGACGCTGCCACACTTCGCTCTCTCCCATCGCGCCCACCCATAGTTCGCGCGGATGGAAATTGGCGATGAGCGCGGCCAAGCCGCCGCTATGGTCTTCATGCGCGTGCGTGAGGGCCAGGACGTCAATGCGCTGGATCGACCGCGTCCACAAATACGTCGATACCACGTCTTCCCCAATATCCAAACGCGGTTTCGGCCGGCCCTTGAAGCCCGGTACGCCACCTGCATCCACGATTACTGTCCGCCCCTCCGGCGTGACCACCAGTACGCTGTCCCCCTGACCTACGTCCACCGCCGTGACCTCTAATTGACCCGCGTCCAACAGCGGCGCGAATGGGTGCACTACCAGCGTCGCGAACAACACGCACACCGTCGCGAATGCCACCCACCGCACCGCTGAGCGCCGTCGCGCCACCAGCGCCAAAACGATTAGGGCGCATGTGAAAGCCAGCGCCAGCCACAGCGGCGGATCCGGAATCCGCCAGTCCGGCTCCAGTCGCGAGAAGAACTCCGCCACCCGCCGCGAAAATTCCAGCAGCCAGCCCGCCACCCAGGCGAGCGGCGATAGCTTCGTCAATACCGCCAGAAATCCGATGACGACCACGGCGTTCATGAGCGGCACAATCAACACATTCGCCGCCATGCCGCTCAGTGACACGCGGTGGAAAAATAACGCCATCGGCAGCGCCAGCGCCACCTGGACGACCGCCGAGAGCATGAAGATTTCATAGAGCAGGAAGAACGCCTGGACGCCAAGCGCCACCGCGGTAATGCAGTGTTTTTCGGGGATGCGCGTCCACACCGCCACGGTCTGCGCGATCAACCGCGCCTCCACGCGCATCGAACAGACGCGCCACTCCAGATCGAGGTCATGCTGATCCCGTCCGAGATCGCGGAACCCCATCACCACGGGCCGCGTGTAGGCCTCAAACAATGGCCCGGCCAACGCCCCAATCGCCAGCACGCTTAACACGCTTAGCAGGAAACTGCCCTCAAACAACTGCCCCGGATCCACCAGCAGGAAACACACCACCACCGTCGCCAGCGAGTTCAAAATATGTGTCTGCCGGTGCCAGAAGCGGCTGATGAGGAACAACGTGAATCCGCCCGCGGCGCGTCCGATGGGCGCCGTCATGCCGCTGGCGCCGGCATAGATCCAGGCCGCGAGAAACGCGAGCGCCAGCGATAGTCCCGGCCGACCCGTCGAGTAGCGGAGCGCCACTAGCAGGTACCCCGCCAACACCGTTAAATGCAGGCCGCTGATCACCAGCGCGTGATACGTTCCGGTGCGGCGGTAGTGCTCCGTCCACGCTTTTTCCAGGCGCGTGTTCTCGCCGGTCAGAAGGGCCTGCATCATGATGGTTTTGTAGGCGTCGTTCGCGTACAACTTCTCCAGCCGTTCCAGCGCCTCCGACCGCAGTCCGAATAGCCAGCCCTCCCACTTCGACCCGCACTCGCCCGCAAGCACTGTCACCGCCGCGCCGGTTCGCGTCGAAATGTTCCAATAAATCTGCCGGCGCGCCATGTAGTTTTCAAAGTCGAACGCACCGGGATTTCCGAAGTTATGGGGCTTACGCACTCGTCCTTCCAGCTCCACTCTCTGGCCGTATCGCAACTTCGGCGCCGCTTGCCCCTCCCGCAAATTCAGCGACACCCGTCCCCGCGCCCCGTGCGCCAGTTCCAGGGTAAACTGCTCGCGGTTTTCGGAGAAGACGGACGGTTCCACCACGCAGCCCGCCAGAATCACGGCTTCCGATGCGGGCGCGTCGATCACGGGCGCGGGGCCTGGACTGTGCCATACCGCTGTCCCCACTCCCAGCGCGCAACAAGCGAACCCGGCGCAAATGCGGCGCCGCGCGATGAGACCCGGCGCCAACGCCAGCAGGGCGAACACCCCGCCCGCCACGCTGGCTTCCAACAACGTGAACGGAGCCAACCGCTCCAGCAGCACGCCCGCCGCAAGACCTATCGCGGGGATGAGCATCGGCTCATTCCAAACGACCTGTTTCTCCACCGGCGCGACAGCCATAAAGAGGTAGTGGCCGACGCCGACGAAAGCTCTCAGGAAAGTACACTGGAAATGTGAAGTATCTTTTGTTCGTGTTTCGCGCGAATGCCAGCTAACTCCCGGCGGATTGAAACCATCACGATCGTCGCCCTCATTGTCCTGATCGCCCTGGTCGTCCGCGGCTGGGAACCGGTCAGAAAAGCCCACCTGCTTACCCACAACACCCTCGGCCGGACCGACATCCACGTTCCCACGGCCGACCTGTTTCTCTGGACCGCCTTCGCCCTGATCTTCTATTTCGGCACCAGAATTTGGGCCATCCTCGCGCCCCACGTTTTCGAACTTTCGCCAGAGAGCGCCTCCGCGTGGCGCAGCCGTTTGCAGATCGTCCGGCTCCTCTCCACATTCATCCTGCTTGGTCTCTGCATTCACACAATCTCTTCCGCGGTTCCGGATTTTACCGGCAAAATCCTGTGGCCCTAATCCCGCCGGTGCGGAAGCGCGTCTTGCAATCGGCTCCAAAGCAGGCCGCTGCCAGACGTCAGTCAACGCTGCCGGAAGCAATACAGTCTGGAACGAGTTCGAATGAAGACCGATCCGTCGGCGATGGCGGGAGAAGCCGTGATGCCGTCTCCGATATCGTTCACAGCTAGCACCTCCCAATCGGCATCTGCTTTCAGGACGCTGACTTTGCCTTCCGCGCTGGCAAGATAGATTTTTCCATCGGCGGCGATGGGCGACGCGAAGTAGCCATCGGCCGCCTCTGGCAAGCGTCCTTCCTTCCTTACTTCGCCAGTGTCGGCATTCAGAGCCGCGACGATTCCTCCACCCCTGACGCTGTATATGATTCCCTGGTACAGAATCGGGGAAGGCACGTAGGGCAGCCCGCGTTTGTAACGCCAAGCCACGCTCTTGTCCTCAAGACGGAGGGAAGTAATGCCGAATTCGCCGGCGCCTCGGTTCCGGAAGATGTTCCATTCTGGTCCCGTGATGTGCCCGTCCCGATCGGGATCAGCGATACCGAAACTGCCGGCGTCGTAGCGCTTCGAGAGCTCTTCGACCACCAATCTGCCGTCCCCGTCCGAGTCGAGCGCTCTTAAGGTCTCTTCCCAGGTAGGAAATAACGGTTGATCTGAACCGCGAAAGGTGGCAATCAGCCTCTTACCATCAGTGATCGGCACCGGGATCATGAGGCCCTGGGCTGCAGGAACGAACCCCTTTGTTTTGCCTGTCTCCACGTCGAGCGCCTCCAAACCGTTGGAGCTCAGAACAACTAACTCTCCAGCGTCGGGCAATATCAGCGGGGTTGACCAACCTTCGATGGTGTTTGGACGATTTACCCGCCAGCGTACTAATCCCGTTCGCTTGTTGACGGCTATGACGTAGGACCCTCGTACCTGATCGCACTGAAAGAAGATGGTCTCACCATGTAGAACCGGTGATGACGCCAGTCCGTAGTTGTTCAGGAAGGGTCCGAGCGGAAGCTCCCACATTAACTTTCCCTGCACGGATACCGCGACAAGTCCAAAGTATTGGAAGAATGCGTAAACGGCCTGACCATCGGTTGCCGGCGTCGGCGAAGCGGGGTCATTGCGTTTGCCGTCAATTTCATTTACGCGGGTTCGCGCTTTCGAATGACGCCAAAGCACCTTGCCAGAGCGGCTATCGAAGCCCACCACCATTAGGTTCTTTGCGTCGGCAGCGGTCAGAAACAAACGCTTGCCGCTGATGATCGGCGAGGAGCGTCCGGTTGGAACCTCCACACTCCAGGCAATGTTCGTTTGGGCGTCAAAACGGCTGGGAAGGCCCTTCGCAACGGATATACCGGACCGATTCGGACCGCGAAATTCCGGCCAATCCTGCGCCATGGCCAGAAAAGATGTAAGAACGAATAGGATTGCGGCCAGTCTCAGCATACAGCCGAGGGTAGCATTGCGGTGATCCGGATAGCGTCGTCGCAGCAAGAGAGAACGGACTTGTTGAGCCGAGTACTAAGCAAGAACAACATTCGCTCATCGTCCTCCCCCAGTGACTCGATTGGCGGAATCCGCCAGAAGCGGACCCTCTCCCGCTACAATCACCATTGAGGCTCACTCCGTCCAAACTCCCGCATGCTGGTTGAACTCCACATTGAAAACTTCGCCGTCGTCGAGCGCCTCCGCCTGCGCTTTCACAACGGTCTGAACCTCCTCACCGGCGAAACCGGCAGCGGTAAATCGATCATTGTCGACTCGCTCGGCCTCCTCTTCGGCGGCCGCGCCTCCGCCGACCTGGTCCGTTCCGGCGCCGCCCGCGCCCGCGTTAGCGGCATCTTCGACCTTCCCGTTGCCCCCGCCATTCGCGTGCTCCTCGAAGAGGCCGGCATCGCCCTAGAAGAAAATGAACTTCTGATTGAGCGCGAAATTCTCGCCAATGGCAAGTCCCGCGCCTTCGCCGCCAGCCGCCCCGTTACCGCCGCGCTGCTCAAACAGCTCTCTCCCTGGCTCGGCGACATCCACGGCCAAAACGAGCAGCAACAGCTCTACGACGCCACTGCTCAGCGCGGTATTCTCGACGATTTCGCCGCCTCCCAGGAAGCTCGACTTTCGGTCGCCAAAATCTTCCGCGCCTGGAAGGATTGCGACCGTGAACTGGACGAAATCACCCGTCGCGAACAGGAGCAACTCCGCCTCGCCGACCTCTGGACCTTTCAGCGGAAGGAGATCGAAAGCCTTGATCTGAAGCCCGGTGAAGACGAGGAACTCGAAAACGAAAAACGCGTTCTCCAAAATGTCACCCGCCTCACCGAACACGCCGAAGCCGCCTTCACCGCCCTGTACGACGCGCCCGATTCCGCCCTCGCTCAAGCCCGCATCGGTCAGCGCCGGGTGGATGAACTCGCCCGTATCGACAGCCAACTCGCCGAAGTCGCCGACATTCTTAAACCCGCCCTCATCGCCCTGGAAGAAGCCGGCCGCACCATCCGCGATTATCTCAGCAACCTCGAAGCCGACCCCGCTCGGCTGGAAACGGTCGAAACCCGTTTAGCCGCCATCGACAAGCTCAAGCGCAAATACGGCGTGTCCATTGAGGAGATTCTCAGCTTTCTGGCTGCCGTTCAGGCCAAGATGCGGACCGTCGAAACCGCTTCCGAGCTCCGCGCCGCCATCGAAGCTCGCCGCAAGAAGCTCGCCGTCGAATACGAGGCCGCCGCCGGCAAACTCACCGCCATCCGCAAACTGGCCGCCCGCCAGCTCGAAACGCGCGTCGAACGGGAACTCGGCGCCCTCGCCATGGCCGGCACCACGTTCCGCGTCGCGTTCTCCGAATCCTCCTGGACCGAAGACGGCCGCGACGCGGTAGTCTTCCTCGTTTCCGCCAACAAGGGCGAAGAGCCGCGCGAGTTATCAAAGGTCGCCAGCGGCGGCGAAGTCTCCCGCATCGCCCTCGCCATCAAGACCTGCGTCGAGCGTGAACGCCCCGCCGGAGCGCAGCATCTATTAGTGTTTGATGAGGTTGACGCCGGTATCGGCGGCGAAGCGGCCGAAGCGGTCGGCCGCCGGCTGAAAGAGCTTAGCCGCGGTTACCAAGTGCTCTGCGTCACCCATCAGGCGCAAATCGCCTCCTTCGCCGATTTCCACTACCGCGTTGAAAAGATGGAGTCGAATGGACGCACGGTTGCTATCGTCATCGAACTCGACGGCCCCGAACGAACCAAGGAAATTGGACGCATGCTCAGCGGCCAGCGTCTGACGCCGGAGGCCCTGCAACACGCCGAACAGCTTATTCGCGCCGGATCGGCTGCCTAAACGTCCTCCTCGTCGCTCACGAAATTCGATTGAAACGCCTTGTCCAGGACTTCATCGTTAAGCATCATCGCCCGCCGCTCAAATCGAATGATATCAATAGCATGCGATAGGACGTCGCGCGGATGGCAGCGGCGCTTCGCCTTCCCCGCCGCTATGTAATGCCGCTGCATGAACCGCTCCGCCATCTCGCGCGAGCAAGCAAGTCCCTTGCTCTGCGCGAATCGCACAAAGATGTCCAGGAACTCACTTTCGTCCGGACTCCGCATCAGCATCTTGTACTGAATTCGCCGTAGAAACGCTTCGTCGCCCAACTGGCGCGGCTTCAAGTTCGTCGAAAAGATCAGGAAGCACTCAAACGGCACCGTCATTTTTGTCCCGTTTACAAAGCTCAAAAAGTCCACCCGCCGTTCCATGGGAACAATCCAGCGGTTCAACACTTCCGCCGGCGTCACTTTCTGCCGCCCGAAGTCGTCGATCAGATAAATGCCGTTATTCGCCTTCAACTGGAGCGGCGCGTCGTAATATTTCGCCACCGGGTTAAAGCTCAAATCGAGCATCTTCAAGTCCAGCTCGCCGCCGCTCACAATGAATGGCCGCCGCGTTTTAAACCACCGCTTGTCGTAGGTCGATTCCGTTGTGAACGCCGAAAGTTGGTCGTTCTCCTCGTCCACCGGATGGTGATAAACCGGGTCGAACATCTGGATTATCATGCCCTGGCATTCAATGGCGTGCGGTACGTAGATATGTGTGTCGTCGACGTTGAACAATGCCTCCGCCAGGAAGGTCTTCCCATTCCCGGGCTGTCCGTAGATCAGAAACGATTTTCCCGAATTCACCGCCGGCCCGATCGAATTCAACAACTCATCGGTCACCACCATGTGTTTGTAGGCGTCTCTCAACGCCTCCATGGTCAGCCACCCATCCCCCTGCTTTTGCTGCCGCACCATGTCGGCGTATTGATACAGCGGTACCGGCACTTTACCCGAATACGCGCAGCCGGAAATATACTCCTTCGCCAACGTTCGGCCATTCTCCGTCAACAGGAACCGAGACGAAATCGCGCCCATCCCCAGCGAACTCTTCACGCCCAACAGGCTGTTCCGCTTCAACCCGTCCATCAATCCTTCAATTACGCTGAACCGCAGGCCCAGATCCGACGCTAACTCCCGGCCGATCACTTCACCCTTGTAATACAGGGCTTTCAGAATCAACTGCTCAATCATTCCCTGTGGAATCCCGGTGTGTTCCACGGTCTCCGGCACCGGCGGGACAATCGCGTCGGGCTCCGTGTCGAACTCGACTGAATTGTTGAGAGATTCTAAATCGGTAAACCGCATCTCTTACTAAATCGACGGCCCAACCCGTGTTCTTTAGGGACTAGACGCAGATTCCCGCGATATGATTAGGCTTCGGGAGCCAATAACCATGCCCACCACCCGCCGCCACTTTCTCCAAACCGGATCCGCCACCACCATGCTGGCCGCCGCCGCCCCCGCCCAAACGCCCAAGGGAGCCAACGATAACGTTAACGTCGCTTGTATCGGCTTTGGCATCATGGGCCAGGGCGACGTCTCCACTATCACCACGGTTCCCGGCGTCAAACTAGTCGCCGTCTCCGACGTCTACGAGGGACGCCTCACCAAGGCGAAGGAAGTCTACGGCAAGGACATCTTCACTACCCGCGACTACCGCGAAGTCCTTTCCCGCGCCGATGTCGACGCCGTCATCGTAGCCACCCCGGATCACTGGCACCAGATCATCGCCTGTGACGCCATGCACGCCGGCAAGGACGTTTATTGCCAGAAGCCCATGGTGCAGAAGGTGGAGGAAGGCGCCGCCATTATCAAGGCGGAAAAAGAGACCAAACGCATCCTCCAGGTCGGCAGCCAGCGCGCCAGTTCCATCCTCTACGCCAAGGCTCGTGAAGTCATTAAGCAAGGCTCAATCGGCGAAGTCCGCATGGTGGAGGCATACTGGGATCGCAACTCGCCGCAAGGCGCCTGGCAGTATTCCATCCCGCCGGACGCCACGCCGCAAACGGTCGATTGGGACCGCTTCCTCGGTCATGCGCCCAAGCGGCCCTTTGAACCCATCCGCCTCTTCCGTTGGCGCAACTACCAGGACTACGGCACCGGCGTCGCCGGCGATCTTTACGTCCACCTCTTCACCGGTATCCACTATGTAATGGATTCGAACGGGCCCAACCGCGTCATGTCCACCGGTGGCCTCTACTACTGGAAGGATGGCCGCGACGTGCCCGACCTTATGCTCGGCATGTACGACTATCCCGACACCGCGGCTCACAAGGCCTTCCACCTTAGTCTTCGTCTCAACTTCGAAGCCGGCGGCGGTGACGGCTCCGGCTTCCGCTTCATCGGTACCGAAGGCGTGCTTGATCTCGCCGTCGGCGGTGCTCTCGTCTTAAAGCGTAAGCCCAAGGACAGTGAACCGGGCCACACCGCCGGCACATTCTCCAAAGCCACCGGCGCCGAAATCGTCCGCGAATATCAGCGGAAGTACCCCGTCCAACGCGCCACCGCCGACGGCATGCGCGCCAACGCCGAACAGCGTTGGGTCCTGCCCCCCGGCTACACCGAACAGTACGCGCACCACGAGAATTTCATTAACGCCGTCCGCTCCCGCAAAGCTGTGATTGAGGATGCAACCTTCGGCCTCCGCGCCGCCGGTCCCGCGCTTCTCTCGAACGTCAGCCACTTCACGCGCAAAACCATGATGTGGGATCCCGAAGCGATGGTCATAAAAGGCTAAACATGCAGTGGTGGATTTGGGTCGTCGTCGCCGTCGCGCTACTTGTCGTCGAGATGCTCACTCCGGGAGGATTCTATTTCCTCTTCTTTGGCGTCGGCGCGCTGGCCGCCGGTCTTCTCGCCCTCGGCGGGGTTGACAATCTGCTCACTCAATCGCTGGCCTTCCTCGCCGTGTCCATCGCCTCCGTTCTGTTCTTCCGCAAACCGCTTCTGGCGCGCTTCCAATCCGCCGTTCCCAGTACGAAGGTGGATTCGCTGATCGGCGAAATAGCCACGCTCGTCAGCCCCATCCACCCCGGCGAATTCGGCCAAGCCGAACTGCGCGGCGCCAATTGGAAAGTTCGCAATATCGGCGGCGTGTCCATTCTCGCCGGCCAACGGTGTATCGTGGAACAGGTCGACGGCCTCACCCTCAACATTCGCGCCGCCGAATAAGGAGCCGTCATGCCCGAACTTATCCTCACCGCCGCGCTCATTCTGGTCGCCTTCATCATCATCGCCAAGACCGCCGTCGTCGTACCCCAGCAAAGCGCCTACGTGGTCGAACGCCTCGGCCGCTTTAGCGGCACTCTCAACGCCGGCTTTCACATCCTCATACCCTTCCTTGACGTCATTCGCTACCGGCACTCTCTCAAGGAAATCGCCATCGACATCCCAGAACAGATCTGTATCACCCGCGACAACGTCCAAGTCGGTGTCGACGGCGTCCTCTATATGAAGTTACTCAGTGCGGAGCGCGCCTCTTACGGCATCAGCGACTACCGTTTCGCCATCATCCAACTCGCCCAAACCACGTTGCGCAGCGAAGTCGGCAAAATCGAACTCGACCGGACGTTCGAGGAACGCACAACCATCAATTTCTCCGTCGTCAGCGAACTCGATAAAGCCACGGAGGCCTGGGGCGTCAAGGTCATGCGGTATGAGATCAAGAACATCACGCCGCCAGCCGACATCCTCGGCGCCATGGAAAAGCAGATGCGCGCCGAGCGCGAGAAGCGCGCGACCATTCTGAACTCCGAAGCCGTTCGGGACGCCGCCATCAACAAAGCGGACGGCGAAAAGCAGATGGTGATCAAAGCCTCCGAAGCCAAGCGCCAACAGCAGATCAACGAAGCCGAAGGCGAAGGCGAAGCCATTCTCACCGTCGCGAAAGCCACCGCGGAGAGCATTGAGCGCGTCGCCGTCGCGATTCAAAATCCCGGCGGCCGCGACGCCGTGCAGCTTCGGATCGCCGAACAGTGGATCACCGAATTCGGCAAGCTCGCCCGCACGAATAATACGATGATCGTACCGGCCAATTTGACCGATCTAACCAGTATCATCGCCAGCGCGACAGGCGTGTTGAAGCACGTCAACGCGCCCGCCCCGCCGCCTCCTCCGCCCATGCGGTAGCGCCCTTAACGTACGAACTGGGCGCTCCGCCAAGCCGTGGAAGAGCTACCGCGAGCGCGTCCCCATGCCGATACCTCGTCTGTCCGCGAGCGCGGATCGGCAACGGAGCGAGCCCAGGCGGCACGCGCCAGCTCGTGAGCCCGTGCCGCCTCCGATCGCCAGCATCAGCCGATACGCCACCAGCCTCGCCACGGTGAATCCGTGACATTCTGATCCCATGCCGCCGTATGCATCCGTCCTTCCGGGTCCACCGCGAATATGTCCAGCTTGCCCGGATTCATCGCAACGGCCGCCACGGCCGATCCGGCGGCTATTCTCCCGTCAAGGATCGTCCACCAACCCGCCCACTGGCTGTTGTGTGCCCAAGCGGCCGTCCACACCCGCCCGTCGTTGCCCGCGACGAAAAGGTCTAGATTATCTGGATGCCGTGACACGGGCGTAATCGGAATGCCCGGCTGAAACACTTCATCGCCGATTCGCCACCAGCCCATCCATTGGCTGCCATTGACACCCAGCTCCCAAGCGGCCGTGAAGGCTCCCTGGTTGCTAGCTACCACAAAGACATCGAGCTTGTTCGGATGGCGTGACACCGCCGTGACATGCGCTCCGGCGGGAACCTGCGCGTCCAGAATTGTCCACCAGCCCATCCACTGTTGGTTTGCGGCATGCGCGTCCCAGGCAGCCGTGTATACCTTGCCATCATTGCCCGCTACGAAGATATCCAGCTTATTCGAGTCGCGCGAGACCGCCGATACCGGCGAGCCGGGCTTCACCGTCAGATCGCCAATGCGCCGCCAGCCCTGCCAACCCTGGTCCGCCAGATTGGCATCCCACGCCGCCGTGTACACACCGCCATCGCTTCCCGTGGCGAAAATATCCAGCTTGCCGGGATCGCGCGCGACCGCCGTAACCGGTGCATCGTCCGGCACAAGCAGCGATTGAATCTTCCAGAACCCCATCCACTGGCGGCTCTCATGGCCATCCTCCCAAGCGCCCGTGTACGGATTGCGATCGAAGCCCGTCAGGAAAATATCGAGCTTATCCGGGTGCCGCGAGACCACTTCCACGGGCGTGTGGTTCGTTCCATACGGAGGGAGCACCGACCGCCACCGGTCCCAGCTTTGGGCGAAGGCGTTCGCAATCCATCGGTTCGCCCAAACATTTCCGAACACGTCCGTCGCCACCACGTCCAATTGGTTAGCTTTTCTCGTCACCACGCTTCGCGGCCGCAACGATGCCGGGCCAAACGAGGGTGTCGGCGGGTTACGAACCACTTGCCCTAACGTAGGTATCCCCCGCGGAACATCGAACCATCCGCCATTGACTATCACCTGATAGTCGCTATATGCGACCGGGAACGTCACAAACCCGCTCGGCTCTCCGGCCCGGTCCGCGACCCCGAAGTGCAGATGATTGCACTTGGTGCAGCCTCCCATGCCCGTGGAACTTGCGGTACCGATCTGCTGCCCTCTAACCGCTGTCCCATTGAGGTTCACTGGGACGCTGTTTTGCCCGAGGTGAAAATAACCGGCGAATTCATTCGGGGCTTGTTCGATCTCCAGGATGTTCGGAGTCGTGGTTCCCGGCGGCTCGCTTTCACGGATTCGAGCCGCTATTCCGCCGGCCGCGGCATGCAGAGGCGCGCCGCCCGTTCCGTTCGGGTAGACATCGCCCTGGTTCTTCTCCGCGTCAATCACAAAATCCAACGTGAACGATGCATACCCCGAGTGGTGATCGTTCTCCGTGTCATGCCCTTTGACAACCCGCCAGACGTCGCCAACCCGGAACGGCAGATCCATGGGCTGGTGCTGCGTCGGCAAAGGCAACAGAGTGGCGTCGGTGGGGCTGCTCCGGTTTGTCGTAACGTCCACGCGATGTGCCGCGCCGTGAAACGAGATCGGCCGTTTCAAACGCGGATGTGTGGGATTCTCGGCGAACGTGTATCCCGCAAGTAACCCCGGTTCGTTTCCGGTCAACTGCTTCACGTGAACATAGAGATGCTTCACTTCCTCCGGCGGCATTGCATGGCTAAATACAGCCACATCGTCCACCAAGCCGTAAAACTGGACATTGCGGCCCTTTACCAGTTGGCCTGTCGTCCGCTTTCCGAACCGTAGCTTTCCCGACGGCGCTCCTGTCGTACCGGCGGGGACCACGAATGTATTCAATGGTTCGCCATTCAGGTAGACCAGAAAACTCCACTGCTGTGGCGTGACAGTAGCGGCGACCACCAGTTGCGCCCATTGTCCAGCTCTGAGCTGCGGAGTCGAATACGTCATTGCCCTCGACCCGAAAGCGATGCGGATCTTGCGCATCGGGGCGACGTCGTTATAGTCCGCTTGCCCCAGCATAAAGAAACCGGTGCCGTTCTCGGCGATGATCGGCCCTTCATAGGCGTGCGGGTACTGCGGCATGAACCGGCAGGCCAAAGTGTGATTACTCGAAAAAAACTCGGAAAAACTCAGATCCGTATCGACGAATCCGTTCCAACTCAGAGCGACAGCCATTGTGATTTGTCTCCTTCCTAACTTTCCGCCGCCTCGCTGCGAGGCGATCGTTGGGCGGCACTAGCAAGCGCGCGACAAAAGGCTGAAGGAGGGCGGCGAAAGAGTGCGGAGGGGGTTACAATACGTTACGTAGCCGGCCCGTAACGCCCCGTGTAGGCCCGCTGCCGAGACTAAAATGGTCACACGCTTGGGGAGATATCAGCCTCGCAAAACCACCCCAAGCCGGCGGAAGTCTTATCTGTCAAAACCGTTTCGCGCATCCCGCCGGCACAACACTGCCCCCAACGACAAGCGCGGAGGACAGCGGCATGCCCAGCACTTCGGCCGAGACTCTTCGAAACCACCGGCAAGCTACCTGGCGGGAAAAGATTTTCGACGACCCCGGACTGGATGCACAGCCGCGTAAATCCGCAAAACTCGAGGCTAGAACCCTAACGCCTCCGCCAAAAGCCCCGTCTCCGCTAGACTCCCCTGCGCCAATCCCGCGCTCCCGCCTCCGCGTCCAAATTGCTTCAATACATTCCCGCAATGCACTCCCGCATCCGCTGACGCCGCCACCAAAACCGCTCCCCCTCCCGTCGCCAAAAATACGGCCTTCCCGCAACCCACGAATGCCTGTGCCACCGCCCGCGCTGTTTCATCCACCGTGGCCAACTTCTCCCAATGTCGCCGCGCTCCATCCGCCCCGGTCAAGGCCTCGGAGAACAACGACCGCCCCCGATACCCCGCCAACTCCAACGACAAATTCTTAGCTAGTTTCGATGAATCCTTCGCCGCTTCCTGCAACGCGGCAACCGCCGTCGGGATCTCTTCCAATGGCCGCGAAAATGCCCGCCCCGCCGCCGACAATAGATCAAAATCCATCCTCGCCCGCCGCACCGCATTTAACCCGCAAACAAATTCCAGCCGCGTATTCCCTCGAATTTTCTCCGCCTTTCGAACCAACAACGAACCGATCTCACCGGTCCGCCGCACATGCGTCCCGCCGCACGCGCTTCTGTCCAATCCCTCAATCGAGACAATCCGCAACGCTCCCGTCCGTTCCGGCGCCTTCCGTAGCCCCTCCGGATTCTCTTCAAACGAGATCGAAACGGCCCGATTCTCCGCGATCAATGAATTCGCGCGAATCTCCGCCTCCACCACCTGCCGCTCATCCAACGAATTAACGGTCAACTCCACGGTCCCCCCGTCTTCCCCCAAATGCACGCTCGCCGTTTCCAACCCGAACCATTCGTGAAACACCGCCGACAGCAAATGTTGTCCCGTGTGTTGTTGCATGAACTCAAACCGCCGCACCCAGTCAATCGCTCCATGCACCGGCCCCGCCGCCAGCGGTGACGCCAGTACATGCGCGACAAAGTCCCCCTCATCCACAACTTCAATCACCCGCGCCCCGCCCAACTCACCCACATCGAACAACTGTCCCCCCGACGACGGATAAAACGCCGAACGATCCAGCACAACGCGCAGACCGCCCTCGGAAACGGAAAGGGTCTGCGCGTCGAACTGCTTCAGATAGCAGTCGGTGTAGTAGAGTCGCTCGGTCGCCACGGTTAACGGTTATTCGATCGCCAACTCCACCCTGTTGCTGAAAACGTTGTTCCCCATATCGAGGAACATCGAAATGTTGGAGCCCTTCTCCACCGTCTCCGGAAGGGTCACGTTGATTTGATACAGCCCAACGAACCCCGGCGTCAACCCGGCAAACAATGGCGTCGTCGCATCGGCTTGCGAAATCGAGATGTTGCCGATCTGCAATACCGGCATCGGGTCGATCACCGCCAACGGCGACGACGGAGACGCCGTGCCATTCGCCGCCGCGGGCGACGTCGGGCCGAGCCCGATCGCATAGATCACCAAAGTGTCGCCCGGTCGCGCCGGACGCCCGGCGGCGCCCAGCGCCGACGTTCGTGGCAGCGGGAACGTCCCGTCCTGATTGACCATTATCCCGTAGTTCCCAACCCCCAGCCGCAATATCCGCGGCGCGCGATCGGCAATCGGCGCCGTCACGCCATTTGATCGCTGCCCATTCGCCTCCACCACCACCGTCGCCGTCCCCACCGCCGCCTCATACGGAATCTGGAAATTAATCTGCCCATAGGACACGAAGTACACCGGTGCTGGAATCTCGTTCACCAGTACCCGCACGCCGCCCGGACTTGTGTCCAAAGGTAGTGACGCGGCCCCCACCGCTTCGCCAAACCTGAACTGCTCACCGAACACCGCCGCAATCGTCCCGCGCCCCAATTGATCGCCGCCCGCGAATGTAGCGTTGTTCACCACACCTCCCGCCGTCAGCACCGGGTTGCTCCTCGCCACCACTTCAAACTGAACGGGAACCGTCTGCGCCTCGTTAACGGCGTTGCTGTTAATAGCTACAGATCCCGTATACGTCCCCGGACTCAGGCTCCCCACTGCCGCCCTTACCTGCACGATACTAGTGCCCGCGACCAGATCCGCCGTCAACCACCCCGCGCCGCTTGTCATCGTCACCGACGGCGCCGTCAATGTTAGCGTCCCTCGGCCCCGATTCGCGCCAATTACGTTCGCAAGCTGGGTTGGCGCGCCAGCCGCCGCCCGCAGCGAAATCGCCGCCGGAGTCACGCTGATAATCGGTTGCGTCGTAACGCGCAACGTCGCGTTCACGGTCTTGTTATCCACCGGCTGCGTCGCGCTCGTGATGCGCAGCGTACCGTTATAAGTACCTTCCGCCAATCCGCCCGGATTACGCGCCGCCAGCGCATAGGGAAGGACAAACGCGAAACTCCCCTGTCCCTCGAATGCCAGTGAGAGCCAACTCCCGCCGGTCGTCGTCGACGGCGTTCCCTCCAACAGCCCATTCGACGTAACCCGCACGCTGTCCCGTGACCCAGCATCCGGCGTAACGTACAAATTCACCGAATCCGGAATCGCCCCGCCGATCGCCACGGTCACCGTAATCGTCTGTGGCGCGTCCGTCGCGTTCGGATCGCTCACCGTTATGGCCGCCGTGTAAGTGCCGCGCGTCAACGCCGCCGTGTTCAGCGCCACATTTATCGGTGTGCAATTGCCGCTGCCAGCTCCAAAAATCGAGCACGGCCGCGACGTTCCCACCGTCGCCACCGCCCAGGGCGCCGATGACCGCAACGATACGTTCAACGTGCCATCCCCGGCATTGGTAAATTCCACGAAACGAGTCGGTCCGTTCTGCCCGGCCACAATCGACACTGGGCCGATCGTCGTATCGGAGAGCCGTAGCGACGGGGCCGCCCACAGCATCGCCGCGGCGATGGCGCTCATCGGAAAAATGCGCATCGGTTTCATTGACCGTTGTCCTCAGGTTTATCTTTGTAAGTTTGGGGGGAGCGCGGAAGCGAAAGGAGGGAATCGGCTGCCATACGGGCCAGACGATCTAGGGGCAGAATAGCATCCTAATTTGGATTTGTACATCACATAATGGAAGGTGCCGCATGTTCGGAACTATCAGGGAACAGATCGAAACTATCTTTCGGGAAGACCCGGCCGCCAAGAGCGTTATCGAGATTCTTCTTTGCTACCCCGGACTGCACGCCGTCCTGCTCCATCGTATCGCGCACCCCCTGTACAAGGCCGGCGTCCCGCTCATCCCGCGCCTTATTTCCCAAGCCGCCCGCTGGCTGACTGGCATCGAAATTCATCCCGGTGCAACAATCGGCCGCCGCTTCTTTATCGATCACGGCATGGGCGTCGTCATCGGCGAAACGGCCGAAATCGGTGACGACGTCCTGCTCTATCAGGGAGTAACACTCGGCGGCACCGGCAAGGAATGCGGCAAGCGCCACCCGACGCTGGGAAACAACGTTGTTGTCGGCGGCGGAGCGAAAGTCCTAGGTAATATCAAAATCGGCAACCACGCCCGCATTGGCGCCGGTAGCGTCGTCATTCATTCCGTGCCCGATAACAGTACTGTCGTCGGCGTCCCCGGCAAAGTCGTCCGCACCCGCGCCGATGCCAGCGATCCGCTTGACCATGGCAAACTCCCCGATCCCGAAGGCCAAGCCATCGCCGACCTCTCCCGCCGCGTCTCCGAGCTTGAAGAGCAGCTCAAAGCCCTAAATGAGAGTCAGCTTTTATCCAACAAATCGCGAGCCATGTAGAATCCCGCCACCGCGTGCATCTCCGTGATCGCGCCGTTGCGCACTTGGTCCAATACCTGCCCCCAGTCCATCACCAGCACCGCGTCGATTTCCGCATCGATGGCGCTCACCTCCGGCCGGTCGCTGGCCTCCAAATAGACCACCGTACAAGTCGCCTTCAGCCACGCCGCTTGCGCGTCTAGCGTCCCCAGAATCCGTGCGTTCGATGCGTGGAATCCCGTCTCCTCCTTGAACTCGCGTAGCGCCGCCTGCTCCGGCGTCTCGCCGTCGTCGATAAATCCCGCCGGAAAGCTCAAGTGGTCCTTCCCGCTCCCGGGCCGATACTCCCGTACCAGCACGAGTCCATTGCGCGATTCGCCGATCGCCAGTACATACGAAGGCTTCTCAATCAGCCAATAGCTCGGCAACCGTTGCCCGCTGGGCAATTCATAGTCGTTCTCCCGCAGCGATAGCCAGCGGTTCGAAAGATGCAATCGCGAATCGAGTAATTTCCACGCCACGCAGTTTAGAATAGCGTGGTGGTGCGTCCTGAAAGACGTGTTGTGCTCGCGGGTGAAAGTCCCAGCGGGCCGCAACGATCGGCGAACGCAACAGCCTCGTCAAATTCTCAGCCGAAAGGTGTTTGGGAGGGCCGTGCCGCTCATATCGCGGCGAAGGCGACAGACAGCTCAAGTTCCTGTCAGGCGCCTCATTACCAGACAAGTCTCTCCATCCTGCCCGCCAAACGCGAATATAGAGGCGCTCGCCATTCGTAACATCGAAGCGATAGAGGAAGTCGAACGATTCCCAACTCGCAGCCAGATCACTTTTGGCGGTCCGCCAAAAATTACGCCTTCAGAGACAATGACCGGATTCTCCGCCCTCGCGAACTCCCAAATCGATCGGTCCGCGGCCGAACCAAGATCGCAATCCGATACGTTTAGCGAATCCGGAAAGACGTCACTGAGTTCCGAGACAAGGCGGCAAGGTCTCGTCGAATAGAAGTCTCAAACGCTCAGCAATTCCACCCGGCGCTCCCGGTCCGCGGCGAACGCCAAACACGCCAGGATGTCGTCTTCGGCAAGATAAGGAAATTCGGCCAACACCTCGGCGTGCGTCATCCCGCTCGCCAGGTACTCCAGTACGTCATAAACCGTAATGCGCAGGCCCCGAATACAAGGCTTGCCGCTTGGTTTTCCAGGCTCCAGCGTGATGATTCCCGCGTACTCCACGGCTTAACGATAGGCTATCGGGGGCGGCGTACGCAAGGTTGCGGGAGGGTAGACCGAAGGTGCTATATCTTTGCCTATAAATCGCCTCGCCACCGGTGCCCTCAACCAGGACAACACAATAAACTCCGAGTCCGACACCAAACTCCCCGGCACGGTCATCCAACTCTTCGGCACCGGCCTGGGCGTCACTCCCGCCCAGCCGGGCGTCCCCTTCTCTGCGGCGGCACTCTACCCGCTCCGGAAACCCGCCGTGATCAGCATCGGTGGGCACCCCGCCGAGATACCCTACCTCGGCGGGGGCG
>JBJXFL010000033.1:0-36181 GCA_046155405.1 Bryobacteraceae bacterium | reverse complement strand
TGAACTTTTGTTTCGGCATGCGGTATTGAGAAGGAATGGAAAAACGACGTTCCTATCCCACGGATGTGACCGATGAGCAATGGAGTCGGCTGGAACCATTGATTCCCGCCCCGAAGCCGGGCGGGAGACCGCCCAGCTATGGACGACGGGAGATCGTCGATGCGGTTCTCGACCAACTGCGCGGCGGCGCCGCTTGGCGCATGATGCCGCACGACCTGCCCCCGTGGGGGTTTACCTGCCATTATTGGCGGGCCTGGCGGAAGGATGGTACCTGGGAGCGCGCCCACGATACCCTGCGCACCGAGGTGCGGCAGGCGATGGGCAAACAGGCGCAACCCAGCGCGGGGATTGTAGACAGTCAATCGGTAAAAACGACGGACCGCGGCGGCGTGCATGGATATGACGCCGGCAAGAAAATCAACGGCCGCAAGCGCCATTTGTCAGTCGATACGTTGGGCTTGGTTTGGTTGGTGGCCGTCACCGCGGCCGGCACGCAAGATCGCGATGGCGCCAGAACTCTGCTGGCGGCGCTGGCCACCGGTATGCGTCGACTGCGGGTAATCTGGGCCGATGGCGGGTATGCCGGAGCGTTGGCGGGCTGGGTGGCGTCGCTGCGGAAATGGGGGAAAGTGCGGTTGGAGTTGGTCGCGCGTAATCGGGAAGGCCAGGGTTTCCAGCGACTTCCTCACCGCTGGATCGTGGAACGAACTTTCGGCTGGCTCCATCGCGGGCGGCGACTCAGCAAAGACTATGAGCACCTCACCGCTACCAGCGAATGCACCATCCGGGTGGACATGATCTGTCTGATGGTCCGCCGCCTTGCACCCCCGAAAA
The DNA here is from genome assembly GCA_046155405.1 of Bryobacteraceae bacterium. GTDB lineage: Bacteria > Acidobacteriota > Terriglobia > Bryobacterales > Bryobacteraceae. Next base: position 35,347 of record JBJXFL010000033.1, on the reverse strand, counting down.
AACGCCGGCGGGAGCGCCGATCACGAAGACGGAGGCTTTTTTGACACGCTCTAAGAGAGATGCCCGAAGCCACTACTCAATTACAACCCTGATGAATCAATGAGTCACTCGTCCCGTGCTGGCATTCTCTGGTTCCACTTGTCAATATGTCCACAATTTCTACGATCTTTGGCGATCTCATGTCACGAATGGCGCTCTCGTCAGGATTCCTCATAGCGGCGGTTTTCGACTCGCACCCGGCCGGCACAATCTATAACGTAACCCTGGCTGGGGTACCGGCAGATTGCGTGGCACGAGTGCGCACGAACAACAGCCTGTGCGACAGCCGCAACGTCACGGTTGCGGGCGACGAGTTGGAACGGATTCCGATTCGCCACAGCGTTTAATATCACAATTTTCCATCTTTGAACATCTTTGTCACCATGGCCGTACGGGAAGTCACTCCTAGTTTGGCGAACATCCGCCGGAGATGGGTGGAAACCGTCCACACACTGATTTCCAACACGGAGGCGATGATCTTGTTCGGATAGCCCTTCGCAATCATGCGGGCGACTTCCTGCTCGCGTGGGCTTAGAGACAGGGCGTCGGCGAAGGAGTGGTGTGCGCGGACGAGCACGCACCGCACCCCATCCACTTCACAGTCGAAAAGAACGTCCGCCGATGCTAACTCATCCGCGCCAGCAGTTTGGGCCGGCCCCGGAGATACGGGCGGAGCGTGCCTGGCATGGTCGACAAGTTCTCTGACTAGCGTCTCAACGGCGCGAGGATATTCTTGCTCCATCGTCCGGAACTTTCGACTTTTGGCCACTTTGACGCCCATGCATCTTCCTAAGGCTTCGGCCTCGCCAACCATCCTGGTGCGACGACTCTCAGTTTGGATTTCTATTGTTGCTCCCGATATCCGCTAAACATATATCACAAGCCGACTACTTTATGAAAAGCAAATGTTGCCGGTAAAAAACCAAAAACCAGAAACTCCGCCTTTTCGGTTCATTTCGCGAACGATATACTCCGCGAATCGAACAATATCATGTTTATAGCAGATTCACCTGTTGCTGGCTTGTCACACGTTTGCGTGACACATGTCCGTGGGAGTGTGGTTGGGTGAACACGTTCATGTTCCTACGAAGATGCGACTAGCGTAATTCTGTGTAGGAGCTAAACTTTTCCCAGAGCATTAAGCTCCAGCAAAGAAGCCAAATCAGCAGAGGGCCACAATGGTACGAAACTTAGAACACGAACTGGAAACCGAGTTGGAGTTCGAAGGCGAATTCGAGGGTGAAAGCGAATTCGAGGGTGAAAGCGAACTGGAAGGGGAGGGCGAATTGGAAGCCGAACTCACCGGCGAGTTGGAGGGCGAGTTCGAATTCGGTGAGCACGAACACGGTGAGCAATTCCTCGGCAATCTCATGTCGGGTCTCGGCGGTCTGCTTGGCGAAGGCGAGGACGAAGGCGAAGGAGAAGGTGAATTCGGCGAATTAGAATTCGAGTTCGAGCAGGGAGAGCAATTCTTCAAGAAGGCCTTCCGCGGCATCGGCCGTCTGGTTCGCCGCGCCGCGCCCATGCTCAAAAACATAGCCCGCATCGCCGCGCCCATAGCCGGCAAGGCCGTCGGCGGCCTCCTTGGCGGTCCGGCTGGCGCGATGCTCGGCTCCAAGCTAGCCTCATTGGCGGCTAAGCAAATCCGCGAGCAGGAACTCGGCGGCGCGCACGAAATGGAGTCCCACGAACTCGAGTTCGGCGAACTTGAGCTGGGCGAACAAGAGTTGGGCGAGCACGAGTTGGGTGAGCATGAAGTCGCCCAGGGATTAGCCGAATACGAAGCGCAAGCTGAAGCGTTGGCGCATTACGCCGCCTTCACTGAGAGCGAACACGAAGCCGAGGCATTGGCGGGAGCCGCCGCCACGCTCACAATGTCACCGCGAGACCGCCAAGCATTGCGGGCGCTAGTACCCAACCTGATTCGCGGCGCCGCCATCCTCACGCGCGTACTGCGGATGCGCCGGGCGACACGGCCCTTCGTACGTGTCGTGCCGACTATCATGCGCCGAACCATCCGTACACTGCGCCGGGGTGCCGTCGCTGGCCAGCCGGTCACTCGGCAGCGCGCCGGCCAGGTTATGGCGCGCCAAACTCGCCGCGTCCTCAGCAGCCCCTCCTATTGCGGGGCCGTGCTCCGCCGCAACGTTCGCGCCGTTCGCACTTCCGCGAAGCCGCGTCCAACAGCCACGGCGGCGCGCCGAAGCCGTTCGATCTAATCGAGTCAACCGGGAATTTCTCATAGCCTCAACGGGAATTTCGACCATCGCAACCCTTAACCGCAGGATACAAGACATGTCTGCCATAACGGAATTGGAACTGGAAACCGAACTCGCATCCGAGGGCGAAGGCGAATTTGAATTCGCCGGCGAACTGGAGCAGGAACTCGGGCTTGCACACGAACTCGTACAGGAATTCGAGTTGGAGCACGAGCAGGAGGCCGAGCACGAAGCGTTCTTCAACAACCTCGCTGCCATGGCGGACCGCAGCGGGCGCTCGCAGTCCCTGCGCCGCATCGCCCTGGCTGCGGCGCGTTCGGCGCTTAAGAGCCAGGCAGGGACGTGGCCCATCGTCGACGGCGAGGGGGAATTGGGGGAACTGGAGGGTGAACTCGGCGAACTCGAAGGCCTGCAAGAATTCGAGTTCGAAGCGTCGCCCACACAACTGACGCATTTCCTCGCCTCAATGGAGCATGAAGGCCATGCGGCCGCGGAGGCGGCCAATGAGCAGGAGGCCGCCGAGCATTTCCTGCCCCTCATCGGCTTGGCCGCGAAGTTCGTCCTGCCCAAGCTGGCCGGAATGGCCGCCAAGAAGCTTGGCGGTAAATTGATTGGCAAAGCGGGGGGACAGCTCCTACGCCGGTTCGCGCCGCGCTTGATCCGCCGCGTGGCCCCGCAACTCACGCGCGGCCTCGCCAATGTTACGCGCACGCTGTTCCGCAATCGTACAACGCGCCCGCTGCTCCATGCCGTGCCCCGTATCGCACGCACGACTGTGGCCAGGTTGGGCCGTCAGATCGCGGGCGGCCAGCGTATCACGCCCCAACTAGCCGCGCGCACGTTGGCCCAACAGACCGCGCGCACCCTCAGCAATCCCGGCGTTCTCGCGCAAACATACCAGCGGTCGCTCGCGCTGGATCGCCAATATCATCGTCGCAAGCGTCGCGTGTTGGGTAGCCCGGCCGGGGCTCCGGTCCGCGCGGCTAACGACCCCGGTGCGTGGCCGGGTGGTGGTGTACCCGGCATAACTCCCAGCGCGGCCGGATGGCCGCCGCCGTCCGCCGGTGGCTGCGGCTGCAATTGCCAACCCGCCGGAATTATGCCCCCACCCGTGGTGCCGGTGTGTCCGACCTGCGGACGCTAAACCTGACGCTCTGTATGCAAACCTACGTAAACATCCCATGACTGCCGCCGCCCCAGATATCGCGCCACCCGCAACCGATCCCCCCAAAGGCGGAACGAAGCGGCGGACAAGCGCCACGCAGGCGGTGCTCGGACCTTGGATTCGCGCCCAGGCACTCAATCTGGTCCGGCACACGACAGCCTTGCGCGATTTCAGCCGCGAAGAATTCGGTACGGGCCCGGAAGCGCCGACGGAGGGCCATGTGTTCGCCGTTAACCGGGATCTCACGCGTTTGCGCAAAGGGTTGACGCGGCGCGCACGGCGCATGGTTCAGCTTGCCGCCGAGGCTCAGGCAACTCCGAGTCCCGAACGTCTTACGATGCTGGTCACGCACAAGCACCACGCACACGATTGGGTGAAAGGTATCGAGAAGATCTGGGACTTCTATTTCGAGTTGTTCGGCCAGCGGCAATCGCGCTTCGGCACGTGGTTGTTGAGCACAGACCGTATCGCGCTGGACTGCTACCAAGTGACGTATCTCGGTATAGGCAATGAAAAATCGGTGCCTGCGCCACCGCCTTTCTGTTACATGCGCACGGGATTTGGTCCCGCGACGTTCAAGCGCGGCGTCAGACTGCGTCAGCTTGGCCTACAGCTCAATCCATTCCCGCTGATTCAGCTTCCTTATCATCGTCTGGTGAACCCTTGGACCCTTGGCGCGGTGCTGCACGAGGTGAGTCACAACACCCAGAACGATCTCGGGCTTTCGCGCGCCGTGCCGCTTGCCATCGCGCGCGCGCTGTTAAGCGCGGGGTTGGGCGAGCAGGTGGCCCGTGTATGGGTGCGGTGGAACCGCGAAACCTGGGCCGATTTGTGTGGGCTGTTGCTCGGTGGCCCGGCTGTCGTCGCCTCGTTGATGGACGTGGTGGGCCGGTCGCCACGAATCACCTATCACTTCGATCCTAACGGCGTGCATCCCACGCCTTATTTGCGGGTTCTCATCAGCGTTGAATTGCTCCGGCGAATGGGTTTCGAGGCAGAAGCCAAAAAGTACGCGCGCGCGTGGATGACGCTCTATCCCGGCCCGCCGGCAGGAGCGTTTCCGAAGGAAATTCTTCTCACCGCCCCTCGGGTGATCGCACTGGTGGTGGATGCATTATGCTATCGGCCGTTCGCGGAGATTGGCAACAAAACTCTAGCGGAAGTTTACCGGTTCGGCCAAAAGGAACAACGGATGATCGAGGAATGCGCGCAACGTTTGGCCATGGGCACGGACCCTGGCATCGTGCCCGAACGCTTTCTTATTGGCGCGGCGCGATACGCGCTAGACAACCGGCTGGCGCGGGCCGGCGCAATCCGCGAAGGTTTCTACAGAGAACTGGCGAGGAGATGAACATGAGTTTGGAAGGGGCCTTTGAATCGCTGCGCCGGGAATTCACCCGGTTGCAGGAGGCTGTGTCCGCCTTGCACGTGACCGTGACCGAGGACAAGCCGGCGCGAGGCGCCGCCGTTCTGGTCGATCGGTTGGACAACCTGGTGACCGATTTGTCCGGCACGCTGGAAGAGGCCGATGCCCGCGCCGCGCACGCCGTTCAAGGCAGCGGGCTCAACGGCCCTCTGGACGCGGTGCGGATTGCCCTGCGTCGAATCCACGAGTTGCTCAACGGCTTCACCGCTTTGTATACCGGCGATCTCGCCTCGCATGATCGGATTTCGCGGCTGCTCGAAATGGGCCGTGAGCGCGGACGCGAATGGCGGGAATGGAGCCAGGAGGTCAAGACAGCCATTGAGCGCTGCGCACCGCCCATGAAGGCGGCAGCGGCGGCGATCCTGGAGTGCTGGAGCGAACTGGCGGAGCGCCTGGCTCGAAATTCCGTCTCCGTACAGGCTACCAACATCGGCCAGCAAATCACATTACGCGAAGACCAACTGGAACTGGCGGGAGAGGCCACCTGATTGGCCGCGGGCCTTGGCGCGAGGCTCGTCGCCAAGCGGCGCCCGGCGCCGGAGGGAGTTGAACATGGAATCATTCAAGGACAACGGCATGAACATCACGGAGGCGGATGACTATGGCAGATAATACTGAGCTCAAGGATATTACGAGCGCGGTGGAAGACGCCGTCACCTACCCGCTACTTACCAAAGAGGTCAACGGCTACGGCAGGGGCAGCCGCAACGGTGACACACCCGGCTCGTCCGGCGGCGGCTCGCTCACACGCACGGCGCAGGGAGCCATCCGTGATCTCCTCGGCTGGCGCTACCGCGTCGGCGACCCCAAGGGATTTCTCGCCGCGCTGAACAAGGCGGTGGACTTGAAGGAAATCGAAGGCCACGTCCAATCGACATGGAAGGCCCGTCCGTTCATGGTGCAGGCGGATCTTGGCGAGGTCACCGGGGCACAAGCTAGCATCTATGAGCGCGCCAAAGTCGCCGTCGAACACGCGTTACCACTTCTTGATGCGTTGACACCACTGCGGCCGGATGCCGACGACCAGAGCACGGAATCCATGCGCGCGATGGTTCGGTCTGCTCTTTCGGAATTGGTAACCGAGTTGGGCAGCGTGGGCGGGCCGAGGATTCACCGCGTAAACGACTATTTCAGGCGTCTATTGGGCATAAACGAGTTCGATCCAGTGAAATTGTTCGGGAGCAACGAGTTCAAGGATTTGGTTGGAAAGCCCGAAAACGTAAAAGGTAAGCTTGGCGAATTGAGAGAGCGTTTCGGGCTCAAACGGGCATTGGTGCTAACTGTCGAGGAAGAGCGAACCTTTACGAATTTCCTGATCCTCGTCGATTACACGACTTCGCTCCTACAGACGTGGGTAGCCCAAAAATCATTCATTGAGCGCAACGGTTCACCGGACAAGTTCCTCGGTACTCAGCTCGTCCGTTTGTCGCAGGCACTCAACGTCATCGTGGAGTCTGTTCATCAAGCGTATGACGCCATGGACTCCGTGTTCTTCGGTCCGGAAGAACGGGAAGTGAAGGAAATCGAGTTCGACGGAAACCCGCGTATCACAGTGGCGGAATTGCTCGGTTGGGTGGAACATTTTGCCAGTATTGAAGCACCGCAACTTATTGAGGACTCGGGCAAGGATGGCGTCGATGCGGTAAAGAATACACTCGAGCAGCTACGGGAGCTGGTCAAAAGTGCGGTATCACAATCACAAAACCTCTAGGGAATGATCTTTATGTCAAAAGAAGCATTTGGCTCACGACGCGTCACTGAGGCTCTCAAGGCGGTTGGCGAGTACCTCGATAATGCGGCCCAAATCGCGGCAGGTGTTCAACCTGGCGGGACAGTCAAACTCAATATTGAAGACATTCCGGCCACGCCGAGTCCGCGCCTCACAGAGGTGCAGTGGGTGATCAACGCCCAAAAGTCTCACGTTATCCGGCTAGACCAATTGACAAAACCGTGCACTATTGAGGCTTCGGGTGAGAACCTGAGTAAAATCGTTACTTTCAAGCTGGTTCGCGGGCGTTTTTTCTTCGTGGCTGGCAAGGACAAGATAAAATTCTTAAAGGATCCTAAGGGTAAGGTAGTGGGCTTCACCGCAAGTATCGCTGTGACCGGTCCATCTCTAGGGTCCTACGACGCTTGCATTGAGAGCGCGACGGGGCAGATCGCCAGTCTTTCAGACGCGTGCTCGATCGAGGCGCCAGTGGCGGCGGCCCAGGCAATACAATTGGGCCCAATCAACCCTAGCCCATCAAGAGGTGGGGAGAATTGGGCTACCCTCGTCGTTCTGCGAGGACAGCCGTCCGAGTATGAACTCACTGATATTGGCGGCAAGTCTCAGCCCGGGTGGCCTGTCAAAGAAATAACAAAGCAAGAATTTCAGAACAAATGCAAATGGACAAAGGATATGTATGGCCGGTACAAGTCGCAACTGCTGACACTTTACAAAGGCGCTCGTATAGTTCATCTAAAAATCGACATACCGACTCCAACAGATGGAGTCTTCTGTCTAGTCGCGAAATCAACCGCGCCGCCTTCAAAAGGTAAGCAGACGTTCTTTGTTGAGAAATAAGGCAGCAGGAAACTGACCATGGCAAATGAAAACGAATATCAAAGTTTGCAGGATCGTATCGCTGCGTTACGCGAGGCGGTGACCAACCGCTTCGCGGGCGACTTGGTGGCCAATCCGGCGCTGGCAGACGCGCTCAAGCAACAGATCGATGACATGCTTGCCGCGGTCGTCAAGCAAGACATGCAGACCAAACTGCCGCCGGACAAAGGCCTCGCCCAACTTATCGGCGTTGGCCCCGACGCCGCCAGTGAGCTTGGCAGTGCTCGCATCCCGCAAGGCATCGAGCCGTATGACGAGCAGATCACCTCCGAGCGGCTCGTCGCCGTCGGGGATCTCTACTATATTTACCAGCACGAGAAAATCGGCGTGTTCCGCGTGATTCGTAAGCTCAAGGAACTATTCCACGCCGGCGCGGTGCGGTTGTCCAGCGGTCAGGGCGCGTTTCTGCTCTACCAGTTCGACCGCCGCGATGTACTGCGGTACACGCTCAATGACCGCCTGTCAGCCTATCGGAGGGCGTTCGGCTACGGCAATGTGCCGGTGCCGCAGGGAACCACGCCCAACGTGGATTTCCACAATCAATTCGGCCACTTCATCAACCAGGTGGCGCTATTCTGGCGTGACAAGCGAATCAGCGATGTGGTGCGGGAGCGCGCCTACGATCCCAGCTTCGGCAGTATTGCCATCGTGCGCCGGGCCGGCTTGGACTTGCGAAACAACCTCAAGTTCACCTCCTTCGGCCACCTGAACGTGTTGCGCGTCGAAGTGATGCAGCTCTTGGAGGAAGCCTTCAAGATCCTTGGCGCGGATGACGTGAAGAATCTCTTCGGAACGGACAACGCCTGGGACACGGTGGAAGAAATCCTGGTGCGCTATTACAACGAGCGTTTGGTCACCTCGCCGCGGCAGCGCATGGGCGTGGCCGGACGCGAAGTGCTGCGCTGGCTGGCGCAGCCCCACATCATGAAAATGCAACGAGCCCAGTTCGAGGCCCTGCTTCTCGAAATCGCCGAATTCGCCGAGGAATGGCTCACCAGCGCCCAATCGATGGGCTTGGCCAAGCGCATGGAAGCCAACCGCGTGATGCCCTGGGGCGACGGCAACGGCGCAGCCGCCGCCAGTCCGTCGCCTGGGGCCGGGCGCCGCCCGCAAAGAAGCCGGCACACACGGCGCCCGGCCGCGACAGGACGCATTTGAACGGCTGAGTAGCGGGCGGGGAAACTTCCGCTCCCGGAGACCAACGGCATGAAACAAATGTCACGCACAGAGTTCGAACAGGAGCTGGAGGCGGCGGGCCTCGAACTCCGGGCCAACAACGAAGGAGAAGCGAATTTTGAGGCGGCGATGGAGCATTCCGCCGAACAGATGGACGCGCCGGAGGGTGTGAAGATCATTCAGGAAGCTATGCGGGCGCTGCCACCGGATGTCAAACAGGATCTTTATCGGCGTGGACTGTTAATCTTTAATCTTCGCGGCGGCTACCTGGGGCCATTCCTGGCCGGGCTCAACGCACTGTTCGCGCAAAACCCCGCAGGCTGGCAACAGGCACTGCTCCGGAACCGCGCTTGGGCCATCCAGCAGCTTGTCCTGCGTGCAGGCCAGATGGCGCGATTGCCGGCAAGGGGCGCCACGGTCCCGCGCGGGTTAAGTGATGCGCAAGTGGCCCAGTTTCACCGCCGCCAACAGGCTCGCGGCCATGTGCCCGGCCGGACCCGGCAAACTGGCCTCTATCGGGAACTGGAACTTGATCTCGATCAGGCCGGCCGCGAACTGGAAGGCGCCGAGCCGTTCTACACAAAAGTCACGCCGATCCCGGGCCTCGGAAACCAGGAAGGACACGAGATACTCACGCAGCTCGCGATGCGCGCGCTGCCCTTGACCGCTGCCGAAAAAGCGGCGGTCGAGAGGGGTGTGATTCGGCCGGATCGGGGCGGCCAGAGTTATTGGAATTTCCCGCGCGCGGCGCTGGGTTCGTTGAAAGCGGCGGCGCAACCGGCGCACGCACTACGGCCCACGCCGTCGTCCACTTCGGCTGCGGCGTTGCGGTTGATTCGCGCGCGGTTTGCCCGTCTGCATGGCCTTGCCATGCGCTCGGCGAGTCGCATAAAAGCACTGGAGTGGCTTGGGGAGGCATTGCACTTGCTGCAGGATTCATTTTCCAGCGCCCATGTGGAGCGAGCTGGCGGCACTGGCCGCATAACCAAGATACGGGCGTTCTTCGTTCGTGTCGGCTGGCCGCCGCTTTCTCGTGCGCCGGGCGAACACAATGCCCCCAAGGATCCGCGTGACGACGTGTATCTCGGAGGCGCGCTGCGGCCCGAAGCACGCGCCGCGACTGGGGCCAGTCTACTTTTTCTATCGATGGCGCTACGCCACCTGCAGGCTCCCGGCTCCCCGCGTAACGGGGCCGAGTTGCGCGCCTTCATGAGCCGATACCTTTCCATGTAGGCCAGTACAGATGGTACACTTTCAATCATCCGGGGGGGAATTATGACATCAAGCCTTGAAGCGGAACTCGATTTCGCGGTGGCCGAACTTGAACAGGAACTGGAGGGTGCCAGCCAGCCATCGACCTGCAACCGGGCGCTCATGGAGCAATTGGTCAATCAATGCGTGGGGAACGCGCGAAGTTGCGTCATCCGCGCGCATGGGGAACTCACGCAAGGACTGGTAAAGTGCCGATTGAACCCATGGTGCAACGCCCGGGAAATGTGGAAATACTACCGGGCGCTGGGCGCATGCCGGGATGCCATCATGCCATGTGACGCGGCCGCCAAACGGCGGGCGGGCTGCGGGTAACAGGCGGGTCGTCCCGCTTGCCGAACAATTGGCTGCCTCCCATGGACGATGTTGCCTGCTGCGAGAGTTGGAGAGTCGGGATCCCGAAAGGGCGATGCACGAATTCAATCTGTTTGGCGAATCAAGCGGTGAAGGATACTGCGGCGAATTGCCGGCGCTCGTCCGCATACAGGCGGCAGTTCCGAACCAAGGCGCGCGGGCGATGTGCACCGGGGCACGACTTGGCTCAAGACTGGGCCGGGACCGGTCAGACTCGCGTGTGCGAACTTCCGGCAGCGGGATATTCCATCACATACGGCGAATTGATTTACGGGCACTACGAGGCCCAGCCGGAGGAGCCGTTACCGAATTGGAAATTAGACTCCAAGCCGCCAGGTGCTCGTTCCGTCGAGCGGGCTAGATAGGTGACTGTGTATGGTCATTGACTTTCATTGCCACGCCGGCCGTGGCGATTTGTTGACCGCGCCCTGGAACACGGATGCGCCGATGGAATCTTATCTGCGCCGCGCGCAGCGGGCTGGGATCGAACGTACGGTTGTCTTTCCCGCCTTTCACTCGGATTACGTCACCGCAAACCGCGAACTGGCCCGCGTGGTCGTCCACTGGCGTCCCCGCCTGATCGGCTTCGCGATGGTGAACGCCAGGAGCGACGCCGGCCGCGTGCGGGAGATCGTTCGCGAGGCGGTCGTTCGCCATGGTTTTCGCGGCTTGAAAATCCACGGCCATGAAGCGATGCCCACTCGCGAAGTGTGTGAGGCGGCGCGCGAGTTTACTCTGCCGGTCATCGTCGATGTGGCTGGCAAGGCGCACGTCATCGACATGTTCGCGCCGCAATACCCGGAGGTAAGTTTTATCATCGCCCACCTCGGCAGTTTCGCCGATGATTGGCGCGCCCATGAGCGGGTAATCGAACAACTGGTTCGCTATCCCAACGTATCGGCTGACACTTCGGGCGTCCGCCGATTCGACTACCTGGTGCAGGCGGTGAAGCGCTCGGGTCCGCATAAACTGTTATTCGGATCGGACGGGCCTTGGCTGCATCCAGCGGTAGAGTTACACAAGATTCGCCAAATAGGCCTACCGCCCCATGCGGAGGCGCTGGTTCTTGGAGGTAATGCGCGGAGATTGCTCCTTGCGAGGGGAGCAGTCGACGGACGGAAGAAACTGGCGACTGCCTGACGGTTCCCGCTGAAGCCGGTCGAAATTGAGTCCGTTCTTGGGATCAAGATGCGGACGGGCGAACTGGATGCTGCTGGTCAGGAACTTGGCGGGCGGAGGCTCCGCGCAAATTTCTCGCAAGGGCGCGTCCGTGGCGGGCCGCCGATAGAAAAACGGCATTGCCGGGGTGCCCGTAGATTACTTGTGCGATGCGGTGTCGCGATGGCGATCCGGACTGCCATCCCACGGATTTCCGCCGCCACAACAAGAGGCTTGGTCTTCACTACACGGTCGTTCCCGCACAGCGTTTCGCCGCTAATCAAAACCCGCGTTGCAAACAAATGGTGCCGGTCGCGGTTCGGGAGGGCCCACGGCTTGAATACGCCTCAAAGTTCTTGAACCCAGTCGCAAACTGCGGAAGTTGGGCTAGTGAATTCGCACAATACGGATTCGGTCGTGGTTGGGGGTGCCGGGAGAGTTCATGAATGGTTGGGAGGGGTGGCCGGCTGTCACGCTGTTAGTGAATTAACGCAAAACGGATTCGGGCGCAGTGCAATATGAGTAGCGAGTTCATGTGAGATTGAGGGCCGCGGCCGCACTTCGCGCCTTAATGCATCGATCCGTGAACGGCGCTAAAATATCGGAATGCCCCAGGTACAGCGCAGCCCCGAGATTTTTGACGTGGTGGTGGTCGGCTCCGGCGCGGGCGGAGGAACGACCGTCCGTGTCCTGACCGAACATGGGATCAAGTGCGCTCTTTTGGAAGCGGGGCCGATGCTCAACGTCGCGAAGGAATTCAAAGAGCATCAAATGCCATACGATGTGGCGCACCGGGGCGCCGAGGACGGCGGCGCGGCCTACTTTGGCAAGGGCAAGCCGTTCGGCTATTTCTCCACGACTTCCGGCGGATGGGAACTCGACGGCGAACCTTATACGGTGGGGGAGGGAAGTGAGTTCCGCTGGTTCCGCTCGCGTATTTTGGGAGGCCGGACGAATCACTACGGGCGCATGTCATATAGATTTTCGCCTTATGACTTTCAGCCTTATTCGAAGGACGGGCTGGGGTATGACTGGCCTGTCACTTACGATGAGATGGCGCCTTGGTATGACAAGGCGGAGCGCTTCGTCGGCGTCACCGGAGAGAATCATAACGACCTGCCATGCGCGCCCAACGGGCAATTTCTGAAACCGCCGCCGCCGAAGGTTCACGAGTTACTCATTAAGAAAGCCTGCGACAAGATGGGCGTTTACTGCATTCCGAATCGCCGGGCGATTGTTACCGAACCGATGAAGGGGCGCATTCCGTGCCACTACTGCGGACAATGCGGACGGGGCTGCCAAACGGCGTCGGCCTATTCGAGTTCACAGGTGGAAATTTTCCCGGCTATGAAGTCCGGGAAGTTGAAGGTCTTCAACAACGCGATGGTCCGCGAGGTGTTGACGGACGGGAATGGGAAGGCGACGGGCGTCGTCTATATCGATAAGAACACGCGGCGCGAAATGGTGATCCGGACGCGGGCGGTGGTGCTGGCGGCGAGCGCGTGCGAATCGGCGCGCATTCTGCTGAATTCGAAGACGAAGGATTTCTCGAACGGAGTGGCGAACGGGTCGGGCGTGGTTGGCCGGTTCCTGATGGATACGGTGGGCTTCGGGCTGAGCGGGTATGTTCCGGCGCTCGAGGGGATGAAGCATCACAATACGGACGGCGCCGGCGGGGCGCACCTTTACATGCCGTGGTGGATGTGGGACAACCACAACAAATTGGACTTCCCGCGCGGGTATCACATTGAGATTGGCGGTGGATATGGGCTGCCGGGGGTCGGGTCGTTCCAGGGCGCGGCGCGGCGGGCGGGGTACGGCAAAGGGATCAAGGAAATCGCGCGTAAGGAGTATGGGTGTTCGATCGGGTTTGCCGGGCGCGGGGAGATGATTCCGAACCTGCATAGTTACTGCGAGATCGATAGGAACGTTGTCGACCGATGGGGCATCCCAGTCCTAAAGTTCCACTTCAAATGGACCGATTATGAGTGGAAGCAGGCGCGCCACATGGAAAAGACTTTCGCCGAAATCATTACCACCATGGGAGGCCGGGTTACAGGCCTGAGCGCGGCCCAGCGGGAAGCGGACGGGATTTCGACGCCTGGCACTATTATTCATGAAGTGGGTACGGTGCGGATGGGCAAGGACCGCCGGGATTCCGCATTGAACAAGTATTGCCAGGCGCATGAAGTGAAGAATTTGTATGTCGTCGACGGCGGTTTCTTCGTGTCGAATCCGGACAAGAATCCGACGCTGACCATCAACGCCTTCGCTTGGCGCGCCGCGGATCATTTGGCCGAGGAAATGAGGAAAGGCAATGTCTAAGTCCACCTTCACTAATTCCAACTTCACAAGGCGCGACGCCCTGCGGCGGATCGCGCTGGGGTTGACGGCCGCCGGTTGCGCCGCGGAACTCAGCGCGCAGGCGGCGCAGCACGTTCATAGCGCGGCCGCGGCCGAATCCAAGGGCGGGAAGTATACGCCGAAGATTTTCAGCGAGCATGAATGGGCCACGGTAACGCGGTTATCCGAGTTAGTCGTTCCGGCCGACGATCGATCCGGAAGCGCCGTTGACGCCGGCGCGCCGGCGTTTATCGACTTATTGTGCAGTCAGAATGAAGAGCTGGCGGTGATCTTCACCGGCGGCATTTCGTGGTTCGACGCGGAGATGCGGCGGAGGGCCGGCAAGGAGTTTGTCACGGCGACAGCAGCCGAACAGAACGCGATGCTCGATGCGATTGTGGCGGCCGAGCGGACGGTTCGGGAACAGGGCGCCGAAGAAGTTTTGTTTGCGCGCGCACCGCAATACAAAGGGTTTGCGGGCTATACGGTGAAGCCGGGAACGGATCTGGCGCCCGGCGCGCGATTCTTCGATTGGGCCAGGAAGCTTATCGTGGACGCGTACTACACCAGCCCGATTGGAATTAAAGACTTGAACTATATCGGGAATCAGGCATTGTCCAAATACGAGGTGCCCCAGGAGGCGATCGACTACGCCTTTAACCGGAGCCCGTTCCGAATCGTTTAAATCATGCGATTATCGATTCTTGTCCCGGTCTACAACGAACGGGCGGTGGTGGAGACCAGTTTGGCCAGAGTGATGGAGGCGCCGCTTCCGGAAGGGGTTGACCGGGAGATCATTCTGGTGGACGATTGTTCCACGGATGGCACAAGCGCGATTCTGGACCGGATAGCGGCGGCTCACCCCGGGATTCGGCTGATTCACAAGCCGGTAAACGAGGGCAAAGGCGCGGCGATTCGGACGGCGATCCAACATGCAACCGGAGACTTTTGCCTGGTGCAGGACGCCGACCTGGAATACGATCCCAACGAGTATTCCCGGCTGCTGCGGCCATTGCTCGACGGCCATGCCGACGCGGTGTTCGGATCGCGTTATCTCGCCGCCGAACAGAGCCGGGTACTCCCGTTCTGGCACTCGATGATCAATAAGACGTTGACCATTTTGTCCAACATGTTCTGCAACCTGAATCTCACCGACATGGAGACTTGCTATAAGGTGTTCCGGACGGATCTACTGAAAAGCATTCCGATCCGGTCCGACCGCTTCGGCTTCGAGCCGGAGATCACCATGAAGTCGTCCAAGCGGAAGTTGCGAATTTATGAAGTGCCCATCAGCTACCACGGGCGTACGTTCGAAGAGGGCAAAAAGATTGGATGGAAGGACGGCATAAAGGCGCTGGGCGCCATTATCTATTTTTGGCTGATCGACGATCTCTACGTGGAACCTTACGGCCGAGGCCACCTGCATAATATTACCGGCACGCCGCAATATGTGAACTGGTTGACGCTGTTGTTGCGGCCGCATTTGGGGGACCGGGTGCTGGAAGTAGGGGCCGGAATCGGAAATTTGGCCGGGCGAATGATGGGAAAACGCCAGTTATATTTGGCGGCGGAGAAGGACCCGCTCTACTTGCACGCGCTTCGAAATCGATTCCTGCGGACGCCGAACGTGCAAGTCCGGAGCCTCGATCCGGAGGACGCGGCGGCGTGCGGGGAGTTGCCGGACGCGCTCGATACCGCGATTGCGGCCGGAGTTCTGGAATTCTCCGGAGACCCCGGCGCGGTAGTCAGGAATTTGGCGTCCAAGTTGGGTTCCGGGGGCAAATTGCTGGTGATTGTCCCGAACTCGCAGGGACTGTTCTGCAACATGGATCGCACGCTGGGACACAAGCGCCGCTTTGAAATCGGCGAACTGGGCCGGCTGATCGCCGATGCCGGGTTGGAAGTCTCTTCCATTCGCAGCTTCAATTCCATGGCTTATCTGGCCTGGGCGGTGAGCGGGAAACTGTTTGGGAGCCAACGGTTGAACCGATTCACGTTAAAGCTGTTCGATAAGACGGTGTGGTTCTGGCGGCGGATCGATCCGTTATTGCCGTGGCCGGGCCTGACGCTTTATGCGGTCGCGACTCGGCCCTGAATATGCGCGCGCTACGGCTCGAATTCAACGAGCGCCGCTTGCACGTGGCCGATCATCCGGATCCGGCGCCGCCCGGTCCCGGCCAGGTGCGGTTGCGCCTGATCGAGGGCGGGGTGTGCGGGACGGATCGAGGGGTGGCGGAGTTCGAGTTCGGGAGTCCGCCGGAGGGAGAAACGGCATTGGTTCTGGGGCACGAGGCGGTGGGAATCGTGGACGCGCTGGGACCGGGAGTGTGGACGCTAACGGCCGGCCAACCGGTAGTGCCAATGGTGCGGAGGAATTGCGCGTCTGGGTGCGCCATGTGCCGTCGCGGAAGACGGGATAATTGTCTGACGGGCGAGTACGTCGAACGCGGCATATTCGGCCTGCACGGCTATTTATGCGAGTTCGCGGTCGACCATGAAGACGACCTGATTCCGGTGCCGCTCGGCTTGGCCGAGTTTGCCGTCCTGGTGGAACCGGCAAGCGTGATCGAAAAAGCCTGGGAGATGGCGCTACGCCTGCATCCGGGAGACCCGCGACGGGTGCTGGTTTTGGGTGCGGGGCCGATTGGGATACTGGCGGCGTGGCGCGCACTGCAGAGCGGCTTTGACGTTACGGTCCTATCCCGGGAGAGCGAGGACTCGACGCGGGCTCAATTGTTGGAGCGGCAAGGCGTTCGCTACACGCGGACGCTGGACGGGATAAGCGCGGATCTGGTGATTGAAGCTTGCGGGAGCGCTGAACTGGCCGTGGCCTCCATGCGAGTGCTGCGGCGCTTGGGTGTGTTGATCATTTTAGGCGCGCGAGCGGCCGAAGTGCGGCTTCCCTGCCTCGACATGATCGTCGGCAATCACATTATCGCGGGCAGCGTGAACGCGTCGCGGGAGCATTTCGAGAGGGCCGTTTCCGGGCTGCAAGCGTATGACCGGCAGTGGCTGGCGCCGCTTCTGGTACGGCTACCGCTGCGGCAGGCCCCCGAGTCGCTATTCAGGCCGCCGGCCGACGCCATAAAGGTCGTCCACCGCATTTCCGATTGAGCCAAGAACTCGTACACTGGAATTTCATGTCCTTTCGTTTCCGTCACGCCCTCTGCAATGAAGTGTATAAAGACTGGGATTTCCGCGCCGCGTGCCAGTCCATCCGCAAAGCCGGCTATACCGGCATCGAGATCGCGCCGTTCACGTTGGCCAAGGATCCGTGCACGTTGACGCCCGTTCAGCGCCGGAAATGCAAAGCGATCATGGCGGACGAGGGGCTTGAGTTTGTTGGATTGCATTGGCTGATGGTCTCGCCGGCCGGACTGCATGTGACGACGCCGGAACACTCGCTTCGCGCGCGGAGTTGGCGGCATATTCACGATCTGATCGACCTTTGCGCGGACTTAGGGCCGAATGGCGTCATGATTTTCGGTTCGCCAAAGCAGCGGACGTCGGTGGGAGGCATCGGAGCGGCCGCGGCGACGAAGAATTACGTGGACGGCATGGCCACGGCGGGCCGTTGGGCGGAACAGCGAGGCATCACTTTACTTATTGAAGCGCTGCCTCCCGCCGATACGGATGTTGTGACGTCACTTGACGAAGCGGCCAGTTGGGTCGGCAAAATCGGCAATCCGGCGGTTCGAACGATGTTCGACAGCCACAACGCCATTCAGGAAACCGAGCCGCACGCGGTGCTGGTGAAGCGACACTTTTCGCTGATCCGGCACGTGCATGTGAACGAACTGGACGGAAAACATCCGGGCCGCGGCAACTACGACTTCAAACCGGTGCTTTCGGCGCTCGCCGCCGGCGGCTATCAGGGTTGGATTTCGCTCGAGGCGTTCGATTTCTCCTTCGGCGCGGAGACCATCGCGAATGAGTCGATCCGCCATATGGAAGGGCAGATCGCGGCTCTTTCCCTCTAAAAACACCTTCATGCGACCCAAAAGTATAGTCACCGGCGGCGCCGGGTTCATCGGCTCCGCTGTCGTGCGGGAACTGCTCGCAAACGGCGAAAGCCGAGTGGGGATCGTCGACAATCTGAACAGCGGCAAGCTGTCGAATCTGGACGCCGTTAAAGACCAAATAGAAACGAATCTGGTCGATATTCGCCACCATGACGAATTGGTTCGAGTATTCCAGGGCGCGGAGGTGGTCTACCACTTGGCGGCCATTCCTTCAGTGCCGCGCTCCATCAACGATCCCGTTCCGTCCCACGATGTGAACATAAATGGGACATTCAATGTTTACCGGGCCGCCCAACAGGCGGGGGTACGGCGGGTTGTCTACGCCGCTTCCAGTTCAGTTTACGGCGATACGGACGTCCTGCCAAAAACGGAGACGATGGCTCCTCGGCCCAAGTCGCCGTATGCGTTGCAGAAGTTGACGGGCGAGTACTATGGGTCGGTGTTCGCGTCGTGTTTCGGAGTGGAATCCGTTTCATTGCGCTTTTTCAACGTGTATGGTCCACGGCAGGACCCGACAAGCCCCTATTCAGGTGTGCTGTCGCTATTTATGAGGGCCGCGCTGACGCGCACGGCGCCGACAATTTTCGGCGACGGGGAACAGTCGCGGGATTTCACCTATGTGGACGATGTGGCCGCGCTGGTCAGGCGGGCTTCGACCGCGCCGGGCGTTTCCGGCAAAGTGTTCAATGCCGGTAACGGCGGGCGATACACGCTGAATTTCCTTTGGGAGCAAGTGCAGAAGCTGGAAGGAATTTCGCTGCCGCCGAACTATGGGCCGCTCCGGGACGGCGACGTGCGGGATTCCCAAGCCGACACGCAGGCGGCGATGCGGGAACTGGGCCATTCGCCTCGATACTCGATCGAGGAGGGTCTGCGGCGGACGCACGAGTGGTATCGCATTGAGCATGCATGAGTCCGCTACGCGCGAGCCAATTGGACGGTATCTGGTGGGCCGATCATGGTTTCGGAACGCGTCATGACGGCGCGTGGACGCCGATTGAGCGCACGGCCAAGCTAAGCCAGGTGCATGGAAACGGCGTGGTCGCCGTCCGCGAGCCGGGTTCGTTTGGCGATGGAGACGCCCTAATTACAGCCACGGCGGACCTGTGGCTGGAGATCCGAACCGCCGACTGCGTGCCGCTGCTGGTGGCCGATCCCGTGCGGCGCGTGGTGGCGGCGGTTCATGCGGGATGGCGGGGAACGGCGGCGCAAATCGCCCGGATGACGGTGGAGACGCTGACCCGGGATTGGGGATGCGGCATTCAGCGATTGCGGGTGGGGATTGGGCCCTGCATCGCCGCATGCTGCTTTGAGGTAAGCGACGAAGTGGCGGCCCAATTTCCCGGTCATGCGACACAAACGAACCAACGGGCACACGTCGATTTGGTGTCCGCTAACCGCCGGCAATTGGTCGATGCCGGCATTCCGGCGGGGCAAATCGAAAATCTGGGACGCTGTACGGCTTGCGATCCCGGTCAATTCCACTCCTTCCGCCGCGATAGAGGCGATGGGCGGATGGTATCCGCCATTCGGATCCGTCACCCATTAAACAACTCGTTGAAGCCGACGTGTCCGCCGGACAAAATTTGCGATCCCGGCCAATTCCAATCCTTCCGCCGCGATAAAGGCGACGGGCGGATGGTGTCCGCCATTCGGATCCGTCAGCTACGTTCATCAACTCGTTGAGGCTGGCGTGCCAAGCGTATAAATCGAGCGCCGGGGACGCTGTACGGTTTGCGGTCCGATGAACGGATAGTGTCCACCCTTCGGATCCGGTCGATCAGATAATCGGAAAACCAAAACGGGGCGACAGCAAAAGCCGCGCCCCGTTTGAGATTGACGTTGGATGAACTACGCCGCGTTGACCAGCATCTCGTCGAACACTTCGTCGCCCTCGATTTTGTGGGCGTCGTACTGCTCCTGGCAAGAGATGCAATAGGGGGCCCAGGGGACCGCATTCAAACGTTTGACGCTGATATCTTCTTCGCAATGGAGGCAAACCCCGTACGATTCATTCTCGATACGGAGCAGGGCGGCGCGGACATTGCGCAGCAGGCTGGACTCACGGTCGAGTGTGCGAATAGCGAGTTCCCGCTCGGCGGCGCGCTGCACTTCGTCCAACGCATCCGGGCTTTTTTCGATCTCGATACCCTCGCGGTTGCGCAGAGCGCCGACAAGCTCGGCTTCTTTCGCCGCCAGAATTTTTTTGTACGCTTTCACTTCGGAATTTGTCATGGTGTTTACCCTCACTATTGCTTTTGTTGGTTGTTTTCGGTTTTCAGCGGCCCGACGTCAAAAACGCTGTTTGCGTCTCGGACCCTCTGCTATGCAGCCAGTGAACAATTCGCCACCGGCTCCTTGTATAACGCCAGTCGCTGGCATTTTGTTTTGCGTTCGCCTCGCGGCGTCCGCTCTTTGTAATCTCTCAGACCATATGGACGTATGGCTGAGAAAAAAGGTTCAAAAATCAAAAGCGAAAACGGCGAACGAAACCGGTCAAGAAAAGTCTCCGTCGGCCGTCGATTGCCGAACGGCCTGACCGGCAAGTCAGCTCTGGTGGCACCAGCGCGACCTTGAGCGAGGAACTCCAAATGAGACTCATCGCGCCGAGCTTTAGTTTCGATTCGCATCTATACTAGCACACATCCAGAGCAATTCAATGACCAAATTTACTTTTCGATGAAATTTTTCTCATCCGGCGTCTGGCGATGCCGTAAGCCATTGAAAAACAAACATCGTGGAAGCTTATCGGCCGCTAGAAGGTAAGACATTAGAGCGAACGACGGATATTTCATCCTGGAGTACGGCGGCGCGTCCATGGTCAGATGACGCAAATCGCTCTTTTTATGCCCCGAATTGAGACAACTGTCCGGATTTTTAGCTATCAACCGCCAAATTGGGATGCGATCCGTGGCGCTGCAACAACTTCCAAAGGGTCTGGCGGGAAACCGGCTTGGCGGTGTAATCGGACATTCCCGCCTCCACACAATGTTCACGCTCACCCGCGCCGATGTGGGCCGTTAAGGCAATGACTGGATCGACTGAAAAGAAGCCTGGGATTGGCGAATCCGGCCCAACCGGCTGGCCGCTTCGAGTGCAAAGAGAAGTGGGTGAGTTCCAGCCAGTTTGAGTGTTAGCCTCCACGGGCCGGATTGTAAATTGGCTAACGAAGGCCAATTCTCCCGAAGGCCAGCCCCAGCAGCCGCCCTCCCGGGCCTTCCTCCCGAAGAACCGGCGTAACCTCCAGTTCGACCGCAACCGGCTTTGTCCGATCAAGGCTCTTCGGCAGTGGGGCGTTTCCATTGAGCGAACTGCTATCGCTCTCCATCTCCCAGCGTCCCGCCTCGACGCCATTCAATCGCACCGACAGGACGACTTTTCCGCGCTTGCCCGCTTCAAAGGGACGGAAAGCGTCCACGGTAATCTCCCGCGCCGATTCCAGCGCACCGAGACGCAGGCTCGCCCGGCCTTCCGACCATCGGAAGCCCTGCTCCAGCGGATGCCATCCGGTACCCAACTGCCCCGCCAGCAACGGTTGCCCGGCGTCCACCGTGGGCGACAATTCCCCTCGCCAGCGCTGCTGCGCGATCTCCCGCCACATCGAAGTGACATTTCGCAGCTTCCCGCCGGCAGGCGAATAAACCACCGCTTGCCCCGCATTCAGGGCGCCCCGCGCCGCCGGTCCCGAAAGCACAAAATTTTCCGGATTCCCCAACTCCGGATGCTTCTCAATATTCTCGTCCCCGCCGGGAGCCAAGTACACCCGCAACCCGGGAACCAGGCGAAACGGATTATCGTTCATCCCGACCCAATACTGTTCCGAACTTACCGCTGTCAACAGGATCAACTTTCCCGGATGGAGCCGCGCCGCTTCCCGCACGCCGGCAAACAATATGCGTCCCCGCTCCGCGCGGTCATATCTATATTCGACGGCTTCACGAGCCGAATATCCGCTGCCGGCACAATAGACGAGCGCGGGGAACATGGCCCAGAGCGGCCGCCGCGCCACGGCTACTCCGGCCGCCATGGCCAGTCCCAGAACGGGCACGGTGAGATAGTAATCGGAGATATGGTTCTTGAGCGGCAGAATGGGTACCACCGTGACCAGGAACCAGAGAACACCGAAAGCCGCCATCCGCTCGCGTCGCCACACAAGCCACAAAAGCGCCGCGACTAGTCCGAAACCCGCCAAGCACTCCGCCGCCAGCCACCAGGAGGCGGGATCGCGCACAAGGTCCGGTCGCCATATTCCCGTCGCCATGCGGAGGTAGACGCCAAACGTGGTCCACAGGCCGCCGTCCCAATAGAGCGTGTAAACCGAACTGGTTTGCGGCCTGGCGATATACCTGTTTAGGCTGGCATAGGCCAAGGCCACGCCGAACAGCGGCGGGAGGTCCTTCCAGCGTTCACGCCGGTAGAGCAGCGTCATCGCGCCGGCAATCGCCGGGTAGACCACTTGGAGTTCCAGCGCTCCGAAGCCCAGGACGAAGAACACCCACTCGGCCGCCCGCGCCCGGCGGCTGCCGGTTGTCAGCCAGGTCCAGCGCGCATGGCACCCCGCCAACAGGAAGCAGGGCCACAGGATCTGATTAAACGCGCTCGACCACGACAATGCGAGCGCCAGGGCGCTGTTGACGATCCACAGCACCGCCGATACCGCGCCCCCCGCCCGCGATCCGGTCATGCGTTCCACCAGTCGCATCACCAGCCAGACGTTCAGCATTTGCACGCTGAACGCCACGATACGAAAGGGCAATGCCTCAATGCCGAATAGCCGTTCCAACGTGAGGAAGTATAACCGTTCCGATAACGGCCGAATGGTTCCCTGGGCCATCGGCGAGAACAACACCGAATCGAGATCCGCCCACGAAGATATCGTCGCGCGCAGACCGAGCCAGGCAAAATCATCCATGGAGAACCACGTGATCAACCCAGGCCAATAGAGCGCCAAGCATAATGCACTCGCCAGGGTGAACCCCGCCACGCGCGGTTTCATTTGGCGGGCGGAGGGGCGGCTTTGACGCCTTGCAGACCAATAGCGCTGACGATCAAGCCGAGGTCCCGCTGATCCGTCGGTCCGGCCTCCAGGAACTTGTCCAACGCGAAGTCCACCGTGGTCACGTCACCTTGCAACATTGCGGCGGGCACCAATCGTTCCAATCGGAGATTACCGGCCTTGGAGATCACCTCCGGATCCAGCGCCTTGCCATTGACCATAACGGATAGGGTCGTCCGCGGCACCTTCTGGATGAAAACGTCAGGCACGGTGTACTCCATGTACAACTTGAGGCCCTCGGCCGGACGCTCCTTGGGCGCCCGTAACGCGACGGCGAACTTGGGAGCGGTCCAGCGCCAGGCGTCGTTTTCCACATCATAAAAGCCGCGCAGCAATTGGATGGCGGAACGCGGGTCGGCCACGTTGATGGCGCTGGCCAATTGCGACCCGCCCTCGTCGACGTACTGCACGGCCTGGGTGTTCTTTTTGCACCCCGCCATGCCGGCCATCGCCAATACCGCCGCCACGGCAAATATCACTCCGCGCATCGTTCCACCTGAATCAGACAACTATAGAATGTGGCGCCGCCGCCCAGATCGGTCAAACGGTCCGCTATCAGTGTATTCACACCGATGCGTCCTTCGCTGCGTTTCGGCCAACGGACGGCCGGAATAGCCACCACGCCGGGTGCGGTTTTGCCGTCCACGGCGGCCCGGGCGAGGACTTCGCCGCGGTCGTTGAACAGGCGAACCGGATCACCGTTGACGATCCCGCGAGCCTCTGCGTCGATCGAGTTTAGCCATGCCACCGCCGTCTCCGCGTCCAAAGGCGCCTGATAGCCGAAGGTGGAGTTCATCGCGTCATGGGCCTTTGGCGAGATCAGCTCCAACGGATAGCCGCGCATTTCCTCGCCGAGCCTGGATTCCGGCGGCGGGACATACGCCAAGCCGTCCGGGCCCAATTGCGCCTTGCCCTCCGGCCCGCCAAAGCCGCCTTCGGCGAATGGAAGATATTGCGCCGGGAGATTCAGCCGCACATGGCGCTCCGCGTCCAGACGTTCCAGCGTAATGCCTTTCAGATGATTGTGGCCGCTCGCCAGAAGCGTCCGGATCATGGCCTCCTCGGTCTCATAGAGGCATTCGTCCTCCAGGCCCATGCGCCGGGCGAGTAACTGGAACACTTCGAAGTTACTTTTCGTTTCGCCGGGGGCGGGCAGCGCCGGACGGGCGAGTTGTAAATAGTAGTGGCCGTACGCGGTGTATAAGTCGGTGTGCTCCAGGAAGGTAGTGGAGGGGAGCAGGATATCGGCAAAATCGGCCGTGTCGGTTTGAAACTGTTCGAGCACGACGGTGAAGAGATCTTCCCGCGCCAGGCCGGCGTGCACGCGCGCTTGATCGGGCGCCACCGCGGCGGGGTTCGAGCAATAGACTACCATTGCCTTCACCGGCGGCGCGTCCAGTTCGGTGAGGGCGGCCCCAAGCTGGGACATGTTCACCAGACGCGACTCCCGGCCCAGCGGCGAACGCTTTTGCAACTCCGGCATCTCCAGCGCCGGCCGGTCCAGGGTGAACGCTTGCGAGGTTGATAGCTGTACCCCCCCGCCCAATTCGCGCCAGGCGCCGGTCACCACCGGCAGCATGGCAATAGCCTGCACCGCCGTGCCGCCGTTGGGGTTGCGTTGCACACCGTAGTTAAGCCGGATAACGGAAGGCCGCGTGCAGGCATACTCGCGCGCCAACGATTCGATTGTTTCCGCGCCAATGCCCGTCCACGAGGCCACGCGCTCCGGCGTATATTCGCGGACAAACTCCCGGAGTTCCTCCGCGCCCGACGCATAGCGCGAGAGATAATCGGGATCTTCGAGTCCGTCGCGAAAGATGACATGCAGCAGGCCGAGCGCCAGCGCTTTGTCCGAACCGGGATGGATGAAGAGGTGCCGATCCGCGGCCGCGGCGGTCTTGTTGCGATGCGGATCGATGACAATGAACTTCGCTCCGGCGCGGCGGGCTTCCACGATAAATGGCCACAGGTGGACGTTGGTGGCGAGCACGTTGGCGCCCCAGGCGACGATGAGGCGCGAGTGGACGAAATCCTCCGGCGCCACGCCGTATCGAAAGCCTTGCGTCTTCACCAGGCCGGCCGTACCGGCGCTGGCGCAGATGGTCCGGTCGAGGCGGGAGGCGCCGATGCGGTGGAAGAATCGCCGGTCCATGCCGTTGGCGTTCAACAGGCCCATCGACCCGCCGTAACTGTACGGCAGTACCGCCTCCGGCCCCCATTCTTGCGCGACGCGTTTCAACCGCCCGGCAATTGTGTCAAGCGCTTCGTCCCACGCGATGCGCGTAAATTTCCCCTCGCCTTTGGCTCCCGCGCGTTTCATGGGATAGAGCAGGCGATGCGGCGAGTACTCGCGATCCAGATATTTGGTGACCTTCGCGCAAAGGAAGCCGCGCGTTACCGGATGTTCGGGATCCCCCCGCAGTTTCGTCGCGCGGCCATCATCCACCTGCACCAGCAGACCGCAGGCGTCCGGGCAATCGAGCGCACACACGGAATGGCGAATTTCGGACATGGTTCATTATAAATCTTGCTTGCAACCAAACGTTCAAACCACTAGTCTCAAATGCAGAGGTACCACTCCTTGATACGGACTCTTTTTTTCGCCTGCATGTTTGTATTGACCGTGACCGCGCAGCCGCGGTTCCCGCAACATTCCCCGCGAATGCCGGTGGTGCAACTTCCTCCCATCGAGAACCACATCACAAATTTGAGCGGCAGTATCGCCGGGCGGCCGATGCCGTCGCGCCCCGGCGCGCCGCCCATCCATGTGATTGGAGGCTGGCTGGGCGGCGGCTGGGCGGGCGGCGGGTGGTATCCCCAGCCGCAGGTGCAGCCCACGCCGCTCCTATTCGTAAACCAGCAGAATACGGCTCCCCCTCCGGCACCCATCCTGGTGGTGAATCCGGACTACAAGCCGGAAGTCGCCAGGCCCGTGCTGCGAGAGTATTCCAACATTAGCAATCCGTATGAGAACTTTACTCCGAACGCGCCGAAGGTATTTCTGATAGCGCTGAAGGACGGCACGTTGCGGCAGGCGGTGGCGTTTTGGGCGGAGAACGAAAAATTTCACTTTGTGCAGCCCGGTCACAAGCAGGATAGTGTGCCGCTTTCTAATCTGGATCGTGAATCCACGAAGCGGTTTAACTTCGAGCGCGGTCTGGAAATCAAATTACCCGAATGATGCGCCGGCGCAGCTTCCTGGGAGCTTTGCCGGCCCCGCTGTTGGCGCAGGTTCCCGTCCGCAAGAAGATTCTTCTGCGCACTGGATGGCAGATGCGCAACATCGGCGACGTCTGTTTCACACCAGCGATGTTGGGCGCTCTGGGGCGATTCATTCCCGAGGCCGACGTCACTTGTTGGGCCGCCAATATCGATGAATCCGGGCGTAAGCTGATCCGACGCGATTTCCCGCAGGCCAAGTTCCTCGACGGCCGAATTAACGAGCCGGGTAAGCCAACGCCGCGGCAGTTGCAGAGTGCGTTCGAACAGATGGATCTGTTTCTGTACAACTCGGGGATGGTGATCAACTACGGTCTTCATGGGACACATGATTGGGAGCGGACGCTCGGCTCGGTAACTCCGCTTTACCTCGCCGGGAATCTTGGGAAACCCTATGGAACTTGGGCGCAAACGTTCGATACATTCGACCCGCCCAGTCCTATCGTCCTGCGGCGTGTGTTGTCCGACGCGAAGTTTCTGTTCACCCGGGATTCCATCTCCATCGGCATCTTGAAAGATGCGGGGATTCAAGGCCCCCACATCGCGTTCGCACCGGATATCGCCTTCCAGTATCGACAACGCAACGATGCCGCCGCCGACGCCTATTTGAAGTCCGTCGGGCTGGAACGCGGCAAATTTCTGGTGGCGATTATTCACTATGCCGTCCTCGATAGGCCGGGCGTTCGCGAGCGTGGCGCCGAGTATGTGCAAAAGATGCGGGAAGTCCTGATCCGCTGGGTGCGGGAAACGAAGTTGCCCATTCTGATTGCGCCCGAGGACGACCGCGAGATCACGCTCGGTAAGGAGCAACTGATTGACTCCATGCCGGCCGACGTGAAGCCGTTTCTAAAGTTGCGCGAGACGTTCTGGCTACCTGACGAAGCGTTGAGCGTTTTCCTGGCTTCCCGAACCATGTTCAACATGGAACCGCACGGCAACATCATGGCGCTGGCAAACGGACTACCGTGCCTGCATTGCTTCGAATGGGCGTTCGGCAAGAAGGCGCAAATGTTCAGCGATATCGGTTTGGGCGAGTGGGCGTTTCATCTGGCATCGGCGACGCCGGCTGAGATGGGCGATGCGCTGTTAGCGGTTCATCGCGACTACGCGGCCGCGCAACGCAAGCGCGAACGGGGGATGAGCATGGTGGAGCGGAAGACGCGCGAAGGGTTCGGCGTGATCCGGCGTGCGATGGGGCTGGGGGCGTTGGCGTAGCGCGGTTATCCGGCCAGCGTGGCGCCAAAACCGGACGACTATTTCGACGCTTTCGCCATTGATTCGTGAGCGGCGGCGAGGGAACGCATTTCCTTGGCGGCTTTCCGGCAGTGTTCCGCGTAGTACTTGCAATGTTCGGCTGTCTGCCCGCTCATCGGATGTTTTTGCTCGTGGCCGGTGGGACGCTTGGTGTATTCAATGGCCAACGCCTCATGCTCCTTCGCCTCGGCTTCGTGCTTCTCGGCCATTGCGGTAAAATGCCGAGCGAGTTTTTGATGGTCGGCGGGGGTCTTGGAATTGTTGATCAGCGCTTTGACTTCAGCCGATTTTAAGATTCCTTGCGGTTCCGCCGTAAACGACGGGACAACGGACGCCAGCAGAATCAATGTCCCCAGCACGACTACACGGAACAGTTTTTGAAACTTCATGTCGATCATCTCCTTGCTTGTCGCCAGACTTCGGTCTAGCCTGTGCATCTAAACTATCTTGCAAGCCGAGTGCCAGAGTAGCCTTTCCCCTACAATAACTCTCCGCACCGGCTTACGGAAGCTACGCTTAGACCTTGACTCCACGAAGACGGAGAGCGTTGACCACCACCGAGACCGAACTCAAACTCATAGCCGCGGCCGCCAACATGGGGCTCAGCAAGATCCCAAATGCGGGGTAAAGTACGCCAGCGGCCACTGGAACTCCCAGAGCGTTATAGATGAACGCAAAAAGGAGATTTTGCTTGATGTTCTTCATGGTGGCCAAGCTAAGACTTCGGGCTCGCGCAATCCCGCGCAAGTCGCCTTTCACTAGTGTTACGCCGGCACTCTCCATCGCCACATCCGTGCCGGTTCCCATGGCGATACCCACATGCGCTTCCGCAAGCGCGGGCGCATCGTTTATTCCGTCGCCAGCCATCGCCACGGTCTTCCCCTGGGATTTCAGTTCTTGAACCTTCGCGCTCTTCTGTTCGGGAAGTACTCCGGCAATCACTTCCTTGATACCCAATTGAGCGGCGACGGCGGCGGCTGTAGTCTGGTTGTCGCCGGTGAGCATCACCACCATTACGTTGTCCCGATGTAAGCCATCCAGAGCCTCCCGCGCCGTCGATTTGATCGGATCCGCCACTCCAATCAACCCGGCCATTCTATCTCCGGAAGCGACAAACATTACTGTCCGCCCCTCCTTCCGCAAAGCGTCGGCGCGCGCTTCAAAACTTTGCCAGTCCACCGCCCGCTCCTGCATCATGGCCGCATTGCCAAGACTCACCTGTTGCCCCCCGGCCGTCGCCCGAACACCCTTGCCAGTCACGGAGACGAACGATGTCGCGGCTGGAATTGGTATATGCCTTTCTTCCGCCGTCTTGACGATCGCCGCGGCGAGTGGATGCTCACTACCAGCTTCGACGGCCGCGGCGATTCCCAGAAGCGAAGTCTCGTCTTGACCTTCAGCGGGGACGAGCGCAACTACCTTCGGTTTCCCCTTGGTCAGTGTCCCAGTCTTGTCCACCACGAGCGTGTCGACCTTGCGAAGCGTTTCAATTGCCTCGGCATTCCGAAAGAGAACTCCCACGGAGGCGCCTTTGCCAACCGCGACCATAATGGATAGCGGAGTCGCCAAGCCCAGCGCACAAGGGCAAGCGATGATCAAGACCGCAACCGCGTTCACAATCGCATGCGAGAGCGCGGGCTCCGGCCCATATATCAACCAGATCGCGAATGTAAGGGCCGCGATGCCGATCACTGCCGGAACGAAGTACCCGGATACCCTATCCGCAAGCTTTTGAATCGGCGCGCGGCTGCGTTGAGCGTCCGAGACAAGCCGCACGATCTGGGAAAAAAGGGTCTCGCCGCCTACCCTTTCGGCTTCAATGATCAAGCTCCCGGTTCCATTTATCGTCGCTCCGGTGACCTTGTCGCCTATGTTTTTCTCTATGGGGATCGGCTCACCCGTGATCATCGATTCGTCAACGCTACTTCCGCCTTCCACGACGACGCCATCGACCGGAATCTTCTCGCCGGGCCGCACGCGCAAGCGGTCCCCTTTCTTAACACGTTCCAGTTCCACGTCGGTGTTCGTGCCGTCCGGGTTGATCAATTGAGCCGTCTTCGGGGCCAAGCCGAGGAGGGACTTGATGGCCGACCCCGTTTGGCTTCGAGCGCGTAATTCCAAGACTTGACCAAGCAAGACGAGTGTGACAATCACCGCCGCCGCTTCGAAGTATACGGGTAGCATTCCATCGCCCAAACGCAGGCTGGCGGGGAATCGCTCCGGGAACAAGGTGGCGACAACGCTAAACCCATATGCGGTCCCGACACCCAGGGCGATCAGCGTGAACATGTTGAGGCTGCGATGCTTGATCGACACCCATGCACGCTCGAAAAACGGCCAAGCGCCCCATAAAACCACTGGGGTCGTAAGAGCGAACTCGAACAAAAGCCGGGCCTGCCCGGACAGTACCGCCGCGAAGGAGTGAAAGGGCAGCATGTGCAGCATCGCGGAGAGCAGCACCGGAATGGTTAAGATCAAGCAGACGTAGAAACGGCGCTTCATATCCGCGAACTCGCCGTCGCTCGAGTCATCTGTCGGCGATGCCGTTCGCGGCTCCAAAGCCATTCCGCAAATGGGGCAGGCGCCGGGTCCTATTTGCGACACTTCCGGATGCATCGGACAGGTGTATTCACGGCCACTGTCGGATGGGATCGCAGGATGCGATACCCCGCTCGTCGCTCCGTGAGCAAACTGGGAAGGGTTTCGCTCGAATTTCTCTTTGCAGGTTGCGCTACAGAAATGATAAGGCGCACCCTCGTACTCGGACTTGAATTGGCTCGATTGAGGGTCGACCCGCATCCCGCATACCGGGTCGATTACAGCGTGCTTATCATCCATTACAGCGTGCTTATCATCCATCGAAAAGTGTCCCGCGCCGATTGAATTCCCGGAGACCCGCGGCAGCCGGAGTATCCGCGCTAGCTTGGCTCGCCGCTCTTCGGCGCTTCCGGGGACTAGCCCAAGTAATGCGCCGGATCAAGATCGAACTTTTCTTTACATTTTGGGCCACAGAAGTAATAGGTCTGCCCGTTATAGTCAGTTTGTCCAGCGGCGTTAGCCGACTCTATGTCCATCCCGCACACGGGATCTTTCACAGTTGGCGTTATCGTCATTGTCATCGCTCTCGCTTTCTTTATGACGGCCTGTCCCGGACCCCGGAACGGCATAGTCTCATCCTAAACTTATCCCGTGCAGGTGACAAGCCAGTCCGGGAAACACCGTCGAGACGTGGGATTTCTCGTTCTTGGGCAAATTGTCGTCAGCGTTTCGTTGGAGCACCGTCGAAACAATGCCCGCATCGTTGACCGCATTTCGTCAACTGACCGAGAGCGGCCATTATCAAAATGCCCCGTGAACTGATTTATGCGAATGCCCCGTATCAAGAGTCGACTTATTAGCTGATTGTTGAGAGTTGAGGAGGTCGTGGCCTTTCCTCTCTTACGATCCGGCCATCCTCCAAAGTGATGGCGCGATCGGCTTCGGCGCCGAAGACGGTGTTGTGGGTGGTGAGCAGAATCGTCAGTCCTTCTTCGGCCGCGAGGCGCTTGAAGAGGGCGATGATGGATTCGCCGGTGGCTTTATCGAGGTTCCCGGTGGGCTCGTCGGCCACAAGGATCTGGGGGCCGGCGATGAGCGCCCGCGCAATGGCGACACGCTGCATTTCCCCACCTGAGAGCTCTCGCGGCAGGTGGCTGGCGCGATCGCCGAGGCCGACGGCGGTAAGGATTTCACGGGTCGTTCGGGCATCTGATTTGATGCCGAGAAACAGGAGCGGTAGTTCGATGTTCTCGGTAACGGTCAGGGTCGGCAGCAGGGAGAACTGCTGAAACACAAACCCCAGTACGCCCCGGCGAACCTCCACCAATTCGTCCTCGGAGAGACCGGCGACCGGCTTGCCGGCCACAGTGAGAGACCCTTCGGTCGGCGCGTCCAGGCAGGAAAGCAGGTTGATGAGCGTTGTCTTGCCCGAGCCGGAAGGGCCCAGAATCGAGACAATTTCGCCCTTCCGGATGGAGATATCCACTCCGTCCAGAGCCCTCACCGTCTCGCTGCCGCGATGGTAGTACCGCTTCAATCCGTACGCTTCGATGATGACTTCGGTCATATCAATTCCCCTTGTTGATGGCTTCCACAGGCCGCATGGACGAGGCCCGCCACGCGGGATATAGCCCAGCGAAGAACCCAAGAATCACCGCTCCGAGTACTGCGTAACCAATGACGGCGGGCGTGATTTGCACGATCGACCCCGACACGCCCATATCGGCCATCGATTTGATCGCCTTCTCCACGAGGTCGGAGCCGATCACCGCGAGCAACGATCCCACGACCGCTCCAGCGAGGCAGATCATCACCGTTTCCAGCCAAATCAATTGAAAGATGGATCCACGCCTGGCCCCGAGAGCCTTCATGATGCCGATCTCCGACGTTCTTTCGTAGACGCTCATCAGGATCGTATTGATCACTCCGATGAAGGCGACAATGACGGCGATAATGGCCACCGCGGCGATCATAGTCTGCGCTGTCGCCACCAGGCCTATCAGCGTGTTCTTCACTTGCTGCAGACCCACTACCTGGACTTCCGGCAGCTTCAGCCAGCGTGTTTCGAACTGCCGCATATTGAACGCATTGAACTCCTTCAGCTTGATGCCGAGAATCGTTAACTGCCCCGGCCGGCCGAAATACTCGCGCGTCACATCGAGCGGAAGGAAAACGGTTCCGTCATCCTGCGTGCCTGTCCGGTCAAGTACGCCAACGACTTTCAGTTCATGCTGGACGGGATTGGGCACGCCGGCTGGCGTGATTGAAGCATAGAACGTGTCGCCAACTTTACGCTGCTCGAATTCGGCGGCCTCAAAACCGAGCACCACCTCATTCTTCGAGCTTGGAGAAAACCACCGTCCATCATCGTACCCGGGACCTTTCTTGAAAGTGACCCACGGTTTCATCACCCGATAGCTCGGCACGTCAATGCCGCTGACGATAAGGAAGTTCTTCTCGTTTCCTTCGTCCCGAATGCCGCTGCCCTGTTTTTGCGCGACACCGACGAAGATGGGCGTAATGCTCTCAATGTCCGGGTCGTTCTTGACCTTGTCGTAGATATCCGCCGGCAGGTAGAGCAGGCCGGTGCCGCCCTTCAGCATCATGGTGGCTGCCTCATAGGGACACCCTTTCGCCATGATCATGACCTGGAAGCCCAGCATGTCGATGCTCTTGTCGATCACACCGCGATAACCCAACATGAAGCCGCCGAGCGAGACGGCGACGGTCACGGCGAGGGCGACACCGGCTACGGTGAGTCCAGTCCGAACGAGGCGGCGCCGGAGGTTCTTGATCGCGAGCGCGAAATAGCGCCGGAGGATAAAAGGGTCGATTCGTGATTCGATGTTCATAAGGCCTCACTAGAATTCGACCGCGCTCGCCTGGAATTGATAACCGTCGCCGTAGAGCACGATTTGCCCTTCCACGCGTGCGAGTCGTCCTTCGCGCTTGGGCGCGTTCATTGCGATTTGCTCGAGGTCGACGCGGAGTTGCTTATCTCGGGCGTTGAAGAAGAAGAAGCACCCCATGACCTTGCATTGCTGCCGGATTTCGCCTTCAACCAGAACGGTCTTATTCATAAAGTCTTTTGGGCGTTCGATCAGGTCCGTAACCGCTGTCTTCGGCGCGCCCATGAAATTGCCGGCGAGAAACGGCGATTGGGTCAATTTCCAGATAAGGACGCCGCCGATCACAAGAATAGCCGCACATAGGCAGAGAATCGTACGCATACATTAGTCCTTTCCTATCTTGGATTTGCCGATCGCCTGCCGAGCCCTTTCAAAAAACGGCTCGAACCGTTTTTCGTAGACAAAGAAGTCAAGCAGGATAAGGTTCTTTCTGATGCCGCGGAGCGAGGCCAGATAATCGGGTTGGCCAGCCGCGCCAATCGGAGGCGGTTTAATGGCCGCCACCTTGTCCGCCTTGGCTCCGGGATCGGCGGCCGCGTAATAGTCGTGTTTGTAGAAGTCGGCAAGCGTCAGGCCCGTGAACTGCGCCTGGAACTCCTTGCTTCGGAGCGCCTTGGCCGCGGGGCTCTCAAGGCGCTGAAAGAAGAACTTTTGAATCTCCGCGCTGGCCGGGTCGAGCGAAAGGAACACCTGGATCACGCCGCCCTTACCTGGCACGTTGACGCCATGGACGACGCCGATTCGATTCGCACCTTGAAAAACGCTGTAGACCGTATACGGCGTCTCATAGGTTTCATATATAGGATCCAGATCGCCGCCCAGCCGCGATTTCAGGCCCTTGTAGAGTGTCGCGCCGTCTTTGATCCGAGGGAATTCCTTGAGTTCCTCCTTGAAGGTTGTCATCTGGGGGTAAAGGTATTTCAAGTCCTCGGCCGGACTACTGAGCGTGCAGCCGATGGCGGCGAAAAGCGCTTGCGGCAACATGAGTATCGATAAAAGCAGGGTTGTGAAAGTTGCATTCATGAGCGATTCCTTACCGGTAAAAGTAGTATTGGAGCGTGACGATTGTGCGGGGCGGCGTGGCCTGTATCCGCCGCAGACGGCGCTCAACGTTGAGCGTCACCCAGTGCAAATTGGAGTTTCCGACGTCGTTGCGAAAGTACCAGGTAAACTCCCCAATGATCGAGGCGTCAACGCCGGCGCCGGTCTCCCGGAAGCGCCGGTATTGGGTAGCCACTCCCCAACGCCGGGAGGCGCGCAGATACTCCGCCTGATGGAGCTGCATGGCTACGGCGTTCCGGGCGTCCTCGCCCCCGCTAAACTCGGTGGTCAGCGTCAGCAGGCCGGACGGCACGGCGCGCCGGTATCGTGCATCCACACCTGCCCGCCGGGTTTCCATGGGGCGGGGCCGGTCGCGATCCATCGCCAGACGTTCCCCGCCCATTGCGGAAACGCCGCCTTCCAGTCCGTACTTCGAACTGTATCTGTTCGAAAGGCTGACGCGTAGCGCTCCGAGTCCGCGTTGGCCTTTGAATGCCAGGTCGTAACCGGATCCGGTCAGATAGTAGGCGTCATAGTTCAAATGCCTGTTCAACGACCCCCACAAGCCGGTGTACCAGTCGCGTTCGAACCCGAAATTGCGATCGTTCGAGAGCTGCAGCACCGGACCATGCGTGTCAGTCTGCAGATTCAGGCCGAAAGGCACGTAGAATCGTCCCGCGCGGATGTTGAAGCGCCCCACTTGGCGTCCCCGCCGTTTACTTCCCAGAAGCGGGTTGAGGACGTTGTAGAGGTCGAGATAAACGTTGTGATACTCGAAGGCCCAACCGGCGCGGCGCTCGCCTTCCATGTCGTTCTGTACGGGATTGAAGCCGTCGCGGCGAACGAGCCGTCCCTGGAGGTTGAAGCTGGCAACCGTGGCGGTGCCGGTCGAAAACTTCTTCAGGACTTCGAATCCGGCGGACTGGCGGCTGGCCATGTCGCCTTCTTCGGTGCCGGTGAACTGCGACATAACTTCCTTTCTGAATCCTAGATTTTCTGTTACGAGCGATCGTAGCCAGGACCGGGCGGGCCGCTTCGCCTGAAGGGGTGTTGCGGGCTTATCGGAGAGGCCGGCGAACGGGTCGTCGGAAGATACCTTGGGCGGTGGCGCCTGCTGGGCCGGGCTCTGGCCCAGCATGGCCGCCCCGCAAAGCAGCCCGATCACAGGGACTCTACGATTCCTCATCCCCATAGCGACGCCTATCGGAGTGTGCCCCGGAGCGTTACGCGCCCTGCTGGCAGCAGGCGTGTTCGCATGGATCGGAGTGCCGGTCCGCGGCTATGGTCGCCGGCGGCTTGTTAACTGGAAACACGCGTCCGTACTTTGCCAGCGAGCGCGCGTCGTTGTTCGAGAGAGCCGCCACCGCGGGCGGCGGGTTCACCGGGAGTGGGCAACGATCCAGTAGGCGGCAGGCGCTGCCAAGGATTGCTAGTGCTTACTTGCAATATTACATTTATGTATTAAAATGTTTGGGAGATGCCCAGACACGCCCCTGTATTTGAATGCTCGGCCGAAGACAAGGCAATTTTGATTGCGATCAGTAAGAGCGGGAC
>JBJXFL010000020.1:0-4200 GCA_046155405.1 Bryobacteraceae bacterium | reverse complement strand
TCCCTGGGGCTCTAGTCGTTTTATCGACTCTTGCTTTCAGCATCCCCTGGGCGGTGGCTTGCGTTTCGCGGACTTCTTCAGACTAGCAGACCCTTCTCGCGGAATGCAACATCCGGTACGCGAAAAGTGCGCCAAGGTGATCCATCCGGCGGTTGAATTGGTCTTTATCTAACTTAGAATCAAAGAGTTATCGTTTTGTCATCTTTTTTCTGAAATCTTGTTTTCCGGGCATCTGGCGCTCCAAACCGCGAGCGCGGTGGCGATTGCGAGGTCATCTTGTTCATATTGGCGACCGTCGGTGCGGATCGCCGCCAGCTCCTTGATCCAGTGCTCCGCGTTCGGGCTAGCCCGCGTGACAGATACTCTATTTTTTCTCAAGGAGTCGGCCAGGTTCGCGATCAGGGTACGCCGGGGGACGGTTTGCGTGCCCGATTTCGTTTCGCTGTGCGATTGGCCGCCGGTGATGGTGATGGGGACCAAACGGGGTGCCGGCGTCCAGGCATTCATCAATTCCAGAACGACTTGGCCCGGTCCTGCTGCGTCGCACACGATTGTAATTTGGCTCGCTCCACCGGAGAGCAGGCGCCGCACCAGGCTGCGGAGCCTTGCCAGCACACGGAGGTATCCGGTGCGAAGCGGAACTCGCTCGAGATGGACGAATTGAAGGGTCGCGGCGTGAACGGCCGCTACAGCGAAGGCGGAGTGATTGACCTCCCGGCCCAAATCGACGCCAATGATATAGCTGTTGGCGGGACGCATCAGGCATCTACTCCGTTAGGAAAGAGTGGTGCGATGTCATCACGGAGTGCGTTTTCGGCCATTTCGCGCGTGATGGGACAGGCCGGATCCTGGCGGAATTCACAAGCGAATTCCTGCTTGAAGGAGCCCTCGCCGATTTCGGCCCTTGTTTCGCCGAGCCAGTGCGCTGCGATACGCGGGCAGGCGGCGGCATCGACCTTGATCCGGTTCCAGTTGCTCGCTGAAGATCGCCACCTCTCGTAAAAGAAGCCGCTGGGTGCGCCGGGCGAGGAGATCAGAAGCAGCTTGCTTGCGCCGAGCGCTTGCATAGGTATGAGGGCTTCGGTGAAGACGGCGTCGTCGACGAAGGAGGCGTCATCGACGATTACCATGCGCGGGTTAGAAAAGCCGCGAATGGTGTCCGGGGTCGCCGGGACGGAGACGATTTGCGAGCCTTTGGGGAGCTTGAATCCATCGCAGTTCTTGTCGGGCGGCGCCAGTGGAGTAGCCAATTGGATGGCGCACGCTTTCGCCTTCTCCATGATCTGGCCGGACTGGCGGCCGGATGGGCCGGCGAGGATGATGAGACTGTCGTCGTTAGTCAACGCCTCGTGCAGGGCCTTGATGGCTGCGGCGGTCGACTTACCGGTCTGGCGGGCACCGCAGACAATTGTTTTCGGCTCGGTGGAGTCGAGGATCTCCTGCTGGTAAGGATCGGCTGTGAAGTCGAGCGAGGACTTGGCCCAATCGGTTACGGAGGCCGGTTGGGGAGGCGCGGGAATCGAGGCGGTCGGGTTCTCGAAGAACGGCCGCTGGTTCATGTTGGTTGATTCGACGGTTCCGTCAAGTGTTTTCAACAACATGTCGGTTGGTCCGCTGGAGCCGTGATATTTCTTCAGGCGCAGGAGGTCGCGCTCAAGACGGGAGATCTCGCTATTGATTCGGCGGACACGGAGGTCGAGGAGCTCAAAGGCGCCGCCCGGAATGGAGGCGCGGAGCTCTGCTTCGGCGGTGCGCTGGGTGCTCGAGACCAAATGCGGATGGCGCTTGGCGACGTCGGCGAGGGTGTCGTGCATTTTTTCCTGGCGGACGCAGTCGAGGCGGTCCAGCTCCATGGCGTAGCGGACGAGTTGCTCGACCTTCCGGGCTTCGTAGAGGCCTTTGGGTTCCCAATAAGCGGTGAAATGGCTGCGGATTTCACCCAGCACGGCTTCGGATTCGGTAAACAGGGATCCGACGGGCACGGCTTTGGCATAGAGGCCGTGTTTTAGGTTGGCTTGTTGGGACCGGCGCTTGCCGTCCTTTGTTTTTGGGCCTTTCGACTTGGCTCCGTTGATGCGAGCCTGTTCGGCCTTCGTGCGTTTGGTTTCCACATGCACCTCTTCGATCCAATTAAAAAAGGCCCTAACCGCCGGATGGCGTAGGGCCTAATTACACTTACATTATATCAAGTTGGCAAGCATTTTTCGGTGCGAACTCACGCTCGACCATCCGTAAGTTATTGATTCTGAAAGTTGATAATTTTTTCGAAAGCCTTGTGAACGGATTTTACGACAACTGTGTTTTCCGACAACCAGAGGCCGGAGAAAGAAAATGGCGCACCGCAGTGTCGCGGTGCGCCGAGGGTCATGCTACCAGAAGGAGATTAGTGAGGCAGGATGACGGAGTCAATGACGTGGATGACGCCGTTGTCGGTTGCGATGTCGGTGGCGACGACGTTGGCGTTGTTCAACATGACGTTGCCGCCCATCGTCGAGATCTTGACCGAACTGCCCTGGACAGTTTTGGCAGACTTCAGATGGACTACTTGCGCGGCCATTACCTTACCCGAGACGACGTGGTAGAGAAGGATGTTCTTCAACTTGGCTGGGTCCTTCAGTAGGGCTTCGACCGTACCGGCGGGTAGTTTTGCGAAGGCGGCATCGGTAGGGGCGAAGACGGTGAACGGACCGGCGCTCTTGAGGGTGTCGACCAAGCCAGCAGCTTTGACGGCGGCAACCAGAGTGTTGAATTTCCCGGCCGCGACGGCGGTGTCGACGATGTCGGCGGCGGGAGCTTGCGCGGCCGCGCCGGCGAGAAGAAGTAGTACAGACAATGCATGTTTCATTTGCGTTTTCCTTTGTGTGGGGCGGTTGCCCTGACACTGACTGGACGCCCTGTTTTCGATGAGGGACTCAAGAAATTTCCTAAGGAGCGGGCCGCATCCGCCTGGCGAAAAGTTATGCGCTGTGTGCCTCGTGGTTCGCATCACATAGAATGAACTCCGTGAATCAGAATCCTTTTTCAAAACGCCGGTCGATCCTCATCACGGGGGCAACCGGATACGTTGGCGGACAACTGCTCAATGCGCTGCGTGAAGAGGATTGTGATCTCCGCTGCCTCACGCGGCGTCCCGAGACGTTGCGAGAAAAGGCCGGAGAAGGCGTCGAAGTGATTGCAGGAGATGTGCTCGATTCCTCGACGGTTCGCAAAGCGATGGTGGGTGTGGACGCTGCCTATTACCTGGTGCATTCGATGGATTCGGCGGCATCGTTTGAGCAGCAGGATCGAGAGGCGGCGAGAATATTCGCCGAAGCGGCAAAAGAGGCGGGGGTTCGGCGAATCATCTATCTCGGCGGGTTGGGGAAAAGCGACGAGAAGCTATCCGCCCATCTCCGAAGCCGGCAAGAGGTCGGGGAGATTCTTCGATCAACGGGCGTGCCGTGCGTGGAGTTTCGGGCGTCCGTGGTGGTTGGCAACGGGAGTCTGTCGTTCGAGATGATCCGCGCGCTGGTGGAGCGGCTTCCGGTGATGATCGCGCCACGCTGGGTTTCGGTGGCGGCGCAACCGATTGCCACGGCCGATTTGATTCTTTATCTGACGGCGGCGCTGCGGTTGCCGGGGGACGAGAGCCGTGTCTTCGAGATCGGCGGCGCCGACCGCGTTTCCTACGGCGGACTGATGAAAGAGTATGCGCGGCAACGCGGATTGAAGCGGTGGGTCATTTCGGTTCCTTTGCTGACGCCGCGGTTGTCGAGTCTTTGGTTGCGCCTGGTGACGCCGCTCTATTACCGGGTCGGGCGGAAGCTGATCGACAGTATCTGCCATGAAACGGTAGTGGATGATCCGTCGGCAGCGGCAGCTTTCGCGATCCGGCCGCGTGGCGTCGCCGAGGCGATTGCTGAGGCCTTGCGCGATGGCGAACAAGCGTTCCTCACGGATTCAAGGACGATTCAGGTGGAGACGAGTCCGGCTCGGGCCTTCGCGGCTATCCGGCGGATCGGCGGGGCGACCGGGTGGTATTACGCGAACTGGCTGTGGCAGTTGCGGGGGATGATGGATAGCTTAGTCGGCGGGGTCGGCATGCGGCGCGGGCGGCGGGATCCGGACGCTCTCCAAGCCGGGGACACGGTGGACTTTTGGCGCGTGGAGTCGATTGAACCGGGGCGGCGGCTGCGCTTGGCGGCGGAGATGAAGTTGCCG
>JBJXFL010000008.1:0-3283 GCA_046155405.1 Bryobacteraceae bacterium | reverse complement strand
CCAAAAACTCCTCGTAAATCGCCGCCATCCGCCGCGCCGAGGCCTCCAACGAAAACTCCCGTTCAATCCGCCGCACCGAGTTTTCCCTCAGCCGCCGCCGATACTCGCCATCGAGGATCACCCGCCTTAACGCTCCGGCCAAGCCGGCCGCGTCCCCTTTTTCAAACAACAGCCCATTTTCCCCGTCGGCGATCAGTTCCGGATTACCGCCCACCCGCGAAGCGATGGGGCAACAGCCGGAGGCCATGGCCTCCATTCAGCGAATTGGAAAGCACCTCCGACAACGATGGCAGCACGAAAATGTCGATACCCCGCAACAGGCGCGGCACCTCGTGCGTTTCCGGCAGAAACACGGTCTTGTCCGCCACGCCAAGCGCCGCCGCCTGCCGCTGTAACTCCGGAAGGCAGACCCCGCCGCCGATGATCGCCAGCCGCAGGCCCGGCTTCGCGTCATGCACCTGGGCGAAGGCGTCCACCAGCGTCGATAGCCCTTTCTCTTTCCGCAACCCGCACACGACGCCGATCACCAGCGACGCCGCGCCGAACTCGGCCGGCCGGGCGTTTTCCGCGGGGTGAAAGCGGCCGGTGTCGGTGCCGTTGTAGCACAGCCGGATGCGGCCGGGCGGCACGCCCTCATCGGTGATCAGATGCGCGCGCATGGCCTCGCAGTTCACCACCGTGCCGTCCACCAGCCGGTCAGTCACGCGCAACAGTTTGCGATTGAGTCCGGGCGTCAATTCGCGGTGGGCGCGCTGGCTCGACAGCAGAACTTGCGGCCGCGCCAGCCAGGCAAACGGCACGCCGAACACGTTCATGGGCACGTCGAAACTATGGACCAGCTCGATCCCATGGCGCAAGCATGCGCGTCCGCTCAAGGCGTTTCACAAAGGATAAGTTTCGAGACTTCAAGAAAGCACCGAGCTGTGGTAAAAGGTTCACCTCGTCGATCCGGTGGTATGGCCGGAATTGCCTCGGGACTGCGTTTCGGGTATGGTTGGCGGATAATCAGAATCAGGGGATGCCGCCTATGATGATCGAAATTCACAGCCCGGAGCTTGAAGCGCTAATCATGCAACGCATGAGAAGCGGCGGATTCCACAATGTCGAAGACGTTCTTATGCAGGCCTTGGAAACATCGCCATTGCCAGAGGCGAAGCCTCCTCAAAAACGCACGGGCGCCGATTTGATTGCGGCCATGCAAGCGTCTCCTTATCGAGAGATCGAGATTGAGCCTGCCCGGTATCGCATGCCGGTGCGTGACGTTGCGTTCTGATGGCATGGCTTCTCGACACCAATATCCTGTCCGAATTGCGTCGGTTAAAGCCTGAGCCGAAGGTTCTGACGTTTGTTGCCGCCCATCCGCTTGAAGAGATTTACATCAGCGCGGTAACGCTGGCTGAGCTTCGCTTCGGCATCGAGCTTTTGAGTGAAGGGAGCGGCCGCCGTGAAGAACTGAATCACTGGCTCACCCACAAGATACGGCCCATGTTCGACCAGCGGGTTTTGCCGGTTACTGAAGACATCATGCTCAGGTGGCGGGTTGTGGTGGAAAAAGGCCGAAAAGCCGGACACACGTTTTCGCAGCCCGACCTCATTATCGCCGCCACCGCGCTTCATCACGGCCTTACGATTGTTACCCGTGATCGTAGCGATTTCGAGAAGGCGGGCGTGCCGGTCATCAATCCTTGGGAAGCAACTTAAATCGCCACGTCTCGATAGGAGTCGTTTGTGCGTTGCCTGAAGGCCAGACATGGCCCACGCCACCTGCGAACAATAGCCGCCCCTCGGGCGGCCGCCGGGCCGGCCAGACTGTTGTGGGGCATGGCCAGCGCTACCCGACTAAACAGCCGATACCGCGGGAGCCACGGGGGGGCCGGTCGATATGGTATCTCCGCTGCCAAGAAGAGTTACAGCCACTGGCCTGAACCGCTACCTTGTCGAAACTTGGGATTTCGGCGGCTTCCCGGCAACCCAAAAACTTCTCGTAAATCGCCGCCATCCGCCGCGCCGAGGTCGGTCGCGCGCAACAGTTTGCGATTGAGCCCGGGCGTCAATTCGCGGTGGGCGCGCTGGCTCGAAAGCAGAACTTGCGGCCGCGCCAGCCACGCAAACGGCACGCCGAACACGTTCATGGGCACGTCGAAACTATGGACCAGCTCGATCCCATGGCGCTGGATATAGGCGGCCAGCCGCAGCCCCTGCCATGCGGTGCGGGGCGAGACCAGGGTGCGGATGGGAAAACTCACCACCGGAACTCCGCCGGCGCGTAGTTCGTCGCCGCGGATACCGGTTGGGTCCACGCAGCCCACATGCGTTTGATAGCCGTCGCGGCGATCCAGGCGACCCTCTCCGTCCCTATTACATTGCGGGCCAAGTTCGCCCGCCCGTGTACACAAACGGTCCATCTTGAGACACCGGATTTTGGTTTGCAGACCGCGCTTTCTTGTTGACAACTGACAACATACGGTTTACGGTGTACCCTGATGATTAGGAGTTTCAAGCATCGTGGCCTCAAACGGTTTTATGAACGCGGCGACCGTAGCGGGATACGGCCTGACCTGTTGGACCCGGTTGAGGAGATTCTCGCCCGCCTCGATGAAGCCGATACGCCGCAGGCTATGAATCTTCCCGGATATCGTTTGCATCCGCTCAAGGGCGGCCTGAAAGGGTTTTGGTCCGTCACTGTCCGGGCCAACTGGCGTATCATTTTTCGCTTTCAGGGCACCGATTCGTTTGACGTTGAACTGACCGACTATCACTAGGGAAAAGGAGAACCGCTTATGCCGATGAAAAACCCGCCGCATCCCGGACGCAGCATAAAGTCCGCGTGTCTTGAGCCTTTGGGGTTGTCCGTAACAGAAGGGGCAAAGGTTCTCGGCGTCACTCGACAGACTCTCACCAAGGTCATTAGCGGCAAGTCCGGCATCAGCCCCGAGATGGCTATCCGGCTAACCAAGGCATTCGGCAGCACACCGGAAACGTGGTTGCGAATGCAGGTTGCCTACGACCTTGCGGCAGCGCGGAAAGACGAAAGCAAAATCAAAGTGCGGCGGCAGCACCTCCCGCCGGAACTGCACCCGCACTGACGCCGGGTTACAACCACCGGCCGGCCCGCTACTTTGCCAAAATCCGGGCTTTCGCTCGCTTACCGGCAAACCAAAAACTCCTCGTAAATCGCCGCCATCCGCCGCGCCGAGGCCTCCAACGAAAACTCCCGTTCAATCCGCCGCACCGAGTTTTCCCTCAGCCGCCGCCGATACTCGCCATCGAGGATCACCCGCCT
>JBJXFL010000249.1:0-24483 GCA_046155405.1 Bryobacteraceae bacterium | reverse complement strand
CTTTGCCGAGGTAGCGGCCTTTGTCGTCGTCGCGGAGTTCGACGGCTTCGTGGATGCCCGTGGAGGCGCCGCTGGGGACGGCGGCGCGGCCCATGCTGCCATCGGCCAGGAACACGTCGGCTTCGACCGTGGGGTTGCCGCGCGAGTCCAGAATTTCTCTACCTACAACTTTGACGATATCTGTCATTCGAATGATCCTGCTTGGGGTTCTTTCTTGGATTGGAGACGCGAGCGAGGCGGGAGCTACGGGGGCGCGGCGTCGTGGAATGGGGACATTTCTATTTTCGCATACTGTGCCGGAAGCTCCCTGAGTTGCGGGATGCGATTGACAGGAGATCGTGGAGCGCCGATTAACCGTACGATGAAATGGTAACTCGCCATTCTGTCGCTGTAAGAAGTCGTAAGGACCCAGGGGGTGGTCCGGCCGAGCGGGGCCCGCATCCTGAGGCACGACGATCCGTACAAGCGCCTTGTTGATCCTCGTTTGCCAATCCGGATGCGTCCGGCGCGACGGGCGCGAATGCCCAGGCCCGAAGTGCGTGACACCTCAGCGAGCATGCGGAATTCGCCAAGCAACTCGCCATTAGCATGGGCTTCGATCCAAACACTTCGAGTCGCGCGAGATGTGTGGACAAGCGAGAACAGATCTCGCAC
Organism: Bryobacteraceae bacterium; assembly: GCA_046155405.1. GTDB lineage: Bacteria > Acidobacteriota > Terriglobia > Bryobacterales > Bryobacteraceae. Next base: position 23,829 of record JBJXFL010000249.1, on the reverse strand, counting down.
CCGCAACGCGATTTCTCCGGTCAACGCCGGCTTTCGATACTTCGTTATCCACACCAAATGCAGGTGGATCTCGAATACCGTATGCGCGCCGTGTCGATACTCTGGCATCCCCTCTGGGTATCCCGCGGCGCGCTCGCTAAAGCCGTCGCCTGAAAGGCGAGGGCTTCAACCCTCCCAGACTCAGACAGTGAGGATGAGTAACAAAACTAAGGCAGCGAGAGAGCCGAAGAGCGATGCGGCAAAGCGAAACATGGCCTTATTGTCCTATATAAAGGAGAGGCCCGCGACTAGGATGAGCTGCGGGCCGAAGAGTATTTAGAGTGGAATTGGAACTGGGAGATAGCGAACTTTCGCTTGCAATCGCGCCTTACATAAACATAGTGGGATGGCGGAGGGAATTCTCTCACTCATTTTGTAGAAATGTTGTAGGCGGGGCTTCTGATAAACTCTAGTCTTCGTTTCTCCGACGGGGGCGTACTTGGTGGACAGAGGACCGCGATTCGACCGGACGAACTGTATCGGAATTCCAATTACGACGGACCGGAATCGAGATGGATTTCCGCGCCGTCGACGGCCGCCATTGGTTGGATTCCGTATTACGGAAGTGCGGATGCGCTGGGGGAATCGCCGCTGCGGGCGCGATATGAGGAGGAATTTGCAGTGAGAATGCTCTTCGCTTCGGGCAATCCGGAGCCTCAGCCGGAGTTTTCGGGCGATATTCGATTTGTAGACCGCCTTGGGGCTGCGCGATTTTCGGGCGGCTCTTGCGCTGCTTCGGCCGCGGCTGGCGATCAACGCCCGGCGAAAGCCGGTGGCACTACGGGTGGGAACTTTGTATCGAGTAGGGACAACGCCGATACCATTGGGGAGAGGGAGTTTCCAGGTACAACTTGCGGGACGAGATCAGACCTCGAAGTTCGGCGGCGTGCCTAAACCGGAGATACGGTTCACCAAGGACGGGGTGGAGTTGCGATTCGAATATTTGTTCAAACTGGGACTGCCAGCGGATCTGGCGGGTCGACTATTAACGGGAAAATTCGCGCCGTTTGCCTGGATGGAAATCGTCTATTTTATTCCGAGCGAAGGCGGCACGGCGCGTATCGAACTCCGAAGCTCGCTCGTCCCCTCCGTTCACTGGTACGTTGAGCAAAAGACCTCTGGAGGCCAACCTGGTCGGTGGAAGAACGTGGACCGGACCGAGATGGAGAAACTCTCTGCAAAAGAATTCGGAAAATTTGTCGATACGCATTATGAGAGTAAGGGGCCAGCGAACGGTTATCCGCTTCAGTCGTACGCTATCTGTATAGAAGAAGGGGCGCTGGAGCGCTGAAACTTTGGCGATTGGCACCGACTCTAAAGAATTGGAGGCCCGAAATGAAGCCGCTGTGGACGTTAGAGAAGCTCGAGACGGCACTTGAAGGCGGCAGGAAGTTCGGGCGAGAGGTTCTGGTTGCGGATTCTCTGGACGTCCTGGGCAAATCTGGAGAAGTGGCTACCATATATTTCCGCTTCGAGGGCACCGGGACATCTTCAGATCAGGCCAAATACCATTTCACGTTTGATAACACGCAGTCGCTTGACAAAAACTTCGAACTTCTTTGGGAATGCGTGGAGTCTTTCCGAAAAATGGAGCGGCAGCGGGAGTCGACCGCCGCGACCCGTTAGCCGGCGAGGGTGTTGAGGGTGCTAAAGCGTTGCGCTTCGTAGGCGGCGATTTGGGTTTCGTGCTGTTGTACGTAGCCGATTTCATCGACGCCGGCGAGGAGGCAGTGCTTTGCGAAGACGTCAATGGGGAAATCGACGGCGGGACCGCCGGGCCAGGTGAATTTCTGCGTTTCGACGTTGACGGTAACGGTTAAGTCCGGGTTGGCGGCCAGGGCGTCCCGGAGTTGGGCATGGACTTCGCGGCTAACTACCAGCGGAATCAAGCGATTCTTTAGGGAGTTTTGCTTGAAGATGTCGGCGAAACTGGTGGAGATTACGGCTTGGAAACCGTACTGTGTGAGTGCCCACGGGGCGTGCTCGCGGGAGGAGCCGCAGCCGAAGTTATCGCCGGCGAGGAGAACCTTCGACGCTTTCGCCTTTTCGGTATTGAGGATGAAGTCGGGCCTGGGCGAGCCGTGGGCATTGTAGCGCCAATCGAAGAAGAGCTGGCTGCCGAGGCCTTCCTTGCTGATGGTCTTTAGGAATCGCGCGGGGATGATCTGATCGGTGTCGATGTTGTCGGCCTGGATTTGAGTAACCGTGGATTCAAATTGCATTCTGCGATTCCTTACTTGACGAGCTTCCGGACATCGGTGACGACGCCGGCGACGGCGGAGGCGGCGGCAGTCAATGGGCTGGCCAGGAACGTACGGCCTCCCTTCCCTTGACGGCCTTCGAAGTTGCGGTTCGAGGTGGAAACGCTATATTGGCCGGGGCTGAGTTGATCGCCGTTCATGGCGATGCACATGGAGCAGCCGGCTTCGCGCCATTCGGCGCCGGCGGCGCGGAAGACTTCGTGCAATCCTTCGGCTTCGGCTTGGCGTTTGATCTCCTGCGAGCCGGGGACGACCAGGGCGCGCACGGAACTCGATACTTTGCGCCCCTTGAGGACGCTGGCGGCGGCACGGAGATCGGATATACGGGAATTGGTGCACGAGCCGATGAATACCACGTCGATTTTCTGGCCGGCGAGAGGTTTGCCGGGTTCGAGGGCCATATACAAAAGCGCTTTACGGAGCGAGTCGCGTTCAAGGGGATCGGCGATGTTGGCGGGATCGGGGACGGTGCCGCTGATAGCAATGCCCATGCCAGGGTTGGTGCCGAACGTGATCATGGGTTCAAGCGTGTCGGCGTCAATGGCGATGCTGTGATCGTAGGCGGCGCCCTCCTCGGTGGGGAGTTGCCGCCAACGGGCGACGGCTTCGTCCCACTTTTCGCCTTTCGGAGCGAAGCGGCGGCCTGCCAGATATTCGTAGGTCGCGTCGTCGGGCGCTACGAGACCGGCGCGGGCACCGGCTTCGATAGACATATTGCAAACGGTCATTCGTTCTTCCATCGACAGGGCGCGAATAGCGGCGCCGTTGTATTCGAAGACGCAACCGGTACCGCCGCCGATGCCGATTCTGGCGCAGAGGGCGAGGATGATGTCCTTGGCGGTGACGCCATTTTTGAGGGTACCGTCGACGCGGACTTCATACGACTTTGACTTACGCTGCAATAGGCACTGCGTGGCGAGCACCATCTCGACTTCGCTGGTGCCGATGCCGAAGGCGAGCGCGCCAAACGCGCCATGGGTGGCCGTGTGGCTGTCGCCGCAGACGACGGTCATGCCGGGCTGCGTCAAACCGTTTTCCGGCCCGATCACGTGGACAATACCCTGGTCGCGGTTCTGGAAACCGAAGTAGGGGATACCGAATTCTTGCGCGTTCGTTTCCAACTGGGCGACCTGCGTAGCCGCGATGGGATCGAGGATGGGCAGGTTGCGGGGGGTGGTCGGCGTGGAGTGATCGACGGTGGCGAAGGTCAAGTCCGGGCGACGGACCGTGAGGCCGCGCTGGCGGAGGCCGGAGAAGGCTTGCGGGGAAGTTACTTCGTGGACCAGATGGAGGTCAATGAAGAGCAGCGATGGCGCGCCTTCGCGTTCGGCGACTATGTGGTTATCCCAGACTTTTTGAATAATCGTACGGGGATTAGATGGCATTGGCGACGGCGTCTCCTACTTCCGAGGTTGTGGCGGGTGTGCCCTTCGGCTTAAGGTCCGCGGTGACGCGGCCACTATTGAGAACGTACTCCATGGCGGCGTTGACGGCCGCGGCTTCGTCCTTCAGGCCGAAGCTGTATTCAAGCATGGCGGAAACGGAACCGATGGCGCCGAGGGGATTGGCTTTGTTCTGGCCGGCGATGTCGGGCGCGGACCCATGCACGGGCTCATAGAGACCGACGAAGACGCCGCTGGCCTTTTTCTCACCGATGGAAGCGCTGGGGAGCATGCCGATGGAGCCGGCGAGGACCGCCCCTTCGTCGCTGAGGATGTCACCGAACATATTTTCCATAACGACAACGTCGAACTGTCTGGGGCGGAGTATGAGCTGCATGGCGCAGTTGTCGACGAGGAGATGCTCAAGTTCGACATCGGGGAATTCGGGGGCGATTTCGTTGACGACGCGGCGCCAGAGTTGCGAGGTTTCAAGGACGTTTGACTTATCGACGCTAGTTACTTTTTTACGGCGGCCGCGCGCCAGGTGGAACGCCATGCGGGTGATGCGGGCGATCTCGGCGCGGGTGTAAGTCATCGTATTGGTGCCGCGTTCGGAATCACCGGAGCCTTCGATGCCGCGGGGGTGGCCATAGTAGATGCCGCCGTTGAGTTCGCGGACGATTATCATATCCACACCTTCGACAATGTGGTTCTTGAGGGGAGAGGATTCGATGAGCGCCGGCCACGCCTTTACGGGGCGGAGATTCGCGTACACGCCGAGGACTTTGCGGATACCGAGCAAGCCTTTTTCGGGACGTTTTTCGGGGGGCGCGTTGTCAAACTCCGGAAGGCCGACCGCGCCCATGAGGGTTGCATCGGCATCGAGAGCCTTACGCGCGGTTTCATCGGGAAACGGGGAGCCAGTCCGGTGGATAGCGATACCGCCGAGCAGCGCTTCGCTGAGTTTCAGGGAGTGGCCGAACTTGGCGACAACTTTTTCGAGAACCTTCACCCCTTCGCGGGTTACTTCGGTGCCGATACCGTCACCCGGTACCGTGAGTACGTTTAGTTGCATGAATCCTTTGAGCGCTAGGCGCCGACGCGCGAACCGGTCGCTTCCCGGCAGATGTTGCCGATAGCGTCATTGCGGACGCCTTTCACGCGGTCGGCCAGTTCACAGAAGCGTTGATAGACGACGTCGAGTTCATCCTTGGTTAGCTCGGGGAAACCCAAGTCGGTGCAGCGCTGTTTCAGCGCATGGCGGCCGCTGTGCTTGCCGAGAACGAGCCTGCCTTCGGGAACGCCGACGCTCTTCGGGTCAATGATTTCGTACGTGGATTTGTCCTTAAGGTAGCCGTCCTGGTGGATACCGGCTTCATGGGCGAAGGCGTTTTCACCGACGATGGCCTTATTGGGCTGGGGTCCGAAAGAGATCAAGGACGTGAGAAGCTGGCTGGCCGAATAGAGATGTTCGGTCTGGATTCCCGTTGTGTAAGGCATCTTCTCGGGGCGGGTCTTGAAGATCATCACGATCTCCTCGAGCGAGCAGTTCCCGGCACGTTCGCCGATACCGTTAATGGTGCATTCAATCTGGCGGGCACCCGCCTGGACGGCGGCGAGTGAGTTGGCGACGGCGAGACCGAGATCGTCGTGGCAGTGGACGGAGACCACGGCGGTGTCACCGAGGGCTTTAACGATGCGGCCAATTAGGACGCCGTATTCCTCGGGAATGGAGTAGCCGACGGTGTCGGGGAGATTAATGGTCCGAGCCCCGGCCTCGACGGCGGCACGGGAAACTTGCTCCAAATAATCAACGTCGGTGCGGGAGGCGTCCTCAGCCGAAAACTCGACGTCATCACAATATTCACGAGCAAGGCGAATAGAGTTAACTACATCCTCCAGAACCTGTTCGCGTGATTTCTTAAACTTATACTTGAGATGAATGTCGCTGGTGGCCATAAAAGTGTGGATACGCGGCCTTTTAGCGAATTTGAGCGCCTCCGCAGCCCTTTCAATGTCCATTTTTGTGCAACGCGCGAGCGCCGCCACTTGCATCCAATGGTACTCTCTACTGACGGCGTCCACCGCCTCAAAGTCGCCTTGCGACGCGATGGGGAAGCCCGCTTCAAGGATATCGACGCCCAAATCGACCAGTTTGGCCGCCATTTTCAGCTTTTCAGCCACCGTCATCGAACAGCCTGGGGACTGTTCACCGTCACGTAGTGTGGTGTCGAAGATGTATACGCGCTGACTCATGGTAATTGCCTCCGCGGATGTTTACATCATTATCGACGTCTAGCTATAATTTAGCAAATTTATTCGATTCGCTCAGTCGATAAGCCGTGCTAATAAGATAAGCTGGTTTTATTTGCAGGGCAGAAGGGATTAAGAATGGAATTGCATGCATTAAAGGTATTTCAGACGGTCGCAACGGAGAAGAGCTTTTCGCGGGCGGCGGAAAAGCTGCTGCGGACCCAACCAGCGGTGTCGCTGGGAATACAGCGGCTGGAGGCGGAGCTTGGGGAGCGGCTGATTGATCGTTCGGGGAAGGAACTACTGCTCACTGACGCCGGGAAGATCGTTTTTGACTTTTCGCGGCGGTTCGAGAATTTGGAGCTGGAGATGTCGAACGCGCTGGCCGAGATGCGCGACAATTCGGCCGGTGTGTTGGTTGTAGGAGCGAATGAGTCGACGTCGCTTTATTTGCTGCAGCACATCGTGAACTATCGGCGGCTTTACCCAAAAGTGAAAGTCCGGGTGCGACGGAGCCTGTCCAGCAAGATTCCGGGCCAGTTGATTGACGGGGAGTTGGAGTTGGGGGTGATCAGCTTTGACCCCCAAGATGAACGATTGCACTCGCAGGTGATTTATACCGACCATTTGGCGTTTGTGGTGAGTCCGGATCACCGTTTGGCTCAACGGGGATCGGTGTCCATCAGTGAATTAGGAATGGAGACGTTTATTGCGCACAACGTCTTGTCGCCCTATCGGGAGATCGTGTTGAGGGAGTTCCAGCGGCACCGGGTGCCGTTGAACATGGATGTGGAAATGCCGACGGTGGAGACGATTCGGCGGATGGTGCAACGCAATGAAGGCGTGGCGTTCCTGCCGAAGATGTGCGTGGAACAGGAAGTGGAGAAGGGGCTGATGTGCGAGGTGCGGATCGAGGAGTTAAGCGTGGAGCGAAAGGTGCATTTGGTAACCCCGAGCCGGCGAGCGCTGAGCCATGCGGCGCGCGCTTTTTTGGAAGTGGTGAAGTCGCCGGCTTGAGCCGCTAAGTTCCGCTCGCGGGAGAGCCGACAAGCTACTAAAGAGAATTTTCGGACGCGTCGGCCACTCTTAAATTGTGAGCCACTCGTCTCATTTCTCGATCACGCCTCTGCTTGACCTGATGCGGCACGCCGGGCGCAAACGGCACGAAGCGCCGCATATGGTGCTGGCGCGACGCGGGGAGGACTTGGCGCACCGGTATGTGGAACGAGAGCTGGGTTGGCAAGTGGTGGCGCGGAACTACCGGCATCCGATGCGAAAGCTGGAGATTGACATGGTGGCGGTGGATGGGGAGACGATGGTGATCGCCGAAGTGAAGACGCGTTCGTCCGACGAGGTGAACCATCCACTGCGGGCGGTAGACCGGCAGAAGGTTTGGCACATTGGCCGCGGGGCTCGCGCGTGGATTGCGAGGGCGGAGATGATGGAAATGACAGTGCGTTTTGACGTGCTGACAGTGATTATCGGCGACACGGAACGGGTGGAATATCACCGCGACGTATATGCGCTCGCGGACCGCACGCCGATTTGACTCCTATAATGGGGAGTTCATGCCCGAACTTCGCAAAGATCCAGTTACCGGCCGGTGGGTGATCATCAGCACCGACCGGGCCCGACGTCCCTCCGACTTCAAACAGGAAAGCGTGGTGGTTACCGGCAGCCGATTTTGCCCATTTTGTCCCGGAAATGAAGACAAGACGCCGCCGGAGGTGCTGGCCTATTCCACTGAGGGGCTGCGGGGGAATTCGCGGTGGAGCCTGCGGGTGGTGCCTAACAAGTTTCCCGCGCTGCGCGTGGAAGGAGAACTTGACCGCCAGGGCGAGGGATTGTATGACCGGATGAACGGCGTGGGGGCACACGAGGTGGTGATTGAGAGCGTCGACCATCTGAAGACGCTTCCGGACATGGAAGAGCGCCAAGTGGCGGAACTAATATGGGCGTTTCGCGACCGGGTGATGGATCTGAAGAAAGACCGGCGCTTGCGATATGTGATGTTGTTTAAGAATCATGGCGAGGATGCGGGAGCGACACTTGAGCATCCCCATTCGCAGATTATTGCGCTGCCGGTGGTACCAAAGCGGGTGCAGGAGGAGTTGGACGGGGCACGGAAGTATTTTGACTTTAAGGAACGGTGCGTCTACTGCGACATTTTGCGGCAGGAAGTGCGGGATGGGGAGCGAGTGGTGATGCAGACGGAAGAATTTCTGGTGATGTGTCCGTTCGCGGCGCGGTTTCCGTTTGAGACCTGGATTGTGCCTTTCCGGCACGACTCTCACTTTGAAACCATTCAGGAGCGGGAAGTTTACAACCTGGCGTGGATGTTGAAGACAGTTTTGAAAAAGATGGACCGGATATTGGAAAGGCCAGCTTATAACCTGATTATTCATACGGCGCCGGTGCAGGATCCCGGTTGTGCGCACTATCACTGGCACGTCGAGATTATTCCGAAGTTAACGCGGGTGGCGGGTTTTGAGTGGGGGACCGGGTTCTTTATCAATCCGACCCCGCCGGAGGAGTCGGCGCGGTTTTTGCGGGATTAGGGCGGCTTCTAGCATTTCGAAGAATCTTCCCGGCGAAAGGGGTGGCCGGCCGGGACGGGTAGGCGCCAGATTCCACGGCCGAACGTAGCGGCGGTGAGAATTGAATCGCCGGCGAGGTGGACAAGATCGGAAATGATGACGTTGGGGAGATTGCCGGTCAGGTTAACCCAACCGTCGTCATCCAAAGCCCACACGCCAAGATCGCCGCCAACAAAAATCCGGTGGGGCGGATGCGGTTCGAAAGTGAGGGCGTTGTAGACGACGTTAGGCAACTCGCCGAGGTCGATATCCACCCAGGTATTCCCCTGGTCGTTGGAGAGGAAAACGTGGGAATAAGGTGTGAGAGTTCCGGTCAGGTCGGCGGCCGGGGCATTGGTGGAGCCGACACAAAGAACTACCGTATTGGGCTGGGTGGGGTGGAACTTGATTTGGGTAATGAGGCGATTGGGTATGATCGACGTGGACAGATCGAGCGTCCAGGTCCAAACATCGTCGATAAACCGGATTCGAAAGATGCCGCCGTTGGAAGTACCCACGAGGATAACTTCAGGATCGACCGGGGAGAACGCGAGGGCGGAAATGGCCGAGAGATCGAAGTGGGGCGAAACTGGCGTGAAGCGGGTGCGCTCTCCGGAGGAGAACCACAGGCGGCTGGTCGCGAACCAGCGCTGCTGGGGCCGTTCGCCGTGAGCTGGGCGGACGGCAAAGAGAAACTGGGAACGCAGCTTTTTTTCGCCCGTTGATAGGGGGAGCCTGGTAAAGCGCCAGCCGCTCGAATAGGGCTCGGCGGGATCATGGCGGAAGACTCGGCCATCCGAACCGGCGCCGTAGACGCGTTTGGCATCGACAGCGTCGAAAGCGACAAACCCGCCATCGCCCGCGAATACGCGGCTAAACTGTCCGGGCGTCTCGCCTGAATGGAGGAGCGCACCGATATGCTGGGCACCGCCGGCGAAGACTTGGCTGGCGGCGGGAGCGACATCGAGGTCGTAAAACATCGTGGTCGCCATGCCGGTTGAGCGACCTTCCCAGGTTCGGCCGCCATCGGAACTGACGGCAACGCCGCTATCGTGACCGGCATGAATGATCGGTTCGTTCGGAGGACCGGAGAGCAGCACGGCATGGTAACCGGTCGGCGACTTGCCCTTCGTTAACGCTTCCCAGGAACGGCCGCCGTCGCGGGAGCCGTGAAGTCGAATGGCGCCACAGACCACAATATCCGGGTCGGCGGGGTGGACGGCGATGGCGGCATTGTGCGCCAGATTGGTCTCGCCCTTTAGACCGCCGGCGACGGTTTTGATCCAGTTGTCGCCGCCATCCTCCGTGCGGTAGACGCCAAAGCAATCGCCATTGGTGTTACCGGCCAACGCGTAAAGGATCCGCGGTTCGGAGGGGGCGATGGCAAGAGAGATTCGACCACAGCGTTCCGGGCGCGGAAGACCTCGAGGATGATGAAGCTGTTCCCAGGTTTGTCCACCGTCCATGGAGCGCCAGATGCCATTGAGCGTTCCGCGCGGCTCGATGGCGGCATACATAACGCTCGAGTCGGTGGGATGGAGGATTACCGAATGGCAGTCATAACTTCGTCCGCCCCAGCGAGTGACAAACGTGTAACGACTGGCGCCGGAATCCAGATAAAGCCCGGCGGGCAGCGTTTCGTCCTTAGATACTGCTCCGAAGGCGACTAGCGTGGGGGTGATGGAGATAGCGGCGACGCGGCGGGGGATGCGGCCTTGGACTTTATAATACGGAGTCCAGGTGAGGCCGTTGTCCGTAGTACAGAAGATGCCGCCGCCGGGATAGGCGTCGGAAGATAGATTTCCCTCGCCAGTGGCGCAAATCAGATGGCCGGGGCGGCTGGGGTCATATGCCACGGCGCCGATATTCTGGTTGAGAGCGTTAGGCCAGACGGAGCGCCAGGATTGGCCGCCGTTGGCGGTATGCCAGAGGCCACCGGCGGCGGAACCGGCGTAGAGCGCATTGGGGTCTTTCGCATCCTGAGCGAGACAGGTCACGCGACCGGCGAAATTGACGGGACCGGCCTCCTGCCAATGGATATCGGCGGCGCGGGCGTATTTGTGCCGATTCGCCCAAAACGCTTCCAGTTCGAACGGCATGGCGTCCCGGAGGGGGAAAGCGGAGCGGCGATAAAACCAGTCGTTCTTGGAGGGTCTGGGCGGCATGGTTTCTAGCGGAGGTAGTGGATGCGGCGGGCGGTGGAGGCCACGGTGCGGCGGCTGTTTGGGAGGATCGCCCAGACGCGCCAAATGGCATCGCCCATGGAATCGCCTTCGAACTTCAGTGTCGGCTCGCGGGTGGTTTCGTGAGAAAAGAACCTTTGGTTGTAGACGATCTCCACCATATACCCGATGGCGTCCGGAACCGGCTTCCATCGAAGTACGGTGTCGCGAGGGAAGGTGTCGATTTTGGCCTCGTTTGCTGGGGAGAGAGGCTTGGGCGCGGGCACGCGGATCTCGCGAACGAGGCCGGCGGCGGGGATGGGAGCATCGACGATATCGCTGTTGGGTTCGGCTTCAAACACATGGCTGGCGGCGAGCGGTAGGCGCCAGATGCCGCGGCCATAGGTGGCGGCGAAGAGCATTCGATCCTTATGGTGATAGATAAGGTCGCTAACAATGACATTCGGGAGAACGCCGTTGATATTGAGGAAGCGACCGTCCTGCAGTACCCATACGCCCGCATCGCCGCCGACAAAGATGCGAAAGGGAGGATGGGTTTCGAAAGCCAAGCCATTGTAGACGACGTTGGGAAGAGCGCCGCGGTCGATGTCCTCCCAGGTATCGCCACCATCGCTGGAGCGGAAGACGTGAGCAAATGGTCGATCATCTCCGTCGAGGGCGGCGGCCGGGGCACCGGAGGCGGCGACGGTGCAGACGACAATGGCGGCGTTTTCGGGGTGAACTTCGATCTGAGTGATCAGACGGCGGGGGATTTCGGGGCCGGCCAAATCGCCGGACCAGGAAAGCCCTCCGTTCCGGCTGCGGTAGATGCGGCCCTCGGTGGTACCAACGAAGACGAGAGCTGGATCTACAGAGGCGAATTCCAGCGCGGAGATGGGAGATCCGTCGAAGTGCTGCGAGCCGATCTGCCAAGTGGCGCCATCGTCCACGCTTCGCCATAGGCGGCTGGTGGCAAGCCACAATCGTTGCCGGTGTTTGCCGTGGGCGGGTTGAATGACGAGAAGCGTTAGCGAACGAATCAGTTGTTCAGGGCGCGTGAGCTTTATGGAGCCAAGACCGACCCAACCTCCCAAACGGTCGCCGTGGGAAAACTTTCGCCCGGGGTCATGGCGATGAATAAAGGGCGGCCGAGCGGCATCGGCGGTAGTGCCGAAGACTTTGAGTAGGTTTTTCGGATCAAAGACCATCCAACCGCCGTCGCCGCCGAGGACGCGGGTAAAATGGCGATGATCGGCGGCCTCCGCGAGGTTCGTTCCGTCCGGGGTCACACCGGCGATGAGACTTCCGGTGTCCTGTGCGCCACCGCCGAAGATTCGGCTGTCGGCCGGGGCCACATCAAGGTCATAGAACATCGTCGTCACCATACCCGCGGCTTTTTCGCTCCAGGTGACGCCGCGGTTATTACTAATCGACAGTCCGCCATCGTTACCCGAGTAGATCCAGCCGTCCTCCAACATAGCTATCGCGTGGTGGTCAAAGTGGACGAAGTTAGTGGAGAATGTACCGTCGGCGGCATCGCGCTTGCCAGTGGTGAGGCGCCTCCAATTTTGACCGCCGTTGTGAGTTACGTGCAGATCGGTGCCACCGCAAATGACGAAGTTAGAATCCGCGGGATGGACGGCGATGGCGCTGTTGTAACTCATCTGGGTTTCGGAAGCAAGTTCGGGACTGATGGTTCTCTCCCATTTTTCACCACTATCTTCGGTGCGGTAAACACCCAGAACTCCACCGCGACGGCCGGCGATCATGGCGTAGAGTATGTCCGGATCCGCAGGGCAAATGGCGAGGGCGATGCGGCCGCAATTATCTCCCGGCGGAAGGCCGTTAGCGACGGATAGTTGCCGCCAAGTAATACCGGAGTCCTCGCTCCGCCAGATCCCATTCTGTGTGCCGCCGGTTTCGATGCCCGCATATAGAAGGCCAACCGTGGCGGGATGGAAAACCAACGCGTAGCAGTTATAACTTCGATTGCCCCAGAAATCTACAAATCGGACGCCTGGGCCGCCTCGGTCAATGAAGATTCCGGCGTGGAGGGCTTCCGACTTTGTGGACGAGCCGAGGGCCAGAGCCGTGCGTCCCTTTTCACCGGGACCGAAGGCGATGACAGTAATTCGGCGGGGACTGCGGAGACGAGCGTCGGCGGAGAGAACACCGCCGCCGGGGGCGGATAGGAAAGGCCGCCAGGTGAAACCGCTGTCAAGGGAGCAAAAGACGCCGCTGCCGGGATAGGTGCCGGAGGAGAGATTGCCTTCGCCGGTAGCGCAATAGAGCAGGCGCGGCGTCCGCGGCGAGACGGCGACGGCACCGATGTTCTGATTGAGATATTTGGGCCAGATACACTCCCAGGTATCGCCGCGATCGGCCGACGTCCAGAGTCCGCCGCCGCCGGAGCCGGCATAAATTCGCTTCGTGTCTCCGGGTTGAACGGCAAGGCAGGTGACGCGCCCGGAGTAGTTAGTCGGTCCGGCCTCTTGCCATTCGACGTCGAGGGCGCGGGGAAAGGCATTCTGGTTCTCCCAGAAACTTTCGAGTTCGGTGGGAGCGGCGTCCCTTAGCGGGAATGCGGAACGGCGGAAGAACCAGTCTTCGCGGGGCTTATCAAGCGGTTTCTTCGCTGGCGCCGGTAGCGGATTCATGGAGGATTCTAAGGAATGATTTGTCCGAGTATAACGGAGTGACGGGCGAGGGTGGCGCTGGCGAGCGTCAAGCAATCGGACCGCTGGAGCTCAGGTCCAACCGAAAACCCTCTCATTGACACGGTCCTCTACACGCTGTTTGATCCATGTGCCGGGTCCGCGCTGCGGCTTTTGCGGAGATTTACACAGGCCAACGCACTCATGGTCACCTTGGCTCAGTTCTCAGGGGCGGCGGATTAGGGAGAGATGTCTTGATGTCGGTCAGAGAGGTCACTGAGGAATGAGAAGTTACTGTGCCCCCCACGCCAACGGTTGTCTCTGTCGAACGTCGTCCTTGGCTCTGTAGCCATTTGAGAATATCGCTTGAACGGTTGGAATCCGTGTGACTTTCCAGCTTAACCACAAGCCATCTCGTAATTTCTATGATGTCGAGGCATAGACGATCAACATTGCACGCCCAGCCATTGAGGTCTCTCTTGAATGCCGTTCCAGTGGATCGAATAGCCGCTTCGGGATTACAACTGTTATGTCCTGCATCCACGGCGCAAACCTCAACCGTCTGATTCGGTTGGGCTATGTGAGCCAGCTTGTTCCTAAACTCACCCCAAACTTTCTCGGCAGTTTTCTTGTCAGGAATGCCAATGTCGATGCCATCGCTGTACAGGGCCTCGATGAGGGTGCTGAAGGCTTTCGTTTCATCGCAGTCTCCAACCCTAAGATCACGCCAATTCTTATCCAGATGCTGGTTCAACGTTTTGGACTCAAAGGTGGCGATAGTCTTCCTGTCTGCATCGGTGGTCTTAGGGTCTTTGAGACGCCGGTCAATATACCTCTGGAACGACTGAATTACGTCATCGTCCGTCAGGCCCGTGAGAACCATAGACTTCAGGGCCTTCGCTTCGCGTTTTTGAGCCTCCGACACTATGTTGTCAGGTGCGACCAGAAATTCATGCACTTTAGCCAGAAGACTCAACGCGGACATTAAGGCATTAGCCATCATGAAATTACCCCGGCCTATGCCATGAACTCGTTCGGAGGTCATGAACCACTCTGACTGCTGGAGCCTGACTCGCCAAACCGTGGAGCAATCGTTCACCAGCCATTGAACCCGTCGCAGAATTTCCGATCCAACCGTGTTCGTTGTTCCCTGCATATTGTGATGTTACCTCGATAAGCAATTTACTTTGGAGAGTCGAATTTGGCTCCGATCCTGCGGTTCACCGTTTCAAATGATGTAACGGATCGCGATAATTCCAGTTAACTAGACCAACTTCGGCCCCAGGAATTGTCGCGCTGTTTTCCCCCTTACCAATCTTCTCAAAGTGGTCCTCGCCGTCAAGGGTCCGCTCCGCCGCGCCTATTGGCGCGCCCTTGACCGCTCCGGGCCACTTTGAAGCCTCTTCCTATAAGGGGAGAACAGCGTGATCTGGCCAGGGCGCCAGTGTGACCCGGGCCGGGCCAAATATCGCGGCCCATTACAAAATGATCTGCTCGTTGAATTTGTTATCCGCTTCCAGTGATTTGAAACGGCGGAGATGCCTTGCCCTCTCACGGCGTTACCGAGCGATGTGCGTCGAACCGCTCGTAGGGAACCGATCTACAAATCGCGTGGCCAAACACGACGTCAACAACAAAGCCACCACAGATTCCCTTTCCCGACTGGTCCGACGCACGTCGCAAGGCTCGTAAAGGCGACACGCCAGTTCCGGCCCACCAGACACCGTTGCGGAATGTCTGATTACAATTGCGACCTGCATCTCCAAAAAGCCGAATTTCGTCCACTACAGCGTATTCGCCGGTCCGCTCCATCCGATGCAACCATGGCAGGACGTGATCTTCCTTGCGGACGCCTTTTTCTGCCCACTCCATCGGAATCTTGTGATTGCGAGCATACGTCTCGACCCATCCGCGATACTCAGCCGTGCGTTTGCGCAACACCTCTTGGTCCACGACCGGAACCCCAACTACGTTTCGGAATAAGTACGCCACTTGCTTCGGGCGCGGCAGCCCGCTCAGATATCCGTGGATGACCATGCGGTCGAAGCAATGGTATACAAATACAAGCCGACTGCCAAACAGCTTGGTAAAAAGTTTTATCGGTCGTCGTCTCCGGTTACCGTGGGTTCGAAATCAATTCGATATCAAATGGAGATGTTCACGGCTACCGTGGCCCTGTTTTGGTGCACAGCAGCCATAACAAGTGGGCCGAATCGCTAAGCCCAGGTAGCCCGGCCCCGCCGCGCGAGCATGAGCTATGCTCCACCGGCGGACAATTCAGAAGTAGCTTTTGTGTGTTCTAGCCCTCGCCGATATGCAGGCTGATGACAGCCGTGTCTTCTCCGGGCTTTTGACCGGAAAATCGTCTTCCCAACGTCCGAAAACCGGCGAAAAGGCCGCCGGCGAGTATCGCGAAGACGATCAGGAAACCCGAAAACTTGGAAACGTTAAGGAACAGCACGCCGATGTTGTCGCCCTTCGGGTCGGGCATTTGCTGGTTCAACGTTACGTTGACCTCCCAACGGACCATGGCCAGGATACGCTCAGCGGCGTCTGGCGTGGGAGTCTGGGTGACGACGCTGACAATGGGACCGGAGCGGCGGACGACGTACCGCTTTTGCTCCTCGAACGCGGCCAGACGCTCTCGGGCGATTTGGGGATTGGGGTAGTTGAACAGCACCAGTGTTACGTCGCCGTCCCGGTCCTTGTAGCGGGCCAACTGGCCCTCCGTTCCAAAGTGGAAGGCGACCAGGGAGGGCGACATGCCGGGGACGAAGGCTTCGAGCGAAGCCGGACCCAGGATGTAGCGCTCGCTGTTGCCGTGACGGTTTGGCGCGGGCAGGAAGCCGGTGAGCGCGGGCAGCGACGAACTGTCGAAACGCGGCATATGGAGGATCAACTGGTTGATCGTCTCCTCCTCGAGCTTATACCCGTCGAATTGGAGCACGTAATTGCCCCGCTGTTCGATAGTCGCGCCGGCGGGCCGGGCACCGCGAAGAAGTTGGAGGGCGGCGAGGGCGTTGGTCGCGTCCGGCAGCCGCCAGGCGGAAACGGTAAAGCCGCCCTTGGCGCCGACGTATTCAGCTTTTTCGGCTTCCTGGAGACCGTACTCGCTCCAGACAGCGGCTGGCTCCGGCTTCAGCGCCGTCACCGTTTTGCGGGAGTGCGATTCCATGCCTTCCGGCAGGATCGCCGCCGGAAGGCACAGGGAGAAAAGGAAGAAGACTACTCGGTGACACCGTGGCATTTTTTGTATTTCTTGCCGCTCCCGCACCAGCACGGGTCGTTGCGGCCTGGTTTCTTAGACGCCAACACCGGGCCTTTAGGTCCGGCCGCTTCTCCGCCTAAAAATTGCAGGTCGGCGAGTTCGCGTTCCTTCTTCTTCTGAATGTTGCGGGTGAAGTCGTCGATGGATGCGCGGGCGGCGGAGCGGTCGGCGGGGCGGGGATCGGGGAGGGGTTCGGCGGCGCCGCCGCCGTTCCGATGGCCGCCATCGTCGTCGTCGTAGTCGGCTTCGAAGGGGACATTGGGCGTGTTGTCGTCGGCGATCTGCAGAAAAAATAGGTAGCGGATGGTCTCATCTTCAATGCGATCCATCATGTCCTGGAAGAGAGTGAACGACTCCTTCTTGTACTCAAGAAGCGGATCTTTTTGGCCGTAGCCGCGAAGGCCGATGCCCTCCTTCAGGTGGTCCATCGACAGCAAGTGGTCTTTCCACTGGTTGTCGATGACGTTCAACATAATGACGCGTTCGGCTTCGCGGAGATACTCCGAGCCGATGAGGGCTTCCTTGTCTTCGTACTTTTGCTTGATCTGATCGAAGATTGAATCTTCCAACTCATCGAACGGCGCGCCGCGGAGTTCGTGCAGGCGAAGCTGGGCTCCGAAGCGAGTGAGAATGTCGCTTTCAAGACCGGTGATGTCCCACTCGTCGGCGTGGGTTTTTTCGGGGATGCGTTCGGTGACGACGGTGGCGATGATGCCCTTCGCCATCTCGTAGATACGCTCCTTCTGGTCGGTTCCCTCCAGCAGATTCCGGCGCATGGAATAAACGGCGCCGCGCTGCTTATTCATAACGTCGTCGTATTCGAGGACGTGTTTGCGGCTCGCGAAGTTCTGGGCCTCGACGGCCTTTTGGGCGGAAGCGATGCGCTTGGTGATTAAGCCGGAATCGATGGGTACATCCTCCTCCATACCGAGGCGGAGCATCAGGTTCTGCATCCGCTCGCCGCCGAAGATGCGGAGAAGGTCGTCCTGGAGAGAGAGGAAGAAGCGGGAGGAGCCGGGGTCGCCCTGGCGGCCGGAGCGGCCGCGAAGCTGGTTATCGATGCGGCGGGATTCGTGGCGCTCGGTGCCGACAATACAGAGGCCGCCCACCGAGACGACTTTCTCGCGTTCGGCGTCGCAGGCGGTTTTATGCCGGTGGTGCATCTCGTTCCAAGCTTCCAGCGGGACGCGGTAGTTGTTGTCGCCTCGCTGGAAGTAGTAGAAACGTTCGTCGGCGACAAAGCCGGCTTCCTGTTCGCGGACCGATTCGGCGATAGCGCGTTTAATGGATTCTTCCTGCGAGAGGAAGTCCGGGTTGCCGCCAAGCAGAATATCGGTACCGCGACCGGCCATATTCGTTGACACGGTGACGCCGGCGTAGCGTCCGGCCTGAGCGATGATATAGGCTTCGCGCTCGTGATTCTTGGCGTTCAAGACTTCGTGCTTGACGCCCATTTTGGAGAGAATCGATGAGAGTTTTTCGCTCTTGGTAACCGAGATGGTACCCACGAGAACGGGCTGCCCTTTGGCGTTACGTTCCTTGATCTCTTTAGCGGCGTTGCGGAACTTTTCCTCCTCGGTGCGATATACGATATCGTTCGAGTCCTCGCGCTTGGCGACGCGGTTCGGTGGAATGGGGGTCACGTCGAGCTTGTAAGTTTTTCCGAACTCGGCGGCTTCGGTATCGGCTGTACCGGTCATCCCGGCCAGCTTCTTGTACATGCGGAAGTAGTTCTGAAACGTGATCGTCGCGAGTGTCTGATTCTCGCGCTGAATTTTGACGTTTTCCTTGGCTTCGATAGCCTGATGGAGACCGTCGGACCAACGCCTGCCGGGCATCAGGCGGCCGGTGAACTCGTCGACGATGATGACTTCAAGTTCGCCTTCATCGCCCGGCCGGACGACGTAATCCTTGTCGCGGGTGTACATCACGTGGGCTTTCAGGGCCTGTTGGACGTGATGGTTGAACTCGATGTTTTGGGCTTCGTAGAGATTACCGAGACCGAGGAGGCGCTCAATTTTCATCACGCCCTCTTCAGTGAGCGCAACGGCGCGATGCTTTTCGTCGACGGTGTAGTCGCCGGTGAAGTACTTTTCGCCGGGTTCCTTGCCTTCAATGACTTCGCCGCGAACCAGGCGCGGGATGATTTTGTTGATGCGGTAGTATTTGTCGGTCGACTCTTCGCTGGGACCGGAGATGATGAGCGGGGTGCGGGCTTCGTCGATGAGAATGCTGTCGACCTCGTCGACGATCGCGAAAAAGTGGCCGCGTTGGACACAATCCTCCAGGCGGAACTTCATGTTGTCGCGAAGGTAATCGAAGCCGAACTCGTTGTTGGTGCCGTAGGTGATGTCGGCGGCGTAGGCGGCTCGGCGGTCGCGGTCGCTGATATCGTGGGTTATGCAGCCGACGTTCAGCCCGAGGAATTTGTAGATGCGGCCCATCCATTCGGCATCGCGTTTGGCGAGATAGTCATTGACGGTGACGACGTGGACGCCTTTGCCGGCGAGGGCGTTCAAATAGACGGGAAGGGTGGCGACAAGGGTTTTGCCTTCGCCGGTTTTCATTTCGGCGATGCGGCCCTTGTGAAGTTCCATGCCGCCGATCAACTGGACATCGTAGTGCCGCATGTTGAGAATGCGTCGGCCCACTTCGCGGACAGTGGCGAAGGCTTCGATCTGGACGTCGTCCACAGCGGCGCCTTGGTCGATTTGGAGTTTGAATTCGACTGTCTTGGCGGCGAGATCGGCGTCGGATAAGGATTGGTAGTGCGGCTCGCGCGCGTTAATGGCCTCTTTGAGGGGCTGGAGGGCTTTGATATCCCGGCCCGCCTTGGTACCGAAAATTTTCGCGAGGACGTTAGGAAACATAGACAGGAAGCGCCTGCTACCAGTTTAGCTTAGGCGGGAGGGGGTTCATTGATTTAGACGTAGGGAAAGTGGGCGGGGTTCCAGGGCAAGCCGCACCTAAACTCACCGCTCCGGATCGATCTCCTGCTTGGTCACCTCTTGCAGCACCACGGTTTCCCGGCCGGCCCGCTGCGCCCGCAGCCGCCGGAACTCCGCGAGCGCATTTTGCCGCTCCGTCGTATTCCCCATCGCGCGATACGCCTGGCTAAGGTGGAAAAACGCCACATCGCTCGATTTGTTCAACGCGATCGCCTTTCGCAGGTGCGTCACCGCCTGATCGGGTTTCCCCAGGCCGGTCAGCGCGCGCCCCATTGCGATCAACGCCTCGTCAAAATCCGGATCGTTGTCGAGAGCGACGGTAAGCATCTCGCGCGACTTCTCCAGATTTGCCGACTTTCGAAACAGTTCGCCCAGCTCGTAGGCCGCGTTGGCGTTCGACGGATCGATTTGCATCTCCCGCTCAAACGCGCGCACCGCCTCGGCCTGGGCATCGGCCTCCGGCATTCGCGTCAACTGCGTCCGTCCAATGCGATAGTGAACTCCCGGCCGATTTGGCTCAAGCGCCAGAATCTCCCGATACTTCGCGATGGCCAATTCGTAATTCCCCTGGCTCTCATGCGTTTCGCCGGCCGCGAGCATTCGCCAGACTGAGTTTGGCGCGACCTCGGTAAGTTTTCGCATCGCCAGGTAGGCGTAGTTCGCGAACAAACGGCTGGAGTGGTAGAGAACCTCCGCGTCGTCTCCGAACTGGCGCGTCATGTCTAGGGCCACCTCCGTCGCTTTCGTATCCCGGCCCAACGCCGTATAGGATCGTTGGAGGTGAAGCCCGCTCATTCGACGCAACGCAGGGTCCGTGCTCCGGCGGAATCCTTTTTCCAAACCGGCAAGCGCGGCTTCATGCCGCCCGGTCTCGGAAAGCGACATCGCCAAAAGGACATCCGTGTTGGGCAACGCCGGCTTCAACCGTAACGCCTGCCGCAGAACCGGCGCCGCGAGCGCGAACCGCCCCTGTTGAAAATAGATGAGACCCAGCCGGGCGAGCACTTCGGCCGACGATGGATCGAGCTTTCTCAACTCTTCATACGCCGCGGCGGCGTCCGCATACCGGGCGCTTGCCAAGGCGGCATCGCCCCGTGCCGCCAATTGGCGCATCGCGTCCGGCGTGGGGATCTGCGCCGGCGCGACCGCCGATAAAACGACCGCCAATAATACTCGCCGCACGTTCGATGATACCGCCGCCAAAGCGGAGAGCCAGCCGCCGGCAATTGGCCGGCGGCGGGCGATCGCCTTGACTACCAAAGCAGCTTGAGTCCGAATTGATTCACGCGCGCGGGCCGCGTTCCAAGCACTCGCCCAACGCGCGTGTCGGCCACGTTACGCACCGGCACGCCAAACTGCGTGTGGTTGAACGAATTAAACGATTCGAACCGGAATTGCAGCGAAGCCTTCTCGACAAAACGGAAGTTTTTGAACAATCCGGTGTCCCAGTTATTTATGCCCGGGGCGTTCAGGATGCCGCGGCCCGAGTTGCCAAGGAAGCCCGCCGCGGGCTGCTTGAACGCTTCCGTCGGGAAGTACTTATCGATCGACTTGTTAAAGCCGCTGGGGTTAATGGAGCCGGCGACATCGGCCCGGTTGGTTCCAAAAGTATCGTTCAAACCACCCACGTCGGCCGCGGTAATCGACATGGGGAAGCCGCTCTGGAACGTCGCGATGCCGTTCACCTGCCAGCCTCCAAGGACCGCGTTGACGGCGGCCGGAGCGTTGGTCATGTACTTCTGGCCTTTCCCGACCGGCAGCTCGTAGACAAAGCTCGCCACGATGCGGTGATCGACGTTGAACTCGGACCGGCCGCGGTCACGGCGCAAGTTGCTGTTGTCGAGAAACCCCTGCCAGCCGGCCACATCGTTGCCGATGCCCGCCGCGGCCGACTTGTTATCGATGCTCTTCGCCCAGGTGTAGATGGTGGTCAAGATCATCGAGCCGGTGCGATGCTCCAAGCGGGTGTTGAACGAGTTGTAGTTCGAGTTACCCGACCAATCGCTATCGATGTAGGTGGCGAAATTGACGAAAGGCCGGCGCGCCAGCACCGGGCAATCGCCCGTGGTAGGCGCGGCCGCGCATTGCGCCGGATTGCGCGGCAGCAACGCCTGCGCGATGTTGCGGCGCATAAGGAGGTGCGTGCCTTTGTTGCCGATGAAGTTCACCTCCAAAGTGGTGTTGCCGCTCAGCGCCCGCTGGACGCCCAACGACCACTGCAACATGTATGGATTCCGCGGTTCCGGCGACATGCTGACCGCCAGAAAAGTATTGGCTTCCGGCGACGCCGCGCCACCCCCGGCGAAGTTCGGGAACATCTGATCGGTCGTTCGCAGATTGGTCTGGCCGAGGCTCTGGATGTAATTACCGCGGCTCACGTAAGGATAGATATCCGACGCGCCGTCGATTTCGCGACCTTCGGCCGAGTCGAAGAACACGCCGAACCCGCCGCGAAGAACGGTCTTGTCATTCGTGAATGGCCGGTAGGCGAACCCGATACGCGGCGAGAAAACCATCTTCGACGCATCGTTCGGATTCCGGCGGCCGGCAAATTTATAGTAGCTGCCGTCGCCGACGATACCTTTGTCCACCAGCGTTTTGTCGGCGACCAGCAATCCGCCGCGGGGATTAGAAAGATCGCGCCATCCGAACCGGTCATTCGTTTCATTCGGGATAGTGCGGAAATCCCAGCGGACGCCGAGGTTTAGCGTCAGCCGCTTATTGACTTTCCAATCGTCCTGAACGTAGGGCGCCGCGTAGAGCATATTGAACTCGCGCGGGTTGCCCGAGCGGTCGCCGACGCTAAAGCCGGCCGGCTGGAACGAGCTGGCGCCCGAGAAATACCCCAGCAACATATCGGCGATAGCATGTTCGCGCGTCTGGTTGCCCGTAAAGAATCCGCTGAACGTGAACTGGCCCAGGAAATCGTTGGCCAAATCCCGCTGCAAGGACCACTTGCGGAAGTTGAAGCCGAAGTTCAGCGTATGTTGGCCGCGCACCCACGTCGTAGCGTTCGTGATGTCCCACATCGGCTGATTGCTGGCCTGATAATCGTTCACCGCGCTGCCGCCGCCCGATAGCCCGGTTCCCGTCCCGCCGAAACCGACGGCGGGATAGGTGCGCTGGTCGTCGTTTAACGTTGTGAAGACGCCGGTCAACCGCAGCGGCTCGATATCGGCCTGCGCGGCGGTGGCGCCGTGCTGATTGGCCGTCGCTTCGACGAAGCCAAGGCGGAACTGGTTCACGAGATTTGGAGAAATCGGCACCGAATGCGATACCTGCCAATTGCGGGTCTTCTGCACGAAGAACACGTCGCCGATATCGGTCGTGTTGCCGACAATGGTGTTCGTGTAGTCGGTATTGGTCACGCGTCCGAAGAACGTGCCCCACCGGCCCAACTGCTGGTCGGCGCGGATCGTGTACTGATCCGTTTCGGTGGGCAGGGAACGGCTGCGAATGTAGTTTCCAAGAGCTAGACTGGCGTTCGGCGCGGGGAAAAACTTCGTGCGCGCCAGATTCGCCAGGCGCGTGAATCGCGCCTGCGGCACAACATTGCCGGGAAACGGCTGCCCGGTTAGCGGGTCGTTGATGACGCCGGTGAAGCGTCCGGCCAGTTGGTCCGGAGTCGGAATGTTGAGGAAGTCGGCAAAACCGCGGCGTGTCTTTTGCGCTTCAAAATTCGCGAGCCAGAAGGTCTTGTTGCGGCCGTTGTAAAGCTTGGGAATGTAGGCCGGTCCGCCGACCACGAATCCGTACTGGTTCTGCCGCAGTTTGTTCTTCGGCGTTGCCGATAGGTTGTTGAAATACGCGTTGGCGTCAAAGGCATCGTTACGGCCGAACCAGAACAATGCGCCGTGCAAGTCGTTCGTTCCCGTCTTGCTCACGATATTGATCTGGTTGGCGCTGAAACCATATTCGGCCGAGTAGGTGGCCGTCTGCTCCTTGAATTCCTGGATCGCGTCAACCGACAGAATTGCGCTGGGCGTGCCCAACGCCGTGTCGGTGTTCGATGTTCCGTCGAGGAGGAAGTTGTTCGACGTCGGCCGCGCGCCATTGATGCTGATCGCGTTGCCGGCGCCTTGCCGCATCGCCCCTTGTTCTCCATTCGTTTCCACCGCGCCATTGCCGAGGAACAACAACTGCAGGAAGTTCCGCCCGTTCAAGGGCAACTCCGTTACCTGGCGTTGCGATACCACTTGGCCGACGGCGGCAGTCTCCGTGTCGATAAAGGTCGCCGCCGCTTTCACGTCGACGGCCTCGGTCACCGCGCCGACGTCCATCGTCAA
>JBJXFL010000239.1:0-17641 GCA_046155405.1 Bryobacteraceae bacterium | reverse complement strand
GGCCGTGGGTGATGGCGTTGCGGCTGGAGTGGGCTTTGCCAGCTTCGGTGACGGGCCCATGCGAGAGGGCGCCGTTGCGGCGGGCGATTTCGGCCTTTTGGGTGGACGGACTCATGTCGTTTTCCTTGGTTGAAATGGAAAAGGCCCGTGAGCGGGAGATAAATTCTCCGGCAGCACGGGCCTTACATCTTTAGTATAGCAGGCTTGTCAAGTTTTGGTGCGCGGAGGGTTCCAATCCGTACAGGTCTGAACCGGGGTTAGGGTGCCGTATGAGTAGGATGGTTTAGAGCGCGCAGCAAAGGGCTCATGCCACGATGCGCCGGCATTTACTAATCTCGCGAACGTTCCGCTGAAAGTATCTACCGAAGCAGACATGATACGATCAAAGTTCACCCCTCCTTTCGTTTCAACCCCTAACAAAATATGGCTAAACTTTCGATCCGCGATCTCGATCTCAACGGTAAGACTGTCTTCATGCGCGTGGACTTCAATGTCCCGTTTGCGCCCGGCGGCCGGGAAATCACTTCCGACAAGCGCATCCGCGCGGCCCTGCCATCGATTCAATACGCCCTGGATCACGGCTGCGGACTGATCCTCGCCAGTCATCTGGGCCGGCCGAAAGGCAGGCACAACGCGGAGATGAGTCTGCGGCCGGTAGCCGTGAAATTGGCCGAGTTGCTGGGCAAGCCCGTCAGAATGGCGCCCGATTGTATTGGCGGCGAAGTGGTCGCGATGAAGCCCGCCGCGGGCGAAGTATTGCTGCTCGAAAATCTGCGTTTCCATGCCGAAGAAGAGGCGAACGATCCCGCGTTTTCGAAACAACTTGCGGCGTTGTGCGATGTGTATGTCAATGACGCCTTCGGGACCGCGCACCGCGCCCACGCTTCCACCGTCGGCATGATCTCCTTCGTCCC
Source organism: Bryobacteraceae bacterium (assembly GCA_046155405.1). Taxonomy (GTDB): domain Bacteria; phylum Acidobacteriota; class Terriglobia; order Bryobacterales; family Bryobacteraceae. The sequence continues at coordinate 16,727 of JBJXFL010000239.1, read as the reverse complement.
GCAGGCCGCCGCCGGTCTGTTAATGGATAAGGAATTACAGTGGCTCGGCAAGGCCACGAAGAATCCGGACCGCCCTTGCATTGCGATTCTCGGCGGCGCGAAGGTGTCGGATAAAATTGAAGTCATTCAGAATCTCGCGAAGGTGGTTGACCGCCTGCTGATCGGCGGCGCAATGGCGTATACGTTCCTGAAGGCGCGTGGCGAAGCGACCGGTAAATCGCTGGTGGAGGACGACAAAATTCCACTAGCCGTCGAGTTGATGAACTCGCTGGGCGGCAAGCTTATGTTGCCGGTCGATCACATCGTGGCGGAGGAGTTCAAGGCCGAGGCGGCGAACGAAGTGGTGACCGCGATTCCCGATGGCAAGATGGCGCTGGACATCGGTCCGGCGACGATCGCGGCTTTTGAAGCGGTGATCAAGGAGTCGAAGACGATTATCTGGAACGGGCCGATGGGCGTGTTCGAACTGAAGCCGTTTGATACGGGCACGGTGGCGGTGGCGAAGGCCGTGGCAAATTCGGGCGCGGTGAGCGTGGTGGGCGGCGGGGACTCGGAGAAGGCCATTAAATCGGCTGGAGTTTCCGATAAAATCACGCACGTTTCGACCGGCGGCGGGGCGTCGCTTGAGTTTCTATCGGGGCTGGAATTACCGGGCGTGGCGGCTTTGACGGAGAAGTGATTCCGGCTTTCCACCTTAGCCGGCGTCCTGTTAAGGTGAAGTCATGACACATAAACTGACGTTAGACTTTAGAGTCGAAATTCCCCAGGACCTTCGGGAGCACCTGGGACTGAAAGTAGGCGATAAGGTCGATTGGATCTTGACCGGGAAGTCGGCCAAGATTGTTCGTGTCCCGAACGACGATGAAAAACAGTTCTGAACCGCCGGGCGTGGCGGCGCTGACGGAAAAGTGATTCGGGCTTTCCCCAATTGCGGCCACCCTGCTACCGTGGAAATATGACGTTCAAACTGACATCCGATTTCAAGGTTGAGATTCCGACGGAACTTCGGGAGAAACTCGGTTTGAAGGAGGGCGATGAAGTGACGTGGGTCGGCCATGGGCGATCCGCGAGCCTCCTCCGTGTTCCAACAGTGGAAGAGATGATGGGAACGCTGAAGGGCATGGATGTGAGTGGATATCGCGACGAAGAGGACCGTTCTTGAACGTCGCGGATTCTTCCGCGTGGCTTGAAGCCCTGTCGCTGGGACCTAACGCTCTCCACTTCAAACAGATGCTGAAGGAAAATCATTCCTTGATTGTCCCAGCCTTGGTGCTGTACGAAGTCACCAAACGATTTCGAGTTCTACAGGGCGAGGAGTTCGCTAAGGCGGTAGTGGCGTTGTTAAGTAAAAGTATCTATGTCGAAGTTACGCGAGCTATTGCTTTGATGGCCGTTGAACTTTCCCTTAAGCACAAACTCTCTACCGCCGACAGCCTGATATACGCCACCGCGCTGGAATACGACGCCACCCTCTGGACGCAGGACAAGCACTTCAAAGGTCTACCCAGCGTCAAGTACTTCGAAAAAGCCGCCTAAGCCAGCAGCGGCTTCACCACATGCCCGGCCACATCGGTCAGCCGGAAATCGCGGCCCTGGAAGCGGTACGTCAGCTTCATGTGATCGATACCCAACAGGTGCAGTACCGTCGCCTGAATATCGTGCACCTCAATCTTCCCCTGGGTCGAAGAGAAGCCGAATTCGTCCGTCCCGCCCACCACCGTACCGCCCTTTATCCCGCCGCCGGCCATGAATAGGCTGAACGCATCGATGTGATGGTTGCGTCCGATCTTGCCCTTCTCCCGCACCTCGCCCATCGGGGTGCGGCCGAACTCGCCGCTCCAAATGACGAGCGTGCGGTCCAATAATCCGCGCCGCTTCAAATCCTTGATTAGCGCCGCCGTCGGCTTGTCCACTTCGCCGCACACGCGATCAAGCGGCTTGGTCAGGTCGTCATGGTGATCCCAATCGGCGTGATAGAGCTGCACGAAACGCACGCCGCGCTCCACCAAACGCCGTGCTAGCAGGCAGTTGTTGGCATACGACGATTTACCGGGCTCCGCGCCATACGCCTCCAGCGTCTCCTTCGACTCCTGTTTGAAGTCGATCAATTCCGGCCCGCTCGTTTGCATGCGATACGCCATTTCGTACTGCGCGATGCGCGTCGAAATTTCGGTGTCGCCCGTCTCTTCCAGCTCCATCGTGTTCAAGTCGCCAATGGCTTCAATGGTCCGCCGTTGTTGTTCGGAATCGACGCCGGGCGGGTTCGACAGATCCAGAATCGGATCGCCCGCCGAGCGGAACGGCACGCCCTGATAGGACGACGGCAGGAACCCGCTGCCCCACAACGCCGCCCCGCCGCGCGGACCCCGTGGACCCGACTGCAGCACCACATATCCGGGCAAATTCTTCGATTCGTTGCCAATGCCATACGTCACCCAGGAGCCTATGGACGGCCGTCCCGTCCGTGCCGAGCCAGTGTTCGCAAATAGCTTGGCCGGACCGTGATTAAAGTTCTCCGTGGACACGCCGTGGATCATGGCGATGTCGTCGGCCACGGTGGCGAGATTCGGCACCAGGTCGGAGAACCACATGCCGTTGCCGCCCGCCTGCTTAAACGTACGGCGAGTGCCCAGCAGCTTCGGCGGCTCCTTGGAGAACGTGTCCATGAACGCGAACCGCTTGCCCTTCAGAAACGATTCCGGTGTGACTTTGCCGTCCCACTTCACTAATTCCGGCTTATAGTCGAAAAGTTCCAACTGCGTCGGCGCGCCGGCCATGAACAGGAAAATGACGCGGTCCACTTTCGGCGCGTGATGGCGCGAGTTAACCTGCGCAAGCAGATTATCGGCCATTAAGCTGGCGAGCGCCGCTTTGCCGATGCCGAAGCCACACTCGCGGAACAGGTGACGCCGCGTACGTTTCAGTAAGAATTTATCTTCCGGTTCCATGGTGTTACTCCCGCGTCATGAACTCATCGAGATTTAACAGCACGCGCGCCACGGCGGTCCAGGCGGCTTGCTCGCTCTTCTCTTTCTGGGCGTCGCGCTGCGCGGCCAGAAACGCTAGCATGCGTCTGCTTTCGACCGGTTTCAACCCGCGTTGCAAGGCGTGGTCCCAGGCCAACGTCAATTTTCCGGCATCGTCGAGCGCCGCGCCATCGGCCAAAATGCGTTTGGCCAACACATCGGCAAATTCGAAGTACGCATCGTCGTTCAACAAAATCAACGCTTGCAGCGGCGTGTTCGATCGCACGCGGCGCGTACAGGTGACGGTCCCGTCCGGCGCGTCGAACGTGATCAATCCGGGGTGCGCGGCGGAGCGCTGGAAGTATGTGTACATGGCGCGGCGATACTTGTCCTCGCCTTCGGAAACTTTCCATTCGCGCTTCACTTGCGTCACATCGATTGCGCCTTTGGGAATGGGCGGGTAGACGCTGGGTCCGCCCACTTTATGGCTCAGCAAGCCGGTGACCAGCAGCGCCGAATCGCGAATGATTTCCGCATCCAGGCGCAGGCGGTTTTGCCGCGCCAACAGCTTATTATATGGGTCCACGGCGGCGGCGTCTGGGCGCAAGGTCGACGCTTGGCGATACGTGGAACTCATAACGAGCGTGCGGTGCATCCGCTTCATCTTCCAGCCGCCGGCCATGAATTCCGATGCCATCCAGTCGAGTACTTCGGGGTGGGTGGGCCGGTCGCCCATCACGCCAAAATCGTTCTCCGTTTCTACAATGCCTTTGCCGAAATACTGCTGCCACAGGCGGTTCATAGTAACGCGCGCCGTCAATGGATTATCGGGGTCCACCAGCCACTTCGCCAAGTCCACGCGGTTCGGTACAGGGTTGGGATTCTTCATTGGGGGGAAAATGGCCGGAACGCCCGGCTGCACGGCCCCACCCTTTCGCGTGAAGTCGCCGCCGAGATGAATGTAGTGTTCGCGCGGCTTGGCTAAGTCGCGCATTACCAGTGTCCGCTGCACCTGCGGTTTCTTCTTGCGCAGAGTGGTCAATTCCTTGCGAAGCTCTATCAGCATGGGATCTTTGTCGGCATCCTGAGTCAACGACTCCTGATGCTTACGGATGCGTAGCTCCACGTCCTGCACATCGGCATCCCACTTGGCTAATGATGCCACCTCCTCCGGCGTTCCCATCTCCAGGAACGGCTTGTTGAAGAACTTGCGATCGGCTTCCCTGTCCACCTCGTCGACATTGTTAAGGAACGCGAAGAACTGGAAGTGCTCTCGCTGCGAAATCGGGTCGAACTTGTGGTCGTGGCACCGCGCGCAGCCAACCGTAAGGCCCAGCCACACGGCGCTCGAAGTCTGTACGCGGTCGGCCACGGCTTCCACTCGATACTGTTCAAAGTCGATGCCGCCTTCGTAGTTCGACGGCGTGTTGCGATGAAAACCGGGGGCGATGATTTGATCGGTGGTTGCGTTCGGCAGCAGGTCGCCCGCGAACTGTTCGATCGTAAAGCGGTCGAACGGCATGTCGTCGTTCAATGCCTGGATCACCCAGTCGCGGTAGGGGAAAATATCGCGCGGCGCGTCGATGGTGTAGCCGTCGGAATCGGCGAAGCGGGCAAGGTCCAACCAGTGCCGAGCCTGCCGTTCCCCGTAGTGGGGCGAGGCGAGCAGTTTGTCCACCAGACGCTCGTAGGCCGCCGGGTGCTTGTCGTTCACGAAGGCCTTCACCTCATCGGGCGTCGGCGGCAGGCCGATCAGGTCCAGACTTACACGGCGGACCAGCATCGCGCGGTCGGCCTCGGGCGACGCGGTCAAATTCTTTTCTTTCAACTTCGCCTGGATTAGCTCATCAATGCCGGCGGCCGACGGCCGCTTCACCGGTTGAAAAGCCCAGTGCGTCGACTTGCGGCGCTTGGCCGCGGCAAAATCGGGCGTTGACGGCAGCCCCCGTTTCACCCAGTCTTCCAGCTTCGCCACCTGTTCCGGCGCCAGTTTCTTATCCGGCGGCATTTTCAATCCGCCCTCGTGGCGAACGGCTTGGAGGATCAGGCTCGATGCATCCCCTGGGGCCGCCGCCGGGCCGCGATTGCCTCCCTTAACTAGAGCGTCGAGCGAATCCAGGGCCAGACCGCTATTCAGTACATTGACCGAATGGCAGCCTTGACAATTACTCCGTAGCAGCGGCCGCACTTCTTTGTCGAAAAATTCAATATCCGCGGGCGCTTGCGCGTACGCCGCCCCTCCGATTAAAAGACAAATGGCAAACCGCATCTTGCCATGATGATATCAACACTCGAAGGCGGTGGGGGCGCAGGTTGAGTGCGCCCCGTCAACAGCTACTTGGACGAACTGGCGAACCGGGCGATCAATTCCCGCTCGGCCCGGAACCAGTCTTCCTCGGGCGAGCCCATGGGGCAGCCGCGCTTCAGCCAGGATTGATAAGCGCGTTCTTCGATCTCGCGCGTATCCATTTCCAGCTCCGTTTCCGCGGTCGGAGTCGCAACGGCTTTCCGGCGGGGGACCGCCGTTTTGACTGGTTTCGCAACCGCGGAAGCGACAGCTTCTTTCTTCCGGGGTTTCTTTACGACGGGGACGCTAGCATCGCTAACCGGGGGAGGTGCAATTGCAGCTTCGTTCATTTTTTTGGGGGGCATGGTAGACAGTAACTCCTGAAAAATATGAGATCGACTCACAACGGGGATCGAGGAACGAACTCTCAAGATATTTTACTAGAGTTGACCGTTAACATGCAGCTACGCTGGAGCTATGCGCGGACGGTCGTTCGTAATGCTCGCCGCGACGCCCCTATTTTATCGGGACGTTCTCCCCATTCTCGAAAAGCATTGCCAGTCCTGCCATCGTTCGGGCGAAGCCGCGCCGATGGCGCTGCAGACTTACGAACAGGCCCGGCCATATGCCCGCGCCATTCGCGACGCCGTGCTACGCCGTACCATGCCGCCATGGTTTGCCAACGCCGCCCCCGGCGCATTCGCGAACGATCCGAGGTTGACGGCGGCGGAGATCTCCACACTTCGTCAATGGGCGGATGGCGGCGCGCCCGCCGGCCTGCGCGTCGAGTCGAATCGGCAGTGGACCGATGGCTGGCGAATTGGCACGCCGGACGCGGCTCTCAGCATGTCCGCGCCGTTCGAAGTGCCGGCCCAGGGCGAGATGGATTATCAACACATCATCGTACCCACCGGCTTCACCGCGGACCGCTGGGCGACATCCATTGAGGTCCGCCCGTCGAGCCGCGCCCATGTCCACCATGCCGTCGTCTTCGTTCGCCCGCCGCGTTCGGTATGGCTCCGCGCTCACCCGGCCGGCCAGTTGTTCACCGCCAAGGGCCTGGCGCTGGAGGGGTTGTCGACGCTCGACGAAGTGGTGGCGGCGTATCTCCCCGGAGCCGATCCGCACATTTTGCCGGAGGGTCACGCCAAACTCATCCCGGCCGGAAGCGACCTGGTTTTTCAGATTCACTACACCGCCAACGGCCGCGCGGCGCGGGATCAAACCCGCGTCGGTCTCGTCTTCGCAAAGGAGAAACCGCGAGTCCGCCATTACTCGCTTTCCATCACCCAAGGCGATTTTTCCATCCCGCCCAACGCCCCGGCACATCCGGTACAAGCGTCGTTCCAGGTCAATACCCATACCGAGATCTACGCTCTCGCGCCGCACATGCATCTTCGCGGCAAATCCATGCGCGTTCGCGCCGTCGCGCCCGACGAAACTGAACGCGTGCTGCTCGACGTTCCCCGCTACGACTTCAATTGGCAACTGGTTTACCGGCCCGCCAAGCCCGTCCCCATCTCGCGCGGCACGAGACTGCTGATTGACGCGGTTTTCGACAATTCCCCCGTTAATCCCCGCAATCCCGATCCGCGCGTGACAGTTACGTGGGGAGAGCAGAGCCGGGAGGAAATGGCAGTATGTTTCGTCGATTTCCTGCTTCCCCTCCCCATTTCGCCCAACGAACTATTTCGAGCTCCAAGAGTCGTGCGGTAGCCGCACCTACTTACCGGCGAATATCTCCCCCGAGGCACCGTCACCGCTTTTTGTTCGGCTCGCACATCGTGAATGAGCGCGCCGCCATGCGCGCGGAGGCCATACCCGACGCGCCGAAACCGGCGGATCGCGCGACGAGGTTTGGATGCAAATTCGCTTTCCGCCGGGGCAGTCTTGGCGGTGATTGCATGTTGCCGTGCAGTAGTTCGGCCTACCCCCGCCGCATTTTCACGTACCGCACGCACACTGGCGACGGCGCCTTCACCGGTGCGCCCACCTGCTCCAGCGCGCCCGACCTCTGGTTAATCCGGAACAGCACGATGGTGTGTGAATTCTGGTTCGCCGCGATTAGAAACCGGCCCGTTGGATCGATCGCAAAGTTGCGCGGGATCTCGCCCTGCGTCGATTTGTGTTCGACCGTCGTCAGCTTCCCGGTCGCCGCGTTCACCTGAAATACGGCGATCGTGTTGTGCCCGCGGTTGGACCCGTACACAAATCGGCCATTCGGATGGGCAACAACCTCAGCGGTCGAATAGCCTTTCTTCACCGGTTCGGGCAGTGTCGTCACCGTTTCGATTTCGGTGAGCGTTCCCTTCCTGGCATCCCAGTTGAAGGCGGTCACCGTGCAGGTCATCTCATTGATAACGTACGCGTACTTGCCCGACGGGTGGAAGGAGAAGTGACGCGGGCCGGACCCTGGCTTCACACTCGCGAAGGCCGGTTCGTTCGGGGTCATCGCGCCGGTGGCCGCATTGAAGTCGTACACCTTCACCTGGTCCAGGCCGAGGTCGGCTACAATGACGTGTTTATTCTGCTTGTCCAGATTCACCGAGTGGGCGTGCGGACCCTTCTGGCGGCCCGGGTCAACGCTGGATCCCGTGTGCTGGTGGAAAGCCGTTCGCTCCCCGAGCTTTCCGTCGGCCTCGATCGCGAACGCCGCGCAACTGCCCGATCCGTAGTTCGCCAGAACGGCGTACTTGCCATTCCGGCTGATATTCACATGGCAGGTAGACGTACCCCCGGCGGCGACCTCGTTCAGCTTTTCCAGCTTGCCCGTCGCGGCGTCGATCTTGAACGCCGTCAGCGCGCCGCTCGCCTCGTTATTAAACTTGTCCAATTCACCGCAGGCGTAAAGGTAGTTGCCCGACGGATGTATGGCCAGGAAGGACGGGTTTTGCGTCTCACCGGCTAGCCCTTCCGGAGTCAAAACGCCGGCCGCCGTATCGAGCGCGAAACTGTAAATTCCCTTGCTTTCACCCCGCGTGTAGGTTCCGATGTAGACCCGAAACTTTTCCCCGGCAGCTTCTACCGCCAGCGATCCCGCACCCAGCATCCCCACAAATCCTCTACGCGATAACATGTGCATCTCCTGTTTGTGATTCGAACTAGAACAGCCGCTCCTGCTTTCGGAGCGTTCCAAAGCTGCCGATGTTCGCCACCGAGAACGATACCAAAAACTGATTCTCGTTGCGCGTGCCGAAACTGAAATGCCGGTGCTGGAAGGCTAGCCCACAGCAATCGGAGGTGTAGCTGATTTCCGTCGTCGCATATTGCAATGTGTTGATCCGGTAATCGTAAACGGCGTTGAAACCGGAGCGCCATCCCGGTTTTCCCTCCACGCCGTAACCCACTCGGGCCAAAAGCTGGTTGGCATTCGGGGAGAGGCCGGGGGCACCGCGCACCTGATTGTGCCCGACTGCCCCACTGTACTTTTCCTTCAGACGGAAATCGGCGGTTACCGATGAGTTCGAAACGCGGGGAAAGAGGGGGTCGTAATCCGTGCGCCATTCGACAGCCGCGCCAGGGATCGGTTTCAAGCGCAGGGCGGAAACAACCGGCGAGTAATTCCGCGGTCCATTGAAGAAGGCATAACCGGTGAGGCCAATCGTCGAGGCGAAAACGTTCCGCTGGCCGGCGACCACGGCACCTCCAAAAGTGGGGTCGAAGTAGCGGCGCTGCCACACCTGCCACGTCAAAACCTCTTCAATCTGGTCGCCCCGCTTGGCAAAAATGCGGTTAATAAGCGCGATTTCGCCCTCGGAAGTGTTGTTTAGGATGTCTATTTCATCCAGTCTGAGCGTCTCACGGAAGCGGTTGACGCCATCGACCCGACGGAACGCCAGTCGCGGTTCGATGACATGCTTCAACTTGCCCCCCATCCACTTTGGAGCATCAAAAACCTTTTCCAATGTCGGGGTTACAATGTCAAGTTGAATGTCTGACGCGAATCTTGCCAGGTTTTGCCCGGAAACCTGAAAAGTCTCTGAATCGCGCCGCGAACCATAGGCGGTCCCATGAAATGTTATAGACGGAAGTATCCGGAAACCGCTGAAATCAATAGATGTTGAAAGCCTTGGTGCGGCGTCCAAACGTTCCGTGAACGATCGGGTTTCAAACAGCAACTGGCGGCGCCGGAAAAACCCGGCGCTCGACTCCATCGAAAACCACACGGGAAGCACTTTTTTGGCGATCTGACGATCCCGGGCGAAGAATTCGAAGCTCGGAAGTTTCCGAATTACAATCTGATCCACTTCCCGGCTGCCCTGAAAAAGCTGGTGGCGGGAGATCACTCCGTGAAAGGAATACGAGGACCAGGACTTCGAAACGTACCCGATGGAGTTTACTTCCGAGAAGATTGCCTCGTTAAAGCTTTGCGTGAATGCTTGGCGGAAAAGAAATGAAGACAAATAGTTTATATTCGCGAATCCTCTCCATCCATTGCCTATTTCCGACTTCGCGGAGATATTGTATTGATAACCACCTTCCTGGAAACGGGTCCCGTCGTCCTGCAGACGGCCACGGTCTTTCACCCCGTACAGACTGAATCCAAATTCGGTCCCGGCGCGCGGTTTGCCGCGAAAATCGACCTCGTGAGACATACCGCGGGCGGTAAAAAGCCGCGCTCGGTACATGGCGTCGTAGCTCCGATTGATGGCCCAGAAGTACCCGGCACCGTACATCCACCCAAGTCTGGTGCTACGACCCGCATTGGGAGTGAGGAAGCCGCTGCGACGCGGTTCTTCCTCAAGCGATTTGTAGAAAACTGGTGTGTATAGAATAGGTACGCGTCGAACCTTAAAGTAAGACTTGTATGCCAAGGCGCGATCACCGGGGATAATGTCAAACTTCGGGCCGGTCAGCCGCCACCAGGGTTTTGGGATCTTGCAGTTCGTGACGAAGCCATCGTATAGGATGTAGCGATTCTTGATCTTCTGTGCCCAACGGCCTTGAAATATAAAGGGGTTAGTGGTCATTAGAAGGCCCGGTCGATATTCCACTTTCGCCGGAGCGGAACCCTTTATTTCATAGAATGTTCCGATCTCTTCCTTCAAGTTATACTCCATGCGAGTGGCCGCAAGCTTTTCACCGTTTTCAAAGTTCTCGAAAGTCACGTTGCCGCGCGCCTCGGCGTCTCCGGTTTGTTCGTTGTAGTCAATCTCGTCGGCGGTGAGCAGCATCTCCGTCGTCTCCGGGCTGGCGGCGACGCGAAGCTTGCGAATCGGTCCTTCCATCTCCTGGAGCAGCACGGCGGAAGTGACGATTTCGTCCGGGGCGGGTGCGTCGGGCCTTACGGTGCGGGTCGCTAATTTTACCTGTGGCAACACTGGCTGGGCGGCGGTTGGCGCAGGACCCGGGATAATCTGAGCCGACAATACCTCTGCCAGTACCATAAAGAAAACGAGCCAAGGTCCCGATAAAGTGGGCAGGGGCATACGAAGAAACCCCGCAGGGTTAGGACAAAAGTGCTTGAAAAATAAAGGAATAGTGGTAAAGTGACTGAGAGGGTAGAAGCTGGCCCATTGGTCCTGTACCTGGTGATAAGAGGAGAGTTCTTTCAACCCTGCAACGCTAGCACGGACTTCGAAACCGAGGCAACCACATGATCTGCTCCCGCTGCGCTTACTGGAATAACGAGGACGAACACCGCTGCACGAAATGTGCGGCGCGGTTAAACGACCGCCGCGTCGAATCGGCTTTTCATAGCCCCTTTCATGGCAACGTAGCGCTGGCATTGCAGCCGGCAGCGCATGAGCCGGCGGTGGCGGTGATGGACGAGCCAGCCGATCCCGAACCGCGACGCGTTCCGCGGCACGCCGCTTCGTTACAGCAGTCGTTGTTTTCTCTGCGGGAAGTTGGCAAAGTCGTTTCGATTGATGGCTTAGAGGCGGATCGGCGTCCGGCGAAAAAGCCAGCCGCGCAAAAGCGGCGGCAAATTACGGCTTCCTACCTGCCGCAACAAGGAGTTCTGGAGTTCGTTCCCTTGGCTGGTCCGCAGACGCGGAAATTGGCGACGTCGGTGGACGCACGGATTTTTTGTGAGCATCCGGTGGCGTCGGTAAGCCATCGGATGTTTGCGGCTCTTTACGACCTGGGAGCGATTGCGGTGATGATGACGGTTTTTCTGGGAATTCTTTATTGGGGCTGTGAAGGTCTGGCGTCCGCACTCGCCGATCCGGTTAGCGTGGCTATCCTGGGGGCGGGGATCATCCTGATAGGTTTGCTTTACCACAGCGTGTTCCTGGCGGTGCGAGGCGAGACGCCGGGTATGCGTTTCGCGGGATTACAACTGGTGGACTTCGATGGCCGGCGCACTACGGAACAGCAGTTACATATGCGGATTCTCGGCGCATTCTTCAGCGTTTTGCCGGTTGGTTTGGGTCTGCTCTGGGCGCTAGTGGATGAAGAAAGCCTCACTTGGCAAGACCATATCTCGCACACGTTCCCAACCCCTATCGCCAGCGACTGACGTCGCGCGGTAATCTGAAAGTTGAGGAACAACTGAAGTGGCAATCCATTTCGACGATACCAATCTGCGTGCGCACATGGTGGGCGAGGCTCACGGCCTGACCCAGGAAGAGATCGAGGGAGCCGGACCGAAGGCCCTGGAAGCGTTGGCCGGATTTCGTAAACTCCACGAATCCACGGCTGTAGGCTTCCCGGATCTGCCAAATGGCGGCCCGGTGGTCAAAGAGATTCAAACCTACGCGGCGAGCGTAAAAGGCACTTACGATACTGTCTGCTTAGTCGGGATTGGCGGCAGCGCGCTGGGTGCGTGGGCGCTCGACTGCGGGATTCACGGACCGCATCCCGTGCAAGCGGCGGGAAAACCGCGGCTGGTAATTCTGGACAACGTCGATCCGGAGTTGATTCAACTGGCACTGGATTCGATGAATCCGAAGGAGACCATCGCCGTTGTCATCGCCAAGTCGGGTGCGACCGCGGAAACCGTTGCCACCTTCCTGATCGTTAAGGCATGGCTGGAGGCGGGCGCGGGAGAGAGCGCGTCGCAGCGGATAGCGGTGGTGACCAGCGAGGGCCGGGGCGATTTGAAGGTTCTCGCGACCCGGGAAGGCTATCCCACTTTTCATATTCCCGAAAACGTCGGCGGCCGGTTCAGCGTGTTGTCGGCCGTGGGTCTTGTTCCGGCCGCGCTCATTGGCATCGACATTAAGAAGCTTCTGAAGGGGGCGGCGGCCATGAACGAATTGGCATGGTCGAACGACCTCACCCTGAATACGCCACTGAGGGCCGCAGTGCTGCATTGGCTGCTGATGACCCGGAAGAAGAAACCGATCCAGGTGGCGTTTCCCTATGCCAATCGCCTTTGGGGAACGGCGTTTTGGTTCCGGCAGCTTTGGGCGGAGTCGCTGGGTAAGGCGAAAAACCGTAAAGGAAAAATCGTCAACACTGGGCAGACACCTGTGGCCGCGCTTGGCACCACCGATCAGCACTCGCAGGTACAGCTCTACATGGAGGGCCCGAACGACAAGGTCTACTGCTTCTGGACGGTGGCCAAAATGAAAGACAAGGGTGCGATTCCCAAGGCCAAGCCGGGCTTGGAAGGATTCGACTACTTGTGCGGTCAGTCGATGGCTAAACTGCTCGACGTCGAGCGGCGTTCGACCGAGGCGGCGTTGACGGAGAACCAACGTCCAAATTGCCGCTTTACGCTGGATCGGCTGGACGAAGAGCACCTGGGCGCGTTCTTCCAATTGATGGAATTTGAGACGGCGTTCGCGGGTGAGCTGCTGAACATCAACGCTTTCGATCAGGAAGGCGTTGAGTTGGGCAAGAAGTTCACGTTCGGCCTTATGGGACGCAAGGGATTCAGCGATTACCGCGACCGCTTCGCGGTCTACGAAGCACGCCGCAAGGGATAGTCGAATGCCCCTCCCCGCTTCCCCTTTCTCGAGCGTCGAGGAGGCGATCGCCGATTTCCGCGACGGCAAGATGTTGGTGGTAGTCGACGACGAAGACCGTGAAAACGAGGGGGACCTGACGATCGCCGCCGACAGGATCACGCCGGAAACCATCAATTTCATGGCCGTGCACGGCCGCGGGCTGATCTGTCTGGCGATGAGCTCGGAGAAGTGCGACGAACTCAATCTGCCGCTGATGTCGCCGAACAATACGTCGCGTTTTGGGACTGCGTTTACCGAATCGGTGGACGCCGCCGTTGGCGTCACGACGGGTATTTCGGCGGCCGACCGGGCGCTGACGATTCAGGTAGCGATGCGGCCGGGCGCGAAGCCATCGGACCTGGCGCGTCCGGGTCACATGTTCCCGCTGCGGGCCAAGGAGGGCGGCGTGCTAGTACGCGCGGGGCAGACGGAAGCGGCGGTGGATCTGGCGCGGTTGGCCGGATTGGGACCGGGTGGCGTGATCTGCGAGGTCATGAACAAGGACGGCACCATGGCGCGGGTACCTGAGTTGCAGGAATTCGCGCAGCGGCACGAAATCAAGATGCTATCGGTAGCGCAATTGATTCGCCATCGGCTGCGGAACGAGCGGTTCGTTTTGCGCAAGGGCGAGGGGACCATCCGAACCCGCCACGGGGAGTTTCACCTGATTACCTATCACTCGCCGATTCAGCCGCTGATTCATTCGGCGCTCGTGCTGGGGGATCTTTCGAAGGCGCAAAATGTGCTCGTCCGCATGCATGCGCACTGCACGTATGGGAACCTGTTCGGTTCGATCGACCACGATGGAGCGGACCTGGTGGAGCGGTCACTGGCCGCGATTGCCCGGGAGGGCACAGGTGTCCTGGTGTATCTGCACCAAAACTCCGATGGGGTGCGTTATGTGCCGCAGCCGGATGGGACCACGCTAATTCTGCCGCGGACGCGGGGCCCGCAGGTGACTTCGACCGCCGATGGCACGCAAGTAATGCACGAAGCCGGCATCGGATCTCAGATTCTGGCCGATCTCGGGCTGCATCGGATCCGGCTTTTGACCAACAATCCGCGTAAGGTATTGGGCCTGGAGGGGTATGGAATTGAGATCATTGAGCAGGTTCCGATTCCCCGCGACTGAAAATTACGCGTAAATGCTTGGAACACTTCCGCTAGCGGCAGCGTTTCTAGAATCGAAGGAGTTCAAACAAAATCATGCGCTTGCAGCCCTCATTGCTGTCTCTATTACTCTCCGCCTCGGCCGTCTTTGGCGCCGACTCGGCACTTCTCAATCTGGTAATGCCGGAGGCGCGGATGGTGGCCGGGATGGACGTCGAGCGCGCCCGCGACTCATTCCTGGGGCGCAAGCTGATGGAACAGTTGGACACCAAGGACGGTGAATTCGCCAAGTTTGTGGCGATGACGGGATTCGATCCGCGGCGAGACCTGCGCGAAGTGATCCTGGCGACGCCGGACGCGAATACGAAAAATCCACCGGCGCTGATTCTCGTGCGCGGCGTGTTCGACACGGGGCGGATCAACGGATTCTTGAAAGTGGCCGGTATTGTGCCCGCGGAGAATCTTGGCGGGATTGATTTCTATATGAAGCCCGAGGCGAAAGAGGATATGGGCTTTGCGATCATAGACGGCACGCTGGCGCTTGCGGGAAACAAGGAAGTCGTGCGGGCGGCATTGAAACGCCGCGCCGGCGCGGGGCCGGCGCTTACCGCCGCTACCTACTCAAAAGTACAAAGCTTGAGCCGGGCCAATGATATCTGGATGGTAACTTCAATTCCGGTCGCCGAGTTCTCTCAGGCGTTGCCGGGCGGCAAGGAAGGGCCGTCGGGGATGATGGGCGGCGATGCGTTCAAGGGAATTGAGCAGGCGGCGATGGGCATCCGGTTCGGAGCCGAGTTGATGGAGTTGACAGCGGAGACGATATCGCGGACCGAGAAGGACGCGACGAGCATCGCAGATGTCGTCCGGTTCCTTTCGACGATGGTTCAGATGAACCGGGAAAAGCCGGAAGTCAAGGCCTTCGCGGACGCCCTGGATGCCATGAAGCTGACCACGGACGCCAAGACGACGACGCTGACTGTTTCGCTGCCGATGGCGGAGATGGAGAAGATGTTCAAAATGAACGCGAAATCCGCTCCGGTGAAGAAGATCTAAGTGCTTTAACCGCAAGTTTCGATCAAGCGGGGGCCATTCGGTCCTCGCTTTCGTTTTGGTATCCTTCCGCATATGCTTCGGTTCGCGCTTACTACTTTTGCAGCCGTTTTGCCGATCATGACGCAGCCGGCGGCGAAACCGGATCAGAATCTCAACGCCACGCTGTGGGTCCAGACTTCGGCCGAGTATGCGGCGGTGGCGACGCAGACATACCGGGCGGCGGGGGTGGCTTTGTCGGTGGCGTTGGCAGACCCGCACTGGACGGCCGCATATGAACAGACGAACGACATTCGTGCGCTGCCGGCGGCGGTAATTTTGGACCTCGATGAGACGGTGCTCGATAACTCGTCAGCCCAAGTGCAATTGATCAAGACGGGACAGTCCTTCACGGATGAGAACTGGACGGCTTGGGTGAAGGAGGCTCGGGCCGGGGCGGTTCCGGGCGCGGTCGAATTTCTGCATGCGGCGCAATTGAAGGGTGTGGCGCCGCACTATATCACCAACCGAGTATGCAATCCGGCGGACGCCGACGATCCGACGGTGAGAGTGTTGAGAAACTTGCGCATTCCCTATACGCCCAGCCGATTGCTATGCAGGACATCAGGCGGCAATAAGACGGACCGGCGACGCGCCGTGGCGGAGAAGTACCGGATTTTATTGCTGATCGGCGATGATTTCAACGACTTCACTTCGGCGCCAGACACGATGGATGAGCGGGCGAAGTTACAGAAGTTCCACGAGCCGATGTGGGGGACGAAGTGGTTTGTATTGCCGAATCCGATGTATGGGTCGTGGGAGAGGTCGGCGGGCTTTGACTTGGCGAAGAAGTGGAACGCGCTGCGGCCGTAGTTTCTCAGCATCAATAGTCCCGTATTGCGCGTCTTAGCCCTGTACTTTGGGTGTTTTGGCATGGGCACTCTGGTTGGCCGACAGCGAGTTAACCGGGAGCAAGAGTCCGTAAAGTCCGTAGTGGACGGGAACCTTCCGAAGGTCCAGTCTTTACTCGTCAGTAATCCGGCGCTGATTGGGGGCACGGCCGCTGCCCTCTCGCTATCGCGGCCCTTGCGCGTCGAGTTGCTGTGGCGAAGGAATTGATTTCAACGGGTGCCGACGTGAACTTCAAAGTTCCCGATCTTGGCCTAACTCCCCTCGGCGCCGCAGCGAAGAAGAGTTTGCCACTTGTGAAACTACTATTTAACGATGGGGCAGACGTGAATTCGGGCGGACTCATGTCGCCAATACAAGAGGCGATCGGCCCGTCGATGGTCGCGGGAGTGCTGGAGTACAATGCCGGTGACGCCCAGCAGATCTTTGCGGGTGGAGAATCCCGCCAGGCAGAGGGCCATCCACAGGAAGGTCCGGGTCCGGGCGCAGGCGGGCCGCAATGCGCACACCAGATTCCACCACTGGCAC